>NZ_CP177357.1:3000000-3600000 GCF_046845755.1 Rubrivirga halophila
GATCGCCGAGGCGGGCCTGTCCGTCGTCACCGGGCCCGTCACCGGGATGCCGACGCGCGCCAGCGACCGCTACGACCGGACGTACCAGAACGCCGCGCTGATGGCGCAGGCCGGCATCGCCGTCGCGCTCCGCACCGACGACGGGATGCAGAACTACCGCAACCTCCCGTTCCACGCCGGCTTCGCGGTCGCCTACGGCCAGGAGCTCGGCTTCGACCGGGCGGCCGCGCTGGAGGCGATCACGATCGTCCCCGCGCGGATCTTCGGCGTCGACGACCACCTCGGCTCCATCGAGGTCGGCAAGGCGGGCACGCTCTTCGTCGCCGACGGCGACCCCTTCGAGCCGGCCACACAGATCACGGCCGTGTTCATCGACGGCCTGATGATCCCGCTCGTCTCGCGCCAGACGGAGCTCTACGACGAGTACCTCCGCCGCAGCCCGGGCCTGGTCGACGTGCGGCCGGCGGGGGGCGAGTAGCGCACGCGCGCAAGCTGAGCCTTGCGGCATCGGCACTGCTTGCGCTCGTGAGAAAATGTTGGGGGGAGCCAAACCCTCAAATGTGAGTCATCCCCGCGCAGGCGGGGATCCATGCGGCGGCGCTTGAATGGCACCCCTCTGGCCCCTCACCCTGTCCCTCTCCCGGTGGGAGAGGGGACGCTTTAGGGGGCTCGTGCCATTCCCCGAACCGTCCCTCAGTGCTTGCGCTCAGCGGCTCTCGGACCCCCCCGCCCCGCCGCGCCGTTGACGGGCCGTGCC
The DNA here is from genome assembly GCF_046845755.1 of Rubrivirga halophila. Classification (GTDB taxonomy): domain Bacteria; phylum Bacteroidota; class Rhodothermia; order Rhodothermales; family Rubricoccaceae; genus Rubrivirga. Next base: position 3,000,758 of record NZ_CP177357.1, read on the forward strand.
TGACCCCGTCCTCCTGATCCACGGCCTCGGCCGGACCGGCCTGTCGATGCTCCCGATGGCCCGGGCGCTCCGCCGCGCCGGGTTCTCGCCCGAGGTCGTCGACTACCCCTCGCGCCAGCACTCGGTCGACGAGTTGGTCGCCCGTGTGGTCACCCCACAGGTGGAGGGGCGCCGCAAGGACGAGCGCGTCCACTTCGTGACGCATTCGCTGGGCGGCGTGCTCGTCCGCGCGTACGCCGCCCAGCGTGCCGACGCGGGGCGCCCGCTCGACGGCTCACGCGCGGTGATGCTGGCGCCGCCGCACGCCGGGTCCGAGGTGGCCGACAAGCTGGGCCACCGGCGCCCGTTCAAACTCGCGCTGGGGCCCACCCTCAACGAACTCGGCACCGGCGACGCCGGGCCGTCGCGGCTCGGGCCCATCCGGGGCATCGAGGCGGGTGTGATCGCCGGGACGCGGTCGATCGTCCCCTTCGGGCGGTGGTTCGGCGGCCCCCACGACGGGCTCGTCTCGGTCGCCAGCGCGCACGCCCCGGACGGGATCGCCGACCGGGCGGTCGTCTCCAAGACGCACGCCCTGATGATGATGTCGCCGACCGTCATCGCGCTCACCGTCCGGTTCCTCCAGACCGGCTCGTTCGCGGCCTCAGGCGACGCCTGAAACCGCACCTATTGACGGACCGTTTGTCGGGATTGACTCCCACGCCAGCCGATATGAAGTACGCGTCCCTCGTCGGATGGGGCCATTACGCCCCCGAGAACGTCGTCACGAACGACGACCTCGCCAAGATCGTCGACACCTCCGACGAGTGGATCCGCTCGCGGTCCGGCATCGAGCGCCGCCACTTTGTGAGCCCGGACCAGGCGACCTCCGACCTCAGCATCGAGGCGGCGCGCCGCGCGCTCGACCGCGCGGGCGTGGCCCCCGAGGACGTGGACCTGGTGATCGTGGCGACCTCCAGCCCGGACTACCTCACGCCCCCCGTGTCGAGCCAGATCCAGCACGGGCTCGGCTGCACGAACGCGGGCGCCTTCACGATGATGGTCGGCTGCACCGGCTTCGTCTACGGGCTCGTCACCGCCGATCAGTTTATCCGGACGGGCGCCTACGAGACCATCTTGGTCGTCGGTGCCGAGGTGATCTCGAAAAACCTCGACTTCGAAGACCGGACCACGTGCGTGCTCTTCGGCGACGGCGCCGGCGCGGTCGTGCTCCAGGCGTCGGACGACCCGTGCGGGGTCCAGGCCTTCGAGCTCGGCAGCGACGGCTCCCAGGCGGAGGCGCTGATCGCGCCGTGCCCCGGCACGCGCAACCCGGTCTCTCAGGAGGCCATCGACAACCGGACGCACTACCTCCGGATGGACGGCCGGGCCGTCTTCAAGTTCGCCACGCGCACGATGGCCGAGTCGATCCAGCGCGTGATGGCCAAGGCCGACGCCGAGGTCGCCGACGTGGACCTGTTCATCCCGCATCAGGCGAACGCCCGCATCATCGAGTACGCCGCCAAGACGCTCGGCCTGCCGCCGGAGAAGGTGGTGATGAACGTGGCCGACTACGGCAACACCTCCGCGGCGACCATCCCGATCGCGCTCTCCGAGACGCTCGACGCCGGCCGCGCCAAGCCCGGCGACACGCTCGCGCTCGTTGGCTTCGGCGCGGGCCTGACGTGGGCCGCGTGCCTGTTCGACCTGGGCCCGCTCGCGCTCGCGCCGGCCGACGCCGAGGCCGACCGCGCGCACACGGGCGACGGCACGCCCGACTCCGTCATCGACGACCGCGGCGTGGTCTCGGGCCTGATCGCGTAGCAGGTCCAGATGTGACCTGGTGAGGGTGCAGAGCGGCCCTAGGCTCCCCCTCCACGCCCGCCCCCATGCGCGTCGCACTCGCCCCCGTCGCCGCCGTCGCCGTCCTCGCCGGCTGTTCTCTCACCGACGGCGACGCCGCGCTCTCGTTCCGATCGCTGGCCTCGACCTCGGCGTTCCAGCCCATCGACCCCATCACCGTCGTTCATACGGAGGCCGCGGCCGACGCGCTCCGGGAGCGGCTCGGCCTGGCCGACCCCATCGAGGCCGACTTTGGCCGGGAAACGGTCCTCGCGGTCAGCACCTTCGGCGCCTGCCCCGCTACGAACTACCAGCTCACCGTCGTAGACGTCGAGGGCGACGGCGGCCGAGCCATCGTGTCGGCCGAGGTCGAGCGCGTCGGAGACGTCGGCGGCGGTGCGCTGACCTACCCCGTCAGCGTCATCGCCGTCTCCGGCCTGGACATCGTCTCGATCGGCGGAGGCGCGGAGGCCGACGTCGCCCTCCGCCTGTCCGGCGACCAGCAGGACTGCGCCCTCCGCTAGCGCACGGACCGTGCACGTCCCACCGCTCGGCGGTGTCCACCGGGCCGGACGCGCGGCCGCGCAAAGGTGCCCTCGCGCGCCTGCGGAGCCGATGGCCCGGTCTCTGCATCCCTCCCCACGTCCCACCACGACTCCCATGCGGCTTCTCGCCCTCGCCACCCTCTCGCTCGGCCTGCTCGCGGGCTGCTCCTCGTCCAACTACGACCGCTCCGGCCGGTCGTACCCCGCCTCCGCCCGCGTCGGCGGCAGCGGGAGCCAGGCGCGCTATGTCGTCTGCCACAAGGGCAAGGACACCAAGACGTTGCCCCAGAGCGCCGTCCGCGGACACCTCAACCACGGCGACCGCTTCGGCGCCTGCCGCAGCGATCGGCGCGACGACCGTCGGGATGACCGACGCGGCAACGGGAACGGCAGGGGCAATGGGCGCGGCAACGGCCGCAACTAGCGCGAGCCCCGCTGGCGCGAGCCGATGGGCTTGCGCAAGCGCTGCCTGCTGGCGCGGCGCCCGTCGCCCTCCCCCGGCCCCTCCCGTCCGGGAGGGGAGGGTTGGCCAGTGGTCACCGTGGGTCTTCTTGCGCAGGCGTCGCCTCCGACGCCCCCTCTCCCCGTCGGGAGAGGGATGGGGTGAGGGTGTCCGCCGGCTGGCGCCAGCAGGACCGCTCGCGAGGCGAACCGGGCCACGGCGGGTTCGGCGCGCCGCGCCGCGCCGGGCGGGTGATCTTGCGGGCCGTCCCCGCCTCGTCTCTCATGCTCCGCGACCACACCCTCGCCGTCCTCGGCACCGGCCACATCGGGCGCGCCCTCGTCGGCGGCCTGCTGCGCGGCGGCGACCTCGCCGCCGACCGCATCACCGTCACCCGGCGGAGCGCCGAGGGGCTGGCGACGCTCCGCGAGCAGTTCCCGGGCGTCACCGCGACGGACGACAACCCGGCGGCCGTCCGGGATGCGAGCCTGGTGATCGTGTCCGTCAAGCCGCAGAACGCGGCGGCGCTGTTCGCCGAGGTCCGCGAGCACCTGACCCCGGGCACGCTCGTGCTCTCGACGCTGGCAGGCGTGACGACGGCGGCGCTGGCAGACGCGCTCGGGGACGCGCTCCCGATCGTCCGGGCGATGCCGAACACGCCGGCGCTCGTCGACGAGGGGGCGACGGCGATCGCGCCTGGCGCGCACGCGAGCCCGGCGCACGTGGCGCTCGCGCGCGAGGTGTTCCTGGCCGTCGGCCACGTGGTCGAGGAGGTTCCGGAGCACCTGATGGACGCCGTCACCGGCCTGTCGGGCAGTGGCCCGGCGTACGTGTTCATGGTGATCGAGGCGCTGACCGACGCGGGCGTCAAGCAGGGCCTGCCGCGGCCGGTCGCGCGGCGGCTGTCGATGCAAACGGTCTTGGGCGCGGCGCGGCTGGCGATCGAGACAGGCGAGCACCCGGCGATCCTGCGCGACCAGGTGACGACGCCGGGCGGGACCACGATCACGGCCGTCGCCGAGCTCGAAAAGCAGGGGCTCCGGTCGATGTTCATCGACACCGTCGCGATGGCGACCGAGCGGAGCCGCCAGCTCGGCGAGGGCTGAGGCGGCCCCTCTCGAGGCCCGCAAGCCCTTTGAACAGGCCCGCGCCCGCCACCGCACGCGGGGCGGGCGCGGGGGGCCCTCACCCTGTCCCTCTCCCAGTGGGAGAGGGGACGCCGTAGCCAGGCTCACGCCTGAAGGGAGAGGTGGGGTCGGCTACTCGCGCCGGGCAATGGCCCGCATCCCGTCGGCCTCGGCGACGGCCAGGAAGAAGGCGCGGACCTCGCCGTAGGCCTCGGCCGGCTGGTCCGGCGCGTCGACGACCAGCTCGCGGACCACGACGATCGCGTCGCCATCGGCGGCGGCGCGCAAGGCGTAGCGGCCGACGACGCCGACGACCTCGACGGGCGGGAGGTCACCATCGACCGCGTACCCGTCGGGCAGGGCGATGCGGACGGAGTCGCGGCGGGCGTATGCGGCGCCCAGGCGGACCGGCTGGCGGCGCGTGTCCACGGCTGGCGGGACGGCGACCGCCCCCGCGAACGGGGTCAGGCCGACGAGCAGGCGCGTGCCCGCCCGTCGGGCGAGGCCGGGCACGGCGAGCTGGGCCGACAGCTCGAGGGTGTCCGGCCGGGCCGCCACGGCCGACACGTCGACGGCGCCGAGGTCGGCGCTGGCGATCCCCGCGAGCGCGCGGAGCGTGGCCGCGCGGTCGACCTCCGTCGCCTCCGCGAGCGCGGCGACGGCGTCGGTGCGGGGCTCGCCGTGCAGCGTCCAGCGGAGATCGGCGGTCGCCGAGCCGCGCGCGTCCACGACCACGTCCGCGTCGAGGCGCGTCCAATTCGTCTCGGGCGTCGAGACCGGCGTGCGGACGATGCGGCTGTTGGCGCCGTCGATGAGCAGACCCGGGCGGTTCTCGGTAAACGAGCCGAGGTGGCCGAAGGCGGCGTAGGGGCTCGTGCACTCGAGCCAGACCGCGCCGTCGGGCGCGATCGTGGGCACGCGGTACTCGGGGAGCGGAACGCGCAGGATGACGTGGTTGAAGGCGTTCTGCGGGAACGCCTCGGCCAGGTCGGACCCCTCGACGCCCGCCTCGATGAGCACGGGGTCGGCCGCGATGCCGACGGCCTCCAGCATCGCCAGCATGTAGTTGGTGAGCGCCTTGCAGTCGCCGTAGCGGCGCTCGAACACGTAGGCGGCGTCGAAGGGCTGCCAGCCGCCGAGCCCGAGCTGGATGCTGACGTAGCGCGTCGTGGCCTGGAGGTGGCGGTACAGGCGCCGGGCGCGCTCGGCGTCGGTCGTGGCGCCCTCAACGATGCGGCGGACCTCGGCGAGCGCGCCCGGCGGCAGCGCCTGGCGGTCGGCGCCGAGGCCGTCGTACCACGCGCCAAACGCGCTCCACGAGTCGAGGCGGCCCTGGGCGCCGCCGATCTCGAAGCGGTCCGTCCCGAGCCGGAGCTCGGGGAGCTGCTCCCAGCCCGGCGGCCCCCACTCCTCGATCTGGGCGCGCGTCAGACCGACGATGCGCCACGTCCGCGCGTCGCGGCCCCGGTCGCCGAGCCGTTCGGACGGCGGCACCACGTCGCGCGCCAGCGTCCGGACCGGCGTGCCCGTGGGGACGGTGAGCGTGAACAGCGCCTCCTCGACGGGCCAGCCCGAGCGCTGCGGGCGCCACGTCGGCCAGCCGAGCACGCCGTCGTGCTCAATCTCGTACGTCCACTCGACGGTGAACGGGAGGCGGTCGCCGTAGAGCGCGGCGCGGCGCACCTTGAGGTCCTCGTAGATGGAGCCCAGCGCGCGGTCCTCGGCATCGCGGCGGCCGAGCCGGCGGACTTCGGTCCCGTCGGCGTCGTACAGCGTGCCCTCGAACCGGCGCAGGCGCCGGAAGCCACCGTGGACGACGCCCAGCTCGGCGACGGCCTCGCGGCCCGCCGCGTCGAGCGCCGTCGCCACGAGTCGGACGCGCGTCGTCGCCCGGCCAGGGCCGTCGACCTCGTACTCGGTCGCGTAGTGGCGGACGACGACGGGCGCGCCGTCGGCCGCGAGCCGGACGGCGGGCGTGACGGCCCACTCTTGCGCCGAGGCGCTCGCGGTGAGCGCCGCGAGCAGGAGAACCGCGCGCACTACTGGTCGCCCCCGGCGTCGTCGCCGGCGTCGGGCTCGGGCGTGTCGACGGGCGGGGCGGGCGGCGGCGGGCCGGGCTCGCCGGTGCGCACCAGCACGAGCGCTTCCGCCTCGGTCGCCACGATCTCGTCGTACAGCTCGCGCAGCGCCGGGTACTCGTCGGCCTCGACCTGCGACTCGGTCACCATCAGGACGGTCCGCACGGAGACGCCGCCGGGCGCCGCCGACACGAACCGCTGGTAGCGGACCTTCCGGCTCGGGATCGCCAGCGACACGGTCTCCGGCAGGTCGACGGCCTCCCAGCCGTCGGGGATGGCGATGTCGGCGACGTAGGTGCGCTTGAAGGGGTAGGCGAAGTCGACGGGGAACGTCCGCGTCTCGCGCTGGAACGGGTTCTCTTCGAGCTGCATCACGACGAACGGCGTGAGGTACATCTCGTCGCCGACGACCTCTGCGGCGGCCGTGGTCAGGCTGGCGGTCAGGTCGAGGCTCGCGTCGACACTGTCGATGCCGGTGACGACGACGTCGGCGAAGGCGACGGACTCGTCGGCGTCGGCGGCGTCGGACAGGGCGTCGGCGGTGCCGCTCGCGGCGGCCTCTTGGGCGATCGCGACGCGCGCGTCGAAGGCGTCGTAGCCCGCCAGCCGGAGCTGCAGCGTGCCCGCGAGCGTGCCGTCGGGCGCGAGCCGGCCGCGCACGAGCGTCGTCGTCTCGGTGTCGCGCGGGGCGCGGAGCGGCACCCAGCGCGGGCGGGCGTAGTCGGCCAGCCAGACCTCGCCGTTGAGGGCCTGCACGTCGACCTCGCCGTACGGGCGGTGCGGGCTCGTCGGGTCGAGCAGCGTCAGCCCGGCGCCCGGGACGACGGGGGCGACTAGGATCCGGTCGAACTGCTCGGCGACGGGGTACGCCGTGACCGGCCGGCCATTCGCGCGCGACGACAGCAGCACGGGGTGCGCCGGGATGCCCGCCTCGGCGAGCATCGCCACCAGCAGGTGCGCCAGCTCGCCCGAGGTGCCGGAGCGCGCCTGGGCGACGGCATCGAGGTCGCGGTCGGCGAACGTGCGGTGCGTGCCGTCCCACACGAACTCGGTGCGGACCAGGTCGTAGAGCGCGCGCGCCTTAGCCTCGTCGTCGACCAGTCCGGCGACCGTCGCCCGGGCCAGCTCGCGGGCGCGGCGGGTGCCCCGCTGGCGGCGGCCGAAGGCGTCGGCGTCGCGCAGGGTCTCGGCGAACTCGGGCCACGTCGAGAGGACGGTGTCGGTGAAGCCGTCGGGCCGGTGGACGGCGCGGAGCTGGAAGCCGACGTACTCGGCGAAGTCGGCCTCGGTCGTCGTGTACGGCTCGTCGCGGAGGGCGGGCACGTCGGTCGCCTGCCAGCGGAACTCGGCGGCGTCGTAGTCCGCGCGCCGGATCTGCTCGCGCGGGAAGGCCTGGAAGCGGCGGCCCTGCGAGACCGTCGCGTACTCGAAGTAGACCGGCAGGATGAGCCGGTACTCGCTCACGAGGGTCGGCTCGTCGGACTGGAACGTCCACCCGGGCAGGATGGTGATCTGGTCGGTCTCGTACGTGTACTCGATCTCGAAGATGGCGCCGGGCTGGAGGGCGGGCATCGAGAAGCGGACCTCGCGCGTGCCCGGGGCGACCACCTCGTCCAGGATGTCGCGGCCGCTCAGCTCGACGCGGCGATAGTCGCCCTGGCCGTCGGGCACGAACGTCTGGCCGCGGACGCGGCGGATCTGGTCGTCGCCGTTGTAGCGCATCGCGAACTCGCCCTGGGCGTAGCCGGCCTCGTCCAAGATCTTGACGCGGGTGTGGCGGCGGATCTTGTAGGTCAGGCTCTGGCCCATCCGCAGGTCGAGCTCGGCGAACCCGACGTCGGCCAGCACGACGGCGTGGGCGTCGGGGTCGGCGACGGTCTCGAGCGCCTTGTCGGCGTCGTTGAGGCGGCCCCACCGGATCGGCGGGTCCTGGGCGACCGCCGCGAGGGGCGCGAGCAGCACGGCGAAGACGGCGAGGCGACGGATCACGAGACCGGGGGCGATGGGGCGACAAGATGATACGGAACTGCGCATCCGGGCCTAGTCATTCTGTATCACCGACCGTGCCTAACCCCTTTCCTCACATACGTGACCCATGTCGCCCTCGCCAGCCTCCGCGCGCGGGGTTCGATCCGTGGCCGCCCCCGTTTTCACGCCTCGGCGCGGACCAGATCCCGCCCTCGGGCGTGTATGTTGACTTGCTAAACGCGCGGGCCTGCCGATACCCCCGGCGTCTGCCCCGAACCCACCCTCGACATGAAGTTTACCGCCTCCAGCGCCGACCTCCTCCGGGCGCTCTCGACCGTCAACGGGGCCGTCCCCTCCAAGAGCACGCTCCCCATCCTGGAGTGCGTCCTGTTCGAGCGCATCGACGACCGCCTCAAGATCGCCGCGACCGACCTCGAGATCTCGATCGTCCAGAAGCTGGCCGTCCAGTTCGAGCAGAACGGGACCGACGCCAAGCAGCGCATCGCCGTCCCGGCGCGCCGACTGCTCGACACCTTGCGCGCGCTCCCCGACCTGTCGGTCACCGTCACGACCGACGCCGAGTTCAACGTCGAGCTGACGACGGACCAGGGCCGGTACAAGATGGTCGGCTACGACGGCGGCGACTACCCCGCGCTCCCCTCGCTCGACGGCGCCCAGACGATCTCGGCCGACAGCGCCCTCGTCAAGCACGCCATCGACAAGACGGGCTTTGCCGCGAGCAAGGACGCCCTGCGTCCGGCGATGATGGGCGTCCTGTTCCAGGTCCGCCCCGACAACGCGACCATCGTGGCGACCGATGGCCACCGGCTCGTCAAGCTGGTCGCCGACGGCATCACGGCCGAAGAGCCGATCGACGTGATCGTACCCGCCCGCGCCCTCGCGCTCGCGGCCAAGGCGGCCGGCGAGGGCGCCTGCTCCATCCAGATCGCCAGCGGCTACGTCGGGTTCGACTTTGGCGACACCCAGGTCGTCGGGCGCCTGATCGAGGAGCAGTACCCGAACTACGAGGCCGTCATCCCGGTCGAGAACGAGAAGCGCCTGACGGTCGGCCGCGACGCCATGCTGGCGGCCGTCCGCCGCGTGGCCCTGTACTCGTCGTCGATGACGCACCAGATCCGGCTCGCGCTGGAGTCCGACGCACTGACCGTCTCGGCGGAGGACATCGAGCGGGCGTCGGAGGCCAAGGAGCGCGTGCTCTGCGACTACGACGCCGAGCCGATGGAGATCGGGTTCAACTCGCAGTACCTCCAGGAGGTGCTCTCCAACATCGACGGCGAGGACGTGGCCTTCGAGTTCTCGTCGCCCAACCGCGCCGGCGTCGTCTCCCCCGCCGAGGGCGCCGACGGCGAGGAGCTCCTGATGCTCATCATGCCGGTGATGCTCAACACGTACGCGTGAGCGGGTGATGGGTGATGGGTCACGGGTGATGAGCCCGTCGCCCGGTGCCGCAAGCGGAGACGCCCCGGTCGATTCCTCGGCCGGGGCGCCTTTCTGTCTGGGCCCCCCACCTCGAGCTTGAGGTCGAGTGAGCCACGACGGCCGGGCGGTAGCTTGCGCCGCCGCCCGCCCCTCCCGCCCGTGACCGCCACCGCCACCTTCGACGTCACCGCCTGGGAGCCCGCGGGCGCCGACACCCCCGAGGCCGGCCCGGCGCTGTCGCGCGTCCGCATCGAGAAGGCCTTCCGGAGCGGCGACGTGACGGGCACGAGCACCGGCGAGGGGCTCTTCTGCGGGATGGGCGACCCGGCGGCCGGCGCGGGCTACGTCGTCAGCGAGCGGATCACGGGCGCCATCGGCAACCGCAAGGGGAGCTTCGTCATCCAGCACGGCGGGCTGATGGGGCCGGGGCTGGCGCCCCGCACCTTCGGCCACGTCGTGCCCGGTTCGGGCACGGGCGATCTCGTAGGGCTCGCGGGCACCGTCGAGATCGGGCAGACCGTCGACGGCACGCACACGCTGACGCTGACGCTCGACGACGCCTGACGGCCCGCGCCCTCGTCCACGGAGCGCCCCCGCTCGGTCCGCGTCGGGTGCCAGGCCGGAAGCGATTGACGAACCGCACCCGCAGAAATACTATTCCAATCGTACTAATACGACACGGATGCTCCGCCTCGCCCCCCTCCTCGCCCTCCTCGCAGTGTCCGCCTCCGCCCAGACCGCGATGGAGCTCGGCCAAGCCGGCCGGTACGCCGAAGCGGCCGAACTCGCGGAGCAGACGCTCGCCGACGCCGACGCCGGCAGCGACCGCGCGTGCGAGGCCCTCGTGCACGCCGCGCTTTCCCGGACCTTCGACGGCGAGGCCGACCGCGCCCGGCCACACCTGGCCCGGTTCGACGCCGAGTGCGCCGACGCCGGGCCCGAGTGGGGCGCCCGCGCCATCGACCGCGTCCGCGACGCCATCGAGCGGGGCCCGTTCCTCCTACCTACGATGTCGACGCGCCCGCCCGCCTCAGCCGCCGGCGACGACTGGCCGGTCGCCGACGACCCCGTCGCGCTCGGGCTCGACGCCGAGGCCCTGGCCGACCACGCCGACGTGTGCGCTCGGAGCGGGGCCGCCGCGTGCGTGGTCGTCTGGCGCGGGCAGATCGTGCAGGAGCTCTACGCGCCGTCGTACGCCGAGCCCATCGAAGCGATGTCGAGCACCAAGTCCGTGGCCGGGCTGCTGGCGGGGATGCTCATCGGCGAGGGCGCGCTGGCCGCCGACGACCCGGTCGCGGACTACGTCCCCGAGTGGGCCGGCGGGGCCGCCGCCGGCGTCACCGTCCGCCACTTGCTGACGATGACCTCGGGGCTCCAGAGCTCCCACACCGACCGCCCCCGGACGAGCGCCGTGGGCGGCGTCTCCGACAAGGACTCGCTCGTGGCCACCCTCCCGCTCGTGGACCCGCCCGGGACCGTGTGGGCGTACTCGAACGAGGGGACGTATTTGCTCTCGCCCGTCCTCCGGCGCGCGGCGGGCGAGCCGCTCGAGGCCTACGCCGCCCGCGAGCTGTTCGAGCCGCTCGGGATGGAGAACACGCGCCTGCACGTCTACCCCGACGGCCAGGCCTGGACGCACTCGACGATGTGGACGACGCCCCGCGACCTCGCCCGGATCGGCCAGTTGATGCTCCACGGCGGCCGGTGGAACGGTGAGGCCGTGGTGCCCGCCGACTGGATCGCCGAATCGGTTCGCCCGTCCCAGACCGTCAACCCGGCGTATGGCCTACTGTGGTGGCTCGACGCGCCCGAGGGGTTCGCGGCGCGCGGCTACCTCGACACCAACCTGTACGTGCTCCCCGAGCGCGACCTCGTCGTGGTCCGGATGCAGGCCCAGCCCTCGCCGGGTGCGCGCCGCTACGAGCAGGCCGCGTTCGAGGTCTTCCGCCGACTTGCGGACTAGCCCGCTCGGTCGCCGTAGAGCGTGTGCGTCCGGATCTTCTCACACAGGTCCAAGGCCCGCCGCTCGCGCGTGGCGGGCCGCTTCGCCTGGTCGACGTGGACACCGAGGGATCGCTGGCGGCCGGGCGTGAACGTGGCGAAGCGAGCCGCGGCCGCCTCGTCCATCGACAGCGCCGCCGCCAGCTCGGCCGGGAGGTGGACCGCGTCGGGGTCGGTCGCGGCGCTCAGCTCCACGATCGCCGTATCGCCGTAGCCCAGCCCCGCTTGCGCGAGCATCGCCTTCCCAAAGTGCAGCTTGGGCGTCCCGTCGCCGCGCCCGTGGACGGCGCGGCGGAACGGGACGTCGCACAGCGTCCCGACGACGATGCGGGCGTCGCCGAGCGCCGCGTCGACCTCGGCGGGAATCGGGACGTAGTGCATCCGGAAGACCCGCTCGGTGCGGAGCACGGGCGCGGCGAAGGCGTGGTCGGCCATGGCTAGGTCGCCTCGACGAGGGCCGTGTGGAGCCGTTTCGCGTCCGCTTCGCTGGCGCACTCGATCAGCCAGTTGTGCGCGCGCTGGCGGCGGACCCAGACGGTGTCCTCGTGCCGGACCACGCTCGTGATCGTCGACAGCGAGGCGGTCTGGCGGCGCCGCGGGTCGTCCAGGACCAGCCGCGTCGCGTCGACGAAGACCGAGCCGGCGCCGGTCCACGTCACGGGCGCCTCCGCGAGCCGCTCGGCGAGCTCGGTCTGCGAGACGGTCCCGAACCAGCGGACGCCCCGGCGGCGCTCCTCGACGTCGAGCACGCGGCGCCAGCGGGCGCCCTTGGCCACGAACCGGCCGGCCGGCACGGGCTTCGGAGCGCCGAACAGCAGGCGGTGAAGGACGGCGTAGAACGCCTCGTTGCGGTCGCCGGGGTCGAGATAGACGTACCGGTCGACCTTGGTGCGGACCACGGTCCCGTTGCGGAAGCGTAGGATCTGAGCGAGTGTCGACAGCCGGATCTCGCGGGGTGCCTGGGCGCCCGCGCGCAGCAGGATCCGCCGGTCGGTCAGGATCACGTCGCCGACGGCCTGGCGCCCTTTGAACACGCGGTCGGGGACTGTCTTTCCCGACGTCCGGCCGGACTGCAGCGCTTTCGGCCCGATCGCCGTCCGTAGCGCGGGCCCGTCGACGCCGCTCCACCGGATCGGCGCCGTCATGCGGGCGGTCTCGCGGGCGGGCAGCGGCACGGGCGCCTCGACCTCGGGGAGCCGGCCGCGCCGCGTCTGGTACCGGATGCGGGCCTGCTCGAGCATCGCCTCGAAGCCCGCCGGCGGCTCCAGGCTGAGGGCCTGGCGGACGCGCTCGATCTCGGCGTCCTCCTCGGGCGACAGCTCCCCGTCGCACAGCGCCGCCGCGACGACCCGGAGCAGCCGCTCGCGCGCCAGGATGTCGTACGCGCCCTCGGCCACACGGGGGTCGAGCCCGAGCAGGTGCTGAAGCTTGAACAGCAGCAGCCGCTCGTCGACCGACAGGCAGTCGTCGGCGATGGCCTGGGTGACGGCGACGCCGAAGGCGCGCTCGTGGACGGGACGGAGGTCGGCGGCCGAGAGCGCCAGCGTCCGCGCGAGGTGGCCGAGCAGGTGGCGGTCCGGGCCCGAGAGGTCGCCGTCGCGGAGCCGGTGGTCGAGGACGGTCTGGTACAGGCCGCGGCGCTCGTCGGCGAAGGCGCGCGAGAGGTCGACGCCGTGGCGCTCCGAGATGCGGACCCGGTCGCTCGGCCCGAACTCGACGGCCGACGCCGCCGCCGCGACGACGTTGTGGAGCTCGACGTAGGCGTTCCACTCGGGCGCCTTGCCGAAGCGGCCCGGCGGGTCGGGGGTCAGGAGGTCGAGCGGGTCCACGCGGGCGGGGGGCGACGGACCGGAAGGTCCCACCGACGGAGGGGCGGCGCCAGCGGGACGCCGGGGGGACGGCTCGCGCCAGCGGGCGGGCTTGGGCCGTGGCGACCCACAGCGCTGCGGGGAGGCTGGCGCCAGCCGGTGGGCGGAGACCTCAACCCGGGCCTCCCCTCCCGGACGGCTGGCGCCCGAAAGGCTACCACCCCCTGTCCCCCTCCTCGGATGAGGAGGGGGACGTCGGGAGTGAGGTCGAGGTCAGCAATGACGGGAGATCGCCAACGAAGGAGCCCCCTCGGATGAGGGGGGGCGGCCGGCAGGCGGGGGTCCAGAGCTCGCGCTGACGGTCCTGCGGGCGCCCGCAGGAATGGCGGCCCCTCACCAGGTCTCCCCAGCGAGAGAGGAGACGCCGCAGGCGGCCGACAGCCCTACAGCCGCCGGGCGACGTGGAAGCTCATCACCGGCGTCACGAAGGTGTGGCGCGAGGGGTCGTCCACGTCCGGGCGGATCTCCAGCAAGTCCAGTTCGACTGGGAAGTAGGTGCCCTGGAGGCCGAAGCGGACGGCGGTCCGGGTCCGCTCGCCGCGGCCGAAAAAGGTGCCCGCCGCCAGCGTCCCCCCGATCCCGACGCGTGCCTCGCCGTCGCCCAGCCCGCCCAGCCCGCTCAGGACTTCCTCGCCCGCCCCGCGCCGGCCGTCGGCGTCGGCGTCGTCGAAGTAGGGCCACTGGTAGCCGAACGTGGGTCCCGCCGAGAGGTGGAGGAACGGGCGGACGTTGTCCTCGACCTGCTGGCGGAGCAGTCGGACCTCGACGCCGACGTGGAGGGGGACGAGCGCGACGTAGTTGCGCTTGAACGGCGTGCGGCGCTCGCCGGGGAAGCCGGAGAAGCTCTGCTCGCGCTCGTCGCGCCCCGCGCCCACCGAGATCTCCGCCACCAGCGACACGTCGTCGCTGACCCGGCCGCGGAGCGCCCCGCCGACGCCCAGCCCGTACTCGCTGAGCACGAGCACGAGCGCGCCCGTCGAGCCGTAGCGCCCGGCCGTGGTGTCGGGCAGGGCCGGCGCCACCTGGCAGACGCCGGGGGCCGCGAGAACGAGAGCGAGGAGGAGCGCGCGCATAGCCCGATGGTAGCGCCCCCCAGCGCGGCTCGCCGTACGTTCCGGCATGCCCGACGACGCGCGCTCCCCCCGGACGACCGTTCTGCTGGCGGCCGGCGCGGCCGCCGTGTTCGCCCTGCTGTGGGCGCTGCGCGACGCGCTGGGTCCGTTCTGGATCGTCGCCGCCGCCGCCGCGCTGCTGTGGCCCGTCCGCCACGAGACCGCCGCCCGGGCCGTGATGTGGGCCGGCGGACTCGTGTTCGGGGCGTACCTGCTCGACCGGCTGGCGGGCGTGCTGGCCCCGTTTATCGCCGTGTTCGTGGCCGCGTACCTGCTGAACCCCGTCGTCGGGTGGGCCGAGCGTCGGCGCATCCCGCGCGCGGCGTCGTCGCTGGCGCTGGCGCTCGTCGTGACCGGGGCCGTCGTCGGCGCGCTCGTGCTGCTGGTGCCCGCCACGCTCGGCCAGCTCGAGACGCTCGCGGCGCAGGCCATGGACCTCGCCATGCGCGCGCCCGAGTGGGTGGCCGAGTCGGCCGCGCTGGCGCGCGCCGAAGAGGCCGGGCTGCTCGACCGCGACGCCGTGGTCGCCGAGATCACGACGCTCGTGCCCGCCCAGATCGAGGGGGCCCTCGCCCGGATCCCCGCGATCGTCGGCGGCGCGCTCCGCCAGATCGGCGCCCTCCTCGGGCTCGTCACGACCGCCGCGCTTGTGCCCGTCCTCCTGTTTTTTACGCTCAAGGACTTCCCGGCGCTCAGCGCCAGCCTGGTCCGCCTGCTCCCCCGCTACGACGGCCGCCGCGCCTACCTCGACCGCGCTGCCGTCGTGTTCGGCAGCTACATCCGGGGCGTGCTCGTGATCTCGGCCGCCAGCGCCGTGCTTGTCGCCGTCCCGCTGACGATTTTCGGCGTGCCGTACGCACTGCTGCTCGGGCTCGCGGCCGGGCTCCTCAACCTGATCCCCAGCCTGGGCTCGGTCCTCACCTACGTGCTCGGCGTGGCGCTGATGCTGGCCTTCGGGACGTGGACGGACCTGCTGATCGTGCTCGCCGTGCTGGCGGTCCAGGCCGTCATCGAGCAGGCCGTGCTGACGCCCAACATCATGAGCGCCCAGGTCGGGCTGCACCCGGTCGTGATCCTGCTGGCGCTGTTCGTAGCCGGCGCGCTGTTCGGGCTGCTCGGGCTGGTGCTGGCCGTCCCGGGCGCGGCCCTCGTCGCCGGCGTCGTCCGCGCCCACCGCGAGGCGCTCGTGATCGACCTGGGCGACGACGAGCCCGAGGCGGCGGAGGCCGTCCCCGCCGCCTGAGGCCGGCCGCTAGTCGGCGACGAGTTCGACGGCTGCGTCGGCGGGCGCTGGCGGGGCGGGCGCCTCGACGCGGTCCGGCGTCGCGGTCTCGGCCGGCGGCATCGACGAGCCGCACTGGCCCAGGAGCACGAACAGGACGACGAAGATGAGGACGGTCGAGAAGCAGCCGCCCCCGAGCTTTTTGGCGCCGTACCCGGCGATGAGCGTGCGGAACAGGTTGTTCATGACGTGCAGGGAGAAGGGGCTCGAGATACGCCGCCGCCGGCCGCGGGGTCCGGCTCGGCCTCCCCCCCACCGCCGCTTCGCCGACGCTTGCCGGGCGGGCGGCGCGCGCCGTGGTAGCCTGCCGCGAACGCCCGACGACCCATGCTTTCCTTCGAGCTCCAGGCCGAGTGCCCCGACACCGGCGCCCGCGCCGGCCTGCTCCACACCGACCACGGGACCGTCGAGACACCCACGTTCCAGCCCGTCGGCACGGTCGGCAGCGTCAAAGGGGTCTCGCCGCGGACGCTGCGCGAGGTCGGCGTCCAGCAGATCCTGGCCAACACGTACCACCTGGCGCTGCGGCCGGGCCGCGAGGTGCTCCGCGAGATGGGCGGGCTCCACGCCTTTATGCAGTGGGACGGGCCCATCCTGACCGACAGCGGCGGCTTCCAGGTGTTCTCGCTCGCCGAGATCCGCCGCGTCAACGAAGAGGGCGTCCGCTTCCAGAGCCACCTCGACGGGTCGCCGCTCCACTTTACGCCTGAGTCGGTCGTCGACACCCAGCGCGACATCGGATCGGACATCATGATGGTGCTCGACGAGCTGACGCCGGCGACGGTCGACGAAGCGGAGGCCCGGCGGGCGAACGGGCGGACGCTGCGGTGGGCCGAGCGCGCCTTCAAACACTACCGCGCGACCGAGCCGCGCTACGGCCACCACCAGGCCCTCTTCCCCATCGTCCAGGGCGCCGCGTTCCCCGCGATCCGCCGCGAGTCGGCCGAGACGCTCATGCAGCTCGACGCCGAGGGCTACGCGATCGGCGGGCTGTCGGTCGGCGAGGCGGCGCCGGTGATGTACGAGATGGTCGAGGTCGTCAACGCCGTGCTGCCGCGCGACCGGCCGCGTTACCTGATGGGCGTCGGGACGCCGCAGAATTTGATCGAGAACGTCGCGCGCGGCGTCGACCTCTTCGACTGCGTGATGCCGACGCGGAATGCGCGGACGGGCTCGCTGTTCACGACCGCGGGGCTCGTCAACATCAAGAACGCCCGGTGGAAGACGTCGCACGAGGCGGTCGACCCCGGCCTCGACGGGTACCACTCGCAGACGTTCTCGAAGGCCTACCTCCGCCACCTCACAAAGGCCAACGAGCCCCTCTTCATGGAGATCGCCAGCGTCCAGAACGTCGCGCTCTACCTGTGGACGATGCGCCAGATGCGGGCGGCGATCCTGGAGGGCCGCTTTCCCGCGTGGCGCCGCGAGTGGTCGGGCCGGCTGGCGCAGAAGGCGTAGGGGACCGGGGACCGCTTCGGTCGTGCAACGCTACGGAGGCGAGCGGCGCGGCCCCACCCACACACAAAAAAGGCGGCCCCGGTCGCCGTGACCGGGGCCGCCAGGGCCGGGCGCCAGCGGGGCGCTAGCGGACGACGGTAACCGTCCGCGTGGCGGTGCCGGCGGCCGTCTCGAGCCGGACCACGTAGACGCCCGGCGCGAGCACGCGCGCGTCCAAGCGGGCCGAGCGGAGGCCGGCCGGGGCGTCGCCCGAAGCCAGCACCGCGACCTCGCGGCCGAGCGCGTCGAACACCGCGAGCCGGACCGGACCGGCGCGCTCGGCGCCGAACGTGACGAGCGCCGTGCCCCGGATGGGGTTGGCGAGCGCCAGCGTCAGCGCGCCGTCCGGGCCGCTCTCCGCGTCGACGGCCTCGGGGTTGATGTCCGTGTCCTCGATGACCAGGATCTGGTACCCCGCGGTGCGGGGGTCCGTCGAGTCGAACTGGCCGACGATGCCGACGACGGTCGTCGGGCCCTCGGGGACCATCTCGCCGTCGATCTCGGTGTCGTCGGCGCTCGGGACGCGGAGCGTGACGGCGTTCGTCGAGCTCGTGCGGTCCGTGATCTGGTACGTCGTGCCGGCCGCGAACATGGCGCCCGGCGTGGCGTCGATGGACACGCGGGTGAGGGCGACGAGCTCGCTCTCGAAGGCCTCGCCGTTGGCCGCCAGCTGCGCCAGCGTGACGAGCTGCGGGGCGGGCACGTCGGCGGCGCCGACGATCTCGAAGTCCGTCAGGTCCTCGTCGTTGATCTGGAGGAGGCCGTTGAACTCGGAGAGCTCGCCGGTGACCTCGAGGACGATGCCGGGCTGGATCGTGTTGATCGCCACGAAGTCGGCAAAGTCGCCGTCCGTCTGGCGGATCGCGATCGCGCCCGTGTTGTCCTGGATGTACGTGAAGTCGCCTTCGGAGCGCGTGACGGTGCCGCGGACGGTGACGGTCTCGCCGGCGCCCAGCGTCCGGGCCTCACCGATCGTGACCAGCGTGCCGGGGCCGCCCGGTCCGCCGCTGCCGCCGTCCGGGGCGGTGCCCGGCGTCGGCGCGAGCGCCACGAAGGGGCTCGTGCCCGAGTTGGGCGAGCGCTGGAGCGACTCCGTGTTGGCGGCACCGTTGGCGTCCTCGTCGTACTGGGTGGTCTGGCCGAGGGCGGCGACCAGCCCGGTGTCCGTCGGGTCGTCGTTGCCGTACACGACGGCGTCGATGAGGTCGGCGGTCGTCGCGGCCGTCCCGTTCGGGAAGTCGGACGCGGCGGCCTCGTAGAGCGCGACGGCGTCCGGGCCGCCCTGGAGGGCGTTGGTGCCGGAGAGCCCCTCGAGGTTGCACGTGTCGATCACCGCGATGTCGGAGCAGACGACGTAGTAGGCGCCGGCGGCGAGCGTGCCGTTGAGGTCGATGGCGTCGTACGACGCGTCGTCGGCGCCGTTGAACAGCACGAGGACCACGTCGGCGAGGTTGATCGCCGTGGTGCCGGCGTTGTAGAGCTCGACGAACTCGCCGGTGTCGGTCCCGGTCTGGCTCGCGTCGACCTCGGAGATGACGAGGGCGAGGTCGGACTGGTCGCCGCCGCCGCCGCCTCCACCGCCACCGCCACCGCCTTCGGTCGCGTTGCCGCCGATGTCGGCCGGGTCGATGAGCACGATGCGGTAGCCCTGCGGGCCGAAGGCAGCGCGCTGGCTGGCCGGGCCCGTCAGCGTCGTCGCCGTGGTGGGGATGGTGGTCCCCTCGACGCGGGTCTCGTCGGCGCTCGGGACGCGAGCGACGACCGGGTTCAGCTCCGTCGTCGCGTCGGAGAGGTCGTAGGTGTTGCCGGCGCCGAAGACCGTGTCGCCGTCGCGGTCGATGGTGACCGAGCGGATCTGGATCAGCTCCGACTCATACCGCTCCCCGTTGTTGGAGAGCTGCGCCAGCGTGACCACCTGCGGGTCCGGCACCGGCGCCGTCCCGACGACCCCGTACCGCTGGAGGTCGAAGTTGGCGATCTGCAGCGCGCCCTGGTCGTCGGACAAGGTGCCGGTCAGGTTGAGGACCGTGCCCGCGCGGACCGTCCCGTCGTCGATGTCGTCCTGGAGGTCGCCGGAGGCACCCGTGGACGAGGCCACGACGAGTTGGAGGCCGGCCGTGTCGTCCTGGAAGAACAGGAAGTCGCCCTCGGCGCGCGTGACGGTGCCCTGGACGGTGACCGTGGCGCCGGGGCCCGCGGCGCGGGCGTCGTCGAGGTCGGTCGGCGTCGGGAAGCGGCCGCCCGGGTCGGCCCCGGGGGTCGGCGCGAGCGCCTCGAAGCCGCTGGAGGCCGGGTTCGGGTTGCGCTGGAGCGACTCGGTCTCGGCCACGCCGTTCTCGTCCTCGTCGTACTGCAGGGTCTCGCCGAGCGCGGTGCGGAGGCCGCTGTCGGACGTGGTCCCGTAGACGATGGCGTCGATGAGGTTCGGGGACGAGGGCTCCGTCCCGTTCGGGAAGGCGCTGGCGGAGGCCCGGTACAGGGCGACGGCGTCGGTGCCCTGCTGGAGGAAGCCGTCGGACCCGACGTCGAGGTCGCAGTTGTCGACCTCGCCCGTATCGCTGCACAGGACGAAGTAGTCGTCCTCGGCCAGCGTGCCGCTCAGGTCGTAGGCAGCGTACGAGCCGTTGCCCGGGGCGTCCCCGTTGAACAGGACGACGACGTAGTCGGACAGGTCGACGGCGCCGGGGCCGGCGTTGTAGAGCTCGACGAACTCGGCGGCGTCGGGGCCGGGCGTGTCGGTGTCGATCTCGGAGATCGCGAGTTGGGCGGAGGCCGTCGAGGCCAGCGCGAGGAGGGCGGCGAGCACCGCCAGAGGGGATCGAAGGGACATGCGGGTGGGACGGGTGTGGGGGGATGTGTGTGTAATGTAGCCCCCCTGGGGCGTTGCGGACCAGGGCGATTGGATCACCCCTAGAATGACATGCCGACTAGGGGCCCTTCCTGTGGGCCCGTCCGCCCCGGTGCACCGCCCGCGTCGGGAGCGCCGCCGAAGGCGCGCCCTCCCCCGCCCGCGCCGGGGGCGTCAACACAAAAGCGGCCCCGGTCGCCGTGACCGGGGCCGCCAGGGCCGGGTGCCAGCGGGTCGCTAGCGGACGACGGTGACCGTCCGCGTGACGGAGCCGGCGTCGGTCGTCAGGCGGACGAGGTACACGCCGGGCGCGAGCGTCGCCGCGTCCAGCGTCGCCGTCCGCGGGCCGGCCGGGGCGTCGCCGGAGGCGAGCACCGCGACCTCGCGGCCGAGCGCGTCGAAGACCGCGAGCCGGACCGGGCCGGCGCGCTCGGCGCCGAACGTGACGAGCGCCGCGCCCCGGATGGGGTTGGCGAGCGCCAGCGTCAGCGCGCCGTCGGGCCCGCCCTCCGAGGCGACGCCCTCGGGGTTGACGTCGTCGGCCGAGATCAGCAGCAGCTGGTACCCGATGTCCGGGACCTCGTCGGGGCTGAACTGCCCCACGATGCCGACCAGCGCGACCGGGCCCGCCGGGACATCGGTGCCGTCGACCGTCGAGTCGCCGGCGTTGGGGACGCGGACCGTCACGACGCCGTTGGCGCCGGAGCCGTCGCTGGCGCCGTACGTCGTCGCGGGCTCGAACGCGCCCGAGCCCTGGATCGTGACGTCCTCGATGCGGACGAGCTCGTCCTCGTAGGCCTCGCCGTTCGCGGCGAGCTCGGCGAGCGTGACCGTCTGGGCGGCCGGGATCGCCTCGGTGCCGAGGGCCTCGAAGCCGGCGAGGTCGTCCTCGTTGATCTGGAGCGACTGGCGGAAGGCCGACAGCGTGCCCGACACCCGGAGCACGGTGCCGGGCCCGACCGACCCGTCGGCGACGGCCTCGAACAGGTCGCCCTCCACCTGGCGGATGGCCAGGCCGGCCGTCTCGTCCTGGATGTAGAGGAAGTCGCCCATCGCCCGCGTCACGGTGCCCTCGACGGTGACCGTCGCGCCGACGCCCGCCGCGCGCGCCTCGCCGATCGTGACGGGGTCGCCGCCTCCGCCGGTGCCGCCGCCGAAGGTCTGGCCGGCGTTCGCCGCGCCGCGCGTCTGGGCGACGGGCCCGGTCCAGGCGAAGTCGTCCGCGACGGTGCCCGCCCCGGTGAGCTGGAGCGACTGGCCCGCATCCGGGGCGGGGTCCTCCGAGACGCCGATGTCGGTCGAGGTCAGGCCGCTGGCGGGGCCGTCGGTGGCGGTGAACGTGTTCTCATACGAGAGGAACTGGAGCACCGTCCCATCGGCCGTGCTCAGCGCCAGCCCGTCGCCGAGGTCCGACGAGCTCGACGCGCCGTTCTGGAGGCCCGGCGTGTCGACGGTATAGAGGGTGAACCCGTTGGTCGTGGCGCCGGCCGTGAACGTGTCGCCGGTGAACGTCCCGTATGACGTCCCGCCGTTGCCGTTGTACAACGTCAGCACCAGGTCGTCGACGTCGGTGCCCGTCGGCACGGCGACCTCGACGAACTCGCCCTCGTCCGAGCCCACGTTGTCGTAGTGGAGCTCGTTGACGAACGCCGTCACCGGGCCGCCGAGCTGGCCGCGGATCTCGCCGCCGCCGTTGTCGGCCGAGTGGACGTTGATGTACAGGCCGCCCGCCGCGAGCGCGTCGAGCTGGGCCTGGGAGAAGGTGAGCGTCTCGTCGAACGTCCCGCCGCGCTCGTCGGCGTCGACGGTCGGGGAGAGCGGGAAGAGGACGCCGCCGTTCGTCCCGGCCTCGCCGGTGTGGATGTGGCTGGCGGCGTAGGCGCTCTCCAGGCCCGAGAACGAGCCGGAGATCGTGACGTCGAAGCCGTCGACGGCCGCGAACACGGTGCCCGAGGCGCCGGTCGTGACGGGCGGGACCTCGTTGGCGCCCGCGAGCGTCGCCACGTAGGTCTGGGCCAGCGCCGACGGCGCGAATGAGAGCACGAGGGCGAGGAGCCCGAGAGAGCAGCGATGGCGCATGGGCGGCGGGGGCTGGGGAGGCAGATTGAACGAGCCGCGCCCCCGGGGGGTCCGCCGCCAATTCTGTGCGGAGCGCCACTCCAGCGGCAACGCCGGGGCCGCCTAGGCGTTGGGACCGGTGAGTGCGCCCGTAGACTCGCCCTTCGCCCCCGCCCCGATGGCCCGCCAGTTCGACGTCCCCGACTTCTACCGGAGCCCCGTCGTGACGCGCGTCAAGGCGGCCCGGCGCGCGGCCGACCCCCGCAAGCGCGACCTGAGCCCGAGCGTCCTCGACTTCGGCCCGCTCCGCATCAAGCTGGCCCGGCACTTCGGGTTCTGCTTCGGCGTCGAGAACGCCATCGAGATCGCCTACCGCGCGCTCGACGAGCACCCCGAGAAGGCGGCGGCCGGCCACGTCTTCCTGCTGTCCGAGATGATCCACAACCCGCACGTCAACGACGACCTGCTGGCGCGCGGCGTCCGGTTTCTGCGGACGACCTCGGGCGAGACGCTCATCCCGTTCGACAGGCTCGGCCCCGAGGACCTGGTGATCGTCCCCGCCTTCGGCGCGCCGACCGAGGTGCTCGACGCGCTGAGCGCGCGCGGCGTCGACGTGCAGGCCTACGACACGACGTGCCCGTTCGTGGTCCGGGTCTGGAAGAAGGGCGCCAAGATCGGCGGCGAGGGGTTCACCGTCGTCGTCCACGGCAAGCGGACGCACGAGGAGACGCGCGCGACGGTCAGCCGCGCGGCGGCCTCGGCGCCGGTCGTGGTCGTCCGCGACCCCGCCGAGGCCGAGACGCTGGCGGCCGTCATCGAGGGCCGCTTGGGCGCCGACGCCTTCCGGGCCGCGTTCGAGGGCAAGACGACCGACGGCTTCGACCCCGCCCGCGACCTCGGCCGCATCGGCGTCGTCAACCAGACGACCATGCTGGCGACCGAGACGGCCGCCATCGCCGAGCGCCTGCGCCAGGCCGTGATCACGCGCGACGGCGACGACGCGAACGTGGCCGACACGTCGGACACGCTGTGCTACGCGACCAAGGAAAACCAGGACGCCACGCTCGCGCTGATCGCGGATGGCGCCGACCTCGCGATCGTCGTCGGCGGCTACAACTCGTCGAACACGTCGCACTTGGTCGAGCTCTGCGAGGACGCCGGCCTGCCGACGTTCTTCGTCCGGGACGCCGACGAGATCGACGGGCCCGACCGGATCCGCCACTGGGACTGGCGCACCAAGACGCCCGCCGAGACGGCCGACTGGTTCCCTGCCGACCGCCCCGTCGACGTGCTGCTCACCGCCGGGGCCTCGTGCCCCGACGCCCTGCTCGACCAGGTCATCCAGCGGCTCCTGACGTTCGTCGACGGCGCGCGGCCGGTCGAGGAGGCGCTGGCGCCGTTCGAGGCGGAGCCGGCGTAACGCGCGCCGACGGGAACGGCCGGCGCCCTACGTTGAGGGCCTCCGGCCGCCGCCGCCATGCGCCCCGTCTCGTCCGTCCTCGCCCTCCTCGTGGGGGTCGGCCTGTTCATGGCCGCCGTCTGGGCCGGCTGCTCGACGGTCCTCAAGGCCAACGACGCCTACGAGCGCGGGCTGGCGACGGCCCTCGCCGACCCCGTCGTCGAGAAGACGCTGGGCGCGCCGGTCCGCGAGAGCTGGTTCATCAACGGCTCCATCGAGGGCGACGGGATGCGGACGGAGGGGGCCTGGAGCACCCGGATTCGGGGCACCGAGCACAGCGGCACGCTGCACATCCGGGGCTACAAAACGCATGGGCAGTGGCGGGTCGTCGCGATGTCGCTGGTGGCGCGCGACGAGCGGTTCGGGTACGTCCCGGGCCAGGGCTTCCGCGACCCCACACCCGGGAGCTACGGCGACGGACCGCCCGACATCTTGGGCGACTGACGCCGCCGGGCCGCCCTACTCCGCCAGCGTCCAGTCGACCGCCCACCACCGGCCGCCGGGCAACGGACGGCGGTGGGCGTACAGCACGGGACCGACGCCGGCCCGGTGCTCGATGCGGGGCCCATGCGGGGGGACGAGGCCCGACGAGGTCGCCGTCGTCCCGAGCGGCGCGAACCGGGGGGTCTCCTCTCCAAACGGGGGCGGCTCGAAGGGGCTCCCCCCCACGGGCGCGTAGGGCCACGGCGCCGACGTGGCCACGAGCGAGTCGGTGACGGTCCAGGTGTGCGTCGCGACCGTCGTGGTCGGCCCGGCGTAGACCTCCCAGGTCCCCGGCGGGGTGGCGTGCCGGTGGTCGCGCTCGAACGTCTCGGTCCGCCGCTCCTCGACCCGGAACGTCTGCGCGTCGCTGGCACAGCCGCCCGCGTCGACCACCTCGACGACGACCTCGCCCCGGGAGCGGTAGTCGTAGGGGTCGGACGGGCCCTGGGTGTGCGACGTCTCCAGCGTGTAGGCCCACCGCGAGCCGACGGCGACGGGGAACATCTCGACCTCGTCGGCCCGGGCCGACCGCGGGCACGGGCTCCAGACGACGACGGCGAACGTGTCGGCGGCGACGCCGCCATTCGCGCCGCGCGCCTCGACGCGGACGGCCGTCTCGCCCTCGGCCAGCCCCCGGAGCACGAGGGAGGCGCCGAGCGTCGCCTCGACGAGCGGGTCGCCGAGCACCGTGGCCTCGACGCGGACCGGGCCCGCGGCGGCGTTCCCCTCGAACCGGCCGTCGAGGGCGAGCGCCCTCGGCTCGTCGGCCGGGTCCATGGACAGGTCGGCGAACGGGTGGACCAGCCGGACCTCGGCGGCCGGCGCCGGCGCGGCCGCGTCGCAGGCGGCGAGGACGGGCAGGAGCAGGGCGGCCAGAACCAATCGGGCGGTCATCCAAGGGCAGAGTCAGGGGTCGCAGGGTATCGCCCCCACAACGTCCCCACCTAGACCAATCGCACCATATCCCTCCACACCCAGAAGTCTCGGGCGGCGGAGCCCGCACGGCCCTCGCGCGTTGGCAGGGCCCTCCCCTCTCCCCCCTCCGCCCCGCCCGCATGGACGCCGCCCTCCAGTACGCCAAGGACCACGCCGACCGCTTCGTCGAAGAGCTCAAGGCATGGCTCCGCATCCCCTCCATCTCGACCGACCCCGACTTCGCGCCCCAGACCCGGAGCGCGGCCGTCTGGCTCAGCGACAACCTCCGCGACGCGGGCGTCGAGACCGTCGAGGTGATGGAGACCGACGGCCACCCCATCGTTTTCGGCGAGCACCACGTCTCGGACGACGCGCCGACCGTCCTGGTCTACGGGCACTACGACGTGCAGCCGCCGGACCCGCTCGAGCTGTGGGACCAGGACCCGTTCGAGCCCGTCGAGGTCGACGGCCACCTCGTCGCGCGCGGCGCGGCCGACGACAAGGGCCAGGCGTTCATGCACGTCAAGGCGACTGAGGCGTGGCTCGCGTCGGGCGGGCCACCGGTCAACCTCAAGTTCCTCATCGAGGGCGAGGAGGAGAACGGGAGCGTCCACCTGCCGGGCTTCCTGCGCGAGCACAAGGACCGGCTGGCGGCCGACGTGGTGCTCGTCTCCGACACGGCCCTGTTCGCGCCCGGCGTCCCGTCGATCGCCTACGGCCTGCGCGGGCTGGCCTACGTCGAGGTCACGCTGACCGGGCCCAAGAAGGACCTCCATTCGGGCGTCTACGGCGGCGCCGTCGAGAACCCCATCAACGCGCTCGCGGCGATGATCGCCGACCTGCACGACGACGACCACCGCGTGACGGTCGCCGGGTTCTACGACGACGTCCGCGACCTCGAGGCCGACGAGCGGGAGGCGTATGCGGCGCTCCCGTTCGACGAGCAGGCCTGGAAGGACGAGGCCGGCGTCTCGGCGACCAAGACCGAGGCGGGGTTCTCAATTCTCGAGGGCACGTCCGGCCGCCCGACGCTCGACTGCAACGGCATCTGGGGCGGGTACACCGGCAAAGGGGCCAAGACCGTCCTGCCCTCGAAGGCGTCGGCCAAGATCTCGTGCCGGCTCGTCGCCGACCAGACGCCGGAGGACATCACCGACAAGCTGCGCCGCCACTTCGAGACGCACGTCCCCCCGACGATGTCGCTGACGTTCACCGACCTGCACGGCGGCCACGGCGTGATCGTCGACCGCCATGCGCCGGCCATGCAGGCGGCCGCGCAGGCGCTCGAAGGGGTCTTCGGCCAGACGCCCTACTTCACGCGCGAGGGCGGCTCGATCCCGGTCGTGGCCGACTTCAAGAAGATCCTGGGCCTCGACACCGTGCTCATGGGCTTCGGGCTCGACTCGGACTCGATCCACTCGCCGAACGAGAAGTTCGGGCTCGACCGCTTCCACCAGGGCATCGAGGCGTCGGTGCGCTTCTTAGACGCCTACGCCGCACAGGACGAGCGCTAGGCCCTAGTCCCGCGTGAAATGCCGCACGCGGGGCGGCGGCGGCGAACGGGCGGGCGGGCGGCGCGTTGGAGCGTCCCCCACCCGGTCTGCACATGCGTCTGTTCGCCATCACCCTCGCCGTCCTCGCCCTGGGCGCCTGCCAACTCGACGGCGCCGAGCCCACCCCGGCCGCGCCCGCCGCCGCCACCGACGTCCCCATCGAGCGCGTCTCGACGCTGGGCACGCCGTCGGGCCCGAGCGACGCCGAGGCCGACGCCGCCCGCTACAGCGGGCGCGGCCGCCAGCTCGCGGGGATCGACACGACGGGCCAGGCCGAGGCCGCGCGCAACAACCCCGAGACGCTGGCGACGATCGACTCGACGCGCGACTGGGGCTCGCGCCTGCACCTCCCGCTCGGCGGGAACGTGGCCGGGCCGAGCGTGGCCAAGCTCCAGGTGCTCCTCGACCGCGCCGGCTTCTCGCCGGGCCAGATCGACGGGCGCTGGGGCGACAACACCGAGCTCGCGCTGACGTGGCTCCAGAAGGCCGAGTCGCTCCCGGCGACCGGCATCGCCGACCGGGCGACCGTCCGCGCGCTTGCGCGGCGCGGCGACGCGCCGGACTCGCTCGTCACGACCGTGGCGCTGACGGCCGACGACGTGGCCGGGCCGTTCGAGCCGCTGCCCGCCGACGTCTACGAAAAGGCCAAGCTCGACCGGCTCGGCTACGAGTCGCTGGCCGAGAAGCTGGGCGAGACGTTCCACGCGGCGCCGTCCTTCCTGTCGCAGCTCAACCCGGGCGTGACGCTCGACAGCCTGACGGCGGGCGACTCGCTGCGCGTCCCGAATGTGCGCCGCGAGGCCCGGCCGATGGGGGACGTGTCGCGGCTCGTGATCTCGGGCGAGGCCGGCTACCTCCACGCGCTCGCGGCCGACGGGACGGTCCTGTTCCACGCGCCCGTCACGGTCGGCGCCAGCTACGACCCGTCGCCGGAGGGCGAGTTCTCGGTCCGCGCCGTGGCCATGGACCCGTCGTGGCACTACCAGCCGTCGATCCTGGAGGGCGTGCCGGACGACGACCCGGAGGCGACGCTGCCGCCCGGCCCCAACAACGCGGTCGGCGTGGTCTGGATCGCCCTCTCGAAAGAGCACTACGGCATCCACGGCACATCCGCGCCGGGCACCATCGGCTACGCCTCGTCGGCCGGCTGCGTGCGGCTGACCAACTGGGATGCGCGGGCGCTCGCTCAGGCCGTCGGCGCCGGGACGCCTGTTCGCTTCCGCGACGTGGCCGGGCGCGGGTCTAACGAATAGAGGAATCGAAGAGAGGGACGGTAAACGCGGAGCGACACCCGCCCCCCCGTCCTCCTTTCCTCTACTCGTCCCCTCCTCTACTCTTTCCCCGCCGCGAGCCGGCTGTACGGGTTGATCGGCTCGCCGTCCCAGAACGCCTCGGCGGACGGCGCGCGCCAGATCGCGAAATGGAGGTGCGTGTTGCCCGGCGCGGCGTTTCCGCTGTCGCCGACCGTCCCGATGCGCTGGCCCCGGGCCACACGGTCGCCGTCGGCGAGCCCGGGCGCGTAGGCGTCGAGGTGGGCGTAGTAGTGTACCGTCGCGGGCGGGCCCTCGCGGACGACCACGTAGACGGTCAGGCCGCCCTTCTCGCTCTCGAACAGCCGGGCGATCGTCCCCGCGCGCGCGGCCACGACGGGCGTCCCTCGCGGGGCCAGGATGTCGATGGCGTGGTGCGTCCGCCCCTCGCTCCGCGCGGCCGTAAAGGTGTCGACCAAGTCGGCCGGGTCGATGCCGGCGACGGGGACCGCGAGCCCGGCGGGCGAGAGGGCGACGGGGCCGCCGATGTCCTCGGGGTCGGGCGTGGCGGCGGTGCGCGGCGTCACGCGGACGGTGTCGCCGGCGGCCACGGGCGGAGCATCGGCCACGTCGCGGCCGTCGGCGCAGTCGCAGGCGGGGCCGGCGGCGAGGGTGTCGGCGGGCGCGGGGTTGGGCGCGGCGCGGTCGAGGCGGCAGCCGCCGAGGAGGACGAGCAGGAGGACGGCGAGGCGCATGGCCCGAGTCTACGCCGACTGCCGTGTGAGAGCGGCTCGCAGCGGTGCCACTGCCCTTTGAAGGGACCCGCAAGCCCCACCTACAGCGTGCCCGCGCCCCTCTCCCTGTCCCGAGGGCGAGGGGACGCTGTAGGTGGGGCTTGCGCCAGCTTCCCCGCCCCGTCATCCTGAGCGCAGGGCGTAGCCCGGAGTCGAACGCGGAGCGTCGGCGGAGCCGAGGATCTCTAGCGACCGACACACTCCAGCCAGCGCTCCCGGCGCCAGCTTGCGACGCGCTCGCACCAGAGATCCTTCGACTGCGCTCAGGATGACGGAGGTTGGGGCTTACGCCGGACCTGCTTGCGCCAGCGGGTGGGCTCGCGATCGGGACGGGCCTCGCCCCTACCGCCGCAGATCGGGCTCGCGCCCGCCCGGCTACCGCTCGCGGGGCTGGACGGGGCGGACCAGGCCCTCCTGCGCCACGCTCGCGACGAGCTGGCCGTTCGCGTCGGTGACGGCGCCCCGGGCAAAGGCGCGGGCGCCGGCCGTCACGGGCGCGTCCATGGCGTAGAGCAGCCAGTCGTCGACGCGGATGGGGCGGTGGAACCACAGGGCGTGGTCGAGCGAGGCGGCCTGGATGGTCCCGTCGAAGACGGAGCGGCCGTGCGGGAGCAGGGCCGTCGCCAGCAGGCCCCAGTCGCTGGCATACGCCAGGATCGCCTGGTGGACGAGCGGGTCGTCGGGGAGCGCGCTGGCGGCGCGGAGCCAGGTCGCCGACGTCGCGTCGCGGGGCGTCGGGCGGAGCGGGTCGGCGGGGTCGACGGGCCGGAAGTCGATGGGCCGGTCGCGCGTCAAGACCGTGCGGAGCGGCTCGGGCAGGCGTTCGGCGATGCCCCGCGCAAGGTCGCGCTCCGACGTGAGCGTGTCGGGCGCGGGCGCGTCGAGCGCGGGCTCAGCCTGGTGCTCCAGGCCGGGCTCGTCGCGGTGGAACGAGAACGAGGCGTTGAAGATGGGCCGCCCGTACTGGATCGCCGTCACGCGGCGCGTGGCAAACGAGCCCCCGTCGCGCAACGTCTCGACCTCGTAGACGATGGGCGCCTCGACGTCGCCGGGCAGGATGAAGTAGGCGTGGAGCGAGTGGCAGCGCCGGTCGGCCTCGACCGTGCGGCCGGCGGCGACGAGCGCCTGGGCCAGCACCTGGCCGCCGAACACGCGGGGCCCCGCGAGCGGGCGGTTCTGGCCGCGGAAGATGTGGACCTCGATGGGCTCGAGGTCGAGGGTGGCGAGAAGGTCGTCGAGGGCGGTCATGGCGGGGCGGCGGGGGCGGGGTACACCCGCAGACGGCGGGGCGGGTCTCCGGCGCCGTCGCTTTTCACCCGGCCCTCGACTTGCCCCGGCGGCGCGGCGCGGCTTTCTTGCCCCACCTCACGTCCCGCCACCCATGCGCGCCCTCCTCCTCTCCGCCGCCCTCGCCCTGTTCGCCGTCGGCTGCGCCAGCGAGCCCGCCGAGCCCGCCGCCCCGCTCGGCGAGGCCGAGGTGGTGACGGAGCCCGCCGAGGACCTCACCGACGACGACCTGCTCCTCGACGACGCCGAGGTGCCGGCGGACGACCTGGTAATCGACGACTCGACGCTCGTCGAGGGCGACATGGGCGACGAGTTGTAAGGGCTGGCGGAGACAATCCCTACGGCGTCCCCTCTCCCCGCGGGAGAGGGACAGGGTGAGGGGCCGATAGGCAGAGGGTCGATGGATGCGCCCTACCTTCGTGGTATGCGATTGGCTGGCAAGGACTTCCGCAGAGCTCTCCGCCGCTCCTCGACGGCTGCGGAGCGGAGGCTCTGGAGCGTGCTCCGGGGTCGGCGACTCGACGGCCTCAAGTTCCGGCGCCAGCACCCGGTAGGCCCCTACGTTCTCGACTTCTACTGCCGGGGGGCAGGCCTCGCCGTCGAACTAGACGGCTCGATTCACGACGGCCCCGGCCGGGCGGTGTACGATGATGCACGGACTGTGAGCCTGAATGCGAAAGGAATCCGCGTTGTTCGATTTTCCAACGAGCAGGTTCGAGACCAGCTCGACATTGTTGCAGCAGCGATTCAGGCGGAGGCGGCCCGTCCCCCTCACCCTGTCCCTCTCCCCGTGGGAGAGGGGACGCCGTAGGCCACCTCGGCGGCGACGTGGGCGGACTTAGCGCGCGCCCGTCGGGCCGGGTCGGGCCGAGGGGTCGGCGCCGGGGCGGGGATAGTCCGGCTCGGACCGGGCTTGCGCCGGCGCCTGGGGGCGCACGTCGCTCCGGCGCTGGCGGCCCTTCTCGTCGAGCGCCCGGTCGATGTTGTAGGCCGCCGAGATCAGGCCGAGGTGGCTGAAGGCCTGGGGAAAGTTGCCCAGGTGCTCGCCTGAGAGCCCGGTCATCTCGGAGAACAGGCCGAGGTGGTTCGAGTAGCCCAGCATCTTCTCGAACATGACGCGCGCCTTGTCGAGGTAGGCCGGCTCGATGCGGCCGGCGCGCGCGAGCGCCTCGACGAGCCAGAACGAGCACAGGTTGAACGCCCCCTCCTCGCCGCCGACGCCGTCGTCGACCTCGAGCGTGTTGTAGCGCCAGACCAGGCAGTCGCTCGTCAGGCCGCCCTCCTCGGGCGCCTTGAGCGTCTCCTCCAGCGTCGCGATCATGCGCGGGTCGTTGGGCCCGGTAAAGAAGACGAGCGGCATCAGCAGGTTGCTCGCGTCGAGCGCGTCGCCGTCGAAGGTCTGGACAAACGCGCCGCGCTCTTCATTCCAACCCCTTTCCATGATCGTCGTGTAGATCAGGTCGCGGGTTTTAACCCAGCGGTCGCGGGGGGCCGGGAGCGAGCGCTTGTCGGCGAGCCGCAGGCCGCGGTCGAGGGCCACCCAGCACATCAGCTTCGAGTACACGAAGTGCTCGCGCTCACCGCGGACCTCCCAGATCCCCTCGTCGGGGCGGTCCCAGTTGGCGCACACCCAGTCGACGTACTTGACGATGTCCTGCCAGAACTCGTAGGCCAGCGGCGTGCCGTACTTGTCGTAGAGGTAGACGGCGTCGAGCAGCTCGCCGTAGATGTCGAGCTGGAGCTGGCCCGCGGCCCCGTTCCCGACGCGGACCGGCTTGGAGCCGCGGTAGCCCTCGAGGTGGTCGAGCTCGAACTCGTCGAGCGTGCGCCGGCCGTCGACGCCGTAGACGATCTGGAGCGGGCCGTTCGGGTCGTCCTCGATCCCGCTCTCGCACCGGTCGCGGAGCCAGCCGATAAAGGAGCGGACCTCGGTCGTGAAGCCGATCCGCAAGAGCCCGTAGAGCGTGAACGCGGCGTCGCGGATCCACGAGTAGCGGTAGTCCCAGTTGCGATGGCCGCCGATGTTCTCGGGCAGGCTCGTCGTCGGCGCGGCGACGATGGCGCCCGTCGGCTCGAAGGTGAGCAGCTTGAGCAGGAGCGCGCTCCGGCGGACGGTCTCGCGCCAGCGCCCGGTGTACGTGCAGCCCTCCAGCCAGTCGCGCCAGTAGTCGGTCGTCCGCCGGAAGAGCGCGTACTCGTCGTCGCGCGAGAGCGGCTCTTCGAGCGCGCCCTCGTCGTCGAGGTAGCGGAGCTCGAGCGTGACGCGGTCGCCGCGCGTCAGCTCGAAGTCGCGGACGAGCGCCGGGCGCTCGGGGTCGGTGTCGTCGATCTCGAGCGTGCGGACGGTGCTCAGCCCCAAGCGGATGGGGCCGCCGTCGGGGCCGCCCGTCTCGGCCCGAAACACGGCGCCCTCGTCGGTCATCTCGAGCGTGTGGGTCGCCCGGCCGTAGTCGAACGCCGGGGCCACGCGGACGCTCACCTTGATCGCGCCGCGGAGCACGCGGACGTGCCGGATCAGGCGGTGGTAGCCGGCGTCGGGCCCGAGGTGGCCGACGGGCATGTAGTCGACGATCTCGGCGGCCCCGCGCTCGCCCGCGAACCGGGTCACGAGCACGTTCGAGTCGGGCAGGTAGGTCTGCTTGGTGGCGTACCCCCCGTCGACCTCGATCTCGAACCGGCCGCCCTTGCCGCTGTCCAGGACGCCCGCGAAGACGGACGGCGAGTCGAAGTGGGGCAGGCAGAGCCAGTCGACGGACCCGTTCTTGCCGACGAGCGCGGCCGTCCGCATGTTGCCGACCAGGCCGTAGTCGCCGATGGGGAGGTAGGGGTCGTCGGACACGGGCGCGGGGGTGGGGCCGGGAAGCTACGGGAGGCGCGGAGGCAGGAGCGTAGGGGCGCAAGCGGCTGGCGGGCCAGCATGCCCTCTGCTCTGGGCTATCCACAGGTTGTCCACCCTGTGGACGGTCTCGTCCAAAGTGTATCAGAGGCTCCCACCCATCACCTCGTCATCCTGAGCGCCAGCGGAGGATCTCGACGTCCTCGGTCCAGTCCGTCGGGACCGGATGTCAGGCTGCGGGGGCTCGCGTTGGCTGCGCCTTCCCTTCGGGTGGAGATCCTTGGCTGCGCCGACGCGTCGCGTTCGCACGCTCAGAAACTGTTTGGGCAAGCCGGTCCCCTGCAAATGAGTCATCCCCGCTCAGGCGGGCCCCCGCAAGGGAAGGCGCCAGCCAATCCATCCGGCGGTGCTCGGATGGCACCTCCGCGGCCCATCGCCCCTCACCTTGGCTGCGCCGACCTGTCGGTTGGCTGGCGCCGGCCTTCGGCTGTCCCTCTCCCGGTGGGAGAGGGGACGCCTTTGGAGGGCTCGCCCCATTCCCCAAGCAGTCTCTCAGGATGACAGGTGTGGGAGGGGACAGCCATGCTGAGACCGATGTCCCCCTCGGTCTGTACCACACGCTAGGCGAGAAACTGCCGGAGGTAGTCGACGACGGCGTCGACGTCGGGGAGGCGGTGGCCGGCGGCCGTGTCGCCGTCGCCGACCTTGACGGTCACCGAGGGCTGGCGGAGCGCCTGGAGCGCGGCGAAGGCGTCCTCGTCGGTCACGTCGTCGCCGAGGTAGACCGGCGTGCGGTCGGGGTGCTCGGCGGCGATCCGGGCGACGGAGACGCCCTTCGAGACGCCTTCGGCGCGGAGCTCGACGACGGCCTTGCCCCAGATCGGCACGAGCCCGTCGGGGACCGCTTGCGCCCAGTCCTCCAGCGCCTCCAGCGCCGCGGCCTCGTCGGGCGCGCCCCGGTAGTGGACCGCGAACGCCACGCCCTTGTCCTCGACGCGGACACCGGGGAGGTCGGGCACGGCCAGCCGGAGGTGCCGGAGCGCCTGGGGGTGTGTCTCGAGGGCCTGGTGGTCGACGGTCCCGTCGCTCCACCCCTCCTCGGCGCCGTGGAGCCCGACCGCGCGGTGCCGCCCCCCGAGCAGGCCCGCCAGCGCCGCGAGGTCGCGCCCGGTCACGATCACGAGCGGGTGCGTCTCGGCGAGCGCCGTCAGCAGGTCGGGCACGGCCGGGTGCGGGCCGGCCGCCGCCGGGTCGTCCACGATCGGCGCGAGCGTGCCGTCGTAGTCGAGAAAGAGGAGCGGGCGGGCGGGGACGGGGATCACGAGAGGGCGGGGAATGGGGGCACGAAGCCGGATCGGGCGGAGGGCGGGCGACGAGGGCCGGGGGCCCTCCTGCCTACCCCGCGTCCAGCGATTCTAGAAACGCCTGGGCCCAGGTGTGGACGTCGAGGTCGCCGACGGCGGCGCGCATGGCGGTGAGGCGGTCGCGGCGCTCGCGGTCGGGGAGGTCGAGCGCGTGCGCGACGGCGTGCGCCAGCCCGTCGGTGTCGTAGGGGTTGACGAGCATGGCGCCCTCGAGGTAGTCGGCCGCGCCGGTCAGCTCGCTGAGCACGAGCACGCCCGGCCCCTCGCCGTCGGCCGCGGCCACGGCGCTGACGGCCGCGAACTCGTGCGCGACGAGGTTCATCCCGTCCCGCAACGGCGTCACGAGCGCCACGTCCGCGACGCGGTACAGCGCCGCCAGCTCGGCGTGGTCGAACGATTGGTAGCGGTAGCGGACCGGCGCCCAGGCGCCCTTCGCGAACCGCCCGTTGATGCGGCCGGCCGCCTCGTCGAGGTCGCGCTTGAGGCGGTCGTACGCGGCGACGCCCGTGCGCGACGGCGTCGCGATCTGGACGAGCGAGACGGTCCCGTGGCGCTCGGGGTACAGCTCCAGAAACCGCTCGAACCCCTCCATCCGCAGCAGCAGCCCCTTCGTGTAGTCGAGCCGGTCGACGCCGAGCACGATCTGGACGCCCCCGAGGTCGCCCGAGAACTCGGCGGCCATCGATGCGGCCTCGGGCGCCGCCGCGAGCGCCTCGAAGCGGCCCACGTCGATGCCGATGGGGTGCGCCTCGACGCGGCACCGGCGCCCGTCCCACAGGACGTCGGTCCCGTCGATCTCGGCGCCCAGCAGGTCGCGCGCCGACTCGCGGAAGTTCTCGGCGTAGCCCTCGGTGTGGAAGCCGATGAGGTCGGACCCGAGCACGCCGCGCAGGAGCGGGCGCGCCGAGGGCAGGATCTGGAAGACCTCCGAGGCAGGCCACGGGACGTGCCAGAAAAAGCCGATCCGGGCGTCCGGACGGGCCTCGCGGATCCGCTTCGGGACCCGCATCATGTGGTAGTCCTGGACCCAGAATGTCGGCCGCCCTTCGCCGGCGTCGGCGGCGTCGAGCGCCGCCTGGGCAAAGCGGTCGTTGACGGCGAGGTAGGCCTGGAGAAAGGCGCGCTCGGGCTCGACGTGCTGGACGAGGTAGTGCGACAGCGGCCACAGCACGCGGTTCGACATGCCCTGGTAGAAGCCCTCGAACTCGGCCTCGTCCAGCGGCACGCGGTGGACGGTGAACGTGGGGTCGTCGGCCGGCCACGCTTGCGCGAGCGGCGCGTCCTCGCCGGGGTCGCGGGCGGCCACCCAGGCGCCGCCGCGGCGCTCCAGCACGGGCAGCAGCGCCGAGGCCAGGCCCCCCAGGCTCGGCGCCCACCCGTCGGCGACCGGGCGGACGGGGGCGCGGTTGGCGACGAGGACGAGCGACACGGGGCAGGGGATGAGGGAGTCGCGAGAGCTACGCGTGGGCGTGCGCGCTGTTCGCCGCCGAGGGGGTGCCACGCGGTCCGCACCGCTCGTACCCTTTCGTCATGTCCTACGCCTCGCCCGCCCGCACCCACCTCCGCCGCGCGCTCCGGCTGGCGCCCGCGCTGGTGGCCGCCTGGGCGACCGCCTCGTTCGTCGCCGCGCGGCTCTCGGGCGTCGCCGCCGTCGAGGCCCTGCCGATGTCCGTCTCGCTGGGCCGCGCCCTCGCGACGGGCCTGCTGGTGGGGCTGCCCGCCGCCTGGCTCGAGTCGTCGGTGCTGGCGCGGACCGACCGCCGCTTCGGGGCCGGCCTCAGCCTGCTGCTCCGCACGGCCGCCTACACCGGCATCGTCGTGTTCGCGACCGTCGGGCTGGTGTTCCTGCTCAACGGCCTGGCCTTTGGCCGCTCGCCCGCCGACATCCTGGGCGACCGCGCCGTCGTCGAGTTTCTGCTCGGGCGGCCGTTCCTGTCGCTCGTCGTCCTGTTGATGCTGGCCTCGTTCGTCGTCAACCTGACCGTCCAGCTCCGCCGCGTGCTCGGGCCCGAGACGCTGCTCGCGCTGCTCATCGGCCAGTACCGGCGGCCCGTCCGCGAGGAGCGCGCGTTCCTGTTCCTCGACCTCACCGACTCCACGATGACGGCCGAGCGCCTGGGCCCGCTCCGCTTTACCGACTTCAAGAACGACTTTTTTACCGACGTCGCCGAGGCCGTGCTCGCCACGCGCGGGCGCATCTTCCAGTACGTCGGCGACGAGGCCGTCATCACCTGGCCGCTCGACGTGGCCCAGGAGACCGGCGCCCCGATCGAGTGCTTTTTCCTCGCCCACGACCTGGTG
The DNA here is from genome assembly GCF_046845755.1 of Rubrivirga halophila. Taxonomy (GTDB): domain Bacteria; phylum Bacteroidota; class Rhodothermia; order Rhodothermales; family Rubricoccaceae; genus Rubrivirga. The sequence continues at coordinate 3,037,087 of NZ_CP177357.1, forward strand.
GCCCGGCGCGCGGGCCACTACGAGCGGCGCTACGGGACGGCCCCGCGCTTCAAGGGCGGCGTCCACGGCGGCGAGGTGTTCACGGCCGAGATCGGCGAGATCCGCCGCGGCATCGTCCACTCGGGCGACGTGGTCAACACCGCCGCGCGCATCGAGGGCCAGTGCCGCCCGCTCGGCCGCACGCTCCTGACCTCCGACGACTTTGCCGAGCGCCTCCAAGCCGCCTGGCCCGACGCCGGCGACTACCAGTATGAGCCCGTCGGCGAGATCCCGCTCCGAGGCAAGGCCGCGCCGGTCGGGCTGGTCGCCGTCGAGCGGCCGGTCGGGCAGAGGGTTCACACACGCGACGCCGAGGCGCGGGCGTAGCTTTGGGCCGCGCGCCCGGATGGCGGAATCGGTAGACGCAGCGGTCTCAAAAACCGCCGACCTTCGGGTCTTGTGGGTTCGAGTCCCACTCCGGGCACCGGCGCTGGGCGCGCCCAGGCGGAGGACAGGACCGGGGCCGCCTCCCCCTCTCTCGACGCGATGAGGCCCGACACGCTCCCCCCTGAGACCCCGCTCCCCTTCGCGACTCGCGACGTTGTGGTGATCGGCGGCGGGCAGGCCGCGCTCGCGCTCGGCTACCACCTGTCCCGCGAGCTCCGAAAGACCGACGCCACGCTCGCGCTCGTGGACGACCGGCCGGGCCCCGGCGGCGCCTGGCAGGCCACCTGGGACTCGCTCCGCCTGTTCTCCCCTGCCGAGTGGTCGTCGCTCCCGGGCTACCTCCTGCCCCGCCACCTCGACGCCCAGCCCGCTCGCGACGACTACCCGCACCGCGACGACGTGCTCGGCTACCTCGCCGCGTATGAGGCCCGCCACGAGTTGCCCGTCTGGCGACCCGTCCGCGCGCTCGCCGTCCACCGCACCGACGGCGGCCTGCGCGTCGAGACCGACCGCGGCGACGTGACGGCGCGAGCCGTTGTGTGCGCGACCGGCACCGCCTCCGAGCCCGTCGTCCCCGAGGTCCCGGGCCGCGACGCGTTCGGAGGACGCCAGCTCCACTCGTCGGAGTACCGCTCACCGGCGGCGTTCGCCGGACAGCGCGTGCTCGTGGTCGGCGGCGGCAACTCGGGGGCCCAGATCGCCGCTGAGCTGGCGGGCGTCGCCGACGTCGTGTGGGCCGTCGAGCGCGAGCCCCGCTTCCTCCCGCCCGAGGTCGACGGCCGCGTCCTGTTCGATGCCGCGACGGCGCGCTACCACGCCCTGCAGAACGGCGAGGACCCCGGCCGCTCCTACACCCTGGGCGACGTCGTCCAGGTCCCGCCGGTCCGCGCTGCGCGCGACGCCGGGCAGCTCGGCGACGTCCGCCCGCCCGTCGCCCGCCTTACCGCGACCGGCGCCGTCTGGCCCGGCGGCACCGAGGAGGCCATCGACGCCGTTGTCTGGTGCACCGGCTTCCGCCCGGCGCTGAGCCTGCTCGCGCCGCTCGGCGTGGTCGGGCCCAACGGCCGGGTCGCGGTCGAGGGCACCCAGTCGGTCGCCGAGCCCCGGCTGTGGCTGCTCGGCTACGGGCAGTGGACGGGGTTCGCCTCGGCCACGCTCGTCGGCGTCGGCCGCTCGGCCCGGGCGACGGCCCGCGAGGTCGCGGCCCTGCTCACCGCCAGCTAGGCCCGCCTCGGGCGCCGGCGCCAGCAGGGCGCGGACGCCCCCCTTGCTTTACGCCGGGACCGCCTCCCTAAGTAGGGCTACCGTCTTTCTGTACTCCTCAGCCTCGGCCGCGAGCGTGAACTCGATCTCGCCGTGGTTGTCGTGGACGACCCGAGCGATCTCGTCGAGCGGGACCCGAAAGAACTCCTTTCGATAGTTGACCCGGTTGACGCGGTGGCTGTCGAACTGACGGTGGAGTTCGGCCTCCAGGCTTGGTGCGTCATCCGAGTAGATGATGGCGTGGACATCGAACCGAAACGGGACCGAGGCGTCGCCGAGTTCGCGAACTCGGTCCATCGGATCAAGCCGCCGGGTCATCCCAATCTTGTAGACGTCGTCGCCGAACGAGCCAACGTTCGAGATCACGTAGACGTGGCCCGCCCGTGTCATCTGGGCCTGCGACATTGCCCGCTCCTTGTTCTCATGTGCCTCGGCGAGTCGCCGCTCCAACTCCTCGATCTGACCCCGGAGCTTGTCTTGCTTGGCACCAACGGTGTCGGCGACTTCTGATCGGGCCTTGGCGAGTGCCTTCTCGTAGCGGGCCTCATCCTTTTCCGCCTCGCGCTGGACCCGCTCAATTTCCTTCTTCGCCTTCATCTCGTCCCGCATCTGCTCGCGTATCTGGCGCTGCTCCTCTCGCTCGGCCTCGCGCTTCTCATGGAACTCGTGGGTGAGGTGGAGTTCAGCAAGCTTGAGTCGGAGGTACATCCGCTCGATGGAGCAGCCGGTTGTGACAGAGAGCTTGTTAATGCGCTCATACGCCGTCTCCATACGGCGTTCCATGACCTCGACGTTGTTGTAACGAACCCGAGCGACGGCTGCGTCGCATTCGCCATTGAAGGCCCTAAACATGAGCTTCAGGCGGTCGCGAACCATCTTCTTGCCCTTCGCCGCACTCCCATCGACTGTCCAGTGGCTTGGAGCGTGAGAGGCCGCCCCATTTTTGATCGCTGTCTTCTGAGCTTTTCGGACTTCGTCGAGCTTCGCCTTGTAGCCAGCTGACTCAGGGAACTGGTAACGTGGCTCATAGACACCAAAGTCGTGAAGATGTGCCTCTTCGCTCAAGAGGTCGACTTGTCGCCGGAGACTCTTCGCCTCGGCTGTCGAGGCGGCGACCTGCTTTTCGGTTCGGTCCAACTCGGAGAGTGCTTTCTGCGCTCGGGCCTCAGCTTCGTCTGCTGCTCGAAGAGCATCGCCCGCGATACGCTCCATCTGCTCAGCCGCTTCTCGCCGGACTCGCTCAACCAACTTGCCCGCCTCCCGTCGGATGCGCGCTGCCTCAACCTCGGCGTCGATGACTGACGAAAACCGCTTCTGGACCGAGTCCAGGCGTTCCTCCAGTTCCGCACCTCGGATATCAGCCTTGCCCTTCTGCAGCCATAGAAAAAGCGCCGCCACAATTAGCGCGACAGCGACGACAGCGAGTACGAGCTCCATTTGTGACTTAAAATCAGCCTACTGAAGGCTACGACATACTCAGCGAACTCGCCAATCCTAGCACCCAGCCCATCCACCTCTCACTGTGGCCCGAGTCAGGTGAAGCGGGACGCCTCGACCGGAATCGATCCGGCATCGCCCTGACGCCTTCGCAAAGAGCCTGAGCGGCTTAGTGACCGAGCGGGGAGCCTGTCTGACGGAGACGAGACGCCCTCTTACGGATCCGAGGGCGCGTTCTACGCCTCCGAGAGTCTGTTCCACAGGCCCACGCAGGCGTCTTACAGGCCCGAGAGGTTGACCTACGCGTCCGAGACTTCGTCTTACGGCACCGAGCCCCTGTCTGACGGGTCGGAGAGTCCGTTTTACGAGACCGAGACCCCGTCTTACGCCTCCGAGAGGGCGTCTTACATGACAGAGACCCCGTCTTACCGGGCCCAAGAACCGCCCTACGGGGCCTAGAGGGCGTCTTGCCACACCTCAGCCGGTTAGGACGGCCGCAAGCATCCGGGAAAGGCCCCCAGACGACCTGCTGGCGCCGATCCCGAAGAAAATCGGCTCCCCGAGGTTATGCAGACCCTCGCATCCGGGTCTAGGGGGGTCCACACCCCCCCTGCGTCATGACCGACGACCAGACCAACCGACACGACATGCACCGGGCCGTCCTGGGCGTGCTCGACACCCACGCCGACGCCTGGGCGCCTGTCCCCGCCATGCAGGACCACCGCGACGCCCTCGCCGGCTTCGTCGAGACCGTCCGCCAGGCCGCCCAGGCCCAGGCCCAGACCTCCAAGCCCGCCACCGCCGTCAAAAAGGCGCTCCGCGCCAAGGTCGAGGACCGCTCGTGGCGGCTCGCGAACGCCATCGCCGCCTGGGCCCGCGCCAATGCCCGCCCCGACGTGGCCGCCGCCGTCACGCGCACGCGCCGCGCCTTCGACGCCTTCCGCGACGCCGCCCTCGCCGAGTACTCCGAGATCGTCGTCGCCGAGGCGAGGGAGCACCTCCCCGCCCCCGAGGAGCCCGCCACCTCCAAGCTCGGCCGCTACGGCGTCACCGCCGCCTTCGTCGACGAACTCGACGCCCTCGACGACGACTACGCCGAGGCCCTCTCGACACCGCGCCAGGCCATCGCGGCCACCAAGGGCGCCGGCCGCGCCATCGCCGTCGCCATCAAGCCGGCCCAGACGTACCTCGGCCAAGAGGTCGACCCGACGGTCGCCTTCCTGGCCCCCGACATGCCCGCCTTCGCCGAGGCGTACCGCAACGCCCGCGTCATCGTCGACCGAGGCCACGGCCCGGGCCCCGGCGACACCGACGCTCCACCCGACTGACTTTGCGGGCGTTGGCAACAACGTCTTCGGATGGGGGCTCAAAAGAGGGTTGTCACGTCGCCTCGAGCGTCGATACCTACGGCGGCACCCCACCCTCCCCTACCCCGTTGCGCCTCCGCTCCTCGTTCGCCGCCCTCCTCCTCTCGCTCGTCGCCCTCGGCTGCGACGCCGGCCCCGAAGGCCCCGCCGGCCCGGCCGGTCCCGAGGGCCCCGTCGGGCCGCAGGGCTCCGCGTCCGTGGTCGCGACGACCTTCGCCTACAGCGCGGCCAGTTGCCAGCGGAGCGGCGAGGTCCTGTTCTGCGCCGAGCCCTGGGCCGCCCTCACCTCGGACTTTGTCGACGACGGCGCCGTGTTCGCCTACCGCCGCGCCACGAACGGCGGCTGGATCGCGCTCCCGTCGACCGAGCGGCTCGACATCGACCTCGACGGCACCCCGGAGCTCGTCGAGTTCGGCTACCGCTACGTCCCCGAGCAGATCTCGCTGCGCATCGCCGTGCTCGAGTCGACCACCCCGTTCGTGGGGCTCAACACGCCGGGCGAGGTCCGGGCCGTGGCCATCGCCGGGTCCGCGGGCGCGCGCCGCTCGACGCCGCCCGCCTACGCCGACCTGGCCCACGCCTACGGCCTCCCCCTCGACTAAGCGCCCTCAGGCCCGCCGCCGAGGCGGGCGGGTCACTTGGCCCCATGCGCCGCGCCGCCCTCGCTAGCCTCGCCGTCGCCGCCAGCCTGGCGGCGTGGCTCGCCGTCGGCGACACGTTCGTCGTCGGCGGCGCGCTCCAGGGGCCGATCATGATTCAGGCCGGGCCCGTGGGCTGGTCGCGCGCGTGCTGGGGCCCGACGTACGAGCGCCACGCGATCGACGCCAGCTGGACGCGCTGCCTGGGCGTCCCCCACGGCCCGCGCCGCTGTGTCGGCTACCCGCCCCTCCCGGCCGGCACAGACGCCGACCTCGACGTCTTGCCGCTCGGGCCGCTCCGCGAGATCGCCTGCCCGGCCAGCCGGATGCGTAGGTGAGCACGGCCTCGGTGCCCTCGGGACGGACGCCCCACGCCGTCGCCCGACGGCGCTCTACGGTTCGAACAGGTCGAAGTCGCCGCCCATCACGCGGTCGATCCGCCCCGTCCGCCACCCGTGCGCGGCGTCACGGACGAGCGCGTTCGGGCCGTGCCGATAGCGCCGGACGATCTCGAGTGGAGCCGGCGCGTTGGCCAGCGCGGCTTCGGCCTGTCTGGCGGCTTCGGCGGGGGTTGCCGCAGGCACCGGAGGCTGAGGAGCGACGGCCACCCGCGCCGTCGCCCGGACCTTCCCGTGGGGGGTGGCCCGCTCCACCACGTGCAGCCCAAGTTCAGCCCGAAGCAGCCGGTAGGCGCCGAACCCGGACACGGCCGCCGTGAACCCCACCGGCGATTCGCTCTCCGCCAGCACGACGAGCCGCATCCGACGCTTGCGCGCCCACGCTCGGTACATCGCGGTCACCTCACGCGTCGCCATCGCATCGCCCTCTCCAGCCACGACCCGCAAAAACGCATCGCGCGGCTCGTCGGCTGCCAACGTCGCCAACGCCTCCTCGACCAGCACGAGTTGCTGCGCGAGCTGGCCGATAAGGCGGGGCGGACCGCCAGGGCGCTCTCCACCTGCCAACCGCCCCAGCAGAGACGATGCGGTGCCGAGCCCGGCCTCGATCCGGTCGCGGTACTCCGCCTCGCCCAGTAGCTGCGTCCGAGTTGGGTCCGACCAGAACGCAGGGTCGGCCATACGCGCCAGCGCCTCGGCTTTGGCATCGCCCCAGGCGGGGGCGTCGAGAGCGCCGGAGAGCCGGTCGTAGACGGTCCGGAGCAGGCCGAGGTCGTCGGGCGTCCCGTGCGGATCGAGCGCGACCGCCCGGAGCGTCCGGTCGGCCCTGCCCTCGTCGACGACCGGCACGCCGTCGGCGTCGGGGTCCACGAACTCGACGTCGAGGCCGGCTCCCCCTGCCCGGATGAAGAGGAACTGGTCGCCCTCGGGCACCGCGTGCGCCACCATCGCCCGGGCGAGCGGCGCCAGCAGGTGCCGCTCGACGGCCCGCTTGAGCGGGCGCGCGCCGAGGTCGAGCGTAAACCCCTCGTCGAGCAGGAACGCCGTCGCGCTCTCGTCCCACTCGACGGCCCACGGGCGCTGGCGCAAGCCGCGCCGGTCGAGCACCGCCCGCAGCTCGACTTCGAGCAGCTCGCGCATGACCGCCCGACTGAGCGGGCGGAACGTCACGACGCGGTCGAGACGGTTGAGGAACTCGGGCCGGAACACCTCGCTGAGCTGCTGGGCCACTCGCTCGGGACGGAACCGCTCAGGCACTGCGCCGAACCCGATCCCCGACGTCGTGTCGACGGACGCGCCGAGGTTGCTCGTCAGGATCACGATGGTGTGTCGAAAATCGACCGTCCGCCCCTGCCGGTCGGTCAGGCGGCCGTCGTCGAACACCTGGAGGAAGAGGTCCCAGATGGACGGGGCCGCCTTTTCGAACTCGTCGAGCAGGAGCACCGAAAACGGGTGTTCGCGGACCTCATCGACGAGCGCCCCCTGGCCGTGCTGACCGGGTGGCGCCCCGAGCACCCGGTCGAGCGCGTCAGCCGTCTGGAGCTCGCTCATGTCGAGCCGCACCAGGCGGTCGGCGGAGCCGAACAAGTACTCCGCGAGCGCCTTGGCGATCTCGGTCTTGCCCGTCCCCGTCGGCCCGACGAACAGGAACACGCCGGAGGGTCGGGTCGGGTCGGTGAGGCCCGCCTTGATCATGGCGACGCGGTCGACCAGGGTGTGGACGGCCTCGTCCTGGCCCAGCACGCGGCGGCGGAAGTGATCTTCGAGGGCGTTCAGGTCGAGCGCGGCTCGGTCGTCCAGAACGACGGACGGGAGGCCGGTGAGGCCCCGCAACGTGACCAGCACATGCCCCGGGTCGATGCTGGCGGCGGGATCGGCGGCGCCGGCCTCTTGCCGAGCCAGCCGGAGCAGCCGGAACAGCGCGCCGGGGAGGGCGAGCCCGGGGAGGTACTGCCGCGCGAGCGTGAGCGCCTCGGCGAGCACCGCCTCCGACGCCAGCGGCGGCGCTCCAGGCGCGACGGCGGCCTGGCTCCACGCCCGAGCGAGCCCGAGCGCCGTCGCGGGCGAGGCGGGCGCCACCGAGACCGTGTCGAGTGCGCCGCGCAACCGAGGCTGCGACGCGGCCAGTTGCTGGTAGGCCCCATCTGGGACCTCTCCGAGCACCCGAATCCGCCCCCGCTCGATGAGCGGCAGCAGTTGATCGAGCACGCCTACCGGGTTGTACTGGTGGCGCCCGGCGTGCGCGAGCTCGTGGAAGCGCGGAGCCACCCAGAGCGTCTTGGGTGCCTCCAGCGAGGCGACAAAGTCCTTGAGTTGCTCTTCGAGCTGCCCCATGAACGACTGCCCTGCCAGGATGTCGGCCGCGCTCGCTTCCACCACCGTCCAGCCCTCGCCGACGAGCCGCTCGCCGAGGACTCGCGCCAGCGTCGACTTGCCCACGCCGGTCTCGCCGACCAGCAGCGCCGATCGCGCCGGGTCGGCGGTGAGTTGGCGATGGAGCGCTTCAGCCGCCGTGTTCAGCGCGTCGTGGTCCACGCGGCCTGGCTCGCGGTCGGCAGTCCAAATCCGTCCGATGTACGGGAGCGGAGGGGTCTCGGCCATGGGTGCGGGGAGTGGCGAGCGCCGAAGGTAGGCGCCTCTCGCCCCCGGCGGCTCGGCATCGCACCATCTGCCCGCCTCGTGCGCGCCCGCCTCCCCGCTGGCCCGCCGACGCCGGATCGGGACAGGTCTGTAACAGATCGAGACGGGCGACCGTCGATACTCTAGGAGCCCCCGCCGTCGACGCCCATGGAGATTCTCGACCCGCTCGCCGCCCCTCCGCCGCCCCCGGCCGCCAGCGGGCCGCCCTTCGAGGTCCTGCCCGGCGTCTTCGCCGACCCCGCCCTCGGCGTCCGCTGGACCGACCCCGCGCCCCGACCGCCGGCGGCCTCAAAGGCCGACGCCCCGGCCCCGCTGAAGGCGAACGGCGGCTTGGCTCCTTACGTCCCGAGCGCCAGCGCGCCGTGGGACCGGGCCCGCGCGCTGCACCTGTTGCGCCGCACCGGCTACGGCGCCCGCCCCGCCGCCGTCGACGCCGTGCTCGCGCTCGGCCCCGACGCGGCCGTCCAGGCGCTCGTCGACGGGGCCGCCAGCATCGGCGCGCTCGCGCCGCCCGCCTGGCACGACGACGCCCCGCCCGCGCCGCCGCCCAACAACGCCCCGCAAGCCGAGCAGGACGAGTACCGCCGGGTCCTGCAGGTCTACCTCGACGCCAACACGCAGTGGATCTACGAGATGGAGTGGCGCACCATCACCGAGGGACTCGGCGGGACGGAGGCCGACGCACTCGCGGGCGCCGCCCGCGCCTTCCACGAGCGCTTGACCGTCGGCTGGCACGACCACTTCGTGGCCTCGGTCGAGGCCTACACCCTCGCGGGCTGGCTCAGCCGCTACTGGCGGACGCTGCAGCGCCACGCGCTCGGCGACTTCCGCGCCTTCGTGGCCGAAATCGGCACGTCGCCCGCCATGCTCGTCTACCTCAACGGCATCCAGAACCGCGTCGGCGCGCCGAACGAGAACTACGCGCGCGAGCTGATGGAGCTGTTCACGATGGGCGCCGAGGCCAACGGCCAGCCCAATTACACCCAGCAGGACGTGGCCCAAGCCGCGCGGTGCCTCACCGGCTACACCGTCGACGTCTACGGCACGCTCGAAGCCGTCTTCGTCCCCGCGTGGCACGACAACGGCATCAAGACCGTGCTCGGCCGGACGGGGAATTGGGGCCACGACGACCTCGTCCAGATCCTGTTCGACGAGCGCGCCAACGAGATCGCCACCTTCGTGGCCCGCAAGCTCTACCGCGACGTGGTCTACGACACGCCGAACGAGACCGTCGTGGCGCAGCTCGCGGGCGTCTTGCTGGCCAACGACTTCGCGCTCGCGCCCGCCGTCGCGGCGCTGCTCAAGAGCGCCCACTTTTTCGACGGCGACAGCATCGGCGCCCGCATCAAGAGCCCGCTCGAGCACGTCCTCGGGGTCCACGCGGAGTCGGGCACGGGCGCGATCCCGGCGCTGCAGGACACCATCCGCGCCATCACCTTCGTGACGGACCAGCGGCTGTTCTACCCGCCGAACGTCGCCGGCTGGCCCGGCCACCGCGACTGGCTCACGTCGAGCACGCTGCCGACGCGCTGGCTGTACACGAACGCCATCCTGAGCGGCATCGAGGCGGTGCCCGAGGCGCTGCGCGGCGTCGCGCTCGCGCTGCCCAGCCCGTACGTCGCCCGCGACCTCGCGGTCGACTTCGCGACGCTGTGGCTCGGCACGGCCGTCGACCCGGCCGACACGCCGGCCGTCGACCGCCTGATCGGCGTCCTCCTCGGCGACATCCCCGAGTACGAGTGGGACCCGACCGCGCCCGGCGCCGGCACCCGGCTGATGGGCCTGGCCCTCCACCTCGCCGTCCAGCCCGAGTACCAGCTGGCCTGATGGGTGATGCGTGAGGAGTGATGCGTGATGGGTTTTCCCCTGTCGCCTCGCTCGTCCCAACCGCCCCCGTTTTCCGACCCCCGACCTCCGACCGGCCATGTGTGACCACTCCCACGACCGCGCGATCTCGCTCGACCACGGCGCCGCCCACGACCACGACCACGAGGCCTGGTCGCGGCGCCAGTTCATGTCGCGGCTCGGGCTGAGCGCCGTCGGCGCGTCCCTCGTCGGCGGCGTCGGGGCCGTCCCGGCCCGCGCGCTCGGGCGCACGTCCCTGCTCGACGCCGTCGGCCGCGCCGAAACCGACCGCGTGCTCGTGCTCGTCCAGCTCTCGGGCGGGAATGACGGCCTCAACACGGTCGTCCCGCTGACCAACGACCTGTACTACAACGCCCGCCCCGGGATCGCGCTGCGGAGCCAGGACACGTTTTCGCTCGACGGCGATACGGGCCTGCACAACGCGCTCTCGGGCTTGCAAAGCCGCTGGGGCGACGGCGAGCTGGCGGTCGTCCGCGCGGCGGGCTACCCCGACGCGAGCCTCTCCCACTTCCGCTCGACGGACCACTGGCTGACCGCCAGCGACGGGACCGGCGACCTCCCGACGACCGGCTGGGCCGGCCGCACGTTGGCTCTCGAGGCCGCGGGCGAGACCGAGCCCCCGTCGTCGCCGCCGGGCCTGCAGATCGGCACGGCCGCGCCCCTGCTGTTCCAGGGCGACGGCACCGGCTACGGGACGGCGCTCTTCGACGTCGACCTCTTCTTGCAGATCGCGGCGGGCGGCGAGCCGTTCCCGACCGACGGCCTCCCCGACACGCCCGCGGGCGCCGAGCTGGGGTTCGTCCGCACGACGGCGAACGAGTCGTTCCGCTACCGCGACGCGATCGCCGAGGCCGCGCAGGCGGGCCGGAACGACGTCGCGTACCCCGGCGGGCGGTTCGGCGCCGAGCTCGCGGCGGTCGCCCAGATGATCAAGGGGCGGCTCGGCACGCGCGTCTACCTCGTCTCGCTCGGCTCCTTCGACACGCACGCGAACCAGCTCGGCTCTCACGCGAATCTGCTCCGCCAGCTCGGCGACGGGCTCGCGTCGTTCTTCGACGACCTCGGCGTCACCGGCGACGCCGACCGGGTGCTGGCGATGACGTTCTCGGAGTTCGGCCGCCGCGTCGAGCAGAACGGCTCGAACGGGACCGACCACGGCACGTCGGCGCCGCTCTTCCTGGCGGGCCCCGCCGTCGCGGGCGGGCTCCACGGCGACGCCCCCGACCTGGGCGCGCTCGACCCGGCCGGCAACCTGCGCTACACGACCGACTTCCGGCGCGTCTACGCGAGCCTGCTCACCGGCTGGTTCGGCCTCTCCGCCGACGAGGCCGCGTCCGTGCTCGGCGCCGCGTACGAGCCGCTGGGCCTGCTGGCGTCGCCCGTGTCGACGGGCACAAGCCCGGCGCTGGCGCTGGCGCTCGACCCGGTCCGCCCGAACCCGACGCGGGGGCTGGCGCGCGTCCGCTACCACGTCCCCGGTACCAGTCGCGCGCGCGTGTCGGTGTACGACGTGCTCGGCCGGCGCATTGCCCAGCTCGCCGACGGCGTGCACCGGGGCGGGGCGCACGAGGTGATCTGGGACGCGGGCGCGCTCCCGGCCGGCGCGTACGTGCTCCGCCTGGAGACGCCCGCCGGCCAGCGCTCTCAGACGGCGACCGTCGTGCGGTAGATTCGGGCCCCATTGCCCCTCAGGTGCGCGCCGCCGCGCCGCGCACTCGAGCCACCGCCGAGACATGTCCGACCCCGCCGAGATCGTTGGCCTCGAGCCCGACCCGCTCCACGCCGTCGCCTACCTCTCGACCCCGACCGTCCCGTTCTCGGACCGCGACCTGTCGGACCTGCTCCTCGCCTCCCGCCACTGGAACGCGGCGAACGGGCTGACCGGCAAGCTGGTCGTGCTCGAGGACGACTCGGGAATCGTCCGGTTTGCCCAGTGGATCGAGGGGCCGCGCGCCGCGCTCGACGCCTGCATGGCGCGGATCGCCGCCGACCCGCGCCACCGCGACATCGAGATCCGGCGTGAGGGGCCGGCCGCCAGCCGACGCTTCCCCGGCTGGGACATGGGCATCGAGCCGGTCCCGGAGGCCACGTTCGAGGACGCCTCCACCGACCTCGCGGGATCCCCCCGGTAGGCGGTGCAGGTCCGGCGGCGTATCGTGAGGGGGCATTCCCCTCCCGCCTCGTGATCACCGCTGTCGGCTACGAAGACCCCACCCTCCGCACCTTCGGGTACATCTCCGACCCGAGCGCCGAGTTCTCGGACCGCGACCTGTCGGACCTGCTGCTCTCGGCCCGGCGCTTCAACGCGCGCCACGACGTGACGGGGAAGTTGGTGGTGCTGGAGGAGGCCACCGGCATCGTCCGGTTCGCTCAAGTCATCGAGGGGCCGGCCGAGAGCATCGCCGTCGTCACCGCGCGGATCAAGTCGGACCCGCGCCACGAGAGCCTCCAGGTGGTCCTCCACGGCGACATTGAGGGCCGACGGTTTGCGGGCTGGGACATGGCCATCGCCCGCGTCGAGGGCGAGGTGTTCGAGACCGAGGCCGAGGTGCTGTTCAGCTAACGTTCGGGGCTGGCGCGAGCCCACCGGCTGGCGCACGCCGGTCGCCTCAGTCCGCGATCTCCCGCAGCTCCGTCGCCAGCCGCTCGGCGATGGCGCGCCAGTCGAACCGGGCCTCGGCCTCCCGGCGGAGCTCGGGCGCGAATCGGCGGGGCTCGTCGAGCGCCGCGACCAGCCGGTCGGCGAGGTCGGGGATTCGATGCTCGGCCTCAGGACGCGTCGTGAGGAGGTCGCGAGCGGCCTCGGGCAGGCCGGCCGCGAGCGTGCGCAGGCTGTCGCCCATCCCGCCCACGTCCGGCCCCACCGGCAGCACGCCCGCCGCCGCGCTCTCGGGCACCACGAGCGGGCTCGCCTCGCGGACGACCGACGGGAACGCGCCCGCATCCGCGAGCCCGTAAAAGGGGCCGAGGGCGTCGTGATCCAGGAACCCAGTAAACACGACGGAGCCGGGCGTCAGCACGCGCTGGGCGGTCGCGATGTAGTCGTCGAAGGTGCCGGCGGCGTCCAAGCCGTCGAGAAAGGCCTGTCCGGCGAAGAGCGGGTCGGCGTCGAGCCCGCCGTCGCCCTCCAGCGCGCCCCCCAGGCGGACGAGCTGGCGCACCAAGTCGCCCCGGCCCGACGCCAGCGCCAGCGCGAGCGCCTCCAGCCCCTCGCGCAAGCCGCCCGTCCCGGCGACCATCGCGACGGCCTCGGGGTGGCGTTCCGCCACGAGCGGGAGCGCCAGGATCAGATCCGCCGGCCCCTTCGCGCCGATCAAGCGGCCCACATACGCGACCGTCTTGGCGGGCCAGTCGACCGCGCGCAGCCGGGCCTCGACATCGGCGTCGGGCGCGGAGCGGGGGTAGTCGGCCCGGAGCGCCGCCAGCAGGTCGGCGTCGGCCGGACTCTCGGGGAGCGCCGCCAGCCGCTCGGCGAGCGCGTCGGTCGCCCCGGCCGGGCGGCCCCGCTCGACGCCGTCGACCACGCCCGCGATCACGTCGACGGTCGCCGGGCGGTCGGCCCGGTCGACGAGTTCGAAGATGGACGTGTCCGTCCCGACCGGCATCCGCCCCAGCTTGGCCTCGACGCCGGGCACGGCCCCGAACACGTCGCGCACGCGGCCCTCCATCTCGCCGTTGAGCGCGAACACGCGCGCGGCGCCGGCCAGCGCCCCCTCCGCCAGCCGCTGCGACCGCGCCTCCTTTTTGACGACGTACTCGATGGCGCTCCCGTGCGGCAGCACGGCGTACGGGGCGCCCCCCTCCTCGCGCGCCCGGTGCGCCGCGACCGCCATCAGCACGGTGTGGTTGACCACCCACGCCGCGATCCCTTCCGCCTCAGCGACGGCCCGCAGCACGCGCGCGTTGCGCACCAGATAGCCCTCCACGTCGTCGTCGTCGAGGTCCGGGATGTAGCGGACGTAGTCGGACGGCGTACTCGGGCGGACGTACGTCGGCAGCACGTCGAGTGACGGGCGGTGCAGCACGACGCGGCCTGGCACGTCGGTCTCGCGGTCGAACAGCACCTCGGGGGTCCCGTCGGCGTCGTAGGCGATGGCCTTGGCGATAAAGGCGTACCGCTCGGGCCGGCTCTCCTGGCAGACCGCGTGGACGGTGTGCCCGCCCTGCGCCAGCGCCCGCAGGATGGCCCGGGTCCAGAGATTCGAGCCGGCGCCCGCGAGTCCATAGCCGTGGACGACGCCGAGGGGGAGAGAGGGGTGCGGCATGGAGGGAGAGGGGGATGAGGGGACAGGCTGAACCGCCCCGCCCCCCACCGGTTCTGTCCATGCCTCTCCTCCCTCTCCCCTCCCGCATCCCTACCCCCTCCTCCATGGACGCCATGATCCTCGCGGCCGGCTTCGGCACGCGCCTCCGCCCGATTACGAACCACACGCCCAAGCCGCTCGTCGAGGTCGACGGGGTCCCGATGCTGGAGCGCGTGGCGCGGCGCCTCATCGCCGCCGGGGCCGACCGGATCCTGGTCAACGTCTCGCACCTGTCGGACCAGGTCGAGGCCTACGTCGCCGACGTCGACTGGCAAACGCCCGACGGCGAGGCCGTCGAGGTCGTGGTCAGCGACGAGCCGGATGGGCCGCTGGAGACGGGCGGCGGCATCAAAAAGGCCGCCGACTTTTTCCGCCGCGACGCGCCGTTCCTGGTCCACAACGCCGACATCCTGACGGACGTGGACCTGGCCGCCCTCTTCGCCGCCCAGCGCGACGCGACCGACGGCCGGGTCGCCACGCTCGCGGTCGCCGAGGCCAAGACGGACCGGGCGCTGCTCTTCGACGACGGCGGGCTGGCCGGCTACACGCTCGACGGCGGCGAGCCCAAGCCCATGCGCGACGCCGACGGCGAGGGCCGCATGGTCGACTTCTGCGGCGTCCAGGCGTGTGGCCCGGCGCTCCTCGACGCCGTGCTCGCGCGCGACGAGGTCAAGTTTTCCGTGATGGACGTCTACCTCGCCCAGGCGCGCGACGGCGGCCGCGTGGCCGCCTTCGACGGGACCGACGCGACGCCGAATCGCTTTCTCGACATGGGCACGCTGGAGCGCCTGGAGATTGCCAACGAGGTCGTCGCCGGCGGCGACTTCGACGGGTAGCCAGGCGCAGAGGGATACGGGACGACGCGCGCGAGCCCTCGGCCCATCCCTCCATCCCGGATGCCCCATCCCTCCACCGCAGAGGCCCGCTACTTGATCGACACCTTCGAGAGCGGCGTCGCCCCCTCCGTACGGATCTTGCGGATCTGCTCGGCCGTCGCCAGCACGATCAGCGTGTCGCCCTCGGCGAGCGCGAGGCGGGCGTCGGGGTTGAACTGCCACTCGCCCGTCGCCGAGCGGAGCACGCCGACCACGATCGCCTGGAAGTGACGCCGAAAGTCGACCTCGGACAGCGAGCGGCCGTCGAGCAGGCTCCCGGCCTCGACCGTCACTTCTTCCAGGTCGAAGTCGAGCGCGTCGACGCCCAGCACCTTCTCCATAAAGCGGTCGACGCGGGGGCGCAGGATGGTCTGCGCGATGCGGTCGGCGCCGATCTCGAGCGGCGAGATCACCTTGTTGACCCCGGCGCGGACCAGCTTGCGCTGCGAGGTCTGCTCGTTCGTCCGGGCCACGATAAACAGGTCGCGCCCGTCCATCAGCTCGCGCGCGGTCAGCGCCACGAACACGTTCGCGGCGTCCTGGGGGAGGACGAGGACGAGCCCAGCCGCGCGCTCGAGCCCGGCCGCCTGCAACGTCGTCTCCTCCTCGGCGTCGTCCTGGACGTAGGGGAAGCCCTCGGCGTCGAGCTGCTCGGCCCGGTCGTCGCGGCGGTCGACGACCACGAAGTCGCGCCCGGCGGCGACCAGGTCGCGCGCGATGCGCTGGCCGAGCCGGCCGTACCCGGCGATGACGTAGTGGCCGGACAGGTTGTCGATCCGTCGTTGCATGGCTCGCTGGCGGAGGGCGTCGGTCGTGACCAGGATCTGGACGACGCGGGAGGCGATGGTGGCGAACGTACCGATGCCCACGAACGCGAGCGCGGCCGTAAAGACGCGGCCGGCGTCGCTCAGCGGCTGGACCTCGCCGAACCCGATCGTCGTCAGCGTGATGGCCGTCATGTAGAAGGCGTCCATCGGCGACCACCCCTCGATCCCGATGTAGCCGAGCGTGCCTAGGCCGAGCAGCGCCGCGACGGCGAGCGTCCCCAGGACGATCTCGCGCAGGGCGCCGGTCCGCGCGCCCACTAGAGCCCGAACGCCTGGGCCGCCCACGTCTCGCCCGCGGGCCGCGCCACGCCGTGCGCCCGCAGCTCGCCGAGCGTCGCCGCCGTCACGTCGAGCACGACGGTCTCGGCGCCGGCCTCGCCCGCCTTCACCAGGCGCCGGAAGGCGGGGCGCGGGACGTGCTGCCAGGCGCCCTCGCCGTCGCGAAACGCCACGCCGAGCGCGGGCGCGAGCGCCAGCCCGTGCGCCGCGAGCGCCTCGGCGACCGCCCGCTCCATCGCGTCGATCCCGCACCCGGAGACGCCCGCGTTGAGGTCGGCCTCGGAGATCACCGCCGCGACCGCCAGCACGCGGTCGGCCAGCACCGCCGCCTGGGCGCGGACGGGGCGGCCGTGGCTCTGCCACGAGGGGAGCCAGCCGGCGAGCGGCGCCAGCACGGCGTCGGGGTCGGCGGGGGCGCGGTCGAGGGGGAAGAGCCAGACGCGCGCGGCGTCGGGGAGGGCGTCGAACATGGCTAGAGGATACGCCGGGGGCCCTCGGAGGCTCGCCCTCCGGGCTAGGAGAAGAGGAGAGGACGAGCAGAGGAGAAGAGGCCGGGAGAAGACGAGGCACGGCGGCCCAGCGCGCCGCGCCTTCTCCTCCCCTCCTCTACTCGTCGTCTCCTCCGTCCTCTCACGCGTCCGGCCGCCCCTCGTCGCGCAGGGCCTCCAGGCCTGCCAGGTCGACCGCGCGCAACGCCGCCTCCAGGTCGTCGTCCGAGACGCCCGTGCCGGTCACCTCGACGTGGAAGCGCTCCCCCACGATCAGGCTGAACTCGCCGCTCCGGCGCTCCGAGTCGTACGTCCGGTAGCCGCGCCGGCCGCCCATCGAGACGGTCCGCTCGTACGTCGAGCCGGACTCGCGGTCGAGGTCGGCCATCGTCCAGCCCAGCCCCATCATCGCCATCGAGGGAATGGCGCCGTAGTCCATGATGCCGATGTCGACCTGGGCGTCGCCGGCGCCGTAGACGGCCTCGACGCGCGAGATCGAGAAGCCCATCGCGCCGTCCGTCGAGCCCTCGACCTCGCCCTGCGCCAGCCCGGCGGCCTCGTCGGGCAGCAGGTCGCGCAGCGTCCGGAAGTTGACGGGCTCGGCCGGCGGGCGGTCAGCGGCCTCCTGCATCTGCTCGACGGCGCTCTGCATCTCGCCCAAGCGCCCGAGCACGCCCGGCTCGCCGGTCTCCTCGATGGCGTCGTCGGCAGGGTCGTCGCCGCCGCAGGCGGCGAGCGGGAGGGCGAGGGCGGCGAGCAACAGGAGCGGGCGCATGGAGTCGGAAGATCGGGTCTCGCCCAGGCTACGGCAGACGGCCGAACCACAGCGCACCCCGACGGCGCGATTCACCGGGCTGGCGGCGGCATTCACAGAGGAGCCCATCGCCGCGTCTCGTGCGGACATCCCCCACCCCTCCGGGGCACCCCCTTTCAAAGGGGGACCGCATGGTTTGGAGCCCTGTCGCGTGAGTCCCCCTTCGAAGGGGGACGAGGAGCGGAGCGACGCCGGGGGATGTCGGCCCGAGCACGACGGCCAGCCGGGCCAGGGCGGGCGCACACCGTCGGAGACCGAGCCTACAGGTTGGGCGCCTTGGGGTCCCACTTGAGGACCGTCAGCGTGCCCTCGAGGTCGCTCGCGTAGAGGTAGCCGCCCGGCGACGGCAGCGAGACGCCCCAGTTGCCGTAGAACGCCGCGTCGTCGTTGTCGGCGTGCGTGTCAAAGCGGGCCACCTCGACCGGGTTGGCGATGTCGGAGATGTCCAGGACGTAGACGCCCGACGCGTAGTGCGACACGAACGCGTAGTCCCCGTCGATCTGGACGTTGTGCGCCAGCCGGCTCGTGCCCAGCCAATCGCCGACGAGCGTCGGGTTCTCGGCGTCCGAGAGATCCCACACCTTGACCGTCTTGTCGACGGTCTCCTCGGTCGTCATCGCGTGGCGGCCGTCGGCGCTCGGCCAGATGTTGTGGACGTAGCCCGGCGCCGGCACGTCGACGCGGCCGATCATCGTGGGGTGGGCCTTGTCCGTCATGTCCCACATCGAGAACGTCGGGTTGCGGCCCTCGGCCACGTAGAGCGTGTCGTTGCGGGCGAAGATGTCGTGCGAGTCGGGGACGGGCACCTCGGCCACGTCGACCGGGCGGATCGGGTCGGCGAGGTTGATCACCACGATCCCGTTGGCGTCCGAGTTCAGCATGTAGGCGTAGCCGGTCGCTGTGTCGATCGACAGGTTGTGGGACGACACCAGCCGGTCGTTCTCGCCACGCACGACGGCGATCTCTTCGGCGTGGTGCGGCAGCCCGCGCAGGTCGATCACCTGGAGCCCCTCGCTCCGGCCGAGCGCCTCGGTCGCGATGTAGGCGAACGAGCCGTACGTCTTGATGTCGCGCCAGTAGAACGGCGCGCTGTCCGTCGGGCCCGGGATCTGGGCGACGACCTCCAGGCTGGGCACGGCGACGATGGCGATGCCCTCGACGTTGCCCATGATGGCGTACTCGGCACCGTCGTTCGCCGTGTAGGCCCAGACGTCGGAGCCGCCGATGATGTCGGGGATGCCGACCGAGTCGGGGTCGCGGGGCTGGTCGGCGCCGGGGCGCGGGATGGTGGGGAGCTCGACGGTCCCGATGAGGTCGAGCTGCTGGGCGCCGGCGGGCGCGGCGAGGAGGGCGGCGAGGGCCGCGAGGGCGACGAGACGCATGGGGGCTTGGGGAGGCAGTCCAGGCAATGTAGGGCGGTGGCGGGGCGGAGCCATGAGGGCGGGAGCGCGCAGCGGCGGCGCCCGGAGTCGCGGCGGCCCCTCCGGGCACCGCAGCCGCCGCCGGCCGTAGACCCCATCCTCCCTCCCCTCAACGATGTCCCTCTACGCCGTCATCATGGCTGGCGGGGTCGGCAGCCGGTTCTGGCCGCGCAGCCGCCGCTCGCACCCCAAGCAGTTTCTCGACGTCTTCGGCGACGCCTCGCTGATCCAGAACACGTTCGCCCGGCTCCAGCCGCTCGTCGCGCCCGAGAACGTGCTCGTGGTCACGAACGCCGACTACGTCGGCAAGACGCGGGAGCACCTGCCGGCCGTGCCCGAGGGCAACATCCTGGGCGAGCCGGTCGCCCGCAACACGGCGCCGTGCATCGCGCTCGCGGCCGCCAAGCTGATCGCCGAGGACCCCGACGCCACGATGATCGTGCTCCCGGCCGACCACCTCATCGCGAACGTCAGCCGCTTCCACGAGGTGCTCCGCGCGGCCGTCGAGGCGGCCCAGACGCGCGGCGGCGACGCGCCCGCCCCGCTCGTCACCATCGGCATCCGGCCGACCCACCCCGAGACGGGCTACGGCTACATCCAGTTCGACGCCGACGGCGACACCGACGGCGTCCGCGACGACGGGCCCGCCGACAAGCCGAAGGCGCACAACGTGCTGACGTTCGCCGAGAAGCCCGACCTCCAGACCGCCGAGCGCTTCTTGGACGCGGGCGACTTCCTGTGGAACTCGGGCATGTTCATCTGGCGCGCCGACGCCATCCTGGCCGCCTTCGAGCGCTACCTCCCCGTCGTGCACCGGCTGTTCGCCCCGCTGGCGGACGCGTTCGGGACCGACGCCGAAGCCGGCGCCGTCGCCGACGCCTACGAGCGGAGCCCCAAGATCTCGATCGACTACGGCATCCTGGAGCAGGCGGCGGATGTGCTCGTCGTGCCCGGCGCCTTCGGGTGGAGCGACGTCGGGGACTGGCGGGCCGTCCACGAGCTCTCCGAGCAGGACGACGCCGGCAACCGCGCCGAGGGCAACGTGATCCTGCAGGACACGGCCCGGAGCCTGGCCCGCAGCGCCGACGGCCGCCTGCTCGTGCTCGTCGGGATGGAGGACACGGTCGTCGTCGATACGGGCGACGCGGTCCTGGTGTGCCACCGCGAGCAGGCCCAGAAGGTCAAGGACGTGGTCGACTTCCTGGGCGTCCACGGGATGGAGGAGTACATGTAGGCCCCGAACCGCCCTCAACCCGGTCGCCCGCTGTCGGTCGCCGCCCCGCCCGCCTCGCCCGCCTCCCACCGAGGCGGACGGGGCGGGCGGCCCGCGCCTGGGGACCTCATCGATCGCACCCATGACCCGCCGCCGTCACCACCCGAGCGTTCGTTGTGACTTCACCGGCCCGAGCGAAACCAGGGGCTTGCGGTCCCGTACTGACGCCCGAGTTCACAAAGTGACCGCCGAGTCACCTCTTGACGCCCCGTTCATATTTTGGAAACCGACGCCCCCCTGCTGACCCGCCGCGACCGTGAGCGGCTCGCCCGCCGCGAGGCCATGCTCGATGCGGCCCTCGCCGTCTTCGGCGAGCACGGGTTCGAGGGCGCCACGCTCGACGGGATCGCCGACCGGGCCGAATTCGGCAAGGGCACGCTCTACAACTACTTCCCCGGCGGCAAGGACGAGCTGTTCCACGCCCTGTTCGAGGAGCACGTCGTGAGCGGGCTCCGCGCGGTCGTTGCCCGGGCGCTCCCCGACGACCGGCCGCTGGATACGGCCGCCGACGCGCGCGCAGGCTTCCACGACCTGCTGCTGGGCCTCCTCGAGCACTTCGAGGCGAATCGCTCCGTCCTCCGGCTGTTCATGACCGAGGGCCCGCGCGCGCTCCACGACCCCGACCGGATGGCCGACCTCGTCGACCAGTTCGCCGGGCTCACCGACGCCGTCGCGGCGGCCGTCGAGCGGTCGATGGCCGCCGGCGCCATCCGCGCCCTCCCGCCGCTCTCCGTGGCGCACCTCCTGTTCGGGAACGTCCGGGGGCTGCTGCTGGCGCACGCCGCCCATGACTGCGCCCGGCCCGGCGCCGCGACGCTCCCCCCGCTCGACCCGGCCGAGACCGCCGCGTTCCTCACGACCGTCCTGTTCGACGGGCTCCTCGCCCGATGACACGCCCCCCGATGTTCCGTCGCCTCGTCCTCGCCCTCCTCGCCGCCACGGTCCTCTCCGGGGTGGCGGTCGTCGTCGCCCCGTCGGCCCGTGCCCAAGACGCCCCGGCCGGCCCCGTGGTGCTCACGCTCGACGCCGCCATCGAGATCGCGCTCGAGCGCGCGTACGCCATCCGCCTGGCGCGGCTCGACACCGAGACGGCGCGGTCCCAGGTCCGCGAGGCCTACGGCGGGCTGCTCCCGCGCGTCGACGCGACGAGCCAGTTCTCGCGCAACGTGGTCCAGGCCAACCCGTTCGCGGGCTCCTCGGCGGGCAACCTCTTCAGCGGGCTCGGCGCCATCGGCTGGCTGGCGTTCAACGAGCAGGCCCGGACGGACGACGACCCGGCGACGGTGCCGATCTCGCTCGCGGAGTACAACCGGCGCGTGAGCGAGGGGCAGTCGGCGGCGGGCTTCGTGCCGGGCGACGGGAGCAGCAACCCCTTCGGCACGGACAACCAGTTCACGAACACGCTGTCGCTGACGCAGCCGATCTACTCGGGGACCGCGTTCGCGGCCGTCCGCGGGGCGCGGTCGCTCGTCGAGATCAACGAGGCGGCCGTCGCGCAGCGCGAGGACGAGACGATCGACCAGACGCGGCAGGCCTTCTACGGCGCGCTCCTGGCGGAGCAGCAGGCGGCCGTGCAGCGGGCCTCGCTGGAGCGCTCGCGCGAGACGTTCGGCGAGGCCTCGCAGCTCGTCGCCCAGGGCGTCCGCCCCGTCTTGGAGCGGCTCAACGCCGAGGTCGACCTCGCGAACGCCGGGACGGCTGTCGTCACGGCCGAGGCATCCGCCGAGACCGCGCGCGACCAGCTGTTGCTGACACTCGGCCTGCCGGTCGACTCCCAAGTCGTGCTGGTCGGCGAACTCGCGCCGCCGGCGGACGGGCTGTTCCAGACGGTCGGGCTGGCGGCGGCCTCGGCGCGCGCGCTCGACCAGCGGCCCGACATCCAGCAGGCCACGCTCGCCGTCCGCCTCAACGAGGTCCAGCGCGACATCACGAAGGCCGGCCTCTTCCCCAGCCTCAGCGCCTTCGTCAACGCGGGCTACAACGGCAACGTCCCGGACGACCGGAGCTTCCTGACGAACCCGGACCCCGCCGACCCCTTCACCTTCGAGTCCGGCTCGACGGGCTTCTTCTCCGACGCGTACTGGAACCCGAGCCTGACGGTCGGGCTGCGGCTGAACTGGATGCTCTTCGACGGTTTCCAGACGAACCGCCGCATCCAGCAGAACCAGATCGCGGTCGACCAGGCGGCAATCCAGCTGGAGCAGGCGCGGAACGCGGCGCAGCTCGAGGTGGCCGCGGCCGTCCGCCAGCTCGAGAGCGCGCGGCGGCGGCTGGAGGCCCAGTCGCGGACGGTCTCGACGGCCGAGACGGCGTTCGCCTTCGCCTCGGCGCGCCTGTCCGAGGGCGTCGCCAGCCAGCTCGACGTGCGCGTGTCGAGCCAGAACCTCGACCTCGCGCGCCTCAACTACCTCCAGGCGGTCTACGACGCGCTCGTCGCCCGGAGCGCCTACGAGCGCGCGACCGGCACGATCGCCCCGACCGCCCTCGACACCGTTCCGCCCGCCGAGACGCCGACCGTGATCTCGCCGGTGACCACGATTGGCTCCGACTGACGGCCCCGCCCCGGGCCCGGCCGCCAGGCCCCGACACGATCCCCCTGAGACGCTGTCTCCGACTTCGCAACCTCCCATGCGACACACTGCCCCCCTCTCCCTTCTCGCGCTCGCGCTTGGGCTCGCCGCCTGCGGGCCCGACGCCGAGCCCGAGACCGAGACGCCGACCGACCGCTCGATCCCCGTCGAGGTCGTCGTCGCCGACCCCGGCTACTTCGAGGACACCATCGAGTTGACCGGGACGGTCGACGCCGACAACGACGCGACGCTGTCGCCGGACGTGCCCGGGATGCTGACATACGTGGCGCCCGTCGGCACGTTCGTGCGCGCGGGGCAGACGGTCGCCCAGGTCCGCGCGACGACGCAGCAGGCCGGCGTGAGCCAGGCGCAGGCCGGCGTCGCCCAGGGCCGCGCGGGCGTCGCCCAGGCCGAGGCGTCGGTCGCCGGCGCCGAGGCCGGCTTGCGGGCCGCGCGCGCCCAGCGCGAGGCGGCCCAGGCCCAGCTCGACCTCGCCCAGGACCAGTACCGCCGCCAGCTCCCCCTGTACCGCGACTCGATCTTGTCGGCGCTCGAGTTCCGCAACGTCGAGACGCAGCTCGCACAGGCGCGGGCGCAGGTGGCCCAGGCCGACGCCGGGATCGCCCAGGCGCAGGGCCAGGTCCGCGCCTCGCGCGAGGGCGTGAACGCGGCGCGGGCGCAGTCGTCGGCGGCGCAGGCGGGCGTGGCGAGCGCGCGGAGCCAGCTCGCGAGCACGCGCGTCGTGGCCCCGTTCTCGGGCGTCGTCGAAGCGCGGCTGCAGGAGCCGGGCGAGCTTGCCTCGCCGGGCCAGCCGGTCGTCCGGCTCGTCGGCGCCGGCTCGGTCAAGGTGACCGCCGGCGTGCCCGAGCGGTACGCGGGCGAGATCGAGCAGGGGACGCAGGTCCAGGTCTCGCCGAACGCCTACGCGGTCGAGGCGCGCGGCGGGCGCGTCTCGTTCGTCGGGCTCGCCATCGACACCGGGAGCCGGACGTTCCCCATCGAGGTCTCGGTCGAGAACGCCGACCGCTCGCTCAAGCCGTCGATGGTCGTCCGGATGGACGTGACGCGGAGCATCATCGAGGACGCGATCGTGGTGCCCGCCGAGGCCATCGTGCGCGACGAGCGGGGCACGAGCGTCTTCATCGTCGCCGACGGCGTCGCCACGCGGCGCGTCGTCACGCTCGGCCCCGACGCCGGCGACCGCGTCGTGCTCGCCTCCGGCGTCGCCGCCGGCGACCCGATCATCGTCTCCGGCGCCGGCGAGCTGACCGAGGGCGAGGCCGTCCGCGTCGTCGACACGCGCGACATGGCGGACTCGGCGTCGCGGTCGTCTCGTGAGCCCGTCGCCCGCCCCACCGCCGCCGCGGTCCGGGACGAGTGATCCGTGATGCGTGATGCGTGAGGGCCCTCTCTCCGCATCTCGCACGTCATCACATATCACGCATCACGCATCTTCAGATCCATGAAAATCACCGACCTCTCGATCTCGAACCGGACCGCCATCGTCGTGCTGACGCTGGCGCTGTCGGTCGGCGGCTTGGTCTCGTACGTCGCGCTCCCCAAGGAGAGCCAGCCCCAGATCGAGTTCGCCCAGATCATCGTCACGACGATCTACCCCGGCGCCAGCCCGGCCGACGTCGAGGCCATCATCACCCAGGAGGTCGAGCGCGAGGTCGCCACGCTCTCCGGACTCGACAACCTGCGCAGCACCTCGACCGAGGGCGTCTCGACGGTCATCGCCGAGTTTTTGCCCGACAAGGACATCGACGAAGCGTCCCGCGAGGTGCGGGAAGCCGTCGACCGCGCCAAGGTCGAGTTCCCGTCGGACGTCGAGGAGCCCATCGTCTCCGACATCGACTTTGCCGACTTCCCCGTCCTGACGGTCAACCTGTTGACCGACGGCTCGCTGACGGCGCTCCGGGCCACGGCCGAGGACCTGCAGGACGACATCGAAGGCGTCCCCGGCGTCAACGGCGTGGACCTCATCGGCGGGCTCCAGCGCGAGGTCCAGGTCGACATCAGCCTGGCCGCGCTCCAGGGCTACAACATCTCGACGAACGACGTCGTCGACGCGATCCGGACCGAGAACACCAACGTCCCCGGCGGCTCCGTCGATGTCGGCCCGGAGAACTACCTCGTCCGCGTTGACGGCGAGCTCGACGACCCGCGCGAGATCTTGGACTTGGTCGTCAAGAGCCCGGGCGGCACGCCGATCTACGTCCGCGACGTGGCCGAGGTACGGTTCGGCTACAAGGACCGCTCGTCGTACGCCCGGCTCGAGCTGCTCCAGCGCGAGACCGAGGACGGCGAGTTCGTGCCGGTCGAGAACGCCGAGAACCTCCAGGTCATCCGGCTCAACGTTAAAAAGGCGACCGGCGAGAACATCATCGAGGTCGTCAAGGGCGTCGAAGAACAGATCGCGGCCTTCGACTTCCCGAACGGCACGACGTATGTGCTGACGGGCGACCAGTCGGAGCAGGTCGAGACGTTGGTGGCCGACTTGGAGAACAACATCATTGCAGGCATCCTCTTCGTGATCGCGGTCCTGCTGTTCTTCCTCGGTGTCCGGAATGCGGCGCTCGTCGGGCTGGCGATCCCGCTGTCGATGTTCTTGAGCTTCCTGGTGTTCTCGGTCATGGGGCAGACCTTGAACTTCATCATCCTGTTCTCGCTCATCATCGCGCTCGGGATGCTGGTCGACAACGCGGTCGTGATCATCGAGAACATCTACCGCTTTAGGGAGGAGGGCTACGGCCCGTGGGAGGCTGCCCGCAAGGGGACGGCCGAGGTCGGGCTCGCCGTCGCCGCCTCGACCGCGACGACCGTCGCCGCGTTCGCCCCGATGCTCCTGTGGCCGGGCATCATCGGCAAGTTTATGAGCTACATGCCGCTGACGCTGATCGTGACGCTCACGTCGTCGCTGTTTGTGGCCCTCGTCATCAACCCGGTCGTGGCGGGCTACTTCATCAAGACCGACGCCGAACTGAAGGCCGAGGAAGCCGCCAAGGTGGGGCGCGTGCGGAGCCGCCGCAGCCGGATGATCGGGCTCGGGCTGGTCGCCTTCACGGCGCTCGTGGTCGGCCTCGCCAACTGGAAGTCGCTGGTCTTCTTCGCGATCGCCATCCCGGCCCTCGTCCTGCTCTACCGCAAGGCGCTCTCGCCGGCGCACGACCGATTCGCAAACGTGACCGTGCCCCGCATGACGGAGGCCTACCGCACATTCCTGGGCTGGATGCTCCAGCGCGACTTGTCGATGCGGCGCGGCCTGCTCCGCAACACGTTCGCGTTGGGCGCCTTCACGGGCGGGTTCGTGCTGCTCGTCGCCGGCACCGCGCTCAACGCCGCCGCCGCGCCGGCCGGCTTCCTGCTGATGGCGCCGGGCGGCCTCCTGCTTCTCGTCGGCGTGCTCGGGATCGTGGTCCACAGCCTGGAGACCGCGTTCCTGGGTGGCCGCGCGAGCGTCAAGGCCGGGCTCTGGTTCGGGGGCATCGTGGCCGTGCTGCTGGTGCCGCTCATCCTGTCCGGCCGGATCGAGCTGGGGAGCGTCAAGGGCGTCGAGGTCATCGTCGGGATGTTCCTGCTGCCGATCCTGATCGCCGGGTTCGGCGCGCTCGGTGTCGTCTTCGGCGGCCGCAACGAGCGCGTCACCGACTTCGGCTCGCCGTACCTGATCCTCACCGACAACCGGGCGCGGCTGCTGACGGCCACGCTCGGGACGCTCGTCGGCGTGATCGCCCTCTTCTTCGTGGCCCCGACCGGCGTCGAGTTTTTCCCGACCACCGACCCCAACTTTATCCAGATCACGGCCGAGGCGCCCATCGGGACGACGATCGACCGGTCGAACGAGGTGGCCGACGAGGTCTTCGAGCGCGTCGACACGCTGATCGACGAGGACGCGGCGACGGCGGCCAACACCAAGAACGTCGGGACGTCGGTCGGCGTCGGCGGCGACGCCCAGTTCGGCGGCGGGTCCGCCTCGGCCGAGCGCTCGACGGTGACGCTCAACATGGTCGACTACGACCAGCGTGCCGAGCCGTCGTCGGAGACGATCCGCCGCATCCGCGAGAGCCTCGCCGGCCTGCCCGGCGTCGACCTCCAGGTGACCCAGGACCAGGGCGGCCCGCCGACCGGCGCGGCCGTCAACATCGAGGTCAAGGGCGACGAGTTCGCCGTCATCCAGTCCGTCGCCGACGACCTCAAAGGGCGGCTCGAATCGGCCGTCGAGGACGGGCGCATCGAGGGGTTGGTCGACATCCGCGACAACCTCAACTCGGGCCGGC
This sequence comes from Rubrivirga halophila, assembly GCF_046845755.1. GTDB lineage: Bacteria > Bacteroidota > Rhodothermia > Rhodothermales > Rubricoccaceae > Rubrivirga. The sequence continues at coordinate 3,064,253 of NZ_CP177357.1, forward strand.
CCGAGTACCGCGTCGAGATCGACCGCGAGCGCGCCGCGGCGTTCGGGCTGAGCACGCAGGCCGTGGCGCTCGCCGTGCGCGGGGCCGTCAACGGCGTCGAGGCCAGCAAGTACCGCGACGGCAAGGACGAGTACGACGTGACGGTCCGCCTGCGGCCGGAGGACCGCGAGTCGTTGCGCAACATCGAGAGCCTGACCATCTTCAACGAGGGCGTCCAGATCCCGCTCGTCTCGGTCGCCCGGATCGTCCCGGCGTCCGGGCTGGGGAGCGTGACGCGGCTCGACCAGGAGCGCGTGGTGACCGTCCTCGGCGACGCCGCGCCGGGCGCGAACGCGAACGCCGTGCTCGCCCAGGTCCAGGCCGAGCTGGCCCCGGCGCTCGAGGAGGTCCCGGCGGGCTACACCGTCTCGTACACGGGCGCAAACGAGGAGCAGAACGAGAGCTTCAGCTTTTTGACGACGGCGCTGCTGATGGGGCTCGCGCTCATCACCATCATCCTGATCGCCCAGTTCAACTCGATCAAGAACCCGCTCATCATCATGGTGGCCGTCGGCTTGAGCCTGATCGGCGTGATGCTGGGCCTGATCCTGACGCGGACGCCGTTCGGGCTGATGACCTTTATCGGCGTGATCTCGCTGGCCGGCATCGTGGTCAACAACGCCATCGTGCTCGTCGACTACATCGAGCAGCTGCGCTCGCGCGGCGAGGACAAGCAGGAGGCGATCGTCGACGGCGGCGCGACGCGCCTGCGGCCCGTGCTGCTGACCGCGTTCACGACCGTCATCGGCCTGATCCCGCTCACGTTCGGCATCAACATCGACTTCGTGGGCATGATCGTCGACCTCGACCCGTCGTTCTCGATCGGCTCGGAGAACACGCAGTTCTGGGGCCCGATGGGCACGGCCATCATCTCGGGCCTGACGTTCGCCACGTTCCTGACGCTCGTCATCGTACCCGTCATGTACTCGGCCTTCGACAGCATCGCGATGCGCGTGGCCGAGGCGCGCGGCACGGCCGAGGACGCGCCGCCCGCGGCGCTCACCCTCGACGGCGACGGCTCGGCCGACGGCGAGCTGATCCCGGCCGCCGTCCCCGCCCGCTAGCGCCATGGTCGCCGTCCTCGACGCCCCGCCCCACGTCGTCGCCGTCCGCGTCGAGGGCTCGGCCACCCAGGCCGACGCCGACGAGGCCGCCGTCGACGCAGCGCTCGACGCGGCCGGCCCGGTCTCGGGCGTCTACGTCGAGGTCGGCTGGGTGTGGGGCGACGCCGACGGCGAGTTCGAGGACCGCATCCGCCAGGGGTTCGGGCGGCTCGCCGAGCGCCCCCACGTCCGCCGCGTCGCGTTCGTGGCCGGCTCGTACCCGCGCCGGTCCGCGCTCCGCCACGAGGCCGCCCGGGTCGACGACGTCGAGATCGAGGTCTTCCCCACGGCCGCCACGGCCGAGGCCCTGGCCTGGGCGGCCGAGGCCGGGCCGGCGGACGCGGGGTAGCGGGGAAAGGGCGCTCGGCCCTACGTTCCCCTACGCCCGACGCCCGCGGCCCCCGAGGACCCGACCGGCTCGGGACGGACTCTCCAGCCCCGCCTCCCCATGCCCGACCCCGTCGTCGTCGCCATCCCCGCCACCCTGTGGGAGTCCGACGGGACCGAGGAGGTGGTGTTGTCGGCCTGGCTCGTCGCCGATGGCGCGACGGTCGCGGCGGGCGCCCCGCTGGCGGAGCTGATGGTCGACAAGGTGACCGTCGAGATCGAGGCACCCGTCGAGGGGCGCCTTCAGATCCTGACGCCCGCCGACGCGCCGGTCGGGCTGGGCACCGCGATCGCCCGGATCCACCCTGCCTGAGATGCTCCCCTTCACGTCCGTCCCCCACACGCGGCTCCAGGCGCTCAACGCCCGGACGATGCACACCTCGCTCCAGGAGACCGCCCAGGCGACGCTGCACGTCGACGCCGACGCCGGGCCGCTGGTGGCGTTTCTCGAGCACGCCTCGGAGATCGGCCGCGAGGTGACGGCCGAGGCCGTCGTCGCCCGCGCGCTCGTCGAGGCGCTCCGGGCGCACCCCCATCTCAACGCCCGCATCGGGGTCGAGGGGCTGACGGTGTACCACGCCGTCAACCTGGGCCGGATGGTGGCGCTCGACCGGGGCGTCATCGTGCCCGTCGTGTCGGACGCCCAGGTGATGTCGCTCGGCGAAATCGACGGCGCCTTGCGGGCAGCCGTCGAGAAGACCCGGGCGGGCGAGCTGTCGCCCAACGACGCGCGGCGCGCCACGGTCACGATTGCGTCGTTCGCCGAGTACGCCGTCGACCACTTTACGCCGATCCTGGTGGCGGGGATGGTGGCCACGCTGGGGATCGGGCGGCTCCGCGCGGTGTGCGAGCCCGTCGGCGGGCGGTGCGTGCCGGGCCACCGGCTGGCGCTGAGCCTGACGTTCGACCACCGCGCCATCCACGGCGTCGACGCGGCCCGGTTCGTGACGACGCTCACCGAGCGGCTGGCGGACCCGCACGGGCTGGCGTAGCGGCGGGACCCGCCGCACGGGGTCGGGGGTTCGGAGGGCCCCCTCCCCGCTCCCATGTTCCGCCTCCTCCCCGACCTCCCGCCCCACGTCGTCGGCTTCGTGCTCGACGGCACCGTCACCCGGCCGGACGTGGACGCGCTGTTCCGCGAGGTCGAGGGCGCGATGGCGCGCGGGCACGTCCACCTCGTCGGCGAGATCACCGGGGTCGGCGGGCTGACGCTCGACGCGCTCGGCGCCCAGTTCGCGCGCTCGTTCGGCCTGCTCTCCAAGCTGGGCAAGGTCGACCGCTACGCCGTCGTCACCGACACGGGCTGGATCGAGGCGTTGGCGACCGCGCAGGGCGCCTTCCTGCCCGGGCTCGACGTCCAGGTGTGGCCCCGCGCCGAGCGCGACGACGCCGTCGCCTGGGCGTCGGAGCCCCTGGCGCCGTGACCGTCGGGCGCGCCCGGCGCGCGCTCCGGCTGGCGCCGACGCTGATCGTGCCGTGGGCGGTGTTCGCCTTCGTCTCGGCGCGGCTCACCGGGGTCGGCCCGCCGGGCGAGACGCTGGGGGGCGCCGTCGCGCGGTCGGTGGTCGTGGGCCTGCTCATCGGGTCGGCCGCCGCCTGGCTCGAGAGCGGGCCGCTTGCGCGGTGGGGCCGCCGGCTCCCGCTGTGGGGCTCGCTCCTGGTCCGGACGGTCAGCTACGCGCTCGTCGTGGTCGCGGCCCTCGCCGGGCTCATCGCCCTCGGTGCGTGGATGCGGGGGCGGGTCGGGCTGCTCACCGCCATCCAGTCCGCCCAGTTCCAGCAGATGGTGAGCGACCAGGCGTTCTGGGTGTTCCTCGGCCTGCTGATGGCGTCGAGCTTCGTCATCAACTTCGCGCTCCAGTTGCGCCGCGTGCTCGGGCCGGAGACGATGCGGGCCCTCTTTCTGGGCACCTACCGCCGCCCCGTCCGCGAGCAGCGCGCGTTCGCCTTCCTCGACCTCACCGACTCGACGGCCTGGGCCGAGCGCCTGGGGCCGCTCGCGTTCACCGACTTCAAGAACGACTTTTTCGCCGACGTGGCCGAGCCCGTGCTCGCGACGGGCGGGCGCATCGTGCAGTACGTCGGCGACGAGGTGATGGTGTCGTGGCCGATGCGGCGGGCCGAGCGCGACGCCGCGCCGCTCCGGTTCTACTTCTTGGTCGAGGCCCGCGTCGCCGCCCGTGCCGACCGCTACCGCGACCGCTACGGGGCCGTCCCCGCCTTCAAGTGCGGCGTCCACGGCGGCGAGGTGGTGACGGCCGAGGTCGGCGACCTCAAGCGCGACATCGTGCACTCGGGCGACGTCGTCAACACGGCGGCGCGGATCGAGGGCGAGTGCCGCCCGCGCGGCCACCGGCTCCTGATCTCGGACGTGATGCTGGCGCGGATGCCGGCGCTGGCGGAGTGGACGCACACCGAGCTGGGCCCCGCCGACCTCCGAGGCAAGAGCCAGTCCGTCGGGCTGGTGTCGATCACGCGCGCCGGTTGAGCGTCGGCGGCGAGGCTCAGAACACCGACACCGAGGCTCCGAGCTCCATTTTCGGGGCTCTGAACACCGATTGTGGGGCTCCGAGCACCGACGTCGAGGCTCCGAGCTCTGATTGTGAGGCTCTGGAGCGAATGTTTGGGGGATGGCGAGGCTCTCTCAGGCGTCCTCCCTCCCCGTGGGAGAAAGGCATTGTGCGAGGCGTCTGGCCGCTCGTGTGCCGTCCGAGCGCTCCCGAATCGATTGGCGGGCGCCTACCCTCCGGGGGCCCGCCGACGAGGGGATCGCTCCGCTGAGGGAGTGGCGTAAACGGTCCCTGCGCTCCGAACGGAAGGCACGGGGCCTCCCTACCCAGCGGGAGCCGTCACGCCCGCACGGGGCCGTCGGCGACCACGAGCGCGCCGGCCGACGGCGCCACGCTCACCACGGCCGCGACGACGCCCTGGGAACGGGCACTCGCAGACCAGCGCGGGCGGGCTGCCCCGCCGCCCGAGACGGGCGCCAGCACCCGCGCCAGCCGGACACAAAGAGGCCGGGCGCCACGGCCGTCCCACCACAGGCAGACGCGGAGCCCGGCCGGCTCCCCTCGCGGGGAGCGTGTGCCGTCCTACCCGTTCATACGCCAAACGGCCGCGTACAGTGCCACGGGGTCGACAGATCGTCTCGCCGGACCCGTTCGGGGCGGTGCGGAGTATGGCCTGGGCCCCTCCCCTCTCCGATGCTCTTCCCTCTTCTCGTCCCCGGCGGCACGGCCGCGGCCGGCTCCGGCTCCCTCACGCTGCTCATCGTCTTCGTCGTGCTCGCCATCGGGGTGAGCTTCCTTTGCTCCATCATGGAGGCCGTGCTGCTCAGCGTGAGCCCCGCCTACGTCGGCGCGATGGAGGAGACGAACCCGACCGTCGCCGCCCGCCTCAAGGCCCTCAAGGCCGACGTCGACCGCCCGCTAGCGGCGATTCTGACGCTCAACACCATCGCCCACACGGTCGGCGCGACGGGCGCGGGCGCCCAGGCCGCCGCCATCTGGGGCAGCGAGAGCGTCTGGATCTTCAGCGCCGTCGCCATCTTCTCGACCGTCCTGACGCTCGGGATCCTGATCCTGTCCGAGATCATCCCCAAGACGCTGGGCGCCGTCTACTGGCGCGGGCTGGCGCCGCTCGTCGCCCGGATGCTGGCCGGGACCGTGTGGCTGCTCAAGTGGACCGGCCTGATCTGGATGTCGCAGATGATCACCAAGCTGATCGCGCGCGGCGAGAAGGAGGGCGCCGTCAGCCGCGAGGAGCTGGCGGCGCTGGCCCAGATCGGCGCCGACGAGGGCGTCTTCGACGACGCCGAGAGCCGCATCCTGCAGAACCTCTTCCGCTTCCGCCAGCTCAAGGCGCGGGACGTGATGACGCCGCGGACCGTCGTGGTGGCGTACCCCGAAACCACGCCGCTGCGCGCGATCGCGTCCGACGGCACCCCGTTCTCGCGCCTGCCCCTCTACGGCGCCAGCCGCGACGACATCTCGTCGTTCGTGCTCCGCGACGACGTGCTCGCCGCCGTCGCCGACGGCCGCGCCGACGCGCCGGCCTCGTCGGTCGCCCGCGACCTGATGGCCGTCCCGGACTCGCTCTCCCTCCCCGTCTTGTTCGAGCGCCTCTTGGACCGCCGCGAGCACCTCGCCCTCGTCGTCGGCGAGTACGGCGGGACGGCCGGCGTCGTCTCGGTCGAGGACGTGGTCGAGACCCTGCTCGGGCTCGAGATCGTCGACGAGTCCGACGACGAGCACGACATGCAGGCGGCGGCGCGCGCGCGGTGGACGGAGCGCGCCGAGCGGCTCGGCATCGTGCCCATCGGCGGCCCGGCCATCGCCCCCCCCGGCGCCGACCCGACGATCGCGGGCATCACCGGCGGCCAGCCGCCCGACCTGGAGACCAGACGAGGAGAGGAGTAGAGGAGAAGAGGCGGGGACGGCCCAGTCCCCGAGTCGCCGCGCGGGACACGCTTCGCCCTCTCCCCGCAATCCCGAGTTCTCTCTTCTTTTCCTTCCGCCCTCTTTTCCTCTTCTCGTATCTCAGACGATGCGACGACTCGAAGACTTCGCCGACGCTAACCTCCGGGTCTTTGCACGGCCCCCGCTCCCGGCGCCCGACGCCATCCGCTCGGTCTACCTGATCGGCATCTGCGGCAAGGGCATGGGCGCCCTGGCTGAGCTGCTGGCGCAGGCCGGCTACGCCGTCCGCGGCTCCGACGAGGCCGCCTTCCCCCCGATGTCGACGCGCCTTGCGGCCGCCGGCATCCCGGTGATCGAGGGCTACGACGCCGCCAACCTCGACGGGCCCGACGGCCGGCCGCCCGACCTCGTCGTCGTGGGCAATGCGTGCACGCCGACGCACCCCGAGGCCGCCGCCGCCCGCGAGCGCGGGCTCGTGCAGGCCTCCCTCCCCGAAGCCCTCGCGCACCTGTTCCTGGGCGAGCGCGAGCCGGCCGTCATCGCCGGGACGCACGGCAAGACGACCACGACGGGCCTGCTCGTCCACGTGCTCACCGAGGCCGGGCGGGCGCCGGGCTTCCTGGTCGGCGGCGTGCCCGTTGGCGAGCCGCGGACGGCCGCGCGCGGGTCCGGCCCCGTCTTCGCCATCGAGGGCGACGAGTACGACGCGGCCTACTTCGACAAGCGGCCCAAGATGCTGCTCTACCGCCCGCACCGAGCGGTCATCACGAGCCTGGAGTTCGACCACGCCGACATCTACGCCGACTGGGACGAGTACCAGCGCGCCTTCCACGCCTTCGCCGCGCTCCCCCCCCCGCACGGGCTCCTCGTGCTCAACGGCGAGGACGCGGCGGTCCGCCAGCTGGCCGACCGGACGTGGGCGCGCGTCCGGCTCTACGGCGAGGAGGGCAAGGAGCCCGAGGGCACATCGTTCGACATCGCCGCGCGCGACCTGCGCGCCGTCGATGGCGGGCAGACGTTCACGCTCGTCGTCGCGGGCGAGGCCGTCGCGGAGGTGCGCCTCCCGATGGGCGGGCGGTACAACGCGCTCAACGCGCTCTCGGTCGCCGCCGTCGCGCTCGACGCCGGCGTCTCGGCCGACGAGGTCGCAGGTGCGCTCGGCACGTTCCGGGGCATGAAGCGCCGCCAGGAGGTCGTCCTCGACGGCCGCGTGCTCGTCGTCGACGACTTTGCCCACCACCCGACGGCCGTCGAGGCGACCGTCCGGGGCGTCCGGGAGCGGTGGCCGGGGCGCCGCGTGGTCGCCGTGTTCGAGCCGCGCTCGAACTCGTCGCGCCGGGCCGCCTTCCAAGCGCCGTACGCCGACGCCCTCGCGACGGCCGACGCCGTCTTCCTGTCGACGCCCCCGCTCCGCCACAACGACGACCCGGCCCAGTTTGTCGACGCGGAGGCCGTCGCCGCGTCCGTCTGGGCCGCTGGGACGCCTGCGACCGCGTACGCCTCCGCCGACGCGCTCTTGCCCGACCTGCTGGCGGACCTGTCCGACGGGGATCTGGCGCTCGTGATGTCGAACGGCTCGTTCGACGGACTCGTCCGCAAGCTGGCGGCGGCGCTGGAGGCCTGACGGACGCGCGGTGACCCGTGCGCGGCCGCCCGTACGGAGGGAGGGGCAGACCTCCCTCCCCGCTATGCGCCTCCCGCTCTGCCTCGTCGCCCTGCTCGCCCTGCCCGCCTGCGGCGACGCTCAGGATGCTCTCGACACCCCCGAAGCGGCCGAGGCCACGGATGCCGAGGCGCCCGAGCGCTTCGAGCCCCTCGCACCGCCCGCTCAGGCGGCCGCACCGGCGGGCTCGGCGGGCACGTTCCGCTTCCACTACGTCCGGGGCGCCAGCGACAACCGCGACACCACCGTCATCGACGGCTTCCTCCCCCCGCCCATCCCGCGCGAGGCGATGGGGTCGCTCGCCCTCGACGCCGTCCCGACCTACGAGGTCGCCGTCCAGCCCAACAGCATCTCCCTCGACGTCGACCCGAGGCGGTCGGGCTTCGTGTACGTCACTGTCAATGAGGTGGGCGCGGTCGAGGCCAAGGCCCGCACCGCCGGGTCGTCGCTCTCCGAGCGCGTGAGCGGCCTGTTCCGAGGCACCGCCTACGCCTTCTCGTTCCCGCCGTTGTGGGACACGGCCGAGGGCTCGGCGCGGCTCGCGTTCACCGACCACGAGGACGACTCGCCCATCGGCGAGATGACGCTCCCGATCTCGGACCGCCCCGTCTGGGCCCAGCCGCTGACGCTCCCCACCGTCCCCGAGGACACGCGCCTGACGTACTACGCCGACATGACGATCGACGACCCGGCCCTCGTCCCCATCCTGATCTACCCGACCACGTTTGGCCCGGTGGGCTGGGGCGTGGCGGAGTTCGAAGTGGTCGGCCACGAGATGCGCAGCCGGGAGCGCAACGGCGCTACCAACCTTGGAACGCCCTACAAGATCTTCTCGCCCCACCAGGACGAGACCAACTCGGAGGCGTACATCGTCCTCTTTCGGCCGTAGCCCGCCGACGGCCAGGGCACTTCTCCTATTGGAAGCGGGGACGCAAGGCGGAAGGTCGACCACCCCGTCTCCATGCCGACGGCACGCAGGCGTCAGCGGACGACGACGACCGAGCGGGCTAGCGCCTGGCCGTCGGCCACCAGCCGCACGACGTAGACGCCCGGCGCCAGCGACGCGGGCAGACGCCCCTCGTGCGCGCCGGGCTCGCGGCGCCCGTCCGCCAGCACCGCCACCTCGCGGCCCAGCGCGTCGAACGCGACCAGCCGCACCGGCCCGTCGACCGGCACCTCGAACGGGACGACGGCGCCCCCGCGCGACGGGTTCGGGTACGGGGCCCCCAGCGCCAGCACGGCGGGCGCGGCCACCGACAGCCGAACCGTGTGGGTCGCCACGACCGCGCCACCAGACCGGACCTCGAAGACGACCTCGGCCGGCGCCCTGACCGGCGCGGTCGCCAGCACGTCGAACGCCAGCCGCGCCACGGGCCCGTCGTCATCCGCTTGCGCGCGCGCCGTCGTGTGTGCGAACGCCAGCCACGGCGGGGCCTCGGCCACCGATACCTCGGCACCGTCCAGGTCGCCGCCGTCGGCCGCCGCCAGCTCCAGTTCGACGGCGTTCCCGACCGCCCCGAACGGAACGGCGTGGACGACGGGTTGGGCGGCGACGGTCGCCGTGGTGAGAACCGCAAGCAGGAGAGCGCGCATGGATTCAGTCGGTGAGGGCGGCTTGACGGGCGAGCGCGAGGGCTGCCGGGCTGTACAGGAGCTCGGCGCGGCCACCGAGTTCGAGAGGGCCCGACACGACGGCCCCGCCCACGACGGTCGCCGAGCCCGACACGTCGAGCCCGCCGCGCGCGACGATCAGCCCCGTCCACCGGGCCCCACCCCGGAACGAGACCGGGCCGTCGGCCACGAGCACGCCCCACCCGGCGTCGCGGCCGGAGAAGCGGGCGCCAGCGGGCGCGTAGGCGACGACGGGGGCGCCCGCCGAGCCGAGGTCGCCGGGCCGGTCGCCCGCGGTGACCGTCGCGCGAGCGGCCAGCGCCTCGGCCCACGAGCCAGGCGAGAACACCAGCGGCTGCGCCTCGACGGCGCCCGCGAACTGGTCGCGCTGGCGGTCGGAGAGGGCCGCGAGCACGGCCGCCAGCGCGTCGTCGGTGGGGGCGACGAGGGCGGCGGCGCCGGGGCCGGCGACCGGCGTGCCGTCGAGGGCGTGGGCGGCGCCGGAGACGGCGAACGCCGAGCCGTTGAACGAGGCGGAGACGCCCGACGCGATCACCGAGGCGGGGAGGTCGAAGGCGTCGCGCTCGCAGTCGGCCGTCTCGGCGTCGCACACGTCGTCGCCCCCCCCTCCATCGATCCAGTCGAGGCCGTCGCCGCCCGCGACCGTGTCGTCGCCGCCGAGCGCGCAGACGGTATCGTCACCGCCAAGGCCCTCGATGCGGTCGGGACCATCGGTGCCCACAATCACGTCGGGACCGTCGGACCCGCGGAGGGTACCTACGAAGGGCGACCCACTATCTGGACCACCCGCGATGGCGCCCAGCGAGGAGACATAGATCGTCGCCTCACGCCCATCACAAATCAGCAATTGGGAGATACCGTCCCACTTCACGGCTGCGCGTGCCTCTTCGCCTGCGACGGACCCGTACACCCCGATTGCTGCCTCTTGCACAAACCTCCGAGCGGAGTCGTCGTCCGCAGCCGCCGCAAGGCGGACCGTCGCGCGGATGTCGTCGGGCGTCGCCGCAAAGTCGGTGGCCAGATCGATAAACATCAGCGCGGCTGAAGGCCCACGGAGTGCCGGGCCCATCTCCGGCTGGAGCAGTAGCATCATCGCCGCCCGACGCTCCCGGTGGGTCCCCGTAGTCTGGAGATAGGATTTGAGGGCGGGGACTGCGACCTCAGCAGCAAGAGGGACCTCGAGCCGGGCGGCCTCAGACGGGGTCAGTTGCCCATCCCGGAGCGCAGCGGCGACGAGGGTCCCGGCGTCCGCGCCCCGCGACGGATCGACCTGCAAAAGTCGGTTCAGGTCCCCAATGCACGACCAGCACCCCCCTTCGACTAGGCTGGCGACATGGTCGAACTGGGAGGCGTCCCCAAGGGCGAGCAGAACGTCGAAGGCGAGGGTGTACCCGGCCCCATCCCCGTAGTGCCCGGCTGCCGCAGAGTCGGCCATCGCGCGAGCGAGCGGACCGACCTCGGGGTCGCCCATCAGGTAAAGGGCCTTAAGAAAATCAGCCGCTACCAAGCCGTCTCTACCCGAGATGTCGAGCCGTCGCAGCCGTCCCCGGGTCTCCGGGACGGCGGGCGTCTCCCCACGCAAGCCCAAGAGGAACGCGGCCAACCGCGCCTCCCAGATCCCTCCCGTGCCAACCAGTTCGATCAGCGCACCCGTGTCAGTCGTGTCGACTCCACTGGTCGCCAGCAGGTGTCCCGGCGCCAAGCGCGAGACAGACTCACGGATCGGGTCGCTCTCCCCTGTCTCAGAGGGGCCTGGGACCGCTAGTACGGCGACGGCGACGGCGACGAGCAGGGCCGTGATCTTCATCTGTGTCGGGGAGAGTGGGCTAAAGTCCATACTGGCTTACGAGCGCGGCGATGACCCGCTCGACCTCCTTCCCACCCACTCGGTAGTGGACGGGATGGAGGGGTTCGGAAGCCATGGACCGCGCTTCAACGGCCATGAATACGAGATCGTCGAACAGCGCCTCCACTTCGTCGGCGAGTTTGGCCTCTGCAGCCCCCGGGTGATCGGCCTCAGACGCAGGGAGTGTAGTCTCCTGCAGCACGGCAGCGAGGCCCCGGTCGAACAGTGCGGGGTTCCGGGACCGAACGCCCTCCCGAACCAGGGCGGCGTGGAGGTCTGGGTAGCGACGGGAAAAAAATGGACCGATCCCATCGTAGGCCAAGGCCCTGAGGAGTTCTCCGTGCCACGACACGTGGCTCCGTTCGTGGACCTCGGTCGCACTGGCTACGAACGCTCCCGCAACGGCGGGGGCGTTCTCAAGGTCTCGGGCCGATGTTCGCTCCGCGTACAGCGCCGCTAGGTGGCGCAGGCGCGACACGAACGACTCCACATTGGCCGGGCTGATCGCGGGATCGTTCTCATCAGACAACACACGGCTTGCCCCCAAGCTTCTTACCATGTTGCGAGGACAAATCGAATAGTAGGTGTTCGTCACGATGTTCCCGAATTGGGGTGTCCAGTTCCCGGTCTCCGGGTTTGTACAATACGTAGCCTGGTCGGGTGCATCATGCCAAGCGAGCCACCCGGACCCCGTCTCTCCGAACTTGGGAGAGTCCCGGATCGGGGCCGACGGGTGCCCGCGCATCGTGCAGTTTGGCAGGCGTACGACCTCTTGAGTCACCTCGAAGGGCGTGGAGATCTCGCAGTCGTACCGTCCGCCCGCTGGGGCGAGCGTGAGTGTCACGCCACTGACGAGCGGCCGTCCAACACCCGTCCCAGGGAGGGCCGTTGCCCAAGCCCACCCGGTAGGCGTCTGCACGGCAAGTCCGCCATACGCCGTCACCGGAAAGGCGTCGTTGAGAGGTAGGTGGGCGGGGTACCGGACATTGGTGTCGTGCGTGCCGACGAGGCCGAGAGTGGCGACATCCCGGAACGCCGCGCACCCGTGACTGCCGCTCGCGGTTTGACCGTACGAGAACGAGAGGTAGACAGGCGCGAACGCTCCGGCATCGACTCGGGCGACCTCTGCGCACACGAAGGGCATCGGCATGGCCTGGGCCCAGGCGTCGAGCACGTCCTGGATCTCGCGCTCCCCACTCGCCGGCACCCGCACCACCGTGACCCCGAGCAAGATGTCTTCGCCTGGAGCGACCTCGATGGGGTAGGCATCGAACCGGGCGCCGTACGGGAGCACGGCCACATCCGACGCGCCGCGACGGGCCGGCTCAGCCGATAGAGCGGCCTCAATCTCCACCGCGAGAATCGGGAGGGCCACCTGTGGAGCGTTGAGGTCGGGGGCGTCGCCAGTATCCGTCATGTCTTCTGTTGGGGCCTCCGCCGTGAGAGCAGGCGGCGGGCTCTCCGCCCCGACCACGAACGAAACCCGGCCGTCGCGCAAGCTCCCGACTGGGACGGCAAAGAGGACGGGCCCCGACCCGACGTCGCTCTGGAGCGACCCGACGGCACCTCCGACCTCTCCAAGCATGAGGTCAACGAGGTCGCCGTCGTCGAGCGCCCCCCCGTCGGCCGCCTCGACCGAAACCACGGCCTCGTCGCCCGGCGCCAGTACGGCCGCCGAGAGCGTCACCACGAGCCCGTCCGACGCCGCCCCGCCCCGGAGCGTCGTGCTGCCCTCGCCTGAGACGACCCCGTCGCGGGACCAGTACGCGTCAAGCTCGGCATACACGCCGACGGGCACGTCGCCCTCGATGTCCGCGCAGCTATGCGTCTCCGCCCAGACGGTGCCGTCGCGCAAGGCCTCGACGGGCACCCTCAGCGACACGCCGACCGAGTCGCCCCAGGCCAGCCTTGAGACGGTCGAGTCCCTGACCACGAGCCGGACCGACGAGCCGTCGGGGATCGCCCGGGGCTCGCCCGCCAGCACGCCGCGCACGGCGACGCGCGTCGAGTCGCCGCAGTCGACGGCCGGGGCGCCCAGGTCGACCGCCAGCGAGTCCGGGCCCGGGCCCTCGACGCCCAGGTACACGACCGTCGTGTCGCCGCGGAGCGTGCCACCCGCCTCGCGCGCCTGGATCCGGACGGGCCGGTCGTAGGTCGCCGGAACGGCCCAGAGAGAGTCGACGAGCCGGAAGTACGCGCCGCTCGTTCTGGCGTCGTAGTACCTGAGGTAGAGGGGGGAGCGGTACGGGTGGCCGTACCCATGGCGGCGGAAGAGGAGCACGTCCGGGCTGGACGTGAACTGGACGCGGGCGTCGGACTCGAGGTAGCCGTTGAGACCGTCCGCCCGGACGGCCTGGGGCCACACCTGCGACACGTCACGGACGGCGAGCGTGTCGCGGTCGTTGCGCAGGCGAAGGCCGAAGGCAACCGGCGGCGGCGGAGTGACGACAAAGAAGGGATACGTTTGCCCCTGGCCCAGCCCGTACGTGTGCAGTCGGACGCTCTCAGGCGCCAGCACCTCCGCGCACGGGGGCGCATCGAACGACACGGCCCCCTCCCGCGCCTCGGTGTACGACACGTCGATCCTCTCGCCCGGCGCAACGGGCCCTGCGGGCCCCACGAGCTGACCCGGGCCCGAGTCCCAGACGTACCCGCCCGTGGCCTCCGGCCCGACCCAGCCCTCAGCGCCCTCCCGCGTCACCCCCCACATCGGGAGCGGCGTGGAGGTCCCGCACGCGAGCGTGTCCGGCCACGCATGGTGGCGCCGCGTGGCGTCCCCGTGGACCTCCGCGCGGAAGGCAGACAGGACGTTGCAGTTGGCACAAAGCCACCTGTGGGCCAGCCCGCCCCACCCGCTCCCCAACCCCACCTCCGAACCGCCCGCCAGGATGTAGTCCCGTAGCAACCCTTCGGTGGCCCGAAGCGGGACCGACACGATGGCGACGGAGTCGCGGCGGTCGTAATACGTCCGCCCGCTCTCGTTGGTGTAGTCGACCGTGTATCCCCGGGACACCGGCCCGGAGGTGCTCCCGCACGTTGTCTCGACGGTCAGGGTGCTCACCCGCGAGTCGGGCTCGTCGTGCGTCTGGCCCCGGCTGCTCGACGTTCCGAAATAGTCGACGCGACCGACGACGGGCCCGGCGCAGGCCTCGTCTGTGACCGAGCGCGCCGCGTCGGGCGCCGCGACGGCCGGGCGCACCTCGACGCACTCGCGGATGACAACTTGGGCAAACGGCTGGGCCACGCCGACCACCATACACCCCACGACGAGTGCGGACCGCACGAGCGTCCGCCATCCCCACCCATTGTCCGCGCCTAGTTCCATGCGTAGAACGTATCGATCTGACGTTCCATCGTCTTGTGACTGACGCCCTATTCCAGCGAGACATGGGGACCATGCCCATCTTCCCACCATGCTTGACGTGTCGCCCTCTCCCTCCCGAATGCCCCCCACCCGCATCGTCTCCCTCGTCCCGTCGCAGACCGAGCTGCTCGCGGCGCTCGGGCTCGACGCCGAGGTCGTCGGGCTCACCAGGTTCTGCGTCCACCCCGCCGGGTGGAAGGCCCGCAAGGCGATCGTCGGCGGGACGAAGGGGACGGACCCCACGCGCGTGCTGGCGCTCGACCCGGACCTCGTGATCGCCAACCGCGAAGAGAACGACCGCGAGCCGATCGAGGCGCTGGCGGCGGCCGTGCCGGTCCACGTGACGGACGTGGCGACGGTCGGCGGGGCGCTGGCGATGATCCGCGAGGTCGGCGGTTTGGTCGGGCGTGGGCCGCAGGCACAGGCCCTGGCGGCCGAGATCGGCGCGGGGTTCGACGCGCTCCCGGCGTTCGCGCCGCTCCGCGCGCTGTACCTCATCTGGCGCGATCCGTGGATGACCGTCGGCGGCGACACGTTTATCTCGGACGTGATGGCGCGAGCGGGGCTGGCGAACGTCGTCGGCGACCGCGCGCGATACCCGACGCTGGCACCCAACGAGATCGCGGCGCTGGCGCCGGACGTGGTGCTGCTGTCCTCGGAGCCGTACCCGTTCGCAGACAACCACGTCGCCGAGGTGCAGGCGCTGGCGCCCGAGGCACAGGTGGCGCTGGCCGACGGCGAGGCGTTCTCGTGGTACGGCTCGCGGCTGCTCCAGACGCCCGCCGTGCTCCGCGAGCTCCGCCAGAGACTTGTGGTGTAGGTCTCCGGGCAGCCAATTCGCGGAACGGCGACGGGCCCGGGCGATCCAACCCCCTCTCTTCCAATCCGCACGTCCATGCCCTACGCCGCCACCTCCGACACCCCCGCCCGCGCCTCCGGCACCTTCGACTTGGGCGATGGCCTGACCGTCCACCGCTTGGGCTACGGCGCCATGCGGATCACCGGGAAGGGCATCTGGGGCGAGCCTGCCGACCGCGACGCTGCCCACGCCGTCCTCAAGCGCGCCGTCGAGCTCGGCGTCGACTTTATCGACACGGCCGACAGCTACGGCCCGTTCGTCTCCGAGGACCTCATCCGCGAGGCGCTCGCGCCCTACGGCGACACCGTGATCGCGACGAAGGGCGGCCTGCTGCGGACCGGCCCCGACAAGTGGCACCCGCTCGCGACCCCGGCCTACCTCCGCCAGGCCGTCCAGATGTCGATGCGCCGGCTCGGCGTCGACGCCATCGACCTGTACCAGCTCCACCGGATCGACCCCGAGCACGACCGCGACGCCCAGTTCTCGACGCTCAAGCGGATGCAGGACGACGGCTGGGTCCGCCTCGTGGGCCTGTCCGAGGTCTCCGTCGACGAGATCAAAGCGGCCCAGGACGCCGGGCTTCGCGTGGCGACGGTCCAGAACGAGTACAACCTCGGCACGCGCAAGAGCGAGGACGTCCTCGACTTCTGCGAGGCCGAGGGCATCGGCTTTATCCCGTGGTACCCGCTCAACGCCGGCAAGCTGTCGGACAGCGAGATCCTGTCCGACGCCGCCGACCAGCTCGGCGCCTCGCCCAGCCAGGTCGCGCTGGCGTGGCTTCTCAAGCGGTCGCCGGTGATGCTCCCGATCCCGGGGACCTCGTCGGTCGCGCACCTCGAAGAGAACGTCGCCGCGGCCGAGCTGGAGCTCTCCGACGAGCTGTTCGCCTCCCTCGACAAGGCCGCGCAGGAGGCGTGAGCGCGTCGCCGCTCGCGGACTTGGTCGTGCTCGAACTCGCGAGCGTGCTCGCGGGCCCGAGCGTCGGGATGTTCTTCGCCGAGCACGGCGCGCGCGTCGTCAAGGTGGAGGCGCCGGTGGGCGACGTGACGCGGCGGTGGCACCTCGCCGCCGAAGACCCCGCCGACACCCGGCCCGCCTACTTCTGCGCCGTCAACTGGGGCAAGGAGTCCGTCGTCCTCGACCTCGCGAGCGACGAGGGCCGCGACGCGCTCCACCGGCTGGCGGCGCACGCCGACCTCGTCGTGTCGTCGTTCCGCCCCGGCGGCGCGACCCGCTTGGGCGCCGATGCAGACACCTTGCGCGCGCTCAACCCCCGCCTCATCGTCGTCGAAGTCGACGGCTACGGGCCCGGCGACGACCGGCCGGGTTACGACGCCGTGGTGCAGGCCGAGGCCGGGTTCACGGGCCTCAACGGGCAGAGCGACGGGCCGCCCACCAAGATGCCCGTCGCGCTCGTGGACGTGCTGGCGGCGCACCAGCTCAAGGAGGCGGCGTTGGTGGCGCTGCTGGCGCGCGAGCGGACCGGGCAGGGCGCGACGGTCCGCGTGTCGCTGCTGGCGTCGGCCGTGGCATCGCTGGCGAACCAGGCCGCGAATTGGCTGACGGCCGGGGTCGAGCCCCGTCGGATCGGGTCGGCGCACCCCAACATCGCGCCCTACGGCACGCCGTACCCGACCGCGACGGGCGACGTGGTCCTCGCCGTCGGGACCGACCGCCAGTTCGCCGCGCTGGCGGACGTGCTCGGGCTGGCGCCCGACGCCCGCTTCGCCACGAACGCCGACCGCGTCCGTGCGCGCGACGGCCTCGACGCCGTGCTGACGGCGGCCCTCGCGACACGCGATCGCGAGCCGTTTCTGGCGGAACTGGGCGCCCGGGGCGTCCCCGCCGGCGCCGTCCGCTCGGTCCCCGACGTGTTCGCGCACCCCGAGGCCGCCCGGCTCGTCGTCGACGACGGCGACGGCCACCGGGCCGTGCGGACCGTCCCGGGCGAGGCGCGCGTGCTGTCGCCGCCCCCCGCGCTCGGCGCCCACACCCGCGCCGTGCTCGCCGAGGTGGCCGGGCTCGACAGGGCCGCCCTCGACGCGCTCGCCGGTCCCCCCGGGTCGCCTTGACACCTGCCGGGCGCGGCCGTTGACTGAGGCCATGCGTGCGCTCGCCCTCGCCCTCCTCGTCGCCGCCTCGGCGGCGGCCCAGACCGCGGCCGTCGTCGGGACCGTCCGCGACGCCGACGGGGCCCCGCTGCCCGGCGCCAGCGTCGTCCTCTCGGGCACCACGCGGGGCGCGGCGACCGACGCCGAGGGCCGGTTCCGGATCGAGCGGCTGACGCCCGGCGCGTACCGCGTCGTGGCCTCGATGCTCGGGTACACGTCCGCCGTCGAGCCCGTCCGCGTCGACGATGGCGGCACCGCGCGCATCTCGCTGGCGCTCGCGCCGACCGTGACGGCCCTCGACGGCGCCGTCGTCGAGGCCGAGCGCGACGAGCGCTGGGCCCGCCACCTCCAGACCTTCCTCACGGCCCTCGTCGGCGAGTCCGACAACGCCGACTCGACGCGCCTCCTCAACCCCCAGGTCCTCGAGTTCCGCTCGCGCTGGGGCACCCTGACGGCGACCGCCGCCGCGCCGCTCGTGTTCGAAAACCGCGCCCTCGGCTACCGCCTGACGTATCTGCTGACGACGTTCGAGGGCGGCCCGTCGAGCATCTCGTACGACGGCGAAGAGTCGTTCGAGGAGCTGGCGCCCGCGTCGCCGGACGAGGCCGCGCGGTGGGCGGCGGCGCGCGAGCGGGCGTACCGCGGGTCGCTGCCGCACCTGCTCCGTGCGCTCCTCGCGGGCACGGCTGACGCCGAGGGATTCAGCCTCGTGCTCGTCCGCGAGGACGCCTTCGGAGGCCGCCCGTCGTTCCGGACATCGCCCGGGCGCGTGATGGCCGTCGACGCCGACGGCTGGGGCACGCTGCGCGTCCGCGACCGACTCGAGGTCGTCTACGACGGCGAGCCCGAGGAGCCGGCGTACCTCCGCTCGGAGTGGTTCCGCGAATCGCGCTCGCGCCCCGACCCCGTCCAGCGCTCGGCGCTGACGGTCGACCGGGGCCGCGCCCGGATCGACCCGCGCGGCGTGCCCGAGGACCCGTTCGCCGTCTCGGTCTCCGGGCATATGGCGTTCGAGCGCCTGGCCGACCGCGTCCCCCGCGGGTACGTGCCCGCAGACTGAGGGCCGAGGAGTGAGGAGGCCTGGGCCGCCGACCGACTACCGCCGCTCGCCCGCCATCCACCGCCCGCCGAGGACGGTCGCCGGGACGAGCGCGAGCAGGAACGCGAGGTGGTACCACGCCGGCAGCAGGGCCCACGAGGCCATCTGCACCGGGATGCCGGTTGCGAGCAGCAGCACCGCCAGGACCCACACGTGACGCATCGGCCGGCGGGGCGCCAGCCGAGCGGACACCGCGCCGGCGCCTACCGAGGCGATCACGCTCAGCGTGAGGTACGCCAGCAGCACGCCGACGCGGTCGGTCCTGCCGTCAGCGTCCAGGCCGAACGCGGCGCGCAGGCCGGCGCTGCCGCCCAGGAAGACGAGGGTCCACGTGACGTAGCCGGCGACGACGGACAGGATGGAGGCGACCATGACGGGCAGGGGTGAGCGTGTCCACAACGTCTTGCAAACACGCGACATCGGCGTGTCACCCTATCCCCCGGCGAGTCAGCAGCCCCGCCGCGTCAGTCGCCCGGCGTCCAGGCCTCGATCTTGTCCTCGAGGTAGCGGCGGACGTTCTCGGCCGGGATCGTGTCCTGCGCCATCGAGTCGCGGTCGCGGACGGTGACCGTCCCGTTCGCCGTCGTGTCGCCGTCGATCGTGATGCAGAACGGCGTCCCGATCTCGTCCTGGCGGCGGTAGCGGCGGCCGACGGCGCCCTTCTCGTCGTAGGTCACGTTGAACTGCTTGCGCAAGTCGGCCTCGACGGCGTGCGCGGCCTCGGGCATCCCGTCCTTCTTGACGAGCGGGAAGACGGCGGCCGTGAACGGCGCGAGCGCCGGGTGGAACTTGAGAACGGTCCGCGCCTCGGTCTTGTCGCCGTTCTGCACCTCCTCATCGCGGTACGCGTCGCACAGGATCATCAGGATCGTGCGGTCGAGCCCGACCGACGTCTCGACGACGTAGGGGATGTAGCGCGAGTTGCTAGGCTGATCGAAGTACTCGAGCTTCTTGCCGCTGAACTCCTGGTGGCGGCTCAGGTCGAAGTCCGTCCGGCTGTGGATGCCCTCGATCTCGTTCCAGCCGAAGGGGTACTCGTACTGGACGTCCTTGGCGGCGTCGGCGTAGTGCGCCAGCTTTTCGTGGTCGTGCCAGCGCAGCTTCTCCGGCCGGATGCCGTTGCTGGCGTGCCACGCCATGCGCTTGTCGGCCCACGCCTCGTAGGCTGCCATCTGGGTCCCGGGCTCGACGAAGTACTGCATCTCCATCTGCTCGAACTCGCGCATCCGGAAGACGAACTGCCGCGCGACGATCTCGTTGCGGAAGGCCTTCCCGATCTGGGCGATCCCGAACGGGACCTGCTGACGGGCCGTCTCGGCGACGTCCTTGAAGTGGACGAAGATGCCCTGCGCCGTCTCGGGGCGGAGGTACAGCTTGCTCGCCTCCTCGGCGAGCGCGCCCGTCGCCGTCTCGAACATGAGGTTGAACTGGCGGACCTCGGTCCAGTCGAAGGCGCCGGAGTCGGGGCTGCGGATCTCCTCGTCCTGGATGATGGCGCCGAGCGCGCTTGCGGGGTCGTCGGCGTTGAGGGCCTCGACGAAGCGGGCCTGGAGCGCCTCTGCCTGGTCGGTCTTGTTCTTCTTCTCCAGCTTGGCGATCGCGCCCTCGATGAGCTGGTCGGCGCGGTACCGGCGGCCCGACGCCTTGTCGTCGATGAGCGGGTCCGAGAACGCGTCGACGTGGCCGGACGCCTTCCAGACCGTCGGGTGCATCAGGATCGCCGCGTCGATGCCGACGACGTTCTCGTGGTCGCGGACCATCGCGTTCCACCACCGCTCGCGGACGTTCCGCTTGAGCTCGACGCCGAGCGGGCCGTAGTCGTAGACGGCGCCCAGCCCGCCGTAGATCTCGGACGACGGGAAGACGAAGCCGCGGCGCTTCGAGAGGGAGACGATCGTGTCGAGGTCGGCCATGCGGGAGCCCGGCGTTCGGGCAGACGTGAGCGCCGAAGATCGCCGCAGGCCGCGCGCGGGGCGCGAACGCCGCTCGAAAAGCGAGGGGCCGTGGCTTTGTTGAGGAGCTCCGCCTACCCTCCCAAGCCTGTCATCCTGAGCGGAGCCGCGCAGCGGCGGAGTCGAAGGATCTCAGCCGAGCACCGCGCACTGTCCGCGCTGTAGCCGGGCGGTGCTCGACGGAGATCCCTCGACAGGCTCGGGATGACACGGCAGTAAGCTTCTCAACAGAGCGAAAGGCCGTCACCCGAGCGCGGCGACGGCGTCCGCGAACCGCTCGGCGGAGCCGGGCGCGAACGGGAAGTACAGCGACGGCTCGATGAGCTCCAGCTCGATGATGGCGAACCCGCCGTCGGCCCGCCGCACGGCGTCGACGCGGGCGTAGAGGAGCGGCTCGGGCGAGGGCACGGCCGCGAGCGCGGCCTCGGCGATCGCCTGCAAGGCGGGCTCGGGCTCGACGGGCACCAAGCGGCTCCCGAACTCCTCCTGCACCCGGAAGTCGCCGCCCTTGGGCGTCTTCAGGATCGTGTGGCTGAGCACGCCGCCGAAGGCGAAGACGGAGAATTCGCCCTCGTCGACGACCGACGGCACGAACGGCTGGGCCATCGCGGCGCGGCCGTCGGCGAACGCCGAGAGCGCGGGGCCGAGGCGGTCGCCGGGCCGCAGCCAGAACGTGTCGCGCGCGCCGCCCCCGACCGTCGGCTTGACGACGCCGCCCCGCGCGCCCCACTCGGCGAGCAGCGCCGCCAGCCGTCCGGCCGTCAGCCCGTCCTCCCAGGCCGTCGGCACGATCGGCACGCCCGCCGCGTCGAGGTCGCGGAGGTAGCGCTTGTCCGCGTTCCAGCGGACGACCGCCAGCGGGTTCTCCAGCCGCGTTGCTGCGTCAATCTCGGCCAGCACTCCGAGGAAGGCGTCGGGCGCGTGCATGTAGTCCCACGGCGACCGGATCACGACGAGGTCGAATGCCGACCAGTCGGCGGCGGCGCGCCACGGGACGAACTCGACGGCCCAGCCGCGCGCGGCGAGCGGGGCCACGGCGAGGTCGTCGTAGACGTAGTCGAGGTCGAGGCCCTCGGTGGTGAGGAAGGCGCAGCGGGGCACGGGCGGTCGGGGAAACGGCCTGAGAAGCTAGCGGGCGCGGACCCGCGCGAACGGCGCCGGGGTTTGGAGCCCATGCACGTCTCCCTCCTCCTCCTCGCCGTCGCGATGGCCGCCTGCGCCGCCCCTCAGACGGCCCCACCCGCCGACACCGCCATGACCCTCTTCGAGTTCGAGTCCCCCGACGCCGCCTGGGCCGTCGAGAACGACGGGGTGATGGGCGGCCGCTCGCAAGGGTTCGCAGAGGTCGTTGACGGGACGCTCATGTTCACCGGCGAGGTCGTGACCGAGGGCGGTGGGTTCACGTCGGTCCGCGGGGAGCGGCAGGCGAACCTCTCCGACTACGACGGCATCGAGCTCCGCATCCGCGGCGGCGGCCGGACGTTCGAACTCGACGTGGACGACGGCACCCGGCACCGCGGCCGCGAGGTCAACCGCCAGGGCGCGTTCCCGACGGCCGCCGACTGGCAGACCGTCCGCGTCCCGTTCGCCGACCTCGACGCGACCGCGCACGGGGAGCCCGTGACGGTCGACGCGCTCGACCGCTCGGCCATCCGGACGCTCGGCATCTACATCGCCGACGGCATCGACGGCCCGTTCCGGCTCGAGGTCGACTGGATCCGCGCGTACCGCGACGACGCGTGATCTAAAAAATGGACCGGCCGGTCCTCGTCGTCAGCGCCTCCAGCGCGGCCGTGCCCGCGACGGAGTTGCCGCGAGGCCCCAGCCCCGGCGACCACGCCGCGGCGACAAACTCGCCCGGCATCACGGCCACGATGCCCCCGCCGACGCCGCTCTTGGCCGGCAGCCCGACCCGGTACGCGAAGTCGCCGGCCTCGTCGTAGACCCCGCACGTCAGCATCACAGCGTTGAGCCGCTTGGCCTGCCGGGGCGACACCACGGCCTCCCCCGACGGTGAGCGCCCGCCCGTCGCCAGAAACGTGAACGCGCGGCACAGCTCGACGCAGCTCATCGACACGGCGCACAGCCGGCAATACGCCTCGACGACCGTGTCCGGGTCGCCGCGCAGCGTGCCGAAGGCCTTGAGAAAGTGCGCGAGCGCGCGCGTCCGGTGCGCCGTCGCGATCTCCGCCTCGGCGACCGCGTGGTCCACCGCCAGCGTCGCGTCGTCGGCCGCGCTGCGGACGAGGTCCAGGATGGGCGTGGCGCCGGGCGCGCTGTGCGCCAGGACGGCGTCCATCACGACGAGCGCGCCTGCGTTGATCATCGGGTTGCGCGGGACGCCGCCGTCGGCCTCGAGCTGGACGAGCGAGTTGAACGCCGTGCCCGACGGCTCGCGCCCGACGCGGGCCCACAGCGCGTTGCCCTCGGCGTCCATCGCCACGGCCAACGCCAGCACCTTGGCGATGCTCTGGATCGAGAACCGGTCGTCCGAATCGCCGACGCCGTGCTCGGCCCCGTCGACGGTGCGGACGGCGAGCCCGAAGCGCGCCGGGTCGACGGCCGCCAGCGGCGGGATGTAACTCGCGACCGCGCCCGTCCCAACGAGCGGGCGGACCTCGGCGGCGATGGCGGGCAGGAGGGCGACGAGATCCACGGAACGCGGGCGGGCAGGCTGGAACGTACCCGCACGGCGCAGGGGCCGGCGCGAGGACCGGTCTAGATTCCGCGAGCCCCTCCGCACTGCCATGCCCCGCTTTCTCGCCGTCGCTCTCGCCTGTCTCGTCGCCGGGTGCGCCGCGACCGCCCCGACACCCATACCGCCGTCGCCCGCACCGACCGCGAACGCACTCCCGACCATCGCCGCGAAGACGGCCGGGCTCGACGCCCGCGACGGGTTCGTGCCCGTGTGGTGGGACGCCGACGAGGGGAAGGTGTGGCTCGACGTCCCGCTCGACACCGACCTCTTGTACACCGTCGCGCTGGCGGCCGGGCTCGGCTCGAATGACGTCGGGCTCGACCGGGGGCAGCTCGGCGGCGAGCGGATCGTCCGGTTCGAGCGCGTCGGGCGGCGCGTCTTCCTCGTCCAGCCCAACCTCCGCTTCCGCGCCGAGACGGACAACGCCGCCGAGCGGACGGCCGTCGCCGACGCCTTCGCCCCGTCCGTCGTCTGGGGCTTCGACGCCGCCGCGGCCACCGGCGACCGCGTGCTCATCGACGCGACGGACTTTGTGGTCCGCGATGCGCACGGCGTCGCCGAGCGGCTGCGGCAGACCGGACAGGGCAGCTTCTCGCTCGACAAGGCCCGGAGCGCGCCCGTCCCGGACGGCCTCAAGGCCTTCCCCCAGAACACCGAGCTCGAGGCGCGGCTGACGTTCGCCAGCACCCAGCCCGGCCGCTACGTCCGCGACGTGGCCGCCGACCCGAGCGCCCCGACCGTCCGCGTCCGCCAGTCGTTCGTGGCCTTGCCCGACGCCGGCTACGCCCCGCGCGCCTTCCACCCCGCCTCCGGCTACTTCGTTTACGACTACGCCGACTACGCCGTGCCGATCGGGCAGGACGTGACGCAGCGCGTGATCACGCGGCACCGGCTGGCGTGCGCCGCCCCGGCGGGCGCGGATGGCCTGTGCGAGCCGGTCGAGCCGATCGTCTACTACCTCGACCCCGGCACGCCCGAGCCCGTCCGCAGCGCGCTCTTGGACGGCGCGCGGTGGTGGGCCGACGCCTTCGCCGCCGCCGGCTTCCGCGACGCGTACCGCGTCGAGATGATGCCCGACGGCGCCGACCCGCTCGACGTGCGCTACAACGTGATCCAGTGGGTGCACCGCGCCACGCGCGGGTGGAGCTACGGGGCGTCGGTGATCGATCCGCGGACGGGCGAGATCCTGAAGGGCCACGTGTCGCTCGGCTCGCTCCGCGTCCGGCAGGACTACTTGATCGCCGAGGGGCTCTTGGCGCCGTACGCCGGCGCGAACGCGGCGGGCTTCGCGCCCGAGGCCGACCCGATGCTGGCGCTCGCGCTCGCGCGTCTGCGCCAGCTCTCCGCCCACGAGGTCGGCCACACAATCGGGCTGGCGCACAACTTCGCGGGCAGCACGCAGGGCCGGACGTCGGTGATGGACTACCCGGCACCGCTGGCAACACTCGTCGGCGACCGGATCGACGTGTCGAACGCGTACGCCGTCGGCGTGGGCGTGTGGGACGTGCAGGCCGTCCGCTACGGCTACGCGCCGTCGGAGGCGACCGCGCAGGCGGTACTGGCCGAGAACCGCGACCGCGGCCTGCGTTACATCACCGACGCCGACGCCCGCCCGACCGGCGCGGCCACGCCGACGGGCGCGCTCTGGGACAACGGCGCGGATGCCGTCCAGGCCTTGCGCGACGAGATGGCCGTCCGCCGCGCCGCGCTCGACCGGTTTGGAGAGGCCGTCATCCAACAGGGTCGGCCGCTCGCGACGCTCGAAGAGGTACTCGTCCCCCTCTACCTCCGCCACCGCTACCAGGTCGACGCCACGGCCCACCTCGTCGCCGGGGTCGAGTACGCCTATGGCACGCGCGGCGACGGCACCGCGCGGCCCGCGCCGGTCGACGCCACGACCCAGCGGGCCGCCATCGACGCCCTGCTGGCGACCGTCACGCCCCAGGCGCTCGCGCTCCCCGAGGGTGCCCGGGCGATCCCGCCGCGCCCGCCGGGCTACGGCGCCAGCCGAGAGACGTTCGACGGCCGGACGGGTGTGACGTTCGACCCCGTGGCCCCGGCCGAGACCGCCGCCGCGCTCACGTTCGGGTACCTGCTGGATGCCTCGCGCGCCTCGCGGCTCGTCGTCCAGCACGCGCTCGACCCCGCCCTCCCCGGCCTCGACGCCCTGCTGGCGCGATCGGCCGACGCCGTGCTCGGCGCCGACGCCCCGACGCCGTACCACGCCGAGGTCGCGAACGCGGCCCGAACGGCGTACGTCGCCACCGTGATCGGGCTGGCGGCCGACGCGAGCGCCGCGCCGGCGGCCCGCGCGCACGCCGAGGCCCACCTCCTGTCCCTCGCCTCGCGCCTCGACGGCGCGCACGGGATGTGGCTGGCCGGCGAGATCGCCCGGTTCTTGAGTCGCGAGTACGACCCCGACGACCGGCCTGAGGCGCCGAGGACCCCGCCCGGCTCGCCCATCGGCGACTGACATGGGCGACTTCGAGGTCCGCCTTCTCGGTCCCGATGACGCCCACGTCCTCGACGACCTCGACCCCGGCGTCTTCGATGGCCCGCTCCGGCCGGACTCGACGGCGGCGGCGCTGGCCAACCCCGAGCACCTGCTGGCGGTCGCCCTCGTCGGCTCGCGCGTCGTGGCGATGGCCTCGGCCGTCGTCATCACCGAGCCCGACAAGCGCCCGGTCTTGTATGTCGACGAGGTCGGCACGGCGGAGCCGGCCCGACGGCGCGGCCTCGCGACGGCCCTCATGGCGGCGCTCCTCGAGGAGGCCCGCCGGCGGGGCTGCACCGGGGCGTGGCTGATGACCGAGGACGACAACGCGACCGCCCGCGCCTTCTACCGCGCCATCGGCGGGACGGAAGCCCAGCGGCCGGTGTATATCACGTTCGACCTCTCGGCGGACGGCTAGACCGTCGGCGCCCCGCGCTGGCGACCGCCGCCAGCGCGGGGCCGATCGCTAGCGGGCGACGGTGAGGGGCCGCGTCGCCGTCCCGGCCGCCGACCGGGCGTGGACGAGGTAGCGGCCGGCGGGGAGCGCCGCGCCGTCGAGCGCGACGGGGTGCGTGCCCGCCGCCAGCGCACCGCTGTGGAGCGCCGCCACGCGCCGGCCGAGCAGGTCGAACACCACCACCTCGACCTCGCCGGCCGTCGCCAGCGTCACGGTCAGCCGTGCCGCGCCCGTCGTCGGGTTCGGGGCCGGGGCCGAGAGCACCAGCGCGCCGCGCTCGGCGGTGGGCTCCGAGGCCACGCCGGGCGTGGCGCCCTCGTAAGCGCCGAGGTCGACGCTCCCGTCCTGCACGCGGTCCTCGCCCTCGATGTCGAAGGGCAGGATCTCGGCTGTCACGCCGTCGTCGTCGAGGTCGAACGTGTCGAACGGGACGTCGCCGGTGTCGCCGAAGTTGATCGCCGGACTGCCGCCGAGCAGGCGGAGGTCGCCGTAGTCGTCGTCGGCGGTCCCCCACTCGTCGTCGGGGCCGTCGCTCGGCGCGCGGCGGAACAACGGGTCGGCGGCCAAGATGGACTCGCCGTCGGGGAAGCCGCCCTCGACGATCGCGTTCTCGACGTCGAGCTCGCCGCTGCCGCCCGACTCCTGGACGAACGCCGGGCCGTCGTTGTCCCAGAAGATCGAGTTGACGACCTCGGTGGAGACGTCCCGGCTGATGCGGACCATCGCGAACCCGTCGTTCCCGCTCATCGAGAGCTGGGCGATCGACACCTCGGTCGCGTCGTTAAAGTCGAGGATGCCCCACGTGTCCTCGGCGCCCTGGTTGCCCGCGATGACGACGTTCGTGAGCGAGACCGTCGCGCTCCCGTTCCGCGACATCACGGCGGCCCCGGCACGGGCGACGTTCCCGTTGAACACGGCGTTGACCACGTCGAGGGTGCCGCCCTGCGTGAGCAACCCGGCGCCGTCCGGGAACGCCCCCACGGACCGGTTCAGCTCGAACTCCGCGTCGATGATCGTGACGCGCGCGCCGCTCTGGCTGTAGAGCCCGGCCCCGCGGCCGACGGAGTTCGTCACGCCCTCCCGGCCGGCGACGTTGCTGTCGAACTCGACGTCGCGGAACGTTACCCGGGTGTTGTTGACGAACGCGCCTCCGCCGCGCTCATCGGCCTCGTTCTCCTCGAACTCGACGCCCTCGCCCTCGATGGCTCCGTTCGTGTAGATCCCGCCGCCGTTGGACGCCTCGTTCTCCTTGAACTCGACGTCCTCCATCACGGTCGTCCCGATCGTGGCGTTGAGGTACACGCCGCCGCCGGAGGTCGCGGAGTTGCCCTCGAAGACGACGTTGCGGAGCGTCGGGTAGCCCTCGGTGTCGGGGTTGCTGGTACCGCCGTCGTAGTTGGTGAGCCCGCCGCCGCGCTCGTCCGGGGCGCCGCCGTCTGCGTTCCCGCCGGTGACGACGAACCCGTCGAGGACCGCCGAGTTGTCGACGTTGAACGCCGTCACGACGTGGTAGCTGTTGTCGTCGTCGTCGCCGACGGTGCCGATGTCGCCCGAGAGGACGGTCCCGCCCTCGTCGGGGTCGGGCGTCCGCTGGTCGGCGCTCGTCTCGGTCCCGTCGAAGCCGCCCAAGATCTCGACGCCGTTCTTGAGTCGGAACGACTCCTTGCGGTCGGGGTCGTCGGTGGGGGTGTAGACGCCCTCGGCCACCCAGATCTGGGCCGGGGCGCGGGCGGCCTCGATGGCCTCGTCGAGCTCTTCGAAGGCGTTCGCCCACGAGGTGCCGTCTTCGGTGCCGCTCGCGTCGGCGTCGACGTAGAGGACGGTCTGGGCCGAGGCGCCGGCCGAGAACAGGGTGACGAGGAGCGCCAGCGAGAGAGGAGTAGAGAACGCGCGCATGGGGGTCGGGGCTGGTGAGAGGGCAGGGAGTCCTGCCCCTACACAGTGCGCACCGACACGCCGGGTAACCGGTCAGGCGCCCGTCACTTTTCTACGCCAGCTCCAGGGCGACCGGACGCGGATGGCCGCAGCCGTCACCCCATGCATGCCTGGCGGGCCCGCTCGATGTCGGCGAGCTGGGACTCGTCGCCGAGCGTGTGGAAGATGGCACCGGCCGCGTCGAGGGCCTCGCGCGCGTCCGCGCACCGTCCCCGGCTGGCGAGGTACTCGCCGTACAGCCTCTCGACGATGGCCCGGTTCGGCGCGCCTTCGGGGATCGACGCCCGCGCCGTCGGCATGGCGTCGGCGAAGGCGGCGGCGGCGGCGGCCTCGCGCCCGAGGAGCCGCAGGGCGTCGGCGTGGCGCACGTCGTAGAGCATCGTGAACTGGTGGTCCGGGCCGAACGACGCGCTCAGGATCCGGACGACCTCCCGGAAGTCCGCCTCGGCCCGGGCGTAGTCCTCTCGACGCTTGGCGAGGCGCCCGCGCCCGCCGAGGGCCTGCGCCACGAGCCGGTGGTCGTTGCCGTGGGCCGCCCGGAGCAGGGCCAGAGACTCTTCGAAGTAGGCCGCCGCCTCTCGCTGGCGGCCCATGTCCGTGTACAGGTTGCCGAGCGCCGTGAGCGTCGAACCGATCCCCGGGTGCCCCGGGGGGAGCCCGGCCCGACGAATGGCGAGGGTTTCCTAGTACACCTCTTCTGCGGCTCCGTAGTCGCTCCGGTCGAACAGGAGGATGCCGAGGTTGGTGAGCCCGTAGGCGAGATCGGGGTGGTCGTCCCCGAGCACGCGGCGGTCGATGTCGAGCGAGCGGCGGTAGGCCCGTTCGGCCGCGTCGAGGTCGCCGAGGTCGTGGAGGGTGACGGCGTATCGGCCGACGGCGATCGCGACGGGCGTCGAGATCTCGCCGTGCTGCCGGATGCGGCTGGCGATGACGCGACGCTCGACCTCGACCGCCTGCTCGTAGTCTCCCCGCGTGTTGAGCATCCCGGCCAGATTTCCGAGCGCGGTGTCGTAGTCATCGGCGTGGTCCGGGAACTCCGCCAGCAGGTCGCCCCCCTCTCGGTAGGCCGCCTCGGCCTCGTCGTACCGGTCGAGGTCGTGGAGCGCGGCGCCCAGCGAGGCCAGGGCGTGGCCGAGGAGGCCGCGCTGCGGCTCGCCCGCCTCGCGCAGGATCGCGACGGCTTGGCGGTGCAGGGCCACGGCGCGCTCGGCGTCGCCAGCCCGGCGGGCCGTCGTCGCGAGCTGCGTCTGGGCGTCCGCCACGCCCAGCGAGTCGCCGAGCGTCCGGCGGAGGCTGAGGGCCCGGCCGAGGTACGCTTCCGACGAGTCGAACGCGGCGAGCGCGCGGTAGACGCTGCCCATGACGACGTAGAGGTCGGCCTGGGTCGCCGGCTGGTCCGCGAGGTCGTCGCCGATCTCACTCGCGCCGACGGCGAGGAGCTCGGAGGCGGTCAGTTCGGGGCCGTCGGCGGGCCGTGCGCCCTCGAACAGCCCCGCCAGGAATGAGGCGGTTTGCTCGGCGGTCGCGGCCTCCGCCTCGGCGCGGTCGCGCTGGTCGCGGGCCTCGGCCGCCTGCCACAGCGCCGCGCCCGCCCCGCCCACGACGGCCGCCAGCGCGACGGCCGCCCCGGCCACGGCCGCCCGGTGCCGGCCCACAAACTTTCGCACGCGGTATGCGCGCGTCGCCGGGCGGGCCTCGACGGGCTGTCCCGCAAGGTGCCGCTCGACGTCGGCGAGCAGCTCGGCCGCCCCGCCGTACCGGTGCTCGGGCTCCTTGCGCAGCGCGGTCAGGCAGATCACGTCGAGGTCGCCGCGGAGCCGCCGGGCGAGCGCGTCGGCCGTCGTGCCCCGCTGGCGGGCGGCGGGGTCGGTGACGGCCGCGCTCGGGGCGGGCGGGACCGCCTCGAGCACGTCGCGCTCGACCTGGGCCGGCGTCCGGCCCTCGGTCGGCACGGGCCGCGCGCCCGACAACAGACGGTAGAGCAGGCCGCCGAGCGCAAAGACGTCGGTCGCCGTGGTCGGGGCCTCGCCGCGGATCTGTTCTGGAGCCGCGTACGACGGCGTGAACACGCGCTGGCCGGTTCGCGTGAGATCGCCGCCGTCATCGTCGCTGAGCACGCGGGCGATCCCGAAGTCGAGGAGCTTGACCGCTGGGCGGCCACCGGGCCCGTCGTCGGCCACCAGAATGTTCGACGGCTTGAGGTCGCGGTGGACGACGAGCGCGCGGTGGGCGTAGCGGACAGCCTCGCACACGTCGGCGAAGAGCGCCAGCCGAGCCTCGACGCCCAGGCGGCGGGCGTCGCAGTAGTCCGTGATCGGCTCGCCCTCGACCAGCTCCATGGCGAAGTACGGCCGGCCCCCGTCGGTGAGGCCGCCGCCCAGGAGCCCGGCGATGCCGGGGTGCTGGAGCCGCGCCAGGATCTGGCGCTCGGTCTCGAACCGGCGGAGCACGGCCTCGGAGTCCATCCCGCGCTTGACGAGCTTGAGCGCGGCCGCCTGCTCGAACCCGCCCGGGGCGTCGGCGTCGGCCCGCGCGGCGCGGTAGACGTCGCCCATCCCGCCGGCCCCGATCCGCTCGGCCAGCACCCACGGCCCGACGCGCTCGCCGGTGTGCGACGGGACGAGGTCGCGCTCGACGGCCTCGGCCGAGACCAGGTCGATGGCGCGCGCGCCGAACAGGCCGTGCTCGTGGTCGGCCCCGTCGAGCATGGCCGCGACGTGGCCGTACACCTCGGGGTCGTCGCCACAGACCGATCGGAGCCAGGCGGTCCGCTCGTCGGCGGGGCGCTGGCGGGCCTGCTCGAAAAGGGTCTGAATGCGCGTCCAGCGGGCGTCGGCGTCGGCCATGTCGGGCAGGGGTGGGGGCTGACCGGGACGCACGGCCCGGCGACGCCATCGGTCATCTGGGCGACGGCTCGTCGGGCGGGGCGGCCCGGAGCGCGTGGCTCAGCCAGGCCTTGGCGGACTGCCAGTCGCGGCGGACGGTCTTCTCGGAGACGCCGAGCGCCTCGGCGATCTCGGCCTGGGCGAGGCCCCCGAAAAACCACATCTCGACGACGCGGGCCGACCGCGCGTCGAGCGCGGCGAGCCGGTCGAGCGCCTCGTCGAGCGCGAGCAGGTCGTCCGCCCGCGCGACGCGCCCGACCTCGCCGTCGTGGAGCGTGACCGCGGCCTCGCCGCCGCCCCGCTTCGCCGCCCGCCGGTCGCGCGCGTAGTTGACCAGGATCCGGCGCATCGCGATCGAGGCGACCCCGAGAAAGTGCGACCGGCTCCGCCAGTTGGCGCGCGTCTGGTCGACGAGCTTGAAGTAGGCCTCGTGGACGAGCGCGGCGGTGTCGAGCGTGTGGCCGTCGCGCTCGGCGCGGAGGTGCCGCCGCGCCATCGCCTCGAGCTCCCCGTACAGGAGCGGCAGGACGGCGTCGACGGCCGCGCGGTCGCCCGCGTCGAAGTCCGAGAGCAGGGCGGTAAGGTCGGCGTTCCCCATCGTTAGGCAGCAGATAGAAAAATGTAAGGGATATGTCCGCTTCGGGGGAGGGGCCGTGCGGTCTGGGGTGAGGCCGTCGCGCCTCGTCCCCTTTTCCCCCCTCCGCTGTCCTCATGACTCGCTCCTTCCACCTCGCTCCCCTCCTCGCCCTCGCCCTCTCCATCGCCGCCTTCGGCTGCGACAGCGCCGACCTCGACGACGACAACGGCGGCAGCGGCGGCGGCACGCCAGCGGCGACCGTCGCCGACTGGGCCGGCTCATACACCGGCCAGTCCCGCTTCGGCGGGACCGGCGGGACGTGGGGCAACGGCGGCACGTACCCGCTCGTCGTCACCTCGACCGGCCAGGTGACGGTCTCCGGCAACCTCATCGTCGGCGCCACCTACGACGCCACCTCGGGCGCCTACGCCTGGACGCTGGCGGACGGCAACCCGAGCAACGGGTCGATCACGTTCCGCTCCACGTTCACGTCCTCGAATTTCTTCGGCGACCTCTCCAACAACACGGCGGGTCAGAGCTTTACCGGCTCGATCCAGTTTTCCGGCCAGGGCGCGCTGGACTACCGGGGCGTCCTCCGCTAGGCACCGCCCGGCCCGACGGCGACCGCCGCCGTCGGGTCAGGCCAGGGCGTACCCATTCGCGTCGTCGGGGCAGCCGGTCCACTCGCTCCGGGCGACGTTGCCGAGGTAGCCGAGGTCCTCAATGCCCTGGGGGCTGGAGAAGTAGCCCGTGGCGACGTAGTTGCGGAACAAGCTGAAGAACGACACGCCCGCTTGGTCCTCCGGCGCCGCCGTCTCGGGGTAGGCGATCCGGTCCAAGAGCTGGCGCTGCTGCGCGTCGGTGGCCGTCAGGAACGAGTCGGCGCCGAGGTCGCGCGCTTCGGCGTCGAGCCACGCGAGCCCGCCGCGGATCAAGGTCTGCCGCGAGGTCGGGTCGCCGAGCAGTTCGTCAGTCATCACCCAGTCGATGAGTTCGGCCGTGCCGGTCTCGGCCGCGCTCGGGCCCCGGTCGTCGGCGGGCAGGACGATCCCCGCGAGTGTGCGGACGGTCTCGAACTCGTGGGGCGTGAAGAACGTCGGCGTGGCACCGATGGCGGGCTGCATGGCGCCCCCGCTCGCGGCGTGGCGCATCGCGGAGCCGGCCACGTCCTCGCCCCGGCAGGCCGCCAGCAGGGCGGGCGCGGCGGCGGCGACGGCGAGCCGACGGAGGGCGTCGCGGCGGGTGATCGGGGCCATGGCGGGAGAGGGATGGAGGGATCCGGGACGGAAGAGGGATGGGCAGAGGGTGGGATGCGCATGCCTCCATGCCTCCATCCCGCATCCCTCAGATCGCCCGCTGCTTGCGCTGATCCAAGATGTAGTCGGCCGCGCGCCACGAGAGCGCGAGGATCGTCCACGTCGTGTTCTTGTGGGGTTGCGAGACGAACGGCGCCGCGTCGACCACGAACACGTTGTCGGCGTCGTGCGCCTGGCAGAAGCCGTTGAGCGCCGAGCTTGCGGGGTCGGCGCCCATGCGGACCACGCCCGCCTCGTGGATGATCTCGCCGGGCTTCGAGATGCCGAACTGCGTCTCCTCGGTCGGCATCTCGTCGATCTCGCCGCCGATGGACTCCAAGAGCTCGCGAGCGGCCATTTGCATGTGGCGGGCCTGGCGGACCTCCTCGTCGCCCCACGTCACGTCGAAGGTGAGCGTCGGGATGCCGAAGCGGTCGACGGAGGCGCCGTCGATCCAGCAGCGGTTGTCGGCCCGGGCGATCATCTCGCCGCGCCCCGCGAAGCCGACGCGCGCGGCGTAGACGCGGCGGTAGTCGTCCTTGAGCTGGGCGCCGTAGCCGCCGCCGCCGCGTGGGCGCTCGCCCCAGGCGCCGTTGCTGTTCTCGATGCCCCAGCCGTAGCCGAAGCCGGGCATTCCGCGCCCGCCCCACGTCTCGAGGTGGTAGCCGCGCGGGAAGTCGAGCGAGGCGTGCTGGTCGTGGAGCCACCACGGGATGTAGATGTGCATCCCGCCGACGCCGTCGCAGTTGTGGGCCGGCTGGTTGGCGAGCGCCGGGACGAACGCCGAGGCCCCCGCACCGACCGTGTCCATCACGTAGCGGCCGACCACGTCCGACGAGTTCGCCAGCCCGTTCGGGTGGCGTGCGCTCTTGGAGTTCAGCAGCAGCCGCGCCGACTCGCACGCCGACGCCGCCAGCACCACGATGTCGGCCTGCACCTCGTACGCCTCCAGAGTCCCGACATCCACGTACGAGACGCCGGTCGCGCGGCCCTCGGCGTCGGTGAGCACCTCGCGCGCCATCGCGCCCGTAACGACGGTCAGGTTGCCCGTTTCCAGCGCGGGATCGAGCAGCACGCGCCCCGCCGAAAAGTTGGCGCCGACCGAGCAGCCCCGGTTGCACTGCCCGCAGTAGTGGCACGCCGACCGACCCTGCTCCGGCTTGGCCTCGGTCAGGATCGACAGCCGCGACGACAGCACGGGGATCCCGATCGACTCGGCCCCGCGCATCACGCGCTTCTCGTAGCAGCGGGGTTCGGGCGGCGGCAGGAAGACGCCGTCGGGCTCATTCGGGAAGCCGTCGCGCGAGCCGAAAATGCCGACGAGCCGGTCGACCTTGTCGTAGTACGGCGCGACATCGCCGTAGCCGATGGGCCAGTCGTCGCCGTAGCCGTCGAGCGTCTTGCCGCGGAAGTCGTCGGGCCCGAAGCGGAGCGAGATCCGGCCCCAGTGATTCGTGCGGCCGCCCAACATCCGCGCGCGCCACCACCGCCAGTCGGTGCCTTCCGCCGCCGAGTACGGCTCGCCCTCAATTTCCCAGCCGCCGTCACACGCGTCGAACTCGCCGAAGGGCCGCTTCGTGGTGCTGGCGCCGCGCCTCGGAGACTCGTAGTTCCACGTCAGCATCTCGGCGTCGTCCTCGACGGTCCACCTCCCGCCCGCCTCCAGCAGGACCACCTTCGCGCCGCCCTCCGCCAGCACCTTGGCGGCCATGCTGCCGCCAGCGCCGGAGCCCACGATGCACACGTCGTAGCGCTCGGCGGGGTCGAGGATCTGCATCGGGCGGGGGGCGGATGTGGCGTGAAGGTAGGGTGAGGCGCCGGAGAGCGGGTAGAGTGGGTAGGCGATGCAGGGGCCTGCTGGCGCGAGCGTCACGTCAAGCGTGTGGGCCGAGTCGTATCGAGGCTGGAGGGCACCACTGGTCTTTCGTCGCTCCCATCCGGATGAGGCCTGCGTTGATTTGGCGGTATCGGGCCGCCAGTCGATCGGCATCTGCCGCGTCGAGGTATCCGCAGCGCTCGGCGAATCGAATCCAGGTCAGGGTCTCTTCCGCCTCGCCGTGGGCAGCGGTCACCTTGCTAGCGAAGTGGCGGGGGTAGGCGCGCTTTGCCCACGCCTCCGCCATGTTGGCACAGACTGCTCGCGACGACCGGCGGACTTGGTCCGTCAGCGTGTACCGCTCCTCCTTCGGCCACGAGCGCGACGCCCGATACAGCTCCATCGCTGCACGGTACGCCCGCTCAAACGTCTCCAGCTGATTGACGCGGTCGAGCATGGCTCTCTCTTGCGCTCCTGGTTTCTTGCGCTCTTGCCTCCCTACCCACCCATCAGCCCCCGCTCCGCGAGCGACGTGTACCCCCGGCCGGCGATGATGACGTGGTCGTGGACCGGGATGCCGAGCACCGCTCCGGCGTCGCAGAGCTGCTTGGTGATGGCGACGTCCTCACGGCTGGGCTCCGGGTTGCCGGAGGGGTGGTTGTGGAGGCACACGATGGACGCGGCGTGCTCCAGAATCGCCCGCTCGAACACCTGGCGCGGCTCCACGATCGACGCCGCCAGCCCGCCCGTCGTCAGCGTGTACTCGGCCGTCACGACGTTCGAGGTGTTGAGGTGGAGGACGACGAACACCTCGCGGGGCAGATCGCGCAGGCGCGGGCCGTACGCCGCCGCCACGTCGGCCGGGCTGCGGACCTGGACGCGGTCTTGGGGCGGGGCCGCCTCCACGCGCCGCCCGATCTCGAAGACGGCCGCCAGCTGCGCCGCCTTCGCCGGGCCGACGCCCTTTGTCGCCTGCGCCACCTGGCTCGCGTCGCGCCGCGCCAGCTTCGCCAGCGAACCGTACGCCTTCAACAGCGCCTGCCCGAGCTCGACGGCCGAGACGCTCCGCCCGCCGACGCGCGTCCCGCTCCCGAACACCAGCCCGACCAACTCGGCGTCGGACAGCGCACCGGGCCCGCGCGCCAGCAGCTTCTCGCGCGGCCGATCGCCCTCGGGGCGCTCGCGGATGGGGACATAGTCGGTGCGGACCTCGGGGACCTCGGGCTCGTGGAGCTCGATGCCGGGGCGGAAGTCGGACATGGCGCGGCGCGGCTGTCTCCCCATAGACCCGCGAGCGGCCGACTACATAACCTCGGCGCCCGAATTTTTCTGCACCATCGGCCCAGACAGAGCCCTGAGACGAATCGAAGGCCCTGCTGGCGCTCCTCCTCCCACCGAGTGACGGTCATACGCGGTAGCCGCCGCCGGTCACCCATTCAAAAAAGGGGGCGCCGCGTGGTGCGACGCCCCCTCGGGTCGGTGGATCGGTCGGGCTACTCCGGGATGAGGTCGAGGAGCATCTGCTCGTTCGAGGGGCTCATCTGGAGCTGCTTGAGGAGCGCCTGCATGGCCTCGTCGGGGTAGCGGCTGTTGAGCGCGCGGAGCAAGAGGTTGCGGGCGTTCGCGATCTCGTCGGGGACGAGCCGCTCCTCGTTGCGGGTGCCGGAGCGCTTGATGTTGATGGCCGGGTAGATCCGCTTTTCGGAGAGGTCGCGGTCGAGCACGATCTCGGAGTTGCCGGTCCCCTTGAACTCCTCGAAGATGACGTCGTCCATCCGCGAGCCGGTCTCGACGAGCGCCGTGGCGATGATCGTGAGGGATCCGCCGTTCTCGATGTTGCGGGCCGAGCCGAAGATCTTGCGCGGCATGAGCAGCGCGCGGGCGTCCAGGCCGCCCGACATCGTGCGGCCGGAGTTGCCGCCGTACAAGTTGAACGTCCGGCCGAGCCGCGTCAGCGAGTCGAGCAGGATGACCACGTCGTGGCCCTGCTCGACCAAGCGCCGGGCGTACTCGAACGCCAGCGTGGCCACCCGGACGTGGTTGTCCTCGCCGGCGTCGTTCGAGCTCGCGAAGACGTTGCAGGCCGTGTTGCGGCGGAAGTCGGTGACCTCCTCGGGCCGCTCGTCGATGAGCAGCGCCACGAGCTTGACCTCGGGGTGGTTCTCGGCGAGCCCGGCCGCGAGGCCCTTGAGGATGAACGTCTTGCCGGCGCGCGGGGGCGCCACGATGAGCGCCCGCTGGCCCTTGCCGAGCGGCGACACCAGGTCGATGACGCGCATCGACAGGTCGTCCGGGCCGCTGACGATGGTGAGCTTGTCCTCGGGGTAGATGACGAGCCCCTCGTCGAAGTCGGTCGTCTCGGCCCACTCCTCGGGGGCCTGGCCCATCACCTCGGTCACCTCGGTCACCTGCCACGCGCCCTTGCGGCCGGGCTTGATGACGCCCTTGACGTGGACGCCGTCGCGCAGGTTGTGCTTCTGGATGAGCGGCGGCGGCATGAACGGGTCGTTGTCGCCCTTGGCGAGCGACGTCGACATCTCGCGGATGAACCCGAACTTTTTGTCGCCGATCAGCTCCAGCATGCCCTCGAAGGGATCGCCGGGGTGGCCGCCGCCACTGTTGCCGCTGCTGTTGGGGTTGTTGTCGTTGCCCTTGTTGCGGCCCCGCTTTTTGCGGCGGCGCCGGCCGCCGGACTCGTCGTCCGAGTCGGCGTCACTCGTGCTGTCGGACCGGCCCTTGGCGGGCGCGTCGCCGGACGTGTCGGGTGCCTCGTCGAGCTTGTCGCTGGAGGCGACGGGCTCGGCGTCCCGGGTGCGGCGGCGGCGCTTGGGGGGCGCGCTCTCCGCGTCGCCGGCCTTGGCGTCGTCGGCCGGGGCGTCAGGGGTGGGCTCGGCCTTGGGCTTGGCTTTGGAGCGCGAGGAGCGCTTCTTGGGGGCCTCGGCGGCCGGCTCGGGCGTGCTCCCGTTGGAGCCGTTCGATCCGGTGTCGGTGAGGTCGATGACGTGGGCGCGGGAGCGGCGCTTTTTGGGCGTCGTCTTGGCCTCGGGGGCGTCGGCGTCGGCCGTCGCGCTCGTCTTGCGTGCCATGAGGTGGCGGGCTGGCGAAAAGGGGGGCGCGCCGGTGCGGCGCGGTCGGGCGCGCGGCAGATGCCGCGCGGGTCCGGGGAACAGGAGGGGGCGCGGGCGGAGCCCGGGCCGTAGGCGTTCGGAAGGCGTCGGCGGCGCGAAGCCGCGGAGTGCCGGAGCCGTCGTCGGGAATCGCCCGGATCGACGGCAGGAACGTGGGGGCCGGGGGTCGAGCGGTCTGTTGCGCCTCGCTCCGCTGCGACGGCTGGGACCCCGGGCCTTCGATCTCGCGCCGCGTCGGTAGGGTTCGCGCGCCAGATCGATCTCTAGACGAGGGCGAAGATAGAAGGTTTCGCGGCGTGGAGCAACCCTGGCCCGTTCACGGGCGCTCTGGCGGTAGGCTGGCGCTCCGCCCAACCCGCTCCCATGCCCGACCTCTCCCTCGAACGCGCCCACTGGTCCGACGGCCGCGCGGTTGTCGCGGGCCTCGACGAGGCCGGGCGCGGGTGCCTGGCCGGGCCCGTCGTCGCCGCCGCCGTCGTCCTGCCCGCCGACGCCCACCTCCCGGGGCTCGACGACTCCAAGAAGCTGACGCCCGCCGCCCGCGAGGCGCTCGTGCCACTCATCCACCGCGAGGCGCTGGCGGTCGGCGTCGGGACGTGCTCGCCGGCTGAGATCGACGAGCTCAACATCCTGTGGGCGTCGATGGAGGCCATGCGCCGCGCCGCGCTGGCGCTGGCGCCGGCGCCCGACGTGCTGCTGGTCGACGGCAACCGCGCCATCCCGAACGCGCCGTGCCCGCAGGAAACGGTCGTCAAGGGCGACGCCAAGAGCCTATCGATCGCAGCGGCGTCGGTCGTCGCGAAGGTGACGCGGGATGCCCAGATGGTGGCGCTCCACCGCGACTTCCCCGTCTACGGCTGGGACGGCCACAAGGGCTACCCGACGGCGGCGCACTACGCCGCGCTCGCGGCGCACGGGCCGAGTCCGCACCACCGCCGCTCGTTTCGCCTGAGCCGGTGAGTCGGTGGGGCGGTCGTCGGTGAATCTGCGACCAGACCCCTCACCCTGTCCCTCTCCCACGGGGAGAGGGGACGTCGTCCGGTGTGTGGTGCCCGAGTTCCACCCGTCTCCAGCCATTCACCGCCCCACGGCGCCGCGCCAGCCGGCCAGCGCCTCGGCGATGTCGCGGGCGACCGTGTCCGCGGCGCCGTCGGCCTCGACGACGAGGTCGGCCTGGGCGTAGAACGGCTCGCGCGCCGCCAGCAGGTCGCGGACGCGGGCCTCGCGAGCGGCGGGCGCCAGCGGCCGCGTGCCGTCGAGAAGCAGGGGGCGCCCGCTCCCATCGCCCACGCGCGCGAGCACGGTCGGAATAGAGGCCCGGAGCCAGACGACGGGGCCCGCCGCTCGGGCCGCCATCAGGTTGCCGGGCTGGGCGAGCGCGCCGCCGCCAGTCGCCACGACGAGCCCCTCGCCCCCGGCCGTCTCTCTCAGCGCCTCGGCCTCGGCGGCGCGGAAGACGCCCTCGCCCTGGGCGAACAGGTCGGCCACGGACCGGCCCGCGCGCGCCGCGATGAGCCAGTCGAGGTCGACGAACCGGTAGCCCAGCCGGTCCGCCAGCAGCGGCCCGACGGTGCTCTTGCCGGAAGCCATGAAGCCGGTGAGGTAGACGCGAGGGGGCACGGGCGGAAGAGCGGAAGAGCGGAACAGCGGAACAGCGGAAGAGAAGGTGCCTCCGACTGGCGGCCCGCGCCACCGGTCCGGCGCGCACGCTGGCGCAAGCGGCCGCGTTGAGGGCGGGACGGAACTTTTCGAGCGCCCGGGCTCTCCCCCGTCCCCCGTCCCCCGTCCCCCGTCCCCCGTCCCCCGTCCCCCGTCCCCCGTCCCCCGTCCCCCGTCCCCCGTCCCCCGTTGCCCACCACCCGCTTCCTGATCGAATACGACGGCACCGACTTTTCCGGGTGGCAGGTCCAGCCCGGGACGGTGACCGTCCAGGGAGCGCTTGAGGCGGCACTGGCGACGGCGCTGCGCGAGCCGGTCGCCGTCGTGGGCTCGGGGCGGACCGATGCGGGCGTCCACGCCCGAGGCCAGGTGGCCCACATCGAGACGGCCGAGCGGCCCGACGCGCACCGGCTGCGGGCGTCGCTGAACGGCCTGCTGCCCGACGCGATCGCGGTGCTGGCGGCCGAGCCTGCGCCCGACGGGTTCCACGCCCGGTTCGACGCCCGCCGCCGCCGGTACGTCTACCACGCCACGACCCAGCCCCGCGCGCTCGACCGCCGCACGCGCGTGTTCTTCCGCCCGGCGCCGGACCTCGAGGCGATGAACGAGGCGGCGGCGACGCTGCTCGGGCGCCACAACTTCTCGTCGTTCTGCCGGACCAAGTCCGAGACCCTCAACCGGACGTGCCATCTGACACGCGCGCGGTGGCGCGCGGGCGAGCGGCCGGGCGACTTGCAGTTCGAGGTCGAGGCGGACCGCTTTCTGCATGGCATGGTGCGGGCCCTCGTCGGTACCCTCGTCGAGGTCGGCC
Source organism: Rubrivirga halophila (assembly GCF_046845755.1). Lineage (GTDB taxonomy): Bacteria > Bacteroidota > Rhodothermia > Rhodothermales > Rubricoccaceae > Rubrivirga. Next base: position 3,104,481 of record NZ_CP177357.1, read on the forward strand.
GTGGGCGCCGCGCGCCCGGCTCGCTGGCCGACGTGCTCGCCGCGTGCGACCGCCGCGCCGCTGGGCCCGCCGCGCCCGCCCACGGCCTCGTCCTCGACCGCGTCGACTACGACGCCCCCACCTTCTAGCCCGTGCGCCGTCTCGCCCTCGCCTGCCTCGCGGTGGTCGCCCTCGTCGCCTGCGACCGCGTCCCGATCGACTCGGGCCAGTCGGAGTTGGTGCTGACGTCGCCCGACCTCAGCGTCGTTTTCCTCCAGCCCGCGATCAGCGTGCGGTTCGAGCCGACCGGCCCGAGCGGGGCCGTCTCGCTCCGCATCCGCGACAAGGACGTCGACTTCGACTCGACGGCCGGCGCGTTCGTGTACGCCCGGTCGCTCGCGCTCGGCCTCAACGCCTTCGACTTCACGGTCACCAACAGCGAAGGGGAGGTCGAGCGCGACACGTTCTACGCGGTGTACCTCCCGCTCGAGCCCTCCGCTCTCGTGACCCCGGACGACGGATCGGCGCGGACCGCCGCGGCCGTCTCGGCCTTCTCCGGCAACCGCGTGCTCGTCTCGGGCGGGGCGGGCGCGTCCGGGTCGGCGCTGGCGTCGGCGTCGGTGCAGTTCGTGGACGGGCCGTTTGTCGACACGCGCGAGATCGCGCTGCTGCGCCCCCGCGCGAGGCACACCGCCACGGCGGTTGCCGGCGGGTCCCTCTTGCTCGGCGGCGCCTCGACCGCCGCGCCCGAGGTCGGCAGCGAGTTGGTGCGCGAGCCCGAGTTCGTCGACGCGAAGGGCGTGGCCCGGCCCGTCTCCGTGGCGGGCGACGCGTTCCCGGCGCGCGCGGGGCACGTGGCCAAGACCGTCGTGGTCGGCGGCGAGACGTACGTGACGCTGTTCGGCGGGGTCACGCCCGTGACCGGCGGGCTCGAGGCCTCCGGCACGGTCGACGTGTACCGCGTGGTCCCGGCCGGCGCCAGCGTCCGGCTCGAGCGGCTGACGCCAGCGGGCGGCGCGGGCGGCTTCCCGGCGCTGACCGGCGTGGCGCTGGCGGAGACGGGCCCGGCCTCGGCCGTCGTCACCGGGCTGACCGCCGACGGCGGCCTGACGCTCGCGCTGGACTGGCGGTCGGCGCCCGCAGGGGCGCTCCCGTTCTCGATCGGCGTCGCCGAGGTGAGCGGCCCGCGGACGCCGCGGGCGGACGCGGCGGCGGTCGACCTCGGCAACGGGCTCGCGCTCGTCGGCGGCGGCCTCGACGCCAACGGCACCACGCTCGGCAGCTTCGAGGTGTACGCGGCCGGGGCGCGCCGCACGTTCCGGGTCCCTCCGGAGGTCGCGCTCGCGGTCCCGCGGTCGGGCCACATCGCAACTATTTTCGCTGGCAGCCGAATCGTGGTGAGCGGCGGCCGGCCGTCGAGTGGCGGCCCCATCGTCGCCCGCGAAGCGTTCACGTTCTAGCCGATCCCATGCTGATCCAGCGCCTGCTCCAGATCCTGTTGGTCGCCATCGTGCTGGTGGCCGCGTTCGGCGCGCTCGCGTTCGTGCTCAAGATGGCCGGGTGGCTCCTGGGGCTCGTCGTGAAGGTCGTGCTCGTGCTGGTCGTGGTCGCAGCGGTGCTGCGGTTCGTGGAGCTGATCCGCCAGAAGGCGGGGCGCTAGCGCGCGGGGCCGTCTGGAGCATGAGGGACGCCCTCGTAGCTTGCGCCCCCCCGCCCGCGCCCCGCCCGATGTCCGCAGACACCGCCCTCGCCCCGTTCCACGTCGCCTCCGAAACGGCGCCCCTCCGGCAGGTCGTCGTCCACACGCCGGGCGAGGAGATGGGGCTCGTCTCGCCCGACAACGCCGAGGACTTACTGTTCGACGACATCCTGTTCGTCGAAGAGGCGCGCGAAGAGCACGCGACGCTGATCCGCCTGTTCCAGGCCGTCGTCGGGACGGCCGACGCCGTCCTCCAGGTGACCGACCTCTTGCGCGAGGCGTTCGCCCAGGCCGACGCCCGGACCGCGTTCGTGGACCGGCTCATCGAGCGGATGCCGTACCGCAACTTCGAGGCCTACGAGTCGGAGCTGAAGGGGCTCGAGCCGGAGGCGCTCCTCCGCTTCGCCACGACCGGGCAGGCCCCGTTCCCGGTGACCGCGCAGCCGATCCCGAACCTGCTGTTCACGCGCGACCTGTCGGCCGTCGTCGGGGGCCACGTGCTGCTGAGCCACGCGGCGACGGCGGCGCGCGCGCCGGAGAGCGTCATCATGCAGACGATCTACACGCATCACCCCCGCTTCGCGGACGTCCGCGAGAACGTGATCGAGCTGCCCGAGGAGGTCTCGTTCGAGGGCGGCGACCTGCTCGTGGTCGACGAGAGGGTGGTGATGATCGGGCAGAGCGAGCGGACGAGCCTGGGCGGCGTGCTGGCCGTCGCGCGCGAGTTGCTGGAGCGGACGGCCGTCGAGCACGTCATCATGGTGAACCTCCCCAAGGCGCGGTACTGCATGCACCTCGACACCGTGTTCACCTTCGCCGACGCCGACACGTGCGTCGAATTCCCGCCCATCATCGAGGACGGCCAAGACCACACGTTCGTGATCGAGGCCGTCGACGGCGACACGAATGACCTGCGCCTGCGGCCGTGCCGCAACGTCCACCAGGCGCTCGTGGAGACGACGGGGCGCGACTACACCTTCGTCCGCTGCGGCGGCGACGACCTGGTCCGCCAGCGCCGCGAGCAGTGGACCGACGGGGCCAACCTGTTCGCGCTCCGGCCCGGGCTCGTCGTCGGCTACGACCGCAACCGGGCCACCTACGACGCCCTCCGCGAGCACGGCTTCCACGTCGTCGACGCCGAGCACTTCCTGGACTTCTACGGCGACTCGGCGGCGCTCACCGACCAGCGGATCGCGGTGCGGCTGTCGGGCAACGAGCTCTCGCGCGGGCGCGGCGGGCCGCGCTGCATGACGATGCCCTTGTCGCGGAGTGATGGGTAACGGGTGATGAGTGATGGGCCCTGCGGTCTATCACTCACAACCTCGTCCCGCTCATCACCTTTCTCTCATCACCCATCACTCGCGTGTCCCTCGCGTCCCTTCTCGACACCGACCGCCGCTGGATGCGGCAGGCGCTCGCCGAGGCCGAGCGCGCGTACGAGGCCGGCGAGGTGCCGGTCGGCGCCGTCGTCGTCCAGGGCCACCGGGTCGTCGGGCGCGGGCACAACCAGGTGGAGCGGCTGGCGGACCCGACGGCGCACGCCGAGATGCTGGCCGTCTCGGCGGCGTGCCAGACGCTCGGCACCAAGTTTCTGACCGGCTGCACGCTGTACGTCACGCTGGAGCCGTGCCCGATGTGCGCCGGCGCGCTCGTCTGGGCCCGGCTCGACCGCTTGGTCTTCGGGGCGCTCGACGAGAAGGCCGGCGCGGCGTCGACGCTGTACGACATCCCCGGCGATACGCGCCTCAACCACCAGATCCCGACGGTCTCGGGCGTCGAGGCGGACCGGGCGGCGGATCTATTGCGGGCCTTTTTCCGCCAGCGCCGCGCTACCTCCCCTCCCCCGCCGGGTGCGGCGGCCGGCGACGGGGCCGGTGGTGAACCTCCGCCCCACCGCCCGGCGGCGCCGTAGCGCGTTCCCCGGACTCTTGACGGCGCGCGGGCAACCCCGCCAGCGGGGCCCGGTTGGTAGGGCATGGACACGCAGACCGCCCCCGTAGACCTCCTCGTCGTCGGCGCCGGCCCGATCGGGCTGGCGTGCGCGCTCGAAGCCGAGCGCGCCGGGCTCACGGCGCGCGTCGTTGAGAAGGGCGCGTTGGTGAACTCGCTCGTCGGGTACCCGACGCAGATGGAGTTTTTCTCGACGCCCGAACTGCTCGAGATCGGCGGGCACCCCCTCGCGACGACGTACTACAAGCCGCGCCGCGAGGAGACGATCGACTACTACCGCGCCGTCGCCCAACGCGAAGGCCTCGACGTGCGCCTGGGCGAGCGCGTGCTGGGCGTCGACGGCGAGCGGGGGGACTTTGTCGTCCGCACGTCGAAGGGCGCGCACCGGGCGCGAGCGGTCGCCGTGGCGACGGGCTTTTTCGACCAGCCGAACCGGCTCGGCATCCCGGGCGACGACCTGGGCCACGTCTCGCACTACTACAAGGAGCCGTACCCGTACAGCGGGCGGCGCGTCGTCGTGGTGGGGGCCAAGAACTCGGCGGCGAAGGCGGCGCTGGAGATCTTCCGCCACGGTGGCCACGTGACGATGGTGGTGCGCGGGACGGAGATCACGACGAGCGTGAAGTACTGGATCCGGCCCGACCTGCTCAACCGGATCAAGGAGGGCTCGATCGCCGCCCGCTTTGAGACGACGGTCCAGGAGATCACGCCCGGGACGGTCCGGCTGGCGGGGCCCGGCGGGGCCGACGAGATCCCGGCCGACGCCGTGCTGCTGATGACGGGCTACCACCCCGACTTCGGGTTTCTGGAGGCGCTCGGCGTCGAGCTGGCGGGGCCGGAGCGCGCGCCGGTCGTGGACGAGGCCACGATGGAGTCGACGCGGCCGGGCGTGTACCTGGCCGGGACGGTGTGCGGGGGGTACGCGACGAGCCGGTGGTTTATCGAGAACGGCCGGATCCACGCGGCGCGGATCGCGGCGGATCTGGCGGGTCTGCCGGTGCCGGAGCTAGAGGCTCACGGCCAACCCTGAGGGCGAGGGGCGCGGCGACCAGAGGGACCGCGTAGAGGTGTTGCCTCCCTGCTGCTCTGTAGAGAGACACACGGGCCCCTTGTGGCGTCATCCTGAGGAACTGTTTGGGGAGCATCCCGACCCTCCCAGAACACGTCATCCCGAGCTTGCGAGGGATCTCAGCGCAAGCCTCCGAGTCGCGACCAGCGGAGGGATGGGCGAGAGGACCGCGCTGAGACCCCTCACCTCCGTTGGTTGGTGCCTTCCCTTCGGGTGCGGGATGACGCTGTAGGGCGGAGCGTGACTTCCTCCAAGAGTCATCCCCGCACAGGCGGGGATCTATACGGCGGTGCTCGGATGGCGCATAAGCGACGAGGCGCCTCTCACCCTGGCTGCGCCGACCTGGCGGTTGTCCCTCTCCCCGTGGGAGAGGGGACGCAGTAGGATGGCTCGCGCCATTCGCTCTCGGCAGCGCTCCGCGCCGGACTCAGCCGGCAGACTGGCGCAAGATTTCCAGGACCTGGAGCGCGGTGCCCTGACCGCTGTCGAGGCCGAGCGCCAGCTGGGCGTGCCGCAAGGCGTCCTCGGCCCGGCCCTCGTTGAGGTAGTAGAGCGCGAGGTTGGCCTGGGCGTTCGCGTTCTGCGGGTCGGCCTCGACGGCGCGGCGGAAGAGGCGGGCGGCGCGGGCGACGTCGCCCTGCTGGGCGAGCAGGACGGCGAGGTTGGTGAGGGCGTCAGCCTGACCGGGCTCCAGTTCGATGGCCGCGCGGAGGGCGGCCGTGGCCCCGGCCAGATCGCCCCCCTTGGCGAGCGCGCCGCCCAAGAGCACGTGCGCTTGCGCCAGCCACGGCTCTTCTGCGATCGCCTTGCGGTACTCGCCGACCGCCTCGGGCAGACGGCCCTGCGCCTCCAGCAGGCGGCCATAGTTGACGCGGACGTCGGCGGCCGCGGGCTGGAGCACGAGCGCGCGCTGGTACAGCCTCAGCGCTTCGGACGGGGGCCGGCCGGCCTGCTCGTAGGCTTGCGCGAGGGCGTTGAGGCGCTCGGGGTTCTCGCCGACCTCAAGGGCCTTGCGCAGCGGCTCGATGGCCGCCGCCGCGCGTCCGGTCTGGAGGCGGGCGTAGCCGAGCAGGTACTGTGCCTCGCCCGCTTGGGGCCGCTCCGCCAGCCGCTCTTCGAGCAGCGACACGCCGCGCCGGAACGACGCCGCGCCGCCCCCCTGCCGCGCGTAGATCACGTACGCCATCCCCTCCTCGACGCCGCCGTCGCGGTCGGCCTCGAAGTACGGCGCTAGCGTCCCCTCGGTCTGCGTCCCCACGATCTGGTCGTCGCCGACGACGCGGATCTTGTGGTCGGTGAACGAGGCGTGGGGCACGTCGTCGGCCGAGACCTCGGGCATGTGGCAGGCGAAGCAGTCGGCCTCGGGGAGGTGCTGCGTCTGCAGGTCGGGCGTCGGCATCTCGGCCGCCAGCGCGTCGGGCGCATGGCACGTCTGGCAGGTCGCGTTGAACACCTCGGGGCCCCTGTCGCGGAAGCCCTCGTGCGGGTTGTGGCACGTCGTGCAGTCCATCGCCGGGGAGGCGATAAAGCAGGCGCTCTCGCGCAAGCGGTCGGCGTGCGAGATGACGCTGACGCGGTTGGGGTCGTCGCCGACGAGCGCGAACACGGCGCGGTGCGCCGAGAGCGGGCGCCCCGGCCGGTAGCTGTACGCCGACTCGCCCTCGCGCAGGACCGACACCTCGCCGTTGAGGTGGCACTGCTGGCACACGTCGAGCCGGAGGTCGGTCGCCAGCCACTTCGGGTTGACGATCGTCACGTCAACGGAGTCCGGCGCCTGCTCCGACGCCGTTCGGGCCTCGACGTGGAGCTCGCCGGGGCCGTGGCACTGCTCGCAACCGATGCCGTCGGCCAGACTGGCGAACTTGCCGTCGGCAAAGGGGACGGGCTCCGAGGTCCCGTTGTGGCAGGCCATGCACCGGTCGGGGATGGTGCGGTCGAAGCGGACGTTCTGGTCCTCGTAGCCGGGGCTGAGGCCCCAGCGGCCGGCGCCGTCGTCGGCCTGGGTGTACCACGTCAGGGGCAGTTCGTAGAGGCGCCCGTTCTCCTCGCTGAGGTAGGTCCGCGCCGCCGACCCGCTGCCGACGACGTACGTCATCTCGCGGACGAGCCGGTGGTCTGTTCCCTCGCCGGTCTCGCGGTACTCCTCCTGGACAAAGCGGTCGCCCTCGCGCCGGGCGACGTAGACGAAGCCCGACGCGGGGTGCCGGACGGCGACGCCCGAAAAGTCCTCGACGGCCGTCTCCGGCGTCAGCCGGTAGAGCGAGTTGGCCATCCCGTGCGCCTGGTAGCTCGCGTAGAGCTCTTCGTGGCACGTCGCGCACGTCGCGTCGCCGACGTAGGCGACGCCGTCGGCGAGGTTCAGGAACCGCTCGTCGGCGTCGCTGCTGGCGCGGGGCGCGAGGCAGGCCGCCAGCGTGACGATGCCGGCCGCGAGCGCCAGCCCCAGAGCAGATCGAGCGGTGTCCGAACGCATGGCACGTGCGCCGCCACGGGCGCGGGCCGGCGGCCCTCGCCGGCGACCCCAACATACCGACACCCTCGGCGCGGATCGGGGGCACCACCGGGCCTCCCGGACACAGCGCGGCCCCCGAGCCGGCTCCTTGCGGAGGGCTCGGGGGCCGCAGCGGTCGCGTCGGAGCGCCGCCGGTTTAGAACCGGAGCGCGGCGGTCACGAGGTTGACGTTGCCGAGGTCGCCCATGGAGCGGAAGGCGTAGTCGACGCCGATGCCAGAGCTGGCGAGCGGCACGTTGACGCCGCCACCGATGCTCCAGAACTCGGCCGCGTTCACGTCCTGGTCCGGCGTCAGGTTGACACCGCCCCGGGCGTAGACGAGGTCGCCGTAGCCGAGCTCGAGGCCGCCGGCGAATTCCGGCTGGTCGTACGCGTTCGACCGGAAGTTGCCGAGCGCCGTCACCGACACGTCGCCAGCGAACTGGCGGGTGTAGGTGGCGCCGAAGTTGAGCAGCGAGGGCAGCTCGTAGCTGTCCGTGCCGATCTCGATCGGGAAGCTGCCGTTGCCGCCCGCCCCGTCGACCGGGTTGGACTGGCCGATGCCGTTGCCGGAGTAGCTCATCTTGGTGCCGAAGTTGCGGAGGCTAACCCCGAACTGCAGACCCGACTCGCCGACCGTGTAGGTCATGCCGGCGTCGAAGGCGACGGCCGAGCCATTGACGTCGTCGATGGTCTCGCCGACGGCCTTGGCCGTGATCCCGGCCGAGATCCGGTCGGTGAACTGGCGAGCGTACGTCGCGCCGACCACGTAGGTCGCCGCGTCGTACGTGACCGAGGTCGGGTCCGGAGACGCGGCCGAGGTCATCGGGATCTCGCCGAGATCCCAGGAGGTCACGAACAGGGCAATGTTCGAGGTCCCGAAGCTCTGGGCCACACCGAACGTGTTGACGCCGACGTCGGCGACAAAGTTGATGTAGCTGAACATGGCTTCGGTCCCGTCGTTGGCCATCAGGGCGGCCGGGTTCGACTGGAGGGACTCGAGGCCCGAGAGCGAGCTGAGACCGGCCGTGAGGCCGTTGGCGAGCGAGGTCGTGCGTGCCGTGGTGGGCACGAGCAGGAACTGCGCGCTCGCCGTCCCCGCCCGTTCGTCACCCGGGACGTCGCGCCCCTGGGCCATCGCAGGCGCCGAAGCGACAAGCGCGGCCAGAAGGATGAGGGTGCGGTACATGATTTCTAGGGTGTAGGTGGGGGGTGGCTTAGAGGACGTCGAGCTGAGAGCGACGCTGGATGACGCCGAACTTCAGGATCCGCTCGCCGATGGTCGACCCGTCCGAACGGCGGCCCTCGATGTGGATGAGGTACATGCCACTCGCGACCGGGAGGCCGGCCTCCGTGCGGAGGTTCCAGTCGACCGTCGCCCGGCCCGCGTTGTTCTTCTCGATCGTCCGGATCAGCGTCCCACTCAGGGTGAAGATGCGGATCGTGGCCTGCGCCGGGATGTTGACGAATCGAGCGATCGACACGTTGCCGGCGGTCTCGTAGCCGGAGTACCCGCGGTACGGGTTCGGCGTGATGGCCATCAGGTCGAGTGCGGCCTCCTGGTCCTCTGCGCTAGCGGTCTCCGTGTTGATCGCGCCGATCTCCGAGGTGTCCAGGGTGAACACGTCACCCGGCTGGTTCGGCTTGGTGGTCGTGATCCGGAAGATCGTCCCGGCCTCGGGGTACGGCGCCGCGTAGGGCGGGGCGCTCCCGAGGTTCCAGCCGGCGAACACCGTGCGAGCCAGCGACTCGTGGCCGTGGTTCGCCGGATCCGTGGCGGCATTCGCCTCCCACGCGAGGTAGCCGGACTCGCCCGGCGTCTTGTCGTTGGGCTCGTACCAGTAGACCCAATCCGTGATCGGATCGTCGTCGCTGCTCGAGACCGGCGAGTCGGACGCCGAGAGGTTGTACGTGCCGTCGCCGTCGATGTCGAGGATGGCCGGCACCATGCGGAAGTCGTCCGACGTGTCGTCGGGCGTCCCGATGCCGGTGTTCCAGATCTCGAACGGGATCGTGATCAGCGAGCCGTCGCCGAAGCGCTGGTAGGCCGTGCTGGTGCCCGTAAAGCGAGCCTCGAAGTCGAAGGGGAAGACGAACGGGATGGTCCCGCTGCGGCCGAAGACGACGCGCTGGAGGAAATCCTCGTAGGGTCCCGTGTAGCCACCCGAGTTGCCGGTCGTGAAGAGCCAGCGCGTGCCGTTGGTCTGCTGCACGCCCGTGGTCGGGTTGGCATCGCCGGGGGTCGGGAACCCCTGGAAGGCGGCCGCGCCGGACTCCGGCGGCGAGACCGGGCCCGCGGCGTTGGCGATCACCTCGAACGAGGTGAACCCGTTCTCGGGGCCCTGGACGTCGAAGATCAGGCCGTCCGCACGGAACGCGTCCGTGGTCTGCGGGGGCAGCGTCCCAAAGTCGGCGAAGTAGGCCGCGCCGTCGAAGAGCACCGCGCCAGTCGTCTGGTTGACGATCCGGTAGTTGGTCCCGACGACCTCCTCGGTGTCGTCGGACGGGTCGTCCGGCGTGCCGTGGTCGTCGATGGCGGTCTGCTCAAAGAACTCGACCGCGTACGTGTCGCCGGTGACGGCGCCCGGGTTCGCGACGCGAGCGCCCACGATGCCCTGGCCCACGTTGGTCGCCCCCGTGAGGGAGGCGAGCGCGGTCCCCGTGGTGGCGACCGGCGTGACCGGGCCGACCTTGGAGGGCCGCACTTCGACGGTGGTCATCGGTGCGTTGAACACGCGGGTCCCGATGGACGCCTCGTTGTACGCGTACGCCTGGACGCCGAAGAAGTAGCTCGTGCCGTTCCGCAGCGCCTGCTGACTGAACGCGTCGGTGGTGACGCGGAGCGTCGTCGGGGTCAGCGTGGTGCCTCCGTTGTCGGAGCCGTTGGCCACGACCGCCGTCAGCTGCGCGCCCGTCGCCGGATCGATGATGGCGTCGGTAATCGTGGTGATCCCGTTGTCGAGGTCGAAGGCCCCGATGAGGACGCCTTCGGTGTCGGAGGCGTTGCGGAACTGGTAGATCCGGAAGCCCTCGAACGTGTACGTCCGGTCCGTCGCATCGACGGGGACGAACGGGTTCTCGACGTCGTAGTTGAAGATGTCGCCGAGGTCACCGGTCGAGCTGCCCCACTCCAGGATGATCTCCTGGTCGAGGCCAGTCGCCGCGAGCGCCACCGCCGGGGGGGGCTGCGGGAGGGCGAACTGCGCGTCGAACGCGTTCTGGAGCGTGGCGTCGGCCACTTTCAGCTTGTTGACGGACGCGATCTGCGGGGAGCTCGTCGCGCCGGTGGCCTGGGCCCACACGATGCCGAACACGACCTCCTGCATTTCGCCGGGGTTGAACGTGAACGGACCCGAGGAGACGCCGAAGCGGCGGTCGGCCGGGGTGTTCACGGCGCCGTTGCCGTCGGAGTTGTACTCGCTCCAGAACTCCGGCGGGTTGCCGGGGAAGGCGAAGTCGACGGGCGGGCCGTTCGTGTTATAGCCGTCGCCGCCCTCCTTGAGGGGCGTCCCGTCCTTCCAGAAGCCCTGCATGAAGCTGTAGGCCTCGTTGGCGTTGCCGGGGTCGGACGTGACGGTGCCGCCGTTGGTGAAGTAGAAGAACTTCTCGATGGCGAGGCGCTCGTCGTCCTCGTCCGTCTCGCCGTCCTCGTCGTTGTCGATGCCATCGGCGTTGACGAGCGGGCCCTGGAAGAAGTCGTAGCCGAGGGCCGGCGGGATGCCGTAGCCACCGCCGCCGTCATCGTCGTTGTCGCCGTTGTAGACGAAGCCGAGGCCGAGCTCGATGTCGGAGCCGACGAAGTCGTCGTTGAAGTTGCCGAGGTCCGGGTCGGAGAAGATGCCGAGGTAGGTGTCGGTCATCGGCTGCGAGCCGCGGTAGAAGTACTGGTAGCGGTAGAACGTGGCGTCGTTCAGCGCGTCGGCCGTGCTGAAGGCGAAGGCCTGGGCACGGACTTCGAGGCCGATCGGCGCGGTGCCGCCCCAGTCGTGCGAGTTGCCCGCGTCGTTCATGACCCACCAGATGCCCTGGTCGCCGATGATGTCGGGGCGCTCGCCCGCGGCGAGGTCGAGCTGACGGGAACCGTAGCCGGCGTCGTCGATGTCGAGCTCCTGACGGGGCTCGAGCTCGTTGCCGTCGGCGTCGACCGAGTTCGGGTCGCGCCGGCCGTTGCCGTTCTCGTCGACGTAGAACGGCGCGCCGTAGGCGATCGGCCACGTCTGGAGGTTCGTGGTGGCCACGCCCGTGTTGTTGTAGGCGAGGATGTCATCCGCGTTGACCTTCCAGAACCGGTCGAACTGCTGGCAGGTCGCCGAGGTGACCTGGCCGTTCGCGTCGAGCGGGCCGGGCCAGTACTCCCAGGCCCCGTAGGTGGAGCCGGCAAAGCGGAGCTGGCCGTCGACCTGGCCGCCGACCCAGATGCCGGAGGCGAAGATGGAGACGAGGCCACTGCCCGCAGGCACCTCGTACTGAGCGCCGGCGCCTCGCCAGAAGAGGCCGCCGATGTTGTAAAGAGTAGCGCGGACGTTGTTGACGTCGAGGTCGACCTCCGCGCTCCCGGTGTCACAGTCCGCCTGGGCCTGGGCCGGGGCCGTCGCGCTGAACAGCGCGAAGAGTCCGACCAGCAGCACCGTAAGACGGCTGTTGGTGGGGTAGAGTGCGTTCATGAATAGGGGGTGTTACAGGGCAGGAGGTCCCTGCGCGCCGGACGGGGCCGGCGCGCAGGGAGAGTTCCTAGAGCCCGTTTAGAAGTCGAGGGTGACGCCGAGACGGATCCGGCGCGGGAGGCCATAGAACTGGCCGCCGCTGACACCGAAGCCGTCGAGCACGACCGGGGAGGCCACGTACTGGGAGTACAGGAACCGGAACGCGTCGCGCTCGAGCTCGGTCGGGAGCGCCCGGACGGCGTCCGGGTTGGTGGCCAGGAAGCCGTCGTCGTCCGACAGGCCCGTGTCGCGGTAGACCGAGTACACCTGGTCCTGGTTGAGCAGGTTCTGAACCCAGACGTAGCCACGGAAGGCGGCCGGCCCGAGGTTGAAGTTCCGGTCGACCTTGAGGTCGAGACGGCTCGTGAACGGGAGGTACACCGAGTTGACCTGCCCGACCGCGCCACCGTTGGTGGACTGGCCGATGGGGCTCTCGAGGGCCTTGTTGTCCAGCTCCGTGTACGGGCTGCCGCTCTGGAGCACGCCGAGCAGGTTGAAGCCGAAGCCGGCGAGCGGGTAGACCCCACCGACCATCGGGCCCTCTCCACTACCGAGGCGGTAGTCGAGCGAGACGTTCAGGTTGTGGCGGCGGTCGAACGCCAGCGGCGCGAGCGTCTCCGGGAAGACCCCGGTCTGGCTGCGCCAGGCGATGATGCGCGCCGTGCGCGAGTCGGACCCGGTCCCCTCGGCGAACGAGAGCGTGTAGTTCGCGTTCAGCGCCAGGTTGCGCGTCCGGCGCAGGTCGAAGGCCAGCTCCAGGCCCTTCGTCGTCGAGAAGTCGAGGTTGGTGTACCCCGTGTACCCGTTCGGGAAGGCCGCGTCGAGGTTCCGGAGCGTGATCTTGTTGCGCTGCGTCCGGTAGAAGCCGGAGAGCGTCAGCGCGGCCTGCTGACCCACGCGCTGGCGGAAGCCGAGCTCGTACTGGGTCGTCGTCTCGGGCCGGAGGTTCGGGTTCGAGATCGTCCCCGTGGCCTGGTCGTAGTCCTGAATCGTCGCGAAGGCGTTCTCGCTCGGCCGCTGGCTCGTCACGTTGAAGGACGCGAAGAAGAGCGCACGGTCGGTGATCGGGAACGTCACGCCGATGCGGGGCATGATCGTCAGGGCCGGGTCGTAGTCCCGGAACGCGCCCTCCGTGAGGCCGCTCGACTTGGCGAGCGGCGCGCCGGCACGGCGGATCACATCCGAAGTGGTGACCTCCCCGTTGGCGTTGTAGAACTGGCCCTCCGAGTCGCGGTAGCCGATGACGGCCCCGTCGCGCTGGTAGAAGGCGAAGTCGCCGGCGATGTTGCCCGGGATGCTCGACGGCGCCTCCACGAGGACGTTGCCCTGCGCGTCGGTGATGTTGCCGCTGAGGTCCTCGACGCGGAACAGGTCGACGAGCGCGTAGGGGTCCTTGAGGACGAGCGTGTTGTTGTCGAACACGTCGACGCGGACGCCGAGGTCGAGCACGATGTCGCGGTACTCGACGCGGTCGCGGACGAAGCCACCGTAGTAGATCGGCCGGTAGGGCGCGATGTTGCGGTTGGTGCCGGCCGCGAAGGCGTCGACATCCTGGTCGTCGACCTCGTTGAGGCCCAGGTAGTCGTAGCCGTAGTAGCTCGTCCCCGTCTCGAAGCCGAAGGAGTACGGGAGCTGGTCGTACGACGTGACGCCGGAGTCGTTCGTGCCGTCGCCGTCCGAGTCGACACAGTTGGTCTCGATGCTGCCGTCGTCGAAGCAGCGGGCGAAGGTCCGGGACCCATTGCCGATCGACCAGTTCCGGACCGTCCGCGTCTCGTACTCACCACCGAAGGAGAGCTCGTGGACGCCGACCTGCGTCTGGGCGTTGCCGAAGACGCGGAACTGCTCCTGGTTGAACTGCTGGTAGCCGGTGCTCGCCGTGCCCGGGCCCGCGAACGTGAACCCGAGCGAGGGCGGGATGCCGAGGTTGCCGTCGCTGAACTGCCGGGTGTAGTTGCCCTGGTCGGCGCTCGACGTGCTCAGGCCGACGTAGCGAGCGGCCACGGCGTTGGCCGGGTCGTCGATGTCGCCGTAGCGGAGGACGTCGCGGATGTCGGAGCCGAACGCGTCGGGGTAGTTCACGAAGTCGCGGCGCGAGAACTCCGCCTGGAGCTGGTAGAACGCCGTGTTCGAGAGCACCTGACGCAGCGAGGCGTACCCACGGTAGACCTCGTCCTCCGTGGTCGTGAACGTCTCGCGGTTGAACAGCGAACGGCTGTAGCTGAAGCCGCGGCTCTCGTTGTTCACGTAGCCGCCGCCCAAGCGGAGGTTGACGCCGGTCACCGGGCGGAGCTCGATGTTGCCGGTCGCCGAGAGGTTGCTCGACGGATCGTCCTTGCCGGTCCGCGTCGTGAACTGGTCGGCGCTGCTAAAGAGGCTGGCCGCCGGGCGGACGCCGCCGAGGTACTCGCCGGGGTGGTCGCCGTTGAGGCCCAGCAGAGCACCGAGCTCGTCCGGAGTGAGCGAGCCCTCGGCGAAGCTGAGGTCGCTCGGGAACGGGACGTAGACGAAGTTGTCGTCCTCAAAGAGCGGGGTGGTGGTCAGCCCCCCGAGATCGACCGGGGTCCCGTTCTGGTCGACCGCGTTGCGGTCGATGCGGATGACCTGCGGCGACTGCTGGATCGCGTTGTAGATGTCGTCGTTGAGCTGGAGCGTCTCGCGGGCCCACGGGCTGGCGTCCTCCTGGTAGGTGCCCTGGACGGAAGCGAAGAAGCTCACGCGGTCGCGCACGAGCGGGCCGCCGATCGAGAGCGACCCGAGGTTGTAGCCGAACGAGTCGAGCCCGTAGGACGTGATCGCCTCGGCGGCGCCGAAGAAGCTGTTGCCCCCGGACCGCGTCGAGATCGAGATCACGCCGGCCGTCGCGTCGCCGTACTGCGGCGGGATCGTGCCGATGAGCATCTCCTGCTCGGCGATGGCCTGCTGCGGCACGCCGACCGACCCGACCACCTTGACACCGTCGACGTAGTAGTCGACCTCCTCCCCGCGACCGCCGCGGATGTTGAGCGTGCCCGAGCCGTCGTTCGAAACGACGCCGGCCTGGATGGCGGCGACGCTGGACACGCCGCGAACCGGGAGGTTCTGGATGTCGGCGCCGGTGACCACCTTCGGGACGCCGATGGCGTCGCGCTGGATGAGCGGCCGCTCGTACTCGACGACGACCTCGCCGATCGACGCGCCCGAGAGCGCGATGTCGACGTTGCGGGTCCGGCCCTGCGAGATCTCGACGCCGGTCAGCGTCTCCGTCTGGTACCCCGTGTAGGAATACTGGATGTCGTACTGACCGACGGGGATGCCGAGGATCGTGTAATTGCCGTCGATGTCAGTCGCGGCGCCGCGCTGGATGTCGGCGAGAAAGACGTTGGCACCGATGAGCGGGTCACCGGTTTCAGCGTCGGTCACCTGACCAGACAGCTTGCCTGTGTTCTGTGCCGCTGCGACGCCCGGGAGGGCGAAGAGCAGCAAGAGCACGGCGGTGCTCAGTGAACGAAACATTGCTACCTCCTGAAGGGTGGTGTGTGGGCCCGAGCGCCAGAGGCCCGGGGTGAAGGTGCGTCGAGAGCGACGCTTGTCGAGGGGTGCCGTAGCCCGAGGGGGCCGGGCGGTGTGTGGTGTCCGGAGCGGGCTCCGGAGCCCTGGTCTCGGGCTTGACGCCGCAGTGCGGCCCTGGCGACCTCTCGGTCGCGCGTCGCCCCCACGCGCCCACGCGCGCTTGGCTGGTCCTGAATAAGCGAGGACAGTGACAACCTGAGCGGGCGGGCCTTGGGTTAAGGGCGTGTTAAGCGACGGCTCGAATATAGCCGGGTCTGAAAAACAGAGTCAAGGCACCCGGGCGTCCCCCTACCCCGCGCCCCTCCCTCCGCCTGACGGCGCCGTCCGGATCGGGCCTAGGGCCGCGCACGCCGCGGCGAGCCACCCCATGGGGAGACCCGATGAAGAGCCCACGGCGCGCAATAGCCCGGACCGCCCCGCACTGGGGCGCGTACCCCCGCCTCCCCATCCGCCGCCCCGGCCCCCCATGCCCGATTTCGCCCACCCCGAGGTCCTCGTCTCTACCGACTGGGTCGCCAAGCACCTCGCGGACACCGACCGCGTCCGCGTCATCGAATCGAACGAGGACGTGCTGCTCTACGCGACGGGCCACCTCCACAACGCCGTCCACGTCGATTGGCAGACGGACCTCCAGGACCCCGACGTCCGCGACTACATCAGCCAGCGCCAGTTCGAGGCCCTGTGCTCCCGGCTCGGCGTCCGGCCCGACACGACGCTCGTCTTCTACGGCGACAAGTCGAACTGGTGGGCGACCTACGCCTTCTGGACCTTCACCATGTACGGCCACGCCGACTGCCGGGTGATGGACGGCGGCCGCGCCAAGTGGGAGGCCGAGGGGCGGGCGATGACGACGACCGTGCCCGCCTACGCGAGCACGGACTATGAGGGCGCCGACCCCGACCCCTCCGTCCGCGCCTTCCGCGACGACGTCCTCGCGCACCTCAAGAAGGGCGGGCCGATGGTCGACGTGCGGTCGCCCCAGGAGTTCATCGGCGAGATCTCGCACGCGCCCCACGACCCCGGCGCCGAGGCGGCCCTGCGCGCCGGCCACATCCCGGGCGCCTCGAACGTGCCCTGGAGCCGCGCCGCGAACTCCGACGGCACCTTCAAGAGCCGCGACGAGCTGGCGGCCATCTACCTCGAGGAGCAGGGCCTGGACCCGCGCGACGAGACGATCGCGTACTGCCGGATCGGCGAGCGGTCCAGCCACACGTGGTTCGTGCTCCGCTACCTCCTGGGGTTCGAGGACGTCCGCAACTACGACGGCTCGTGGACCGAGTGGGGCAACTTGGTCGGCGTGCCCATCGAGAAGGGCATGCCCGACGAGGACTAGCGCCGGTCGAGATCCGGCCCCTCGCCTCCCCGCTGGCGTCTGCCCTCAGCCTCTCTCCCTCTTCATCCCCGATGAACGCCCGCCTCCAAGAGATCGCCGACGAGCTGTCGGCCGTCCCGCGAGACCTGCAGGTGGAGCTGCTCCTCGAGCACGCCCGCCAGTTCCCGCCGCTCCCCCAGCGCTACCAGGCCGCCCGCGACGCCGGGCTCGGGCGCGTCCACGAGTGCCAGGCCGAGGTCTACTTTTTCCCCGAGGTCGAGGACGGCCGCGTCCAGCTCTGGGCCGACATCCCCGGCCACGCGCCGACCCAGCGCGCGCTCGTGGCCATCTTGATGGACGCCTACAACGGGGCCACCCCCGACGAGGTCGCCGCCATCCCCGACGACCTGCTCCGCCAGCTCGGCATCGCCCCGCTCCTGGGGCCGCAGCGCCAGCGCGGGTTCGCCGGCGTCCTCGCCCGCCTCAAGTACGGCGTCGCCGCCGCCTCCGAATGACCCGACTCGTCTTCCTGCTCGCGGTCGCCCTGGCGGCGTGCGGCGGCCCGCGCCCCCTCACCCTCGACGAGCGCCCCGCCGACCGCGTCGCCGTCCCCGTCTCGTCAGTCCACTACCGCGACTACGACTCGGCGGCCGACTTGGCAGCGGGCCTGCGCTGGCGCCCGGGCGCGCCGGTCTGGGTGAGCGCCCACCGCGGCGCGCCGGTCCACGGCCTGCCCGAAAACTCGGTCGAGACGTTCGAGTACGCGCTCAACCACGCGCCCGCGCTCATCGAGACCGACGTGCGGCGGACGGCCGACGGCGTCCTGGTCCTGATGCACGACGAGACGCTCGATCGGACGACGACGGGCACCGGCCGCGTCGACGCGACGACGTTCGCCCAGATCCGCACCTTGCGGCTCGTCGCCGACTCCGTCGTCACCTCGTTCCGCGTCCCCACGCTCGCCGAGGCGCTCGCGTGGGCCGACGGCCGGGCCGTGCTCCTGCTCGACGTCAAGCCCGACGTGCCGTACAACGAGCTCGTGGCCGCGATTCGCCAGCACGACGCGGCCGACCGGGTCGGCGTCATCACGTACTCGCTGGCGGACCACCAGCGCCTATTCGCGCTTGCGCCCGACGTGGTCGTCTCCGCGACCGCCGAGACGCCTGCGGATGTGGACGCCCTGCTGGCGGCGCCCATTGACCCCGGCCGCGTGATCGCGTGGACGGGCGTCGGCGTCCCCGACCCCGGCGTGGTCCTGCGGCTCCACGCGGCCGGCATCCGGGCACAAGCCGGCGCGTTCGGCGCCATCGACGCGGCGGCGTCCGCAACGGCCTCCCCGGCCCCGTACGCTCCGATTCTGGCGACCGGCGCGGACGTGCTCTCAACGGACGTCGTCCGAATGGCGGCGATCGCGGCGCGCGAGGCTACCCGACAAAGCCGGTAATCAGCCGGTCGAGCGCGTCGGTCGCGCCCGGCCGGAGCGGGACGGCGCCGACTCCGAGCGTGTCGAGGCTCGTCCACAGGCGCGAGCCGTAGAACGGGCCGTCCGGCGTGCCTGGGAAGAGCGCGGCGGCGAGCGCGACCTCGCCCGGAATGGCGTCGCGGTAGCGGTGGAGCGTGCCGAGCGCGTCCTCGGGCGGCCCGGAGGCGCCGTGGCGGCGGCGATACTCCGCCGAGTCGTCGCGGCGGTACTTCGCGTCGAGCACGACCCGGCGGACCTCGCCATCGCGGCGAACGGTGAGCAGCAGGTCGGGCCGCTGCGCCAGCAGCGCGGGCGGCGCCGGGAAGCGCGGCGTGTTGACGATCTCGACAGCCACGCCATCGCCTTTCAGCCGGACCGCGTGCGCCCGTCCCCGACGCAGCCGCACGTCGGCCCCACGGACGTCAATGCCAAACGGCCGGGCCGGTGGCCCGACACCGAGGGCTCCCGCGACCGACCGCACGACCGCCAGCGCGGCCCACGTTTCGTAGAGGACGGCGAGGTCCTGCATCGCCACGTCGAGCGCACCCTTGCGGAGCGCCAGCCCGTGGTCGAGACGCCGAAGCGCGTCGAAGGCGGCCGCGTACGCAGGGCGCCTTCGGAGCACCAGGGGCGGCACCGATGGCGCACGTGCTCCCGCCGGTGCTAGCACCGGGACCTTCGCCAGGGACTCCAGCTGCTGTGCCAGGGTGCCGACCTCGGCCCGGAGCACGCCCCGGCGCAGACTCGGCCGGCGCAGCGCCTCAGCCCGTTCGAGCGCTCGCAGTTCCCGCACGACGCCCGCGACCCGACCCGCCAGCCAGCGATGAGAGGGCGTGTCGACGGTGAACCGGGCGACGCCAGCGGGCAGCCCGTCCACATCGAGCCCGCACCGACGTACCGCCGCGCGCGTCTCGGCCGACGGCCTCAAAATCTGTCCAGGCCTCATATTTTCGACAGTCTCGATCAGATCAAGCGCCGGCCGCCGGTCGATGGCGCGCACCGCACGGGTCAGATCGGCCACCGACTGACGGAGGGCGGCCAGCCACACGGGCACGGAGGGAGCAGCGGGTCCGGCGTCGACTCCGCGCGTCGTCGGGCGGATCGCCGCGACAGACAGGCCGGCGGCGGCGGCTTCTACTTCGGCCCGCATCCGGGTGACCTCTGTCTCCTCCAATTTCGTCGGGAGCACGGACACCGAGAACGCGACCTCGACCCTGTTCCCGACCTGGATCTCGAACCGGGCCCGGCCGGCTTGCGAACCGAACCGGACGCGGCCGTGGAGCACGCGCCCGCCGTCCGCGGAGACCAGCCCGCCGGTGACGACCGGGTCCCGGTGCGCCAGCGACACGGGCGCACCCCGCAGGCTCTGGACGAGCACCGGGTACGCCGTCTCCTCCGCCAGCCACACGGCCGCCTCAGGCGCCACGACCAGCCGGTCGGCCCCGGCCTCCACGCGGAGCGGCTCCACGCCGGCGCGCGCTCCCCCTGGCCCGCTCCAGGTGAGGCGGACGTCGGGCGTCTCGAGGGTGAACAGCGTCTGCACACCGTATGCTACCGCCCCCACCGACGCCGCCCGTGCCCGACCCGCCCGTCCTCCGGATGACGCTGCGCGACGGCCGACCTGTGGCGCTCCGCCCGGTCGTCGCGGCCGACCGCCACCGGCTCGCGGACGGCTTCGACCGGCTCTCTCCGGACTCGCGGCGGCTTCGGTTTCTCGGGTCCGTGTCGTCGCTCAGCGAGGCGCAGCTCGCGTACCTCACCGATGTCGACGGGCACGACCACGTCGCCTGGGGCGCGCTCGACCTGACGGACCCGTCGTCGCCCGGCTTCGGCGTTGGCCGGTTCGTGCGCCTGGAGCCTGACGGCGACGTGGCCGAGTTTTCCCTTACCGTCCTCGATACGGCGCAGGGGCTCGGTGTGGGGCAGCTTCTGCTGGCGGTGCTCGCGGTCGTCGCGCCGGCCGTCGGGATCGGCACGCTGCGGGGCGTCGTGGGGCGCGAGAACGACCGGATGACGGCCTGGATGCTGCGGCTCGGAGCTACGGCGCGCGGAGACGGGCAAGACCTGGTGCTCGACCTCGCGCTCCCCGTGGACCCCGCCACCAGCGACTCCGCCGCCGACTTCGTGGGCACGGCGGATCAGATCCGAGCGGCGATGCGCGACGCGTTCGGCGACCTCAGCCAGGCGTACGCCCCGCCGGACGAGGCTTAGAGACGTCCGGGTAGCTCATCCCCCTCAAATGAGTCATCCCCTCGAAGGCGGGGATCCATACGGCGGTGCTCGAATGTCGCCTCCATGGCCCTACACCCCTCACCCTGTCCCTCCCCCGGTGGGAGAGGGGACGCCGTAATGAGTCCGCGCCATTCCACAAACAGTCTGTTAGCTCCAGAACGAGGCGACACCGTCGTCGAGGGCGCCTTCGGCGATGCGAGCCAGCCGCGCGGCGGTCCGGGGAAAGCGGGCGTCGGGGAGCACGGCCGGGCGGCCGTCGGCGACCCAGTCGTCAACGAGAGCCTGGGTGTCGCCTGCGCGGGCGGAGGACCGGCCGGCGGCCCACGCCAAGAGGTCGAACGCGGCGGCTCGGTCGGCCGCCCGAGCGCCGTCGAGGCGGGGGACGAGCTTGGTCAAGAGGGCGAGGTCGAGCGGGTCGACGGGCCCGCTCGCGTCGCGGAAGGCGTCGGGCGTCTCGGCGGCGTGGAGCGCGAACAGCGCGATCTCGTCGCGCGCCCGGTACCCGACGCCCGCCGACGGGGCCAGCCGCTCCGCCGCCTCGGCGACGGCCCCGACGGCTCGCTCGACGACCTGCCGACCGCCCTGGGATAGCCCGGACACCTCTCCGAGCCGGACCGCTCGCGGCGCCCACGCCGACGCGGGCCACGGATCGACGGGCACGGCGCCGACCGGGGCCTGCCAGTCCGCCAAGTCGCGGGCGGCCAGCTCGATCACGAACGCGCGGTCGAGCACCTTGCGGCTGAACGCGTGCGCGCTCTCGTCCACGTTGACGGTCCCGACGACCCCCAGAGACGGCGGGAACCGGACGGCCTGCCACGCCGCGTCGGCGGACGCGAGCGTCTCGCTCAGCAGCGGCTCGCTCTCGTAGCCGCCGGGCGCGGGAGCACGCGCTTCGATCCGGCTCAGCACATCCGCGAGATAGTGCTCCGGGCGCCCCAGATTCATCTCGTCGAGCACGAGCGTGTGGAACCGGTCCGGGGCCTCGGTGGCGGCGCGAGCGGCGCGGAGCACGAGGCCGGGGCGGAAGCGGCCCTGGAGATCCGTGTACCCCATGGTCTCTGCGGGGCTCGTCCAGTCGGGGCGGACCGGCAGGACTGTCGCCGCGCCCTGCGTCGCCTCGGCGACGAGGACGGGCAGGCGACTTTTGCCCACGCCCGTCACGCCCGCCAGCAGCACGAAGGGCTTGGTGCGGAGCGCGGTCACGTACGCCGCGACCTCGAACGGGTCGAACCGGAAGCCGCGCGCGGCGACGGCGTCGATCAACCGCCCGACCGCCTCCGCACGGTCGAAGTCCTCCGCTGGCGCATACCCGACCGGCTCCTCGGCGACTGCGGACGCCGTCGCCACGGCGGGCGCCTGGGGACGGCTGCGGGTGGAGTCGCGGGCGTCGCGGACGGCCTCGACCGCCGCCAGCAGCGCCTCGGGGTCGGCTCCGAGCCGGGCCTGCACCATGAACTCCAGCACCTTCCCGTCGATCGGCGGGAGCGGGTGGAGCACCTGCTGAACGACACGCCGGAACCGCGCTCCGGCGGTCGGCTCGTCGTAGGCGTCGAGCACGGCGAGGTGCTCGACGACGGCGGCCTTCTGGACGAACCCCTCGGCCGGGAGCACGGCGCGGGGCCGAACGCGGAGCCGGTGGGGCAGGTGGCGGCCCGGCGCCAGCGCCGTCGTGTCTTCGAATGGCGCCCCGACCGCCTCGAACACGCCTGCGAACGCCTGGACGCCCGAGAGGTAGGCCACGATGCGGTCGCCGGGGCGGACGTCTGCCAGCCGCGCCCGGCCTTGCCGACGGAGCGCGAACGTCCCCGCCCGGACGGCCGAGGGGAACACGTCGGGCGAGAGAGACCAGAGCCAGTACGTCACAAGCGAGGGTGGCCGGAAACCAGGGGATTCCCCCTTAACACCGTTCAGCGAATGACTAGGTTCGGCCCCTTCCTCTTCCTTTGCAGATGACCGCCCGACTGTTGACCGCCGCCGCTCTGGTGGCCGCCCTCTTTGCCCTCCCCGCCTGCGACTCCAGCGAGCCCGAGATCGACGGCCCGCTCGCCGAGGCCCAAGCCAACCTCGGGCAGTGGACCTTTATCGACGTCGAGGGCAGCGTGTGCCGCGACGGCTCTGCGACGGGCATCGGCGTCCGCCTCCAGGAGGGCGCCGATGACCTCGTGATCTACCTCGAAGGCGGCGGCGCCTGCTTCAACGGCGCGACGTGCGCTACGAACCCCTCGACGTTCGGGGAGGCCCAGTTCACCAGCCGGATCGGGCAGGTCGGGGATGCGGGCCTGTTCCGCACCGGCGCCGACAACCCCGTCGGCGCCTACAACATGGTCTACGTGCCGTACTGCACGGGCGACCTCCACGGCGGGAGCTTCCCCAACAACACGCTCATCGACGCCCAGTTCGGCACGAGCCTCGGGGCCCAGCAGTTCGTCGGCCACCAGAACGTCGAGCGCGCCCTGGACCTGCTGGCGGACGGCCTGCCGACGCCGGGCCAGGTGGTCTTGACTGGCGCCAGCGCCGGCGGCTTCGGGACGCTGCTCAACTTCGACGAGGTCGCCTCGACGTTCACCCAGTCCGACCTCGTCCTGGTCGACGACTCGGGCCCGCTCTTTTTCGCGGACAACGTCTTCAGCCCGCAGCTCGCGGCGCAGGTCACGGGCCTCTACAACCTGTCGGCGGCGATCCCCGGCGGCGCGGCGCTGTTCGCCCCGGACGCGCTCCCGGGCGTCTACAACTACTACGCGACGCAGTACCCGACCGCCACGTTCGGGCTCGCGAGCTCGCTCGGCGACGACACCATCCAGACGTTCTTCGGCGTCGGGCAAGCCCCCGGCAACGTGATCACAGACGAGGAGTACGCCGCCGGCTTGCGCGACGTCCGCGGCCGGCTCGACGCGCGGTGGGGCACGTACTTCGTCGAGGGCGACGCCCACACGATCCTGCTCGTCCCGAGCCGCTACATGGGCGCCTCGGCTGGCGTCGCCTTCGACGACTGGTTCGCCGGCCTCCTGGCGGGCACCCCGACGACCGTGGACCCGGGCGCCGCGACGCGCGGCCCGCTGGCGGCGCGCTAGTGCTCAGTGCCGACGGCCCGGGGGGGCGGCGCTAGGTTGGTCGCGATGACCGCCCGCGCCGCCCCCCTGTTCGCGTGCCTCGTGCTCGCCGCCCTCGCCGGGTGCGAGCCCGAGCCGACCGACGGCGCGCTCGACGGGGGTCCGCTGGCTGAGATGCCCGACCGCGACTGGGCGTGGCGCGACGTCCCCGGCATGCGATGCCGCGACGGCTCGGCGACCGGCGTCGGCGTGCGGCGGGTCGCGGGCTCGCGGCGCATCGTGGTGCTGTTTCAGGGCGGCGGCCTGTGCCTGACGCCCGAGACGTGCGCCAAGAACCGCGCGAGCTACGGCGCCGACGACTTCGCCCGCACCCTCGACCGGATGGCCGACCGCCCGGCGCTCTCCGACCGCGACGGCGCGCCGTTCGCCGACTGGAACGCGGTCTTCGTCCCGTACTGCACCGGCGACCTCCACGCGGGCACGCGCGCGAGCACCATCCCGGGCGTCGACGGCCGCCAGCAGTTTGCGGGCGCTGCCAACCTCGACGCCGTCCTCGGCCTGCTCGCGCCGGCCGCCGGCCGGGCCGAGGCGGTGCTACTGGCCGGATCGAGCGCCGGCGGCTACGGCGCCGCCCCCGCCTACGACCGCGCCGCCCGAGCGCTGGCGCCGGCGCCGGTCCACCTCGTCGACGACGCGGGCCCGCTGCTCCCCGCCCTCGCCTTGTCCGTCGCGCTCCAGCGCGCCTTCGCGGACGTGTTCGGGCTCGCGCTCCCGGCCGACTGCGCCGCGTGCGCGCCTGACGCCGAGGGGCTCGCGGCGCTCATCCCGCACCTCGCCCGGCGGCACCCGGGCCACGCCTTCGGGCTCGTCGCCCACGCCGAGGACCGGGCCATCCGCAACCTCGCCAGCGCCGTCGCCCCCGGCTGCTCGCGCTACGGCGACCCCGCCTGCCGGCTCCCGGCCGCGACGTACCGTGAGGGGCTCGACGCGCTTGACGACACGTTCGCTGGGCTCCCCAACGCCGGCCTGTTCATCCTCCCGGGCGACGGCCACTCAGCGCTGCTCACGGTCGGGCTGGACGAGCTGTCCAGCGACGGCGTCCGCCTGACCGACTGGCTGGCGGGCCTCTCGGCGGGCACGGCCCGATCCGTGGGGGCGCAGTGAGGCGCGCGCTCCTCCTGCTCGCGCTCGCGCTCGCCGCCTGCGACACCGCCGACCCACCGCCCGCCCCCGACGGCCTGTTCGACGGCGCCGCGTTCCTGAGCGACGCCGACGGCCTCGCTGGGAATTGGGCGTGGACGCGGCCCGGTATGCGCTGCCGCGACGGCTCGCCGACCGGCGCGATGGTGCGCCCCGCCCCAGGCTCGCGCGAGCTGCTGATCCTGCTCCAGGGCGGCGGGACGTGCGCCACGCCCGAGACGTGCGGCCGCAACCGCGCCGCCTTCTCGCGCGCCGACGCCGCCGCGTTCGTGGACCGATTGGACGGGAACGCCGTCTTCGCCGACCGCGCTGACAACCCGTTCGCGGGCTGGAACGTCGTCGTGGTGCCGTACTGCACCGGCGACCTCCACGCGGGCACCCGCGACGCCGCGGTCCCGGGCGTCGACGGCACCCAGCGGTTCGCCGGGGCCGCCAACCTCGACGCCGTGCTCGGCCAGATCGGCCCGGCCGCCCGCCAGGCCGCGACCGTCGTGCTGGCGGGCGTGAGCGCCGGCGGCATCGGGGCGACGCTGTCGGTCGGCCGCGCCGCGAGCGCGCTGGCGCCCGCGCCGGTCCACCTCGTGGCCGACGGCGGCCCGATCCCGCTCGACTCCGCCGCCTTCGCCCCGGCCCTCCAGCGCCGCTGGGTCGACCTGTGGGGGCTCGCCCTCCCCGCCGGGTGCCTCGACTGCGACCCCGACCGCGGCCCCGGCCTGGGCGCCGTGCTCCCCTTCTGGACGCGACGCTATCCCGACCGCCGGTTCGGCGTGGTGGCGTTTCAGAACGACGTCGCGCTGCGCGCCCTGTACGGCGCCGTCGGACCCGAGTGCGCCGACACGCGCGGGGCGTCGTGCAGGCTGGCGCCGGCCGCCTATGCCGCCGGGCTCCAGAGCGTCCGCGACGCGCTCCCTACAGACGCGGCGGCGCTGTTCGTGCCCCCGGGCGAGGGGCACACGAGCCTGCTCAGCCCGGACCTCTTCGACCGCACCGCCGGCGGGGCCGCGCTCACCGACTGGCTCCGAGCGCTGGCGACCGGCGGTCCGCTCCCCGAGGTCGGCGCCCCGACGCCCTAGCGAACCGCTGCGCACCCCGTCGGGTTGGACCGTGCGACACACCGTCGTCACTCGGTGTGCCGACGTTCCCCGGCTGCCCTCCCCCGAGACATGGCCCAGATCCAGCGCATCCACTCGCCCTTCAAGCTCTCGACGGCGTTCACGCCCATGGGCGACCAGCCGCGCGCGATCGCGGAGCTCACCGAGGGGCTCTTCCGGGGCGACCCGTACCAGACGCTCCTGGGCGCCACAGGAACGGGCAAGACGTACACGATGGCGAACGTGATCCGAAATGTCGGCAAGCCGACGCTCGTGATCTCGCACAACAAGACGCTGGCGGCCCAGCTCTACGCCGAGTTCCGGCAGTTCTTCCCCGAGAACGCCGTCGAGTTCTTTATTTCGTACTACGACTACTACCAGCCCGAGGCCTACATCGTCTCGTCGGACACGTACATCGAGAAGGACATGGCGATCAACGAGGAGATCGACCGGCTCCGCCTGCGGGCCACGTCCGCCCTCGTGTCCGGCCGCAAGGACGTGGTGATCGTCGCGTCGGTGTCGTGCATCTACGGGCTCGGCAACCCCGACGAGTACAAAAAGCGGCTCGTCCAGATCACGCCCGGCCAGGAGCGCGACCGCGACGAGCTGCTCCTCGAGCTGGTCCACGTCTTCTACAACCGCAACGACGTCGACTTTACGCCCGGCACCTTCCGCGTCCGCGGCGACGTCGTCGAGATCTTCCCGGCGTATCTCGAGGACCAGGCCTACCGCGTCGTGTTCTGGGGCAACGAGGTCGAGCGCGTCGCCCGCATCAACCCCGTCACCGGCGACGAGCTCGCGCTCGAGTCCGACACGCTGACGATCTACCCGGCCAAGCACTTCGTGACACCCAAAGACCAGGTCGACCGGGCGATCGCGGGGATCCAGGAGGAGCTCCGCTGGCGGCTGGCGATCCTGCGCAACGAGGGCAACGACATCGCCGCCCAGCGGATCGAGCAGCGGACCCTCTTCGACTTGGAGATGATCAAGGAGATCGGCTACTGCTCGGGCATCGAGAACTACTCCCGCCACATGGACGGCCGCGAGCCGGGCACGCGCCCATACTGCCTGCTCGACTACTTCCAGAAAAACCACGGCGACGACTGGCAGATCGTCATCGACGAGAGCCACGTCTCAGTCCCCCAGATCCGCGGGATGTACAACGGCGACCGCGCCCGCAAGCTGAACTTGGTCGAGCACGGCTTCCGGCTGCCGTCGGCGATGGACAACCGGCCGCTCACGTTCGAGGAGTTCGAGCAATTCCACCACGCCGTCACCTTCGTCTCGGCCACGCCCGCCGACTACGAGCTCGAGGCCTCCGGCGGCGTCGTGGTCGAGCAGATCATCCGCCCGACCGGCATCATCGACCCGGACGTCGAGGTCCGCCCCGTCGAGGGCCAGATCGACGACCTGCTCGGCGAGATCCGCGACCGCGTCACGGCCGGCGGCCGCGTCTTGGTGACGACGCTGACCAAGCGGATGGCCGAGGACCTGACCGACTACCTCGACAGCTTCGGCGTCCGCGTCCGCTACCTCCACTCCGACATCGACGCGCTCGAACGGGTCGACATCCTGCGCGATCTGCGGCTGGGCGAGTTTGACGTGCTCGTCGGCATCAACCTGTTGCGCGAAGGGCTCGACCTCCCCGAGGTCAACCTGGTCGCCATTCTCGACGCCGACAAGGAGGGCTTCCTGCGGTCGGAGCGGTCGCTCATCCAGACCGCCGGCCGCGCGGCCCGCAACGCCGACGCGCTCGTGGTCCTCTACGCCGACAAGGTGACCGACTCGATGGCGCGCATGATGGACGAGACCGAGCGCCGCCGCGTCATCCAGCGGGCCTACAACGAGGAGCACGGCATCACGCCGACGACGGTCACCAAGTCGATCGACGAGGTCCGCCAGGGCACGGCGATCGCCGACCACAAGGCCGACCAAGACGAGCGCCGCGCCAAGCAGGCCGTGACGTATTACGCCGGCCCGGAGCAGCTGCCCAAGGTGGCCGACCCGGTCGTGAAGTACCTCACCGACGACCAGAAGACGGACCTCATCGCCCAGCTCACGCGCGAGATGGACGCGGCGGCCGAGAACCTCGAGTTCGAGAAGGCCGCCGAACTGCGGGACTCGATCGCCCAGATCGAGGCCCAGATGGCGGCCTAGCCCGGATCGCCGTCGGCGCTCGTTGGTTCGACGCCCCCCTTCCCCCGGATTCATGGAGACCCCCACCCGCTCGGCCGCCGGCTACGACCTCACCCCGCTCCGCGGCGAGGCCCGCGAGCGCGCCGCCAAGGCCGCCGGCCTGACCGCCGAGGAGCGCCGCATCTTGCTCGACCACGGGACGGAGCGGCCCGGCTGCGGGCTCCTCCTCCACACCAAGGAGGTCGGCACGTACGCCTGCAACCTGTGCGGGCTGCCGCTCTTCGAGAGCGGGGCCAAGTTCGAGTCCGGCACCGGCTGGCCCAGCTTCTTCCAGCCCATCGCCGCCGCCCACATCACCGACATCGAGGACCGGTCGCTCGGGATGGTCCGGATCGAGACGCGGTGCGCGCGGTGCGACGGCCACCTCGGCCACGTCTTCCCCGACGGTCCGCCCCCGACGGGCCGCCGCTACTGCATGAACTCGGCTGCGCTCGCGTTCTTCCCCGACGGCAGCACGCCCGTCCAGCGGACGGCCGCGGACCCGACCGGGGCTACCTCTCGCGGCGACGAGTCAGCGGGCTGACCGCGAAGCAGCCCTGCCCCGCGCAGGCGGCGCGCAGAGGTGGGTCGGTCTACGTTACAGCTCGACGCGGACGGCCAGCTCTGCTGCTGGCGCCTCACACGCGTTGACGCTGAGCCGATCAACGGGCCGACCCGCGCCCAGCGACGACGCCCCGGACGACGACCCACCTAGTTGAAGGCACGTTCTCGAGACCAACTCTGCGTCGCCCGGATCGAGGCCCAGATGGCGGCGCACCGGAGCGGCAGCGGGGCTACCCCGCCCGCTCCGGCGCCGACCTAGGGCGGACCGACCGGTCGCCGTCAGGGCGGCCCCCAACCGGCCGGCGGCGCGGATCCCCGCCGCTGCCGTACCGTGGGGACGCTTTCACCGCCCTCCCCCTCCATGTCCGACGACTCGACCGGCGCCACGCGGAGCCTTTCCCAAACGCTCAAGGGATACGGCCGGGGCCTGGTGGGCGGGCTGCTCTTCGCGCTTGCGCCGCTGTACACCAGCGAGGTCTGGTGGCAGAGCTTTATCGCCCAGCCCCACGTGCTGATCGTGGCCACCCTCGTCACGTTTGGCCTCCTGGTGGCCTACGCCCACTACGCGGGGATCCACGACACGGACTCGCTGGGGGAGGAGGTGCTGGAGGCCCTGGAAATCCTCTTTCTCGGGTTCGTGGTGGGCGCCGTCGTCCTCAAACTGCTGGGCAAGCTCCCGCCGTCGCTCTCGCTCGAGGTGACCGTCAACCGGATCGTGCTCGAAGGTCTGATCTCGGCGGTCGGCGTGGCGGTCGGGTCGGCGCAGCTCGGCCAGAACCCCGACGACGGCGGCGGCGGCGGCGGCAGCGAGGAACAGCGCGGGATGATCCACGAGTTCGCGTACTCCGGGCTCGGCGCCATCCTCATCGTCTCCGGGTTCGCCACGACGCTGGAGATCGTCGTGATCGCGCTGGAGGCGCCGCCGTGGGCGGTCGTCGTGACGGCGATGCTCACGTTCGCGCTCGCGCTCGGCGTGATGAGCTACTTCAGCTTTAAGGGGGCGGAGCGGATGGAGGCCGGGTGCATCTACGCCGGCGGCCCGCTCGGCGACGCGGCCGTGACGTACGCCATCGGGATCCTCGCCTCGATCGGCCTGCTGTGGGGCGTCGGGCGGTTCGACGGCGTCGGGCTCGCGCCGGCCATGTGTATGATCGTCTACCTCGCCCTCCCCGCCACGATCGGCGCCGCCGTCGGCCGCCTCATCCTCTAGTCCTCATGAGCGACACCTCCTCCACTGACGACGCAAGCGCCGACACCTCGAACCGGTCGGACTCCGACACGTCGGGCTCGGGCAACGGCTCCGGCGGCTCGGGCGATGGCTCCGGGTCGAGCGACAGCAGCGGCGCGGGCTCCGACAAGGGCAAAAACTGGCTGGAGTGGACCATCACCGGGCTCGGTGGCGCGCTCGTCGTGTTCGTCCTCGGGTTCCTGATCTACGAGTGGGCCACTGATACCGGCCAGGGCGCCGACCTGCGCGTCTCGCTCGGCGAGCTCCAGGCCGACAGCTCGTTCGTCGAGATCCCGGTGACGGTCAAGAACCAGGGCGGGAAGGTGGCCGTGGGCGCTGTCATCGAGGTGTGCGCCGGGCCCGACGCCTGCTCCGAGGTCACGTTCGCCTACATCCCCTTTGAGTCGACCGTGACGGGGAGCGTCGGCTTCCGGGCCCCCCTCGCGGCGGCGCCGACCACGCGCGTCGTCTCGTACGGAAACCCGTAGCGGCGGGCGGACTCTCGGGCTCGCGTCTCGCCTTCAGACTGGCAGCGGCTCCCCGCCCTCGTCATCGTGCGCGGCGGCGAACGATCTCGACGCCAACGGGTCCCGACCTGTGAGCCGGATGTCCGGGCTCGGAAGTTCGCGTTGGCTTCGCCTTCCCTGTGGGTGGAGATCCTTGGCTATGCCGACGCTGCGCGTTCGCAAGCTCAGGAGGACGCGTGTGGAGGGCAGCGTCTACGACAGGCCCTACGACTCCTCCGTCAGGAAGAGCACGCCGCGGACGAGGTCGCGGCTGTCGGACCGGCCGCCGAGCGAGCCCGCGAGTACGCCCATCGCGGCCAGGAACAGGCTGAGCTTGACATGGTCGAGCGTGTCGGTCGCCGCGCCGACGGTCGCCCACGTCTCCATGAGCTGCTCGGGAAAGACGGTGATCACGCCGACGTACATCAGCCCGGCGAACGCGACGAACAGCACGAACAGCGTCGCGACCAGCGACAGGACGGTCGCCGCCGCCGTCACGACGGTCGACTCCGCCAGCCGGCGGTCGCGGCCCAGCAGCGACTCGATGGCGAAGGCGCGGTATAGCACGAACGCCGCGGCGCCGAACGAGACGGCCGAGAACAGCACGACCTGGGGCATCGTGACGGCCGCCGCCACGTCCCACGTCTCGGCCCCGAACAACAGCACGATGATGACCGACAGCCCGGCCGCGATCATCGTCGGCATCCGGGTCGCCAGCCGCAGCGGGTTCGCCCGGGCGACGGCCCGCGCGATGCTCCCGGCGTCGGCCGCCAGCGTCTTGAACGTGAACGCCGCGCGCGCGCCCCACGACGTGCCCGCCGCGCGCGTGTCGTGCGCCTCGCGGGGCAGCATGACGCGGATCTGCTCGCGCTGGGCGTCGCCGAGCTCGTTCATCCCGTCGAGGTCCTCGACCTGCTCGACGGGAAACATGACATTCGCTCGGTCCGCATTGTGGGAGAGGTTGAGGAGGTGGCCGAACGTGTGGAGCAGCAGCGACGTCAGGCGGCTCGCGGCGAGGTCGTCGTCCGGGTCGTCCCCCCAGAAACTGGGGTTGAGCCGCTTGGTCGAGACGACGCCGATGTTGGTGAGCTGGCTCGGCAGCGCGAGCGCGTACGCCAGCGACGACGACGTCAGGTCGACCTCGGTGACGATGAGCAGGAACGGCAGGCGGCGCTCCAGCTTCTCGGCGATCCCGATCTGCAGAAAGTCGAGCGGCGCATACGCGCCCGCGCCGGGGACCAGGTGCGGGCCCTCGAACGCGAACAGGTCCATCCGAAGCGCGAGGTCGCCCGCCAGCGTGTCCTCGACCTGGCGGACGGCCCGGTCGACGAGCCGGCGGAACCCGTCGGAGTCCTTGCCCTCGACGTCGAGGGTCATGACGCCGATGGCGTAGTCGGTCGAGGAATCGGGCATGGGCGCGCAGAAGGGGGTGTCGGGCCAACCGGCCCCTCGCGCCGCCGTTCCACTCGCGGCCGCCCTCGTGCCTCCCCTAACCCGGCCGGCGGGCCGCCCCGGAATCGCGGCCGGACCGCCCGTGCCCCTGCGAATCGTCGCCGGCGCCCGGATCGCGGACGGCCCTCGGTCGTCCATCCCGCCCGTCTCCCCGCCCATGCCCGACTCGTCCCCCCGCGACACCCGCCGCGTGTCCGACACGCTCAAGGAGTACGGCCGCGGCCTGGTCGGCGGCCTGATCTTCGCGTTCGCGCCGCTGTACACGATGGAGATCTGGTACCAGGGCTTTATCGCGCCGCCCGAGATGGTGCTGCTCGCGGTCGGGGCGACGTACGCGGTCTTGGTGGCGTACGCGTTCTACGCCGGGCTCCACACCGACCGCTCGCTGTGGTCGAACATGGCCGAGGCGTTCGAGGCGATCGCGCTCGGGTTCCTGGTCGCCGCCGTCGTGCTGGTCCTGATCGGACAGCTGTCGCTCGACCTGTCGCCCGGCGTCTTTTGGGCGCGGCTGACGCTGGAGGGCCTGACGTCGGCGATCGGCGTCGCTATCGGCTCGGCCCAGCTCGGCGCCGACCCCGACGACACCGGGGACGGGCAGCCCGGCACGGAGGGCGGGCTCCGGGGGTTCGTTCACCAGATCGCCTACACCGTGCTCGGCGCCACGGTCATCATCGCGGGCGTCGCGCCGACCGAGGAGGTCGTCGTGACCGGCATCGAGGCCCCGATCTGGGCGATCCTCGCCACGGCCGTCTTTTCGCTTCTGCTCGCGCTCGCGATCGTCCACGCGCTCGACTTCCGGGGCTCTGGACGCCGGGGTGTCGTCTACGCCGGCGGGGCGATCGGCGACGCCGTCGTGACCTACGCCATCGCCATCGTCTTGTCCGCCATCTTGCTGTGGACGACCGGGCGCTTCGACCACGTTGGCCTGGGCGCCGGCCTCAGCATGACCGTCTACCTCGCCTGGCCCGCCTCCATCGGCGGCGCCATCGGCCGCCTCCTCCTGTAACCATGGCCCACGACCCCACCCCCTCCGACGATTCGGCAGACGACGCGAACGCGGAGGGATCGGCCGACGCGACGCCCAAGAAGAACGCCCTCGAGTGGGCCGTCACCGGCGTCGGCGCCGTCATCGTGCTGTTCGTCGTGGGCTTCTTCGTCTACGAGTTGGTGGCCGGCGCCAGCGGGCCGGCCGACCTGTCGGTGACGCTCGGCGAGCCGGCCGCCGACAGCCTGACCGTCGAGGTGCCGGTCGAGGTCGAGAACGCGGGCCAGGAGGTGGCTGAGAACGTCGTCGTCCGGGTGTGCGCCGGGCCTGAGTCGTGCGCCGAGGTCATGTTCGACTACGTGCCGTACCAGTCGAGCGCGGCGGGCACGGTCGGGCTCGAGGCCCCCCTCGCGGCGCCGCCGACGGGCCGCGTGGTGTCGTACCGCGACCCGTGACCCGGGCGCGGCCTGCGCGCCCGTCGTCGGGTAACGGATCGCCCGCTCGCGGCGTCCCTCGCCAGCCCCCGATCCGATGCCCGACTACACGCCTATCGCCTGCTCCGTCCACGACCGGCTCGAAAGCTGGGCCGTCCGCCGCACACCCGTCGCCGTCGTCTGGCGCGACGGCGACGGGGAGCACACGGCGACCACGACCATCGACGACGTGTTCGCCCGAGACGGCGCCGACTGGGTGCGGCTGGCGACCGGCGAGACCGTCCGCGCCGACCGGCTCGTGACCGTCGGCGGCGTGTCCGTGACGACAGACTGCTAGACCGCCTGGCCGGCCGTGCCGGCGTACGACGCCGCGACCATCTCGCGGAGCACGCCCGCATCGACGGCGTCGAGGCGGGTGACGTAGACGCAACCGACGCCGGCGCGGTGGGGCCCGAGCCGATCCAGGAAGGCGTCGCGCTCGGCCTGGTTGCAGCCCATGAGGTACAGCGACGTGTGGCGCGTCTGGGGCGCGAACCCGACGCGCATCCAGTCGCCCTCGCGGCCGCTCGCATACGTGTAGTGGTAGCGGCCGTACCCGACGATCTGCTCGCCCCACATCTCGGGCGTCTCGCTGGTCACCTCGGCCATGATCGCGGCGATCCGGCGGGCGTCGTCGCGGCGGCGCTCGGGCTCGACGGCGTCGAGGAAGGCCTCGACGGAGGCATCGGTGGGCTGGGTCTTGTTCTCGGCCATGGTCTCGGGGGTCAGTGACGGGGGCACGCTACGATGAGCCGTGCGACATCCGCATGGCACCCCGCCCAGCCCGGCGCGTTCACGGGCCATGCCCTTCCTGCTCTACGGCGCCACCGGCTACACGGGCCGCCTCATCGCCGACCTCGCCGCCTCGCGCGGCCTCCGTCCCACGCTCGCAGGCCGCACCGCCGACACGCTCGCGGCCGTTGCCGACGCCACCGGCCTCGACTCGGTGGTCGTGTCGCTCGACGACCCGGCCGCGCTCGACCGCGCCCTCGCGGGCGTGCCCCTCGTCCTCCACGCGGCCGGGCCGTTTTCCCAGACAGCTACCCCGATGGTCGAGGCCTGCTTGCGGACGGGCACCCACTACCTCGACGTGACCGGCGAGATCGCCGTGTTCGAGGCGCTCGCGGCTCGCGACGCCCAGGCGCGAGCCGCGGGCATCACTGTGCTCCCCGGCACCGGCTTCGACGTGGTCCCGACCGACTGCCTGGCGGCTCACCTCAAGGCGCGCCTGCCGTCCGCGACCGAGTTGAAGCTGGCGATCCGCGCGCTCTCGTCGGCGTCGCACGGGACGGCGCAGACGGCCGTCGAGAACCTGGGCGAGGGCGGCGCCATGCGGCGCGACGGCCGGATCGTCCGGGTCCCGGCGGCGCACGACACGGTCGAGGCCACGTTCGCCGACGGCACGACGCGGCGCTGCGTCGCCATCCCGTGGGGCGACGTCAGCACGGCCTTCCACTCGACCGGCATCCCGACCATCACCACGTTCGCGTCCTTCCCGGCCTCGACGGTCCGGGTGATGAAGGCGAGCAACTACATCGGGCCCGTCCTCCAGTCGGCGCCGGTCCAGACGCTGCTCGAAGGGCTCGTCGCCCGGCGCGTCACGGGCCCGTCCCCAGCCGAGCGCGAGCAGGGCGCGTCGTACGTCTGGGGCGAAGTGACCGACGACGCGGGCGGCCGGGCCGTGGCGACGTGGGCCGGCCCCGAGGGCTACGCCTTTACCGCGGACGCCGCCCTCCGCTCGGCGCTTGCGGTGCTGGCGGGCCGCGCCGCGCCCGGCTTCCAGACGCCCGCGACCGCCTTCGGCCCCGACTTCGCGCTCGAGATGGACGGCACCGCCCGGCACGACGTGGTGTGACGCGCGGCACGGAGTTCAGACGGCGCACCGCGCGTACACCAGGGTCGCTTTAATCGGCCCCTCATGTCGGGGCAAGGCCGGCGACGCACCTTGTCTGTCGTGAGTGCCGCCATCCACACCCTGTCCGCCGTCGACCGCGCGCCGACGCTGCGCGTCGCCCTGCTTCCGGGCGGCGGGCCGTCCGTCGAGGCGCTCGTGCAGGCGTACCTCCCGGCGCCCGTCCGCCTCACGGTCGGCGCGCCTGGGCCCGACGACGACCTCGCGATCGTGTGGTGGGACGGCGCCGTCGCCGTGGCCCTGCCCCGCTTGGACGTGCCCCTGGTGGCCCTGTGCGCCGGCGGCCCCGCCGTGCTCGCGGCGGCCCTCGACGCGGGCGCCGACCACGCGCTCGCGCTCCCAGTCACGGCCGACCTGCTCCGCGCCGCGTGCGCGGCCTGCGTCCGGCGGTGGGCATCCGGGGCCGCCGCCCCGGCGCCTGAGCCCGACTGCGCCCCGCCTGTGCTCCACCTCGACCGCCGGGCCCACACGCTCGTCGTCCACGGCTGCCCGGTCCACCTCACGCTCCGTGAGTTCGACCTTTTGGGCTACCTCGTCGCGAACGACGGCGCGGCCTGCACGCGCGACGAGATCCTCGAGCACGTCTGGGGCATCGACTTCGAGACCGGGACGAACACCGTCGACGTGTTCGTCTACGCCCTGCGCCGCAAGCTCCGCGCCGCCGGGCTCTCCGACCCCATCGAGACCGTCCGCGGCGTCGGCTACCGGCTCGCGCCGGGGCTCGCCTAGTTCCTCCAGCCGCCGGCTCCGCCGGCCCCGCCCGTGCCCACTCGCCTTCCCACCGGACAGACCCGGGTCTCCGCCGCCGTCCTCGACGCGACGGCGACGCTCGCTGCGGGCGATGTCCGCGGCGTCCTTTCGGTCGAGAGCTTGGCCGGCGGCGCGGCGCTCGGCGGCGCGCTCGGCGGCGCGCTCGGGCTCGTCCAGGCCGGGCCCGTCGGCGCGGCCGTGGGCGCCTCGGCTGGCGCCGCCGCCGGAGCCGCCATGAGCCACGCGCTCGGCGACCTCCAGCGACGCCAGTCGTTCTCGGCGATCGACGGGGCCGCCGCGCCCGACCTCCACGTCGCCGTCACGGCGCGCTATGGCGAGGACCTGATCGCGCTCGCCGACCGCGTCCGCGCCGAGGTCGAGGCGGCCCTGCTCGACTCGCTGGGCCTGCAGCCCGGCCGCGTCACCGTCGAGGTCGTCGACGTGGTCTCGCCCGAGGCCGAGCTCGCGCCCGTCTTAGACACCTTCGGCACGCACCGATGACGCCGGCCATCGACCCCTGGGTGGACGCCGCCGCGGCCGTCCGGCACGCCGTGCTCCTGACCGACGGTGTCTCGGGCGTCTCCGAGAGCGCCGCGTTCCAGACGTGCGGCGTCGGCGGGGCCGTCGACGGCGTGGCGCTGGCGCCCGCGCCCGGCGGCGCGCGGCTGGCCGTCGGCGTAGTGGTGGGGCCGGAGACCGCGCCCGACCACGTCGGCGGCGTCGCGCGGCTGGTCCGCTCGGCTGTGCTCGCGGCGTGGGCCCGCGCCCGGATGACGGGCCCGAGCGGCGACCCGCTCCCCCTCCACGTCGCCGTCCACATCGTCGACCTCGCCTCCGCCCCTGCTTTAATGGACCCCTCATCTGGTGACCACCCCGCGCTCATGTCGGCCGCCGCTCGATCCGCCAGTTTGGGCGGCGAGCGTGTTCACCCCCGCGCTCACCCCCCGCTCTCGTGAACGACCTCGCCCTCCGTCTCCTGTGGCGCCTGACCGCCGCGCTCGTGGCCCTGGCCCTGCTCGCCGTCGGCGTCGGGATCCTGGCGCATGCGCTCGACGCGACCGGCCCGATCGCCCTGCTCGGCGGCGGCGGTGAGCTGGCCGTCCGGCTCGACCTCACGGCGCTCGCGCTCCGCACGCGCTGGCTGTGGGCCGGCGCCGGGCTGCTGCTCGCACTCCTCGGGCTGGCCTTCGCCTGGCTCGCCAGCGCCCGGTCCACGGCCGCCCGCGAGCGCTCCGCCCGCGTCACGCTCAGCGGCGCCTCGCGCAACGGGCTCTATGGCTCCGGCGCCGTCACCGTCGGCATGGAGAGCCTGCACGCGCTCGTCGCGCACGCCGCCGAGCAGGACCCCGCCGTCCGCGAGGCCGACCCCGTGCTCCGCCTCAAAAAGGGCGGCTGGCAGCTCGCGTGCCGCCTGTCCGTCGTGCCCGACGCCTCCATCCCCGAGCTCACGGCTCGCGTCAAGGCGGCCCTGACCGCCGCCCTCGAACGGCACACGGGCCTGCCCGTCGTCCGCACCGACCTCGACGTCCAGGTGTTCAGCCTGGACGCCCGGGCTCGGGTCCACTAAGCCCCGCCACCCCCATGGGACCCGGAGACCCCTTCGCCTCGCGCCCCGCCCCCGACCGTCCGTCGGCGCCCCAGTCCGCCCCTCCGTCCAACGGACCCGCCGAGGGCCCCGTCCGAATCCAGGCCCGACTCCCCGAGCCGCCCCCGCCGCCTGCCGGGGCGACGCGGAGCGCGGCGACCGTCGGCGCTGCCGTCGGCCTCACGCTGGGCCTCCTGTTCGTGCTCCTGCCGTTCGGGCAGGCCCTGCTCGTGCTCGTCCTGACGGCGCTCGGCGCCGCCATCGGCGGGCTCGCACGGAGCGCCTTCCGCGACGGCGTCGACGTCGGCGCCGCCTGGCGGGCCTTGCGCCGCCGCTAACCCCACCCGGCCTCGGCCGGACCGGAGCGCCCCGCTCCTGCTTTCTCACCCACGCCCCCCCTCCGATGGCTACCCAGACCAAATCCTCGTCCGACACCGCCGTCGTCAAGAACGGCTCCACCGACCTCGTCCCCGGCGCCTCCGTCCTCGTCGGCGACGACGGCAAGACGGTCGTCCACAACCAGGTCGTCGCCAAGATCGCCGGGCTGGCGGTCCAGGAGATCGAGGGCGTCCAGCGCCTGGTCCCCTACGGCCCCGGCCAGACCGTCTCGTCGTTCGCCAAGACCATCACGCGGTCCTCGATGCACGAGCTCGGCGTCAACGTCGAGGTCGGCCAGAAGGAGGCGGCCGTCGACGTCCGCATCATCACCAGCTACGGCGCCTCGATCCCGGCCGTCGCCGACGGCATCCGCCGCAACGTGTCCGAGCGGATCGAGCAGATGACCGGCCTCAAGGTCGTCGAGGTCAACATCGACGTCGTCGACCTCTTCTTCCCCGAGTCCGAGACCGACGAGCCCGCGCCGATGCCGACCACGACCGGCCCGCGCGTCCAGTAGGCCGATCGCCCGGGGCCGCGTGGCCCCGGGCTCCCCCTTTTCCGATCCCACCATGTCCCCCCGCCTCCCCCTCCTGCTCGCGCTCGTCGCCCTCGTCGGGCTCGGCGCCTGCGACTCCGGCGACGCCATCGACGCGCCCACAGCCGCCGACGTGGCCGGCGTCTACACGTTCGACGCGTTCACCTTCGCCCCGACCGCGACCGCGCTCGCGCCCGTCAGCGTGCTCGACACGCTCGTCGCGGCGGAGTCCTTTGTCGAGCTCCTCGACGGCGGCCAGGCCACCCTCCGCTTCCGCCGCACCGGCGGCACCACGCGGTTCGTCCCCGGCGACTTCGAGGTCCGCCGCGCCGAGCTCCGGGTCACCTTCGACAGCGGCAACGACGACACGCTCGGCCGGCTCATCCTGCCCTCCGTGCTCACGTTCGAGCGCGACGGCGACGACGCGCTGACGCTGACCGACCAGTTCACGGCCGACCTCGAGGGCTACGACGCGCAGCGCTACAGCGGCTTCGACGCCGTCCCCGGCACGCTGACGCTCCGGCTCACGCGCCAGCCCTAAGGACCGGGCCGCCCGACGGCCCTCCCCCGACTTGACTGCCCAGTCCGAGGCTGCCCCGCGGGGCCTCCCGGGCTCCCCATGCCTGCTTTTTACCCCCCGACCATGCGTTCCCTCCTCTGCCTGGCCCTCGCGCTCGGCCTTTCCCTCGCCGTCCCGGCCGCCGCCCAGGTCCAGGGCGTCGGCTACCGGATCGCCCCGTCCGGCGCGTACGTCGCCTTCGACGGCGACGCCGGTCTGTCTGACGGCTTGCTCTACGGCGGCGGCGGTGGCCTCTCGTTCGGGGAGTTCCTCGAGCTCAACGGCGCCTACCTCGTCGGCACCGGCTTCGAGACCGACTACTCCGACTTCTCGGGGACCGAAGACGACCCCGCGCTCCAGGACGCGCTCGCGTCGCTGGCGGCGCGCGAGGTCGGGGTCCGGCGCTACGGGGGCTCGCTCAAGCTCAACCTGGGCACCGGCGCCGTCGTCCCGTTCCTCAACGGCGGCGCGGGCGTGATCCGCTTCGACCCCGACGGGCAGGAGGCCTCGAAAAGCCTGTACCTGCTGGCGGGCGCGGGCCTGCAGTTTGCCGCCGCCGACCGCTACACGCTGTCGATCGCGGCCGAGGGCTTCGCGTACCGCTACAACCCGGGCACCACGTTCTTCTCGCGCGCCGAGCTCAACGCCGCCGGGCTCGGTCTCGACGACTTCAACGAGGTCGAGGTGCTGAACCCCTCGGTCCGCGCCGCGCTCCAGCTTTACCTCGGCGGCCGTCGGCCGGGCGCGATGACCGCGCTCGACCGGGAGTTCCAGCGCCAGTTCTCGGGCGGGCTCTCCGGGCTCAGCCTGGTCGTCGAGCCGTTCTACGCGCGGACCGAGTTCGACCCGGCCTTCAACTACTCCGACCAGTCGTTCGCAGGCGTCGAGGCCGGATTCGACGTCGGCCCGCTCGTCGGGCTCCGCGGGTTCTACGGCCGCGGCGTCGAGTCGGGCGACCCGACCACGACGGAGGGCATCCAGATGTACGGCGGCGACGTGCGGATGCGCCTCAACGCGGGCGACGGGTTCGTCCCGTTCCTCAGCGTCGGCGCGGGCTACCTCGACGTGATGGACGACTACGCCGACGTGTTCGACGACGGGCCGGACGGCGTCGACCGGGCCCTCGCCGAGGACCGTCCGTTCGCGACGGGCGGCGTCGGCATCGAGCTCCCGTTCGGCCCGCGCCTCCGCGCCGTCGGCGAGGTCCGGGCCCTCGCGATGAGCACCCAGGACGAGGGCGACGTGAGCCGCCCCGACGACGTGTTCCTCAGCCCCTCCTATCGCGTCGGCCTGTCGCTCGGGCTGGGCGGCACGACCGGGCGCGCTGGCGCCATGCTCGCCGACGACCTCGCCGCCGAGCGTGCCCGCCTCGAAGCGGAGCTCGCCGTGCAGCGCGCCGAGACCGAGGCCGCCGCGGCCATCGCCCAGATCGAGGCCGAGACGCAGCTCGCCGAGCTTCAGCGCGAGGTGGACGAAGCCCGCGCTGCCGGCGACGCCGCCGCCGTGACCCGCCTCGAAGCCGAGCGCGCCGCCCTCGCCAGCCCCACGCCCGCGCCGACGGCGCAGGCCGCCACCGCCCAGCCCGGCCGGACCATCACGATCCCGGTCCCCGAAGTCGGCGAGCTCTACGTCCGCTACGGCCCGCCCGGCGGCGTCGCCATCGAGTCGGTGTACGCGGACCCCGCCACCGCCGCCCCGGCAGCCCTCTCCGACTCGGCCGCTGCCCCGCCCGCCCCCGATGTCGACGTCCGCGCCGCGGTCCGCGAGGCCCTGCGCGAGGCGCTCGACGCGTCCGACACCGGCGCGCTGACCGGCGACGACCTCGACGCCCTCGAGCGCCGCCTCCAGGACCGGATCGCCGATCGCCTCGACGACCGGGACCGCCGCCTCGACGACCGTCGCGACGACGGCCTCTCCGCTCGCGACCTCGACGCGCTCGAGCGCCGGCTCGAAGAGCGGATGGCCTTCGCCCTGCGCGCGGCCCTGGCCGAGCGCGGCGCCACGCCCGTCGTCGTCACGCCCGACGGCCAGGTCGTGACACCCGCCGCCCCGACTGCGGACGGCCTCCCGACGTACGAGGCCGCCCCGGCGCTCCGCCGCCAGGGGCTCTACTCGCTCTCGCCGACGCTCGGGCTCGGGTTCGGCCGGACGGGCAACGCCGTCGTCGGGCTCCGCGCCGAGTACGCCTCGGGGACCGCGCTGACGTATCTCCCCGAGCTGCTCGTCAGCGTCGCCGGGCGCCGGTCGTTCGCGGCCAACCTCGACGCCGCGTTCTCGCTCCCGTCGGCCGGGTTCGACGCTTACGGCATGCCCTACGGCCGGATCGGCGTCGGCCTCATCAACGTCGGCGCCGACGACGCCGTCCCGGACACGTTCGACGAGACCGTCGACGACGGCGGCACCGCGCTGACGCTCAACCTCGGGCTCGGCGCCAACCTCGCCTACGGCGGCGGCCGCTTCTTCGCCGACTTCACCACGGGCAACTTCGGGCGCTACAATCGCCTCACCGCCGGCTACCGGTTCCCCTTCGGGAGCCGGGGCTACTAGAGCCTTTCTCTGCTCGCGAGGGGCCGGGCGTGCGCCAGACGCAGGCCCGGCTCCGTCGCGTCCACCGCTCCTCCGATGATCCGTCCCTTCCGCCTCGTCCTCGCCGTCGCCCTGCTTGCGGCGGCCGGGTGCCAGATCGAGACCTCGCCCCCGGGCGCCGCCGGACCACCGGATTCGCTCGCGGCTCCGCGCGACACGGCCCGCGCCAACACCAACGCGACACAGACCGCCCGGACCCGCCGCACAGCCCGGCCCGACACAACCACGCCGACGCGCCCGGCCCCAGACCCCGACTCGCTCCGCGAGGCCGCCCGGGACGCCTTCGAGGCTGCGGTCGCGACCGCCGACACCGGCGACGGACGCGCCGTCGCCCGCGCCGTCACCGCTGCCAGCGCTCAGGCCCGCCGGCTGGCCGCCCCGCCCGACTCGCTCGCGGCCTTTGTCCAGGCCGCTCGCGCAGCCGCTCAGCGTGGCGACCGCCCGGCGCTCGCGCTCGCCGCCGCGCGCGCCCACCAGACGCTGAGCGCCGCGTCCCCACCCGGCAGCCCGGCCCGGGTCGCCAGCCTCGCCCTCGTGCTCGACGCCCACGCCCGCGCCGCCCTCCCCGACTGGCAGGCCATCGCCACCGCCGCCGACGCGCTCGCGCAGGCGTGGGCAGACTGGTCCGGCCCGGCGCTCGCGGTCGGCACGCGCGACGCGATGGCACGCGCCGTCGCCGGCGTCGAGTCCGGGGCACAGACTCAGAACGCCCCGCTCGTCCGCCTCGGCGCCGCTGTCGTCCAGG
Organism: Rubrivirga halophila; assembly: GCF_046845755.1. Taxonomy (GTDB): domain Bacteria; phylum Bacteroidota; class Rhodothermia; order Rhodothermales; family Rubricoccaceae; genus Rubrivirga. Next base: position 3,146,704 of record NZ_CP177357.1, read on the forward strand.
GACTCGCCGACACGGGCCGGTGACCGCCTTCGCGCCGGCGTTCGCGCGGTGGCTCGCGACGCCCGGCCCGCCGTTCGTCTCGCCCGCCATCGCGCTCGACGATGTGTTCGTGACGCCACCGCTGTGGCTCGCCCGCGCCGACCGATCGGCCAGCCCTGTCGACGCCGTCGACCTGGCGCTCAAGACGGAGCGGCTGCTCATCAGCGGGCCCCAGCGCATCGGCCGAACGACTCTCGCCAAGCGGATCGTGACCGCCAGCCGAGCGCGCGGTGAGACGCCCGTGTACGCCCGCGGCGACTTTCTCCACGCCCGCCTCGACCCCACCGCCGTCGAGGCCCGCCTGGCGGCGCTCGTGCGCGACCAGTACGGCGACGCCCGCCGGAGCCCCGACGTCCTCGTCCTCGACGACGTCGACCGCGCGCGGCTGGGCGGCTCGCACGCGCACCGCGCCATCGGGCGGAGCGACGTGCTCGCGGCCGTCGCCCGGCGCATGGCCCGCGTCGTCGCCTTCACCACCGAGCACGACCTCGCAACGCGCGTCAACGCCCGGGGCGCGGCGCCGTACGCGGCGGCCTCCATCGGGACCTACGACGCCGGGCGCCGGGCGGCCCTCGCGGCACGCTACGTCGAGGCCGTGGCGCCGGTCGAGACGTGGCGCGCCTTCGTCGGCCCCGCGCGCCGGATCCTCGACGACCTCTTTGGCGACGGGCGCCTGCCGGCCTTCCCGTACTACGTGCTGGTGGCGCTCGCCGAGCTCTACACCGGCGACCCGGCCCACATCGACGGGACGCACTACGGGCCGTACTACGAGACCATCGTCCACGAAGCGGCCCGGCGGGCACGGCGCTAGCGGCGGGAGCGGCCGGGACGTCATGACCGGTCGGCCACAGGGTCGCCCGGAAAGCCTTGGCCCCGGCGCGAACCGTGCCTAGGCTCCACGCGCCAAACCACGCCTCCAATGCGTCCCCTCGTCTGCGCGCTCCTCGCCGTCGCCACCGCCGCGCTCCCACTCGCCCAGACCGTCCGCACCGTCGCCCTCGGGCCCGGCGACCTCCCCGCCACCTACGTCGAGGGGACCGACACCGGCGGGGGCGTCGCGTGGCGCCTGCTCGCGGGCGACCGGCTCACGGAGGGCCAGATCGGCACGGCCCCTCTGGCCCAGGTGCCCCCCGCCCTCCTCGACGTGACCGTGGCCGGGTCCAACCCGCTGACGAGCGTGTTTGTCGTCTGCGGCGAGGCGCCCGCCGTGAAGACGATGGGGCCGTCGGGCACCGTCCGGCTCGACGTCCCCGAGGGCGACTGCGAGGTCGGCGCCTACCGCGTCTCGGACCAGACGCTCGTGGTCCGGACGGTCCGGACCCAGGCCGGCACCCCGGCCGCCGTCGCCATCGACCTCGACACCGACCCCGAGCACCTCGTCGACGTGACGCTCCGCGACGAGACCGGCGGCCCGCCCGCGTTCGGGGACTACGTCCAGCGGCTCGTTTCCCTCACCCGGCCCGGCGCCGTGCCCGGCGCCGGCTACGTGACGAGCTCCCTCGCCGTCCTTCCCCCGGCGGACCTCCCCCCGCTCGCGTTCCGCTACAGCGTCCCCGACGGGCTCGACTACCGGATCGACTGGTCCCACCGGTCGTGGGGCACCGACGCCACGCGCTACCACTACAAGGGCCGCGTCGACACGTCGCTCGACGGCGGGCCCGTCGAGCTCGGCGGCGAGGACCTGGCCGCGCTCCGGGTGCGCCACCGCCCCCCGGCCGGGACCCGCCCGCTCCGGATCCCGCTCACCATCTGGTCGGCGTACCCCCGCCCCGGCCTCGACCCGCTCCGCGTGGCGTTCACGTGGCACGTCTGCGGGGCCGACCTGCTGGCGGCGCCGTTCGAGCAGACGCTGTTCGAGACGGCCGACCCCGCCGCCGACTTTTTCGTCCGCCCCAACGTGATCTCGACGACGATCGACCCGGGCAACGACGTCATCGCGCCGCTCGACCCGTCGGGCACGGACTGCCTCGACGTGGCCGCGGAGGAGTACGTCGCCGTCGCGCCGCCCGTCCGGCGCGAGGCCGACGGCGCGTTCCGGGCCTACCGCACCGACATCGGGTACGGGCCGGGCGTCGTGCTCGGCGGCCGGCTCGACCACGCGCTCGCGCCCCTCGCGTTCACGCCCCGGCTCGGCGAGCTCGGCGGGGTGCCCCGGCTGATCCTCCCCGCCTCGCCGTACAACCTGCCCTTCCATTGGCCCGGCGAGGGCGTCCTGCGGGGGCCCCTGGCGACCGCCCAGGCCGGCGACGCCCGCCCCGCCCGGATGCGCTACGAGATCCACGACGCCAGCGGCGCCCTCATCGCCTCCGGCCCCGACGCCCAGGAGCTGTTCATGCGCGTGATCCCCCAGACGTACCCGGCCACCCTCACCGGCGAGCTCGTCGACTTCGGCGTCCGCGTCGGCGCCAGCCCCGTCACGGTCCGCGTGGCGCTGGACTACGGGCACGACCCCGCCGACATCGGCCCGCCGCACCTCCAGCAGCTTACCGTCGAAGACGGCGCAGGCCCGACGGACACCGTCTCGCCGACCGGCCGGCTCCACGTCGCCGTTGCCGATGACGGCACGGGTGTCGACGCGCTGGTCGTCGAGGTCCGCCGCGCCGAGAGCGACCGCCCGTGGGAGCCGCTGGCGACCACCCCGACCGGCGACGGCCGCGTCACGGCCGCACTCGCAGCGCTCGCCGACGGCGCGTATGCGGTCCGCGTGCGCACCACCGACCGCGCCGGCAACGCTGCCACCCTCGAGTCCGACCCCGCCTTCCGAGTCACGGGCGCCGTCGCCACCGACGAGCCCCCGGCGGGCGGGCTCCGCCTCGACGCCCCACGGCCGAACCCCGCGCGCGGCGCCGTCCGGCTCGCGTTCGCGCTCGCGGCCCCCGAGACCGTCGACCTCGCCGTCTTCGACGTGCTCGGCCGCCGCGTGGCCACGCTCGCCAGCGGCCCCCACGGCTCGGGCGCGCACACCGTCGACGCCGCGACGGCCGGGCTCGCGGGCGGGGCCTACGTCGTCCGCCTCCGGGCCGGGGGCGTGTCGGCCACCCAGCCCCTTACCGTCGTCCGCTGAGCGACGTTTGCCCGCGCCGCGTGTCTCGGGAGCGTACCCGCCCCCGCTCGCCATGTCCGCCCGCCGCGCCGCGCCCGCCATCCCGACCGCCTCGATGGCGGACATCGCCTTCCTGCTCCTCCTGTTCTTCCTCGTCGCCACCGCCATCGTCACCGACCGAGGGATCCCGATCGACCTTCCGCCGAAGCTGACGCACCACGGGCCGACCCTCCCGTCCGCCCACACCGTCCTCGTCGCCGCCGACGGCGCGGTCCGGCTCGACGGAGCGCGCGTCAGCCCGGACGTCTTGCGCGAGCGGATCGCCGCGTCGGCACAGGCCGGCGCCCCGCTCATCACGCTCCAGGCCCATGCCCGCACGCCCTACGCCGCCTACGTCGACGCCCTCGACGGCGTCCTGATGGGCCACCGCGACGCTGACGCGACGCCCCGCCTCCGCCTGCGCGAGCCCGCCCGCTAGGCGGCGGAGCCCCCCGCGCAGGCCCGCAATGCCGTTTCACAGGGCCGCGATGCCTCCTGACAGTGCCGCGGCGCCTCCTCGCAGAGCCGCAATGCCTGCTGACACTGCCGTACTGTCATCTTACAGGCCCGCAATGCCACCTGACAGTGCCGCGACGCCTCCCACCACTGACGTACTGTCATCTTACAGGGCCCGGGAGCCTCCTCACAGCCCCGCAGCGCCCTCAACGTGGCGCGCGACCATCGCCATGCGTCGCCCGGATCCCCCCGCGCTACCGCCGCCCCACGACCGTCAGCCGGTACCGCTCCGCGCGCACGTCCGACACCGGCGCCCAGTCCGGCCCCGCAAACACCGCGTGGACGGCGTCCGCGTCGAGCGGGTAGTCCGTCTCGCCCGTCCAGTGGACCAGCACCACATGGCCGCCCGGCTCGACGGCCGCCGCCAGCTGGCGCTCGAACGCGGCGAGATCGGGCGCGGAGAGGTAGTACCCCACCTCCGAGACGACGGCCAGGTCGAACGGCCCCTCCGGCGTCGCGCCGGGCACGGCCCGCTTCGCGACCGTCACGTGCCCCAGCCCCGCCGTCCGCTCGCGCGCCTGCGCCAGCGCCGCGTCCGCCACGTCGATGGCGACCAGCGCGTCGCACCGGTCGGCGAGCGCGCGCGTCAGCACGCCGATCGCGCACCCGACCTCGAGCGCCCGGGCGTAGCGGTCGCGCGGGAGCGCCGCCAGCGTCGCCGCGTACTTGGCCGCCTCGTAGCCGCTCGTGGCGAACGCCCACGGATCGGGGTCGGCGTCGTACAGCGCCTGGAAGTAGCCCGCCGCGATCGTGCCCGAGGGCGTGCGGTGCGCAGAGGTAGGTGGGACGTCAGGCATCGGCGGGGTCGAGGTACAGCTCCCAGTCGCGGTCGAAGTGCGCCAGCACCCGGCCCTCCAGCACGAACCCGTCCGGGTCGTCGTCGATGAGCCGCGTGGTCTGGGACACGTGGGCGGCGACGGCCGCCCGCTTGCGATCGCGCACGGCCCCGATGTCGAGCCGCCACGGGCAAACCTCGTCGGCTCGGGGCGCGCGGTCGGTCTCGGCGTGCTCCCACGCCCAGACGGCGTACTCGATCCAGCGCGGCGGCGCGTCGAGCCCGGCGACCGCCGCTCGCGCCAGCGCCCAGGCGTCCTCGTGGTCGCAGTGCGGGTCCCGGCGCCACGGCACGACGACCGTGTCCGTCCCGCGCAACACGTCCGCCAACTCGGCGACCGCCGCCTCGTGGTCGGGGCCGGGCACGTCGCAGTCGGGATGGCGAAGAAACGAGACGGCGTCCGGGCCCAGCCCGAGCGCCGCGACGGCCGCGCGTGCCTCGTCTTCGCGCAACGCCGCCAGCCGGTCCGGCGGATACGAGGCCGAGGTGTGCGACCGCGAGCCGTCCGTCACGACGACCACGCGGGGGTTGAGCCCGGCGTCGGACAAGATCGCCAGCAACCCGCCGCACCCCAGCGACTCGTCGTCGGGGTGCGGGGCGACGACGACCGTCCGGCCGAGCGCGAGCGCTGCCTCTGGCGTGTGCAGCGGCCACCGCTCCGGCTCTTCGAGGACCGTCACAGATCCGACCCCTGGGCCCGCCCGGGCGTCTCGAACGCGGCCTGCCCGACGGCCGCAAGCGCCGCGTCGGGGGCCGGCTGGCGGAGGTACAGGCGCAGGTCGCGCCCGATCCGCTCGACCGGCGACGGCGGCAGCAGCCCCCGCGCGCCGACCGCCCGGTCCACGAGCCGCATCACGTCGAGGCAGACGGCCTCGATCGCGCTCCGGACGGCTTGCGCGTACGTCACGACGTCCTCGACCGAACCGGTCTGTGCCAGCCGCGCGGCGCCGAGGAGCCACAGCGCGCCCGTCTCCAGCGCGACCGACGCCTCGCCGATGCGCAACCGCTGCGTCTCGTTGTCGGTCCGCCCGAGTTTCTGCAAGTGCGCGACGGCCGCGTCCACGAGCGCGACGGCGCCGCCGAGCTGGACGGCCGCGAACCGCACCGAGCCGCCCGTAAAGTGGGGCTCGCGCAAGTAGTCGCCCGGCTCGCCGACGAGCGCGTGCGCGTCGAGCTCGACGCCCGTGAAGTCGCACCGGCCGCTCCGGCTGGCGCGCATGCCCTCGGCCGTCCACCAGCTCGCGTCCTCCGTCACGTCCGCGCGGTCGAGCGGGACGAGGGCCATCTGCCAGCCGCCGTCGGGGAAGGCGCCGTTCGCGAACGCGCGCGTCACGAAGCCCAGGCCGGACGCGAACGTCTTGGCCCCTTCCATCCGGGCGCGCCCGCCGGGGAGCGGCGTCAGCCGGACGCCGTCGCGCGGGATCTCGGTGTTCCACACGCCAAACAGGTGGCCGTGCCGCGCGTCGGCCGCGTACCGCGCGCGCTGGTCGGCCGTCCCGTACGTATCCACCAGCGCCAGCGCGTTGACGTGCCCCTCGTAGACGCGCCCGACGGGCAGGCTCCCGCGACCGATCTCGCGGAGCACCAGGTACAGCGCGTGGTCGCGCGCCGGGTCGGTCCCCAGCCCAGCCCCCCCCTCGCTCACGGGCAGCGGCGCCGCCAGCAGGCCCGAGTCGCGCAGGTCGTCGAAGGTGGCCTCGGGGAACGCGCCGGGCTGGTCGTCCTCGGCCGCGCGCCCGGCGGCGCGGTCGGCGACGGCGCGCGCGGTCGCGACCCAGTCGGCCGGCGTCTGAAGGTCGGCGAGGTCGCGCGGAGCGGAAAGGGTGTCGATCATGGCTAGGCGGCGAGGGGGACGGCGGGGGCGAGGCGGCGGGCGCGGTCGAGCCGCTCGGCCAGCGACAAGCCGGCCAGGCGCTCGGCACACGCGCGCAGGTCGGCGATGGCGGCGGTGATCGGCTGGTCGCCGTCGGGCGTCGTCGTGAGCGCGTCGGGGGCCGGGTCGTCGCGCTTGGCGCGCCACAGGCCGAGCGCCGCCAGCCGCATCTCGGCGTCGGCGGCGGATTCGACCGTCGGCTCGCGCCCGGCCTCGGCCTCGCGCGCCCAGAACGCGAACGCGTCGGCGAGCCCGCCTTCGGCCCGGCCCACGCTCCGCGCCGACGTCCGGACGCGGACGCGGTCGCTGTGGCGGACCGGCACGCCCGCCGCGACGAGCGCCCGGTACAGCGCCACGTCCTCGGACGTGCGGACCGGCGGGAGACCGCCCGCCCGGGCATACGCGTCGGCGCGGACGGCGAAGCTGGCGCCGTAGTGCTGGTGGTGGCGGGGGTACGGGTCGTGCGCGTCGGGCGCGTACAGCCAATGGAGCCGCTCGACGGCCCGGCGGTAGCCGAGGTCCAAGAGGTAGCTCCGGCGAACGCCTGGCGCGAGCGACGCCCGCTCACCGGCGTCGAGCCCGATCCGCCCGCACACGGCGCCGGCCCCGCGCCCCACCTCGGCGACCGTCTCGCGCAGCCACGACCGCTCGGGCCGGGAGTCCGCGTCGGTCGACAGGATCAGCCCGTCCGGGCGGCCGAGCGCCAGCAGCCGCGCGCCGGCCGCATCCGCCACCAGCTGGCGGGCCCGCCCGACGTGCGCCTCGGCCGGCGCCAGCTCGACGACGCCCACGCGGAGCCACGGCCGGTCCGCCGCGAGCGTGTGCGCGACCTCGACGGACCCGTCGCGGCAGTTGTTGAGCAGCACGAGCGCCTCGACCGACCCCTCGCCCCAGCCGTCGGGCCGGCCGAGCCCGTCGAGCGCGTCAACGAGCCCAGGCAGCCGGGATGCTTCGTCGCGAGCGGGCACCACGACCGACGCTCGCAGGGCCGGGTGGGGCGGGGCGAAGAGCGACAGCGGGGACATGCGAAGCGGCAATCGGATGGGCATCGGGACTACCCCGTGCGCCCGGAAAAGAGCCCGCCCAACCCCTCCGGAATTCCCGCACAGCCCTCTCAGGGCCGACGTGACGCTGCGTGCGCTACCCCCGGAACGCCGAGACCACGACGCCCGCCAGCTTCCCGACGCTCGGCGAAGTCGCGAACTCGGTCGCGCGCCGCGCCGTCGTGTCGGCCGTCTCGTTCGTCACGAAGTACAGCGGGGCCGGGGCCGCGTGCATCTCGCCCAAGAGGAGCGAGCGCGGGAACGGCGCGAAGTAGCCCCACACCACCGTCTTCTGCGGCCGGTCGAACAGCCAGCTGTTGTGGACCACGCCCGTCCCGCTCTGGATGTCGTTGCGGACGTGCCCGGGGAACGCGCCCCACGCCGCCTGCGCGGTCAGGAAGCCCGCGCCCGCCCACTGGTTCACGCCGACCGTCCCGTAGCGGAGCTCGGCGATGGCGTCTTCGAGGGCGTCGCCGAGTGCCCGCTTCGTGCGGGGGTGGATGAGGACCGTCGCACCCAGTGTGCCTGCCAGTGTCGTGTTCGCCCACGCAACCGCCCGCTCCAGCCACTCGCCCGCGTCCTCGCCGCCGGGCAGCGTGGCGACCGCCAGCGCCGAGCCGAAGACCTCGGTCTCGAACGCGTAGCCGCCCGGCTCCGCCGACACCTCCGCCAGCAGCCGCCCGCCGATCTGTTCGGCCTGCGGGTACGCCTCTTGGAAGTCCTCCAACCGCTCGTCGGCGCCGGGGTAGTAGTCGGGGCGCTCCGCGATCTCGGCGAGCACGGCGCGGATCTCATTCAGGAACGCTTGGCGCTGCGGCCACGCCTCCGGGAGCACGAGCACCTGGGTGCCGATGCAGTTGAAGCCCGCGTTGTGCGTCCGCTGCGAGACCACGTGCTCGGCCTGGAACCGGAGGTCCGGCTCGGACCAGTCGCCCGGGACCACAATGCACGGGCTGACGCCGCCCAGCTCGCTCGACACCGGCGTGTCGATCACCGGCTCGTCGCGGCGCTTGCGCTCGGCGCCCTCGGGGCCGGTCCCGTAGACGATCGCGTCGTGCGTCGCCGCGCTCCCCGTCATGTGGATCTCGTCGACCGCCTCGTGCTGGGTGAGGTACTGCCCCACGTCCGCGCCGCCGTACGCGAACCGGAGGTAGCCGGCGGCGACGAACTCGGCGAACACGTTCTCGAGGATCGGCCCGAGGTAGTCGTTGACGGGGTTCAGCTTGAGGATGACGACCTGGCCCTCGGCGTACAGCTTGTAGAGCACGTCGAGCGGCGGGATCGACGCGATGTTGCCGGCCCCCAGCACGAGCGCGACGCCGCCCTCGGGGAAGTCAGCTTCGTAGAACACCCCGACCGTGTCGGCGACGGTCGCCGGCTCGACGCCGGGCTCCATCCAGACGTCGACCTCCAGCCCGGCCAGCACCACGCGGTCGGCCAGGTCGCCCGGCACCACGCGCACGACGGTCTGCCCGTCGTCGCGCTGGCGGACGCGCCCGGCCAGCGCCTCGCCGACGGTCCCGGCCTCGATGTGGCGCAGCGTCGTCGCCAGCGGGGCGACGTAGCTGGCGAGCGCCCACGGGCCCGACGACCACTCCTCGCCGCGCAGCGGCGACCCGACCGCGAGGCCCTTGGCGCGCGAGGCCGCCGTCACCCAGCGCGTCGCGGCGTCCAGGATGCGCGGCCTCAGGCCCTCCAGCAGCGCCACCTTGCGCGCGACCGGCAGGCGCGCCCACTCCGTCGCGTGCGCCGACAGGTCCGCGAGCGCGGCGTCGATGTCGGGGTGGGAGGTGTCGGCGGGTGAGACTGCGGGCGTCATGGTGGGGGCGGTGGGGTGGGGTGTACGCCGCCTCGCAGCGCAGGTATCCCTCGGGGGCGTCGCCAGCGATCCCTCAGGTGAGGATCAGGAAAATGCCCTTTCCTCGCAAGCCCCCGTGCTCCACCTTGCCCAAGTCCCGTCCGACCAACGACATGGCCCTCCCCTCCCGCGCCACGCTCCGCTCGATGCTCGTCTCGGTGATCTTGGTCGTCTCCCTCGTCGCGGCGCTCTGAGCGACCGGCTCTGCGGGCCGCACGAGTCTGGCACCCGACGTCCCGACTCTATCATCCTGAGAGACTGTTTGGGGAATGACGCGAGCTCTCCGAAGGCGTCCCCTCTCCCAATGGGAGAGGGACAGGGCGAGGGGCGAGGGGCCGCAGAGGTGCCATCCGAGCACCGCCGGATGGATTGGCTGGCGCCTTCCCTTGCGGGGGCCCGCCTGCGCGGGGATGACTCATGTGAGGGAAATCGGCTTCCCTAAACAGTTTCTGAGCCAGCGAGGGGTCTCAGCGTGGCCCTACAGCTTGCGACGAGCGGAAGGACGGGCGTGAGGGTCGCGCTAGCTGCGTTCTCTTCGGGTGCGCTGGCGCTCAGGATGACAGGGTGGAAGGCCGAGGCACCGCCCGGACCGCTGGCGACCGCCGCGCGCTACTCCGCACCCTCCCAGGTCAGGATGTCCTCCTCGGTCGCGTCGTTGGAGTCGCCGCAGCCCGGGAGCTCCTCCTTTTTCTCGGTGATGTTGTAGCCGAGCGCCTGCCACTGGGTCGCGAGATACGTGTTCCACTCCGCGTAGTGCGTCTGGTCCTCGGGCAGCTCGTCGTCGGCGTAGATGGCCTCGACGGGGCACGCCGGCACACACGCGTTGCAGTCGATGCACTCGTCGGGGTGGATCACCAGGAAGTTGGGGCCCTCGTAGAAGCAGTCGACGGGGCAGACCTCGACGCAGTCGGTGTGCTTGCAGTTGATGCAGGGCTGGGAGACGACGTACGGCATGACGTGGGGTTACCGGAACCGGGGGAGCGGCGGCTAAGCTAGCGCGCTCACCCCTCGCAGACCCCGTGCCCCGCCCGCTCCTCGCTTCCGCCCTCCTGCTCGCCGTCGCCGCGCTCGCCTCGGGGTGCGGCACGTCGCACCGCCTGGGCGAGGTCTCGCTCGACGGCCGCCGCGTGGCGGTCACGGCCGCCATCCCGCCCGCGCCGCGCGTCCAGGCCGGGAGCCCGCTCGAGTCGGGGATCGACCCCTACGACCCCGTCGGCACGGCCGTCCGCATCGGGACCGCCGGCGCCAAGCGCCGCGCGGCGCGCCGCGCCCAGGCCCGCCTCGACAGCGTCGTCGCGACGGTCGACGTGGCCGACCGCGTGGCGCGGCAGGCGCTCGCGGGCTCGGCCCGGGCGCTCGGCTTCGGGACGGCCGCCCGCCCCGAGACCGCCGACTTCGTGCTCGACTTGCGCATCGCCGACTACGCGCTCGTGGCCGACTCTTTCGAGGGCGCCGTCTTTTTCGTGCTCGCGGGCGAGGCGCGCCTGCTCGACGCCCGCACCCGCGCCCCGCTGTGGACCTCCGAGCTGGCCGAGCGCGAGGTCGTCGACCGGGCCCTGTTCGGGCTGCCCGTCGCCGTCGGCAACGTCATCACCGGGCGCGCGCTCTCGGACCTGTCCGCCGACGAGATGGCAACGGGCCTCGGCCGGCTGGCGGACCTCGCCGCCGAGCGGATCGTCGGGCGGCTCGTCCGCGACTACACCGGCTCGCGCGACGACTACCGCAAGCGGTAGAGGGGCGACCATCGACTCCTAACTGCCGGGAGGGGCGCCGTCGGTGAATTCGATCGGCCCCGGGACCCCACGTGTGCGGGGTGTGTCAGAGCCCTCCCCTCACCATCCCCCCTCTCTCATGGACGACCTCACCAACGACGCCCAGCGCAAGCTCCACAAGGAAGAAGCGCGGGGCCGCAAGGAGCAGGCCGCCGGCGCCTTCGACGAGCTCAAGGGCAAAGTCAAGAAGAACGTAGGCGACGCCCTCGACAACGAGTCGATGCAGGCGCGCGGCGCGGCCGAAGAGATGGCCGGCAAGGCCCGCAAGACGGCCGGCGACGCTTATGCCGACACGGCCGACAAGGCCGAGGACGCCATCGACAAGCGCACCTAAGCGGCCTGTCGCTCCGACGACTGCGCCCCGCTGGCTCCGGCCAGCGGGGCGCTTTTTTTGTTGAGAGAAGAGGACTAGAGGAGTGGACGAGTAGAGGTCAAGACGCGTAGAACCGGAGTCGGCCCATGCCACATGGAGCCTCGAATCCGCGTCTCTTCCTTTCCTCTTCTCCGCTACTTTCTCCTCCTTCCCCCGCCCCGGAGGGCTCCCACCACACAGATCGCGCGCCTCGCTAGATTCGGGCTCCCCTCCCCCTAGACCGATGGATTTCAACAGCCTCAAAGACAGCGCGGGCGAGCTCGCCAAGGACGCGGCGGACAAGGCCGGCGACGCGGCCGGCGACCTCGCCGCCAAGGCGGCCGACCTCGCGCCCGACGCGCTCAAGGACCAGGCCTCGAAGGCCGCGGGCAAGGCCGCCGAGATGGCGGGCGACCTCGCCGAGAAGGCGGCCGAGAAGGCGACCGACCTGCTCGGCAAGGCCGCCGACAAGCTCGGCAGCTAGCGCCTGCCTGCCCTCGCCTGCGCGCCCCGGCCGATGCCCTCGGTCGGGGCGCCCTGTTTCGTGGCCTCTCTCCGCACCGCGCTCGGCGCCTACCCCCGCCCGTTCTGGGCCCTCGTCGTCGGCACGTTCGTCAACCGGACGGGCTTGGTCGTGCTGCCGTTCCTGGCGCTCTTCCTGACGAGCCAGCGCGGGTTCGGGATCGCCGCCGCGACCGCCGCCGTGTCGCTCTACGGCGCGGGCGCGTTCACGGGCGGCTTTGTCGGCGGGTGGCTGTCCGACCGGATCGGGCGCCGGCCGGTCCTGCTGCTGAGCCTGGCCGGCGCGGCGCTCCCCGTCGGGGCCATCCCGTTCGCGACCACGTTCCCGGCCGTCGCCGGGCTGGCGTTCGCGTTCGGGCTCGTCGCCGAGATGTACCGGCCCGCCGTCTCGGCGGCCGTCGCCGACCTGCTGCCCGAGGCGGAGCGCGCGCGGGGGTACGCGCTCGTGTACTGGGCCATCAACCTCGGCTCGGCCGTCGGCCCCGCCCTCGGCGGGCTGCTGGCGTCGGTGTCGTACGGGTGGTTGTTCTGGCTGGAGGGCGCCACGCTCTTGGGCTACGCCGTCATTGTGGCCGTCGCCGTGCCCGAGACGCGGCCGGAGGACGCGAGGCCCCTCGCCGGTCGCCGCATCGACCTGGGGCCCCTCCGCCGCGACGGCACGCTCGCGGCGCTCGCCCTCGCGATGCTCTTCGTCGGGGTCGGCTTCATGCAGCTCTTCGCGACGCTCCCCCTCACGATGGCCGCCGACGGGCTGACGGAGCTCGACTACGGCCTCGTCATCACCGTCAACGGCGGGCTGATCGTGCTCGTCGGGCTGCCCGTCGCCGCGTTCGCCGGCGCCCGCATGACGACGGCGTGGCTGCCCGCCTCGGTCGCCCTGATCGCGCTCGGGCTGGCGCTCACGGTTCCCGCCGACACGTTCGCCGTCTACGCCGCCGCCAGCGTCGTGTGGACACTTGGGGAAATGGCGTTCCTGCCCGTCGTGCCGACGCTGGTGGCCGGGCTGGCGCCGGTCGCGTTGCGCGGCTCGTACCAGGGCGTCTACCACGCCGCGTGGGGGCTGTCGAAGGCCGTCGGCCCCTTCCTTGGCGGGCTCGTGCTGGCGTCGGCGGGCGCGCCCGTGCTGTGGGCCGCGGCGGCGGCGCTGGCGGCGCTCGCAGCCGTCGTGCTGGCGGCGCTCTTGCCCACGCTCCGGCGGCGGCTGGCGACGGCCGTCTAATGGGCCTCGCTCGGCAAATCCCCCCGTCCGCGCGGCGCGCTGGGGAGGGACAGGTGTCAGCAGCGAGGCCGCTTTGCACGGATGGCATGGAGCCGCGCGGACTGTCCCCCTTTGGCCAAAGGGGGACAGCTTGGACGCGCAATTCCAACCGTGCAAGAGTGGCGATCGGTGCGCGCGTCCGAGCGGGGGGATCTGCCGGGCACCGCGCTCACCCCGAGCGATTCGCCGGGTCGCCCCTACTCCACCCGCGCCATCGCCCCGCCCGCCGACTCCCCGCCGCCGCCGACCGCCCGGACCTCGTACGTCCCCCCGCTCGCGCCCGCGTCGAGCCAGCCCGACGCCGTCCCCGCCAGCACCGCCACCCGGACGCCGTCGCGGTACACGTGGACCGCCTCGGGCCGATTCGCCCACGGCGCTGCGTACGTCCGCGGCACCCACGTCAGCGCCACGCCGCCGGGCACGCGCCGGGCCACCAGGTTCGCGGGCGACACCGGGCGCAGCGTGAGCGACGCCGTGCGCGGGTCGTCGCTGGCGGGCGCCTTCACGTCGCAGTCGGGCGCGGCGGGGCACAGGAAAAAGGCGAGGGCCCCGCCGATGGACTCGCCGAGGCCGGGGTGGGCCGCGCGGAAGGCGGCGACGACCTCGAGAACGCCGGCCTCGTCGAACACGTGGGCGCGAGCGGTGCGGACGGCCTCGAACACGGCGACGCCGCCCGAGATGTCGTCGTTGTCGCCGGCCAGGCTCCCCGCGCTCGGCCCCTCGGGCTCGAACGGCGACGGCGCGGCGCGGTCGTACAAGCTCCACAAGAGGGCCCCGATGGCAGGGTAGTCGGGGTGCGAGACGCCGTACGAGATCCGGTCGTAGCGCACGTCCGCGTCGATGCGGTCGGTGAACGGCGCGCGCTCGGGATTCGATGGCGCGAGGTCCTGGTCGCCGTATTGGGCGGCGGCGTACGCTCGCGCGGCGAATGAGAAGAAGATGGCCCATCCCTCGCGGAGTTGGCGGTTGCGGAGCGCGTACCGGACCGCGTCCGCGCCCCACATCCGGTAGCTCACGTAGTGCCCGTACTCATGCGCCATCAGCGCGGGCGTGACGCCCGCCGCGCGGACCTCGATCTCGTGGCCCCACGGCGCGTCGGGGTCGATGGTCTGGAACACGTAGCCCCCGCCGCCGCTCAGCTCCACGTCGACGCGCGGCAGGGCAAACGGGGGGGCGCCGTCGTAGAGCCGGTGCACGAACTCGCGCGCGATGGTCGCCGTGCGGACCGCGACGCCGACGGGCCGGGGGACGGCGCCCGCGATCCCCGCCAGCACCACGTCGCCCGACGGCGGCAGCGGCCGGCGCACGGCCGACCGCCACAGCACCGGCCCGTCGCCGGCCCGAACGGCGTCGGCGCGGAGTAGCCGGATCGCCTCGGATTCGGTCGCCGGCGCGACGGCCACGCTGTCGAAGGCGGACAGGTCGGCGGCCGTCGCCAGCGCGATCCGGAACGCGCCGTCCGGTCCGACGGTCGCCTGCTGGCGGTCCGGCCCGTCGAGCGCGCGCTCCCAGCCCCGGAACGCGCCGTCCGGTCCGACGGTCGCCTGCTGGCGGTCCGGCCCGTCGAGCGCGCGCTCCCAGCCGCCGCCGCGCCGGTGGAGCAGGAGGTGCACGCGCACACCGTACGCGCCCTGCCCGGCGCGCCCCTCGATCTCGAACCGCCCCTCGGCGACGACCTGCCGCGCCTCGGCGGGCGCCCGCGCCGCGTCGCTGGCGACGCACCCCGCCAGGGCGAGCGCGAGCGGCAGGAGCGAGAAGAGGCGGAGGATCACCGGGCGGCGGGGCGGGGGCGGTGAACTTCGCCGCGGCAGCGGTCGTGTGCCGCGCCGATGTCGAGTCCCCCCAACCGCCTGCGCGGCACCGTCGGCTTCGGCGCCCTGCTGCGCCGCAACCGCGACGTGCGCCTGCTGTGGGGCGGGACGGTCGTCTCGCTCTTCGGCGACTGGTTCAACACACTCGCGCTGTACCGGCTGGCGCTCGACCTCACGGGGTCGGAGGCCGCCCTCGGCGGCGTCTTCCTGACCAAGCTGATCCCGCTCGCGCTCGCCTCCCCCATCGCGGGCGTGCTCGCCGATCGCCTGGATCGCCGCAAGCTGATGATCGGCGCCGACCTGGTGCGCGCCGCGCTCGTGCTCGGCTTCCTGTTCATCCGCGAGGTCGACGACCTGTGGCTGCTCTACGTGCTCGGCGCCGCCCAGATCGCCGTCAGCGCCGCGTTCACGCCGGCCAAGAACGCCGTGCTCCCGCGCATCACCGGGCCCGGCGAGCTGCTCACCGCCAACGCGCTGCTCTCGGCCACGTGGTCCACGATGCTGGCCGTCGGCGCCGCCGCCGGGGGCCCCGCCGTCGACGCCTTCGGCACGGACGTCGTGTTCGTGCTCGACGCGGCGACCTACCTCGTCAGCGCCGCGCTCATCGCCCGGATCGCCGTGCCCAAGACCGAGGCTCAGACGACGGCCGAGGACGGCGTCGTGCGGTCCGTCGTCGGCACGGCCGTCGCCCAGGTCGCCGACGGCTGGCGCTACGTCCGCCAGCGCCCGGCGGTCGCCCGGTTCGTGTTCGCGAAGGCCGCCTGGGGCATCGGCGGCGGCGGCTTGATGTTCTCGCTGGCCCTCTTGGGCGACAGCCTGTTCCCCTCAGCCGGCACGACCGGCATCGGCATCCTGTTCGCCGCGCGCGGGCTCGGCACCGGGCTCGGGCCGGTCCTCACACGCGCCCTGTTCCAGGACGAGCGCCGGTGGCCGACCGTGCTCGCGGGCTGCACCATCGCCTGCGGGCTCGGCTACCTCGGCATCGCGGTCGCGGGCGACGCGCGCTGGGCCGTCGCCGCGCTCGTCGTGTTCGCGCACGGCGCGAGTGGCGCCAACTGGGTGCTCTCGACCACGCTCCTGCAGGACCGCGCCGCCGACACGTTCCGCGGCCGCGTGATCTCGACGGACTGGCTGCTGGTGACGCTCGTCGAGAGCGTCTCCATCGTCGTCGCCGGGCTGCTGTTGGAGGGCGGGCTGGCGCTGGGCGCGCTGATCGCCGGGCTCGCGGGCGTCCAGATCGTCGCGGGCCTCTCGTGGGGCTTGTGGGTGATCCCCGCCGAGCGCCGCGTTGCCGCCGCCGCCTCGTAGGGGCGACGAGCCCGCACCGACACGCGACGGCCACCGACCCGCTCGGGGAGACCGCCGACCGGCTCGCGGACAGCGTCCACCCGTGCGCAGCCGGCACGTTCCGAACGCCGGGGCACACGACGAAGGCGCCCGTCGGGCCTTTCCACCGGCTCGCCGCCCCGGCTAGAGACCGGCGCCCTCCCCGCCGATACCCGGCGCCATGGCCCCGACCGCAGCCCCTCCGCC
The DNA here is from genome assembly GCF_046845755.1 of Rubrivirga halophila. GTDB lineage: Bacteria > Bacteroidota > Rhodothermia > Rhodothermales > Rubricoccaceae > Rubrivirga. Next base: position 3,163,198 of record NZ_CP177357.1, read on the forward strand.
CCTCGCCGACCGCCTCGAAGCCGCCGAGGCTGCGCTCCGCAACGTCGCCCTGTCGCGGCCGAACGCGCTCGCGCTGCTCGAAGCCGGCGTGACCCGGATGGGCGAGGCGCTAGGTGCCGAGGTCGCCGTCGCGCTCGTCGGCGAGGGCCAGACGGGCGCGTTCGTCCGGTGCGCCGCGTGGCCCCACTCCGCGTCCCCCGCGCTCGTCGAGGTCGAGGCGAGCGACGCGCCCCCGCTCACCGGCCACGCGCCCGTCGCCCTTGATAGCAGCCCGCTTGCCGACGCACTCGGCGCCGCGTCCGTGCTCGTCGTCCCGGTCGAGGGCTCGGTCCCCGGCGCGTTCGTGCTCGGCCGTGAGACGCCCTGGACCTCGGACTGCAAGGCCGCCGCCGGACGCCTGGGTGCCCTCTTCGGCACGCTGTGGGCCTGGGTCGAGGCCGAGGCCCGCTTCCGCCGCACCGTCGCCGACCTCGACGACGCCCTGTTCACCTTCGGCTACGACGACGACGGCCATCGTGCCTACGCCTTCGTGACCGCCCAGGCCGAGGCCATCACCGGCCTCGACCCCGACGTCGTGCTGGCGGGCGACGCCGACTGGGCCGACCTCGTCGTCCCCGAGGACCGCACGGCCTTCGAGGCCCACGACGCCTGCTTGCGCGCCGGCGAACCGTCCCAGGTCGAGGTCCGCTTGCGCCTCGACGACGACGAGGTCGTGTGGATCTCCGAGCGGGCCCGCCCCTCCGTCGACGCCGTCGGCCGCCCCGTCGCCGGCGGGCTCCTCGCGGATGTGACGGCGCAGAAGGAGGCCGAGGCCCAGCTCGACCGCGCGCGGCGCATCGCCGAGCGCGCGGCACAGACCCGGATGGCCTTTTTGCGCATGATGAGCCACGAGCTCCGCACGCCGCTCGGCGCCATCCGCGGCTTCTCCGACCTCCTCGTCGAGGAGGCCGCCGACATCCCGGGCGCCCCGCCCGAGGTCGCCGAGTTCGCCGGCACCATCCGCGACGCCGCCGGCCGCGCGCTCCGGCTCGTCACCGACTTGCTCGACCTGTCGCGCTTGGAGACCGGCGCCCTCGACCTCGCTCGCCAACCCGTCGACCTCGTCACGCTCGCGCGCGCCGTCGCCGCGAAGCACGCCGTCGGCCTGGCCGCGCGCGGCGTCGCCCTCACCGTGGCCGCCCCCGCCGACGCGCTCACCGTCGAGGCCGACCCGTCGCGGCTGGAGCAAGTCGTCGACCAGCTCCTGTCGAACGCCGCCCGGTTCACTCCCGCCGGCTCCGTCGCCGTCTCGCTCGCGGCGGTCGGCGACCGCGTCCGCCTGGAGGTCCGCGACACCGGCGTCGGCATCGCCGACGACGTGCTGGAGGCCGTCTTCGAGCCGTTCGTCCAGGAGGACGCCCGCGTCAACCGCGACTACGGCGGGACCGGACTGGGGCTCGCCATCGCGCACCGGCTGGCGGACCAGATGGGCGGCGACCTCTCGGCCGCCAGCGTCAAGGGCGAGGGCTCCACGTTTACGCTCGCGCTGCCGCGCGCCTAAAGGGGCGCACCTCCCCGGCGCCCCCTCTCCCCGTGGGAGAGGGACAAGGTGAGGGGTGCGGTCGCCGAGACACTGTGGCAGGGCGACCGCCGTCCCTCCGCCTCACGGATTCCGAGCCGCGTTCTCCGCGTTCCGCACGAACCCCTCGTGCTTGACCCGCTTGACCGGGCTGCGCCGGAACCGCTCGCGAAAGGCCTCGAGGTCGATCTCCGCCCACGCCTTCGCGGGCGTGTCCGTCACGCCCGGGCGGGGCAGGAAGCGCGCGTCGCGGGTCGGCTGGGAAAACTTGGTCCACGGGCACACGTCCTGGCAGATGTCGCAGCCGAAGGCCCACGCGCCGAACTCGGCCGCCAGCTCGGGCAGGTCCGGCCCCCGGTGCTCAATCGTCCAGTACGAGATGCAGCGCGTCGCGTCGATCTGGTACGGCGCGTCGAGCGCGCCCGTCGGGCAGGCGTCGAGGCAGCGCGTGCAGCTCCCGCAGTGGTCGGCGCGGAACGGCGGGTCCGGCGCGAGTGGGACGTCGACGATGAGCTCGCCCAGGAAGACGAATGAGCCGTGCGTGGTTGTCAGCAGGTTCGTGTTCTTGCCCTGCCAGCCGAGGCCGGCGCGCTGGGCCCACGCCTTGTCCATGACGGGCGCCGAGTCGACGAAGGCGCGGCCGCCGGCGCCTCCGGTCCGGGTGTCGAGCCAGTCGAACAGCTCGGCGAGCTTCTCTTTGAGCACGTCGTGGTAGTCGTCGCCCCAGGCGTAGCGGCTGATCTTGGCGCCGCCGCCCTCGCCGGGCTGCCGCCCGGGCTGGAAGTAGCTCACGAAGACCGACACGACGCTCTGCGCGCCGGGCACCAGCACGCGCGGGTCGACGCGCTTGTCGAAGTTGCGCTCTAGCCACGTCATCGCCCCGTCCGAGCCGCCGTGGCGGCCGTCGGCCAGCCACGCCTCCAGCCGCGCCGCCTCGGCGTCGAGCCGCGTCGCCGTCGCGATGCCGACGCCGTCGAACCCGATGCGCCGGGCCTGGGCCTTGAGGTCGCGCGCGAGCGCTGCGGGGTCGTAATGCACGAGGGGAAGAGAAGACAGAAGGAGACGAGGCAGAAGATGGCCTCATCCCGTCCCCGCGACCTCCACGCCCCACCGCTTCTACTCGTCTGTTCCTCTACTCCTCTTCTCTCGCGAGCCCGGCGAGCGTCCGCCGCACCTGGGCGTCGTGGTGGCGGTGGTGGGCCAGCAGGAACGCGAGCGCGTCGTCGGGCAAGAACGGGCCCGCGAGGGGGTGCCGAAAGGCGACCGTGCCGGCTCGCGGCCCCCACTCGCGCCACCCGGCACGGAGCGCCGCCCACCGACGGCGGACGTCGGGCCACCGGGGCGCGGGGCTCGGCATCACCGCCTGCGCCGACGGCGGGGCGGGGATCCGAGCCGGCAGCGACAGGACGGCCCGGATCCCCGCGCTCCGCACGCCCGAGGTCGCTCGCGCCAGCGGACCGGCGGGCGGGCCGTCGGGCGTCAAGCCACCGTCGATCAACAAGAGGTGCTCGGCGAGTTGCGCCAGCGACCACGCGCCCGGCGCCGGACGGGTGTGGACGACGGCGTCCGGCAATCCGTCCAAGCGGGCCGAGAAGGCGGCGCGGTGGGCGTCGAGCCCAGCGAGCAGGCGGGCGCGGCGCGTCATCGCAAGCCGGGGACCGGGGACCGGCCGGCCTCGGGCGCGGCAGGGACCCCGTCCGGCAGCGTCCACACCACGGCCGCGCACACCACGAGGGCGCTGTTCTTGAGCACGCCCGTGAGCGGCGCCAGCAGCGCCGAGGGATCGGCCCACACCACGCCGGCCGTGATCGCCGCCATCGCCAGCGTCGTGACCGCTACCGCCAGCCGCTCGCGGTAGCCGACGAGGAGCACGACGCCGGCGACGGCCTCCAGCACGCCGATCGCCACGAGCGTCGCCTCTGGGGAGCCGACCCACAGACCCGACGCCTCCACGAGCGCCAGCTCTCCGGCGTCGCGCAACCACAGCTTCAATCCCACCCCCTCGCCCAGCCACACGACCGCGAGCGACAACCGGGCGGCGAGACGCAGGCGGGGCGGGGACATGGCCACCGTTTTCAGTGATGAGTGAAAGTTACGCGCCCGCTCCTCCCCGGTTGCACACGAGGAACCGTTCGGGCCCCGGGCCGCTCAACCCGTCCCCTCCCCCGATCCCGTCATGCACGTCTTGCTCACCGGCGCCACCGGCTTCGTCGGCGGCCACGTCCTCTCCGCCCTGCGCGACCGCGGCCACACCGTCCACGCCCTCGTCCGCGGCGACGGCGCGGGCCTGCCCGACGGCGTCGAGACCGCCCGGGGGGACGTGACCGACCTCGCCACGCTGGGGGGCGCCTTCGACGGCATCGACGCGGTCGTCCACCTCGTCGGCATCATCGACGAGAGCCCGTCGAAGGGCGTCACGTTCGAAAAAATCCACGTCGACGGGACTCGGAACGTGGCGTTCTCGGCGCGCGAGGCCGGCGTCACGCGCTTTGTCCACATGAGCGCGAACGGCGCCCGGGCGGACGGCTCCAGCGCGTACCAGACCACCAAGTGGCGGGCCGAGGAGGTCGTGCGCGGCGTCGGGTTCGAGCACCTCGTCATCTTTCGCCCGTCGACGCTCTTCGGCGACCCGGGGCCGGACAACCCCGAGTTCGCCAAGCGGCTGTGGGAGACGCTCGTCCAGCCGTTCCCCGTGCTGCCCGTCTTCGGCAAGGGCGACTACGAGCTCCAGCCGATCCACGTCGCCGCGTGCGCGGACGCGATGGCGCAGGCCGTCGACCGCGATGCCTCGGCGGGGATGTCGTACTGCGTGGCCGGGCCCGAGCGGATCCCGTACCGCGACGTGCTCGACCGGATCGCCCGGGGCGGTGGCATCGAGCCCAAGCCGACCGCGCGCGTCCCCATCGTCGCCGCGCGGCTCGGCGTGAACACGTTGGGCAAGGCCGGGCTGCTGCCGATCTCGCCGGCCCAGTTCGAGATGCTGGTCGAGGGCAACACGTGCGACCCGACGGCCTTCTTCGCCGACTTCGGCGTCGACACCCCGCGCTTCGACGCCGAGTCGCTGGCGTACCTCCGCCAGTACTGAGCTGGAGGGCGCTCGGCGTGCGGCCCGCGCCAGCAGTCCCCTCGCCGCGTGGCGCCGAGAGAGGCTGGCGCCAGCGGGGCAGAACCGGACGACCCCCGACGACCCGCTGCGCTAGTTTCCGCCCATGGAGACCCTGCCCACCGACTCGCTCACGACACGGCTGCGCGCCTCGCGCCGGGCGCGGCAGAACGAGAAGATCCTCCAGGAGAAGGAGGTCGAGCGCAAGGTCGAGGAGCGCAAGGAGGTCGCGCGCGAGGCGAGCGTGCCCGGCGAGGCCTTCTTCGCCGAGGCCGGCGGCCTGTTCGCCTTCATGGGCCGCTTTTTCAGCCGGTTCTGGCGGCGGCCCTTCGAGTTCAAGGAGCTGCTGACCCAGATGGACGAGGTCGGGACCAAGAGCCTGACGCTGACCGGCGTCGTGGGCTTCTCGATCGGCGTCGTGCTCGCGATGCAGAGCCGGGGCACACTCGCGCGGTTCGGGGCCGAGAGCTTCCTGCCCTCGATGCTGGCGCTGAGCGTCATCAAAGAGATCGGGCCCGTGCTGACGAGCCTGGTGCTGGCGGGCCGCCTGGGCGCCGGGATGGGCGCCGAGCTGGGCTCGATGAAGGTGACCGAGCAGATCGACGCGCTCGAGGTCGCCGCGCTCAAGCCGTTCAGCTACCTCGTCGTCACGCGCGTGCTGGCGTGCGTCATCATGTTCCCCGTGATGACGATGATCACCGACATCCTGGCGCTGACCGGCGGCTACCTCGAGGCCGTCCTGTCCGACGGGATGGACCTCCGCATCTTTATCTCGACGGCCTTCGACACGCTCCGCTTCGCGGACGTGGTCGTCGACACGATGAAGACCTCGATCTTCGGGTTCATCGTCGGCATCGTGAGCTGCTACCTCGGCTACAACGTGCGCGGCGGCACGCGCGAGGTGGGCCGGGCCGCCATGCAGGCCGTCGTCATCTCGAGCCTGCTCATCCTGATCGCCGACGTCGTCATCGTCCGCGCCTCGATCATCCTGTTCGGCGACATCTCCGGCGCCGCCTAGAGCGGCTGGTACGGGGCCCGGGCCCGCGGGCCCGCCTCCCCCCACCCCGTACCCTGACCCTCGTACCCCGTCCCCTCCCGTATGTCCCGTTTCTCCGACCGCGCCGACGCCCGCCGCCAGCGGGACGCGCCCGACGGGGCCGACGGGCCCCATCCCCTCTCGGACGACGGCCTCGCCGGCCCAGCCGACGACCCGACCGGCGCGCCCGTTGCGGGCGTCCCCGGCGAGCCGGACCTCGGGCTCGCCGACCCCGAGGGCGGCCGGATCACGGGCACCTCGCCGCCCCCGCCGGACAACCTCGTCGTCGACCTCCGCGACGTCTACAAGGGGTTCGGGCCCAAGAAAATCCTGAAGGGCGTCAACCTCGCCGTCGAGCGCGGGACCAGCGCCGTCGTGCTCGGCGGGTCCGGGACGGGCAAGAGCGTCCTCACCAAGCACGTCGTCGGCCTGCTGACGCCGGACAAGGGCGAGGTCTGGGTGCTCGGCGAGCGGCTCGACCTCATGGACCAGGAGCAGCTCGACCGCAAGCGGACGCGCCTGGGCTACCTCTTCCAGGGCGGCGCGCTCTTCGACTCGATGACCGTCTACGGCAACATGCGGTTCTTCCTCGACCGCCTGACCACGCTCGACGACGACGAGAAGGACGACCTCATCATGGAGTCGCTCGAGGACGTCAACCTCCCCGAGACCCGCGACCAGTACCCGGCCGAGCTCTCCGGCGGCCAGAAAAAGCGCATCGGGCTGGCGCGCACGTTGATCCTGCGGCCCGACATCATCTTGTACGACGAGCCCACGACCGGCCTCGACCCCGTATCCGTCCGCGTCGTCTCCGAGCTCATCGTCAAGCTCCGCGACACGCGCGGCATCTCGTCGATCGCCATCACGCACGACCTGCTGGCGGCCGAGATCATCACCGACACGGCCCACTTCCTGCTCGACGGCCAGATCGTCGCGGCCGGGCCGCTCGCCGAGGTCCGCCGCTCGGACCACCCCGCGCTCCAGGAGTTCTTTACCGGGACCGAGGCGTACGGCACCGCCTGACCCCGGGCGCCCCGCGTTGCCCTCCGGGCCGCCCATCCCTCCCACATGCGTCGGTAACCTGTCGGCCCTGCTGACCCCTCGATTATGTCCCGCCAAGCCCGCCTCGGCCTCGTCATCCTGCTCGCGCTCATCTCGGCCATCGGCGTGATGTTCGTGATCGGGAGCCAGAACAGCCTGTTCGCCGACACCTTCGCCGTCCGCGCCAGCTTCGACCGCGTGGCCGGGCTCCAGCCCGGCGCGTCCGTCTTCTACAACGGGATCTCGGTCGGCCGCGTCAACCGGGTGCAGCTGCCGGCCGAGCCCGGCGCCCCCATCATGGTCTTCATGGCCATCGACGAGGAGGCCCGCCCGCTCATCCGCGAGGACAGCCGCGCGCTCATCCAGACCGACGGGCTCGTCGGCAACGTCATCGTCTCGCTGACCGACGGGAGCGCGGACCGGCCGCAGGTGGCCGACAACGGCCAGATCCAGGGCGTCAACCCGTTCGCGCTCGCCGAGGTCTCCGAGCGGCTGTTCGAGTCCGTCGCCCGGTTCGACTCCGTGACCGTCGGGCTGTCCCAGACGTTGGCGGACGTCCGCACCGGCCAGGGCACGCTCGGCCGCTTCTTGTACGACGAGACGCTCTACGAGAGCACCGTCGCCACGGCCGACGCCTTCGCCGGCACCGTCACCGAGGCCCAGCAGACGCTGCGCAGCTTTACCGCCCGCGCCGACCAGCTCGTGGCCGTCGCCGAGAACGCCTCGCGCGGCGTCGACGAGATCCTGACGCGCGTCTACACCGGCGAGGGGACCGTCGCCAAGTTCCTCAACGAGCCCGCCGTCTACGAGACGTTCCTGGCCACGGCCGCCCAGCTCCAGGAGGGCGCCGGCCAGCTCCAGACGGTCTCCGCCGACATCCGCGCCATCACCGACCGCCTCAACCAGGCCGCCGGCTGGGGCGCGCTCGCGACGTTCCGCGCCGCCGAGCTCATGGAGGCCGGCAAGCACAACTTCCTCTTCCGCGGCTACTTCGAGGACCGCGGCTACTACGAGATGGCGCCGTTCGAAGTCCGCGAGGCCGCCATCTCGGAGACGCTCGCCGACCTCCAGGAGTGGGAGCGCCGGCTCGTCGACCAGGAGCGCCAGCTCGAGGAGGCGCGCGCCGAGATGGCCCGCATCCGCGCCGAGGTCGAGGCCGCCGGCGGCCCCCGCCCCGCCGACTCCGCCCCCAACCGCTAGCGCAGCCGCCCCCCACTTGTCATCCTGAGCGCCAGCGAAGGATCTCGACGCCAGCGTCTCAGCTCGTAAAGACGGATGTCAGGGCTCGCAGGCCTACGTTGAGATCTTGGCTACGCCGACGCTTCGCGTTCGCCAGCTCAGGATGGCACGGATCGGGGGAGGCCGCCAGTCGACCGCCCGCCGCACACTTCGTTCCACCGCCCTGGACTACCGCCTCCTCATCGCCCGCCGGTACCTCGCCAGTCGCCGCCGGCTGACGCTGATCTCCGTCATCTCCGGCGTCTCGGTCGCCGGCGTCGCCGTCGGCGTCGCCGCGCTCGTGGTCGTGCTGAGCGTGCTCAACGGGTTCTACGACGTCGTCCGCGACCTGCTCGTCAGCTACGACCCGCACGTCCGCATCGAGGCCGTCGGCACGCGCGGGATCGCGGACGCCGACGCGCTGCTGACCATCGCGCGCGACGAGCCCGGCATCGCCAACGCGAGCGCCTACGTCGAGGGCAAGGCCCTGCTGGCGGTCGGCGGCGGGCCCGGCCAGGTCGTCACCGTCCGCGGCGTCGACCCCGGCTCGCTCGACGCCCGCGTCGGCCAGTCCATCCGCGACGGCGTCTTCGACCTCGGCCGCACCGACGGGACGAACGGGATCGTGATGGGCGCGGGGCTGGCGGGGCGGACCGGCGCGCGCGCGGCCGACCCGGGCGTCCAGCTCGACGCCGACAGCCCGCGCGCCGGCCGCGTCCCCGGCAGCCGGGTGTCGCTGCTCTCGGCCGGCGCGCTCGAACGCGCCATCACCCTGTACCCCTTCGGCATCCCCGACCAGCGCGCCTTCGAGGTCCGCGGCACGTTCTCCCTCGAGCCCACGTATGACGACGGCCACGTCTTCGTCGCGCTCGACCAGGCCCAGCGCCTGTTCGCGACCGGCGGCACCGTCACCGGCGTCGACCTCCGGCTGAGCGACCTCGACGACGCGGGCCCCGTCGCCGAGCGCCTCCAGGCGCGCCTCGACGCCGACGCGCCCGGCCAGTTCAACGTCCAGACGTGGTACGACCTCCAGGGCTCGCTCTACAGCGTGATGAAGCTCGAGAAGTGGGCCGCCTCCGCCATCCTCGCCCTCATCATCGTCGTCGCCGCCTTCAACATCGTCGGGGCGCTGACCATGATCGTCATCGAAAAGCAGCGCGACCTGGGCGCGCTCCAGGCCATGGGCGCCAGCCGCGCGGATGTGCGCCGCATCTTCCTGCTCGAAGGGCTGCTCGTGGGCGGCGTCGGCGCCGGCATCGGGCTGACGGTCGGGCTGGGCATCGCGCTCATTCAAAAAACGTTTGGCGTGGTCAAGTTGGCCGAGGCCGGCTCGTTCGTGATCGACGCCTACCCCATCGCCATCCGGGCGCTCGACATCGGCGCGGTCGTGGTCGTGGCCGTCGGCCTGTGCGCGCTGGCGGCCGTCTACCCGGCCGCTCGCGCCGCCCGCATCGACCCCGCGCGGGCGGTCCAGTCGGGCGCGTAGGCTGACGGTCTCGGGCTCGAGGCCGCCCGGGGAGCACGGCTTGGCAGGCGCAAGCCCTTCGCATCTGTCACGCGGGCACACCCGCGCAGCGCACGAGCCCTCCCGCGCGGCACAAGGGCATACCTGCGCTCTGCAAGCCCCCGCACGCGCTCTGCAAGCCCCCGCACGCGCTCTGCAACGACCCGCACGCGCTGCGCAAGAGGTCTCCCGCGCTGCGGGGCGCCTGCGGATTGGCTGAGGACTGCGCCCCGGCACGTCTAGGCCCTTGAAACCGCCCACTCGGGTTCCATAGGCTTGCGCCGAACGTCTTTCCCGGCCCTCCCCCCGATACCGGACGCCCACCCCACAGCCCTCCGTATGCGTACGCTCACGCTCCCGCTCCTCGCGGTCCTTCTCCTGCCCCTCTCCGCCTGCGACGAGGTCGGCCCCCTGTCCATCGACGGCGGCGTCGACGTGGCCGTCGACGACGCCGTGATCGCCCGCGACCAGGGCAACTTCGACGACGCCGTGGCCCTCCTCGAGGGCGCGCTCGCCCAGGAGCCCGCCAACTCCAAGGTCCGCGTCGAGCTGGCGACGACGCTCTTGCAGCGCGACGGGATCGACCTGCTCGACCTCGACCGCATCGGCCAGTTCCTGACCGAGACCGCCACCGGCTCCGGCACGGGCCGGACCGCCGCGCGCGGCGGCTGCGCCTTCGCCAACGACCCGACCGCGACGGTCTTCGACCCGACCGAGGTCGAGGGCTTCGACGAGCTGCTCGCCGGCGCCGGGACGCTCGACCGCGCCGAGGGCCTGCTCGACGGCGTCGTCCCCCCGGCCGTCACCGACTTCCAGCTCTGCACCAGCGTCGCCGACGGCGAGCTCGTCTACGACCAGGCCGGCGCCATCGCCGACCTCGGCGCCGAGGGCCTCACCGGCGCCCAGCAGACGCAGACGCTCGCCGTGAGCGCGCTCACGGACTTCGTCGACGCCTACCTCTACGTCTCCGAGGAGCTCCCCCCCAGCACCGTCTGGTACCGGCTCGCCGACGGCTCCATCGCCTTGTGCGCCGACGACGAGGCCGAGCTCCGTGACGCCGCCGAGGCGCCGATCCAGGCCTTCGGCCAGGCCGTCCTCGCCCTCGACACCCGCGCCGAGCTGCTCGGCGGCAGCTCCGTCGCCACCGAGGTGGTCGAGGTCGCCCTCGACGCCTACACCGAGCTCCAGGAGTCCGTCGTCGGCTACTGCACCACCGACTAGCCCCCATCAGGAGAAGTGGACGGGAGGAGCAGACGAGCCGAGGGTCTCCTCTCCCATCCTCTTCTTCTCCGCCTCTCGTCCTCGGCACCCAGATCCTCTCCGGCGACCGGGGCGCTCGCACATCGCGGGCGCCCCGGCTCGCGTTGGGGCCGTTTGGTAAAGCGTCCCCGCTCCGGGTCGATACCCCTCGTCCCCCCCTGACTCCCCGTTCGATGCGCCGTCCCGCCCTCCTCCTCGCCCTCGCCGCCGCGCTCGCGGTGCCCGCCCTCGCCCAGCCCGTCGTGACGCCCGCGCGCGAGGCGCCCGTCGGCGCCGCCGACCTGGTGGCCCTGGGCTCCGGCGGCGCCGTGGCCGCCATGCCCACACTCGACTCGCCGTTCCTGTCGAACCCGGCCCACATCACCGCGCGCGGCTTCTCGCTGACGATCGCCGGCGCGACCGCCGGCGCGGGTGGCAACGTCCGCGAGACGGTCGACTTCTACGACGCCGAGCTCGGCCCGGCCATCGAGGAGGGCCTCGACCAGATCCGCGCCGAGGACCCCGTCCGGCTCGCGGCGCTGTACAACGAGGCGCTCCGCGTCGGGGCCCAGCCCAAGACCGCCGACCTCGCCGTCCTCGCCCCGTCGGTCCGCTTCGGCGTCGGGCCCGCGTCCGTCGGCGCCGGCGTCTACGGCGCGTCGGTCTCGCGCGGCCGGATCACGAACGGCGGCGGCGGGGTCCCGTTTATCGACCTCTACAGCCAGGCCGACATCGCCGTGCCCGTCGTGGTCGGCGTCGACCTCGGCAAGACGCCCGCCGCTCTCGCGATGCCGTTCGGCGTGCGCGTGGGCGCCTCGGCCACCTACCTCCAGCGCCGCGTCACGGCCAAGGCCGACCCCGTCGACGCGCTCGAGCCCGACGGCGAGAAGATCTACGTCCTGCGCGGCGACGCCGTCCGCCTGGCCGTCGGCGCCTTCGCCACCGACGTGCTCGTGCCCGGCCTCGACCTCGGCGCCGAGATCTCCAACGTCGGCGGCACCATCGACTACGCCTTCGACCGGTCCATCGACGTGTCCGGGTCGGAGGGCACGCCCGACGACACCGCCGAGATCGCCGCGCTCGAGGCCCGCTTCGACAACCGCCCGACCGAGGCCGTCGCCCGCGTCGGCGCCGCGTTCCGGCTCCCCGCCATCCCTGGCGTCCGCGCCTCCGTCGGCGTCGACTACACCTCGGCGGCCACGTCCGACTTCGAGCAGTCGGCGCAGGCCGGCTTGCGGGGTGGCGCGCGCGCGCGTCTGGCGGGCCTCGTCGAGCTCCGCGCCGGCGTCAGCCAGGGGATGCCCACGGCCGGCGCGTCGCTCGTGACCAAGTTCGTCCGCATCGGCTACGCCACGTACGGCGTCGAGGACGGCCGCCTCCTCGGCCAGCTCCAGCGCCGAAACCACGCCGTCCAGATCCGCGTCGGGATCTTCTAAGGCACGGGGAATGAGGAACGGGGAGCGGGCAGACGGTGCCGCGGTTGCCGTATCTGCCGGACCGAAAAGCTCTGCCCGGTCCCCATGCCCAGCTCCCCACTCCCCCGCCCCCGTCTTCGCCCCAGACTCACACGTTTGGGCCGGTTTCGGGTTGGCCTCGCCCCGCAGGGGCCGTAGGTTCGATGGCTCTGCTGTGCACCGATGCGCAGCGGCCCCGAAGGATCCCTCCCCGAGCCCGCGGACGTGTGCCGCGACGACCGATGTCCCGCACAGACCAGATTACCGGCAAGAAGCCGATGTTCGGCAACCACGTCTCGCACGCCCACAACAAGGTGCGCCGTCGGTTCAACGTGAACCTGCAGAAGAAGCGGTTCTACGTGCCGGAGGAGGACAAGTGGATCACCCTCCGCGTGTCCGCCCAGACGATCAAGACGATCAACAAGAAGGGGATCTCGGCCGTGCTGAAGGATGCCCGCGCCAAGGGCACCTCGCTCGTCTAAACCCCACACCTCGCTCGCGACCTCGCGGGCATAGACCTCAGAGACCATGGCCAAGGGCAAAGACGTCCGCCACCAGGTGATCCTCGAGTGCACCGAGCAGCCCGGCACGTCGCGCTACGCGACGATGAAGAACCGCCGGAACACGACCGCTCGCCTCGAGCTCAAGAAGTACAACCCGACGCTCCGCAAGCACACGCTGCACCGCGAGATCAAGTAGTCCGATGCGGGCTCCGGGCCCGCCCGACTCCGCGTCCCCTCCCCCTCGACCCCCACTCCCATGGCGAAGAAAGTCTCGAAGAACCAGCGGACCAACCGTGGCGCCGGCCAGGAGGCCAAGCAGATGGCCAAGATCATTGTGGCGTCCAAGAAGCAGAACGGCCAGTTCGAGTTCCGCTCGCGGATGGTCGAGGCCGGCTCCGTGCAGGACGAGCTCAAGGCGGCCCAGGCCAACTAGCTCTCCCGCTCGACAGAGTCCAACGGGGCGCTTCCAGACGGAGGCGCCCCGTTTTTCGTGCCCGCCCCGCTGGCCCTACTGGCGGTGCCGCATCGCGAGCCACCCGGCCACGCGGTCGTCGCTGGGCCACGTCAGCGCGGCGAAGGCGAAGAGCGTCATCCCGAAGGCGAGCGCCAGCAGCTCGCCGGTGAGGAGCGCGGCGGCGGCGCCCAGGATCGCGGGCACCTCAGCGACCGCCAGCGAGGCGATGCCGAACGTCCGCGCGACCCCCTCGGCCTCGGCGTCGGAGCCCGCCCGTGCCAGCCGCATCTCCATCGTCCGCACGAGCGCGAACGCACCCGCGGTCGCCGCCATCGACAGGAGGGCGACCGCGAAAAAGGCGGTCTGAGCCATCTCCGCGAGCGGGGCACGCTCGGCCGCCGCCGCCAGCGTGCCGAGCGTCCCCATCACGAGCGCGCCCCCGACGCACACCGCGCCCCAGACGATGCGGAGCGGGCGGGCAAAGGCGGAGACGTCGGTGGGCATGTCTAGGTCGCGGGAAGGGTCTCGAAGGTAGCTCGGGGTTACCTTGCGGCGTCCGTTCGGGGCGTAGCGCAGCCCGGTAGCGCGCCTGCTTTGGGAGCAGGAGGTCGTGGGTTCGAATCCCGCCGCCCCGACTTAGATCTCGCCAAGAGCTGCCTCCTCGTCGGCGACATGGCGCATCCGGTGGCAGTTTGCGCAAAGCATGACGCACTTCGCGAGTTCGCGCTGGCGCCGGTCCGAGGAGAAGAGCCGCAGCTTTGTCCAGCCGAACTCCTTCTCGGCCGGGTCGAGGTGGTGGAACTCGAAGACGTCCGGGTGGAACGCCTCGCCACAGTCCTGGCACCGTCCGCCGAAACGAACCACTTCCTCCGCCTTAATGCGGCGCCAGCGATCGACGCACATCCGGTTGAAGCAGGCCTTGCACCGAGACTGGATCTTCCGGCCCGATCGATAGAAGTCCGCGAGCGGGAGCGCCCGTCCGCAGGTCGTGCACGTCCTAGTTTCCGCCATCTGCCCCGGTAGCTTAATTGGATAAAGCGACGGCCTTCTAAGCCGTTGAGTCCAGGTTCGAGTCCTGGCCGGGGTACACGGTACGGTGCGCACGCGGACCTCATGCAAGCGGGGTTCGGGTCGCCGTAGATTCCCCGCACGGTGCCGTGGCCGAGGGGTTAGGCACAGGTCTGCAAAACCTGCTACACCGGTTCAAATCCGGTCGGCACCTCCCCCGCCCCGCTGGCGCTCGCCGGCGGGGCGGCGTGCGTTCCGGGCAGGCCACCCGACGTAAGCGGGGACGGGATCGCGGGGTCGACGGCGCAATCCCCCCACGGCCGCATCGGGGCGGCGCCCCACCCATCGGCGCGCACGCGGTCGGAGATCGGGGCGTCTGCCGTAGCGTGCACGTACGCCCTGCGAATCCCGATGCCTCTCCGCCACGCCCTCCCCACCCCTCGGGTCCAGCCGCTCGCGCCGACCACCGACCGCTGAGGCTATGGAACCCGTCGCCGAAAACGCTCCCGAGATCATCGAGGCCGCCGCGCAAAGCCCGCTCGGCATCTTGGCCCTGCTGGTGCTCGTCGTCGGCGTCGTCGCCGTGGTTCTGTTCCGCCATTCGCCCGACAAGGTCAAGCTGGCGTGCTTCGGGATGATCTTCGCCGGCGCGGTCGGGTTCGGCTTGGCGGTGCTCGGGCAGGCCGCGCCGGACCGGAGCGAGCCGGCCGTCGTCGGCCCCGCCGACCACCCTCCCAACCCCGTCGACACCGAGCCGGCATCCCCGCGCGCGCCGACGCCGCGCGAGGCGCCCGACGAGCCCGAGCGGACGACCGTCACGCTGTCGTACGCGGGAGACCTCTACGGCTGCGTGCTCGACCTCGCGTTTGACGTGGGCGACCAGTCCATCCGGCCCTCGTCGAACGTCGTCCAGCTCAGCGGCGTCGAGCTCGGCCGCCAGCCGTACCGCATCCGGGGCACCATCGGCTGCCCCGGCATCGGCGCCTGCCAGGCCGACGGGGCGGGGACGCTGGCGGTCGAGCCGGGCGCCGTGTTCGACTTGGTGTGGAGCAACGACACGCCCGGCGGGTGCTCCGCGACGTTGACGCGGCGGATGTAGCCGTCGCCGGCCCCAACAGAAAACGGGGAGCCCAGAGCGGGCTCCCCGTCGTGTTCAGTCGTGCGTGCGCCGCCCGCGGGCGTCGCGCGCGAGCCGGCCTAGATAAACAGGTACGCCAGCCCCAGAAGCGCCGCCGTGGCGACCACCATCGAGCCGACGTACGCCGCGCCGACGCCGTCGCGGCGGGCGTCCTGGACGTCGACGTCGGCGACGTCGACGGTCGACGGGGCGACGTGGGCGGACAGGTCCACGCCCGAGGTCAGCGCGGGGGCGGCCTCGGCAGCCGGGGCGAGGACGGCGGGCGCCTCGGACACAACGGTGTCGACCGCCGGGGCGTCGTCCTGGAGGGACTGGGCGCACGGCGCGGCGGCAAAGGCGAGGACGGCGGCGAGGGCGAGAGCGATGCGCATAGCAAGGGGGGGAGTGTGGGCAGGCGAGTCGCCTGCGGGTGTCGGAGGACCGAGCCGGTCTTCCCCTCGTATCGCCGGGGCGGGCGCCGGGGTGAAGCGACGGGCCACGCGGGCCACGACACGGACCAATACTCGCGCAAACGGGAACGGTCCGGCACCCGAGGGCAGGTGGCCATCCGGCCGCTGCGCGCCCGCGCCGACGTCCGCCCCCCGATCGCCCCACCCGCCCGCGCCCTGCGGAACGGACCCCCGGCCGCCGGCTGGCGTAGAGACGCGCGCCCCCACCGCCCCGTCTATGCGTCTCGCCAGCCTCGCCCTCCTCGTCGCCGTCGCCGGCTGCTCGTCCGTCGATCGGCTGCCCGCCCCGCAGGCTCCGCCCTCGACCGAGCCGACCTTCGAGCCGATCGCCCCCGGCGAGCGGCCCGGCCCTGCTGCGGCCGCCTTCGCCGTGCCCGTCGTCTACGACACACTCGCGAACGGCCTCAAGGTGGTCGTCAGCGAGGACGACACCGCCCCGACGGCCGTCATCGCCGTCTACTACAACATCGGCTTCCGCATCGAGCCGCGCGACCGGACCGGCTTCGCGCACCTGTTCGAGCACATGATGTTCCAGGGGTCCGAGCACCTCGGCAAGAACGAGTTCATCGGGCTCGTCCAGCGCAACGGCGGCATCCTGAACGGGTCGACGCGGTTCGACTTTACCAACTACTTCGAGATCGTCCCGAGCAACACCGTCGAGACGATGCTGTGGGCCGAGGCCGACCGGATGCGCGGGCTCGACGTGACGGCCGAGAACCTGACCAACCAGCAGGGCGTGGTCTCCAACGAGGTCCGCGTCAACGTCATCAACCAGCCGTACGGCGGGTTCCCCTGGCTCGACCTGCCGCAGGCGGCGAACGAGAACTGGTACAACGCCCACAACTTCTACGGCGAGCTGAGCGACCTGGAGGCCGCCACGCTCGAGGACGTCCAGTCCTTTTTCGACACCTTCTACGCGCCCAACAACGCCGTCGTGGTGGTCGTCGGCGACGTCGACGCGGACGAGGTCATGGGCTGGGTGGAGCGGTACTTCGGCGGGATCGCCCGGGCCGACGTGCCGCCGATCCCGGACCTGCGCGAGCCGCCGCAGACCGAGGAGAAGCGCGTCGCCAAGGTGGACTCGCTGGCGACGCGGCCCGCGCTCGCGTTCGGCTACCACATGCCGCCGCGCAACTCGGACGCCTACTTCGCGATGGGGCTCATCCAGGAGATCCTGCTCGAGGGCGACGACTCGCGCCTGCACCGCGCGCTCGTCTCCGAGGCCGGCGTGACCTCGAACGTGTCGGGCGGCATCAACTGGCCGCTCGGCAACATGTTCAACTACAACGGCCCGATGCTGTGGTCGGCCTGGCTCGTCCACGACGACGAGACGGCGCCCGACTCGATCGTGGCGATGATCGAGACCGAGATCGCGCGGCTCCGCGACGAGGGCGTCGAGCCCGACGTGCTGGAGCGCGCCAAGGTCAAGCTCCGCAGCGGGCTCTACGACACGTTGGGCGGCACGTTCGGCTTTGGCCGGGCCGACCTGCTGGCGGCGTTCGCGCTCTTCGACGACGATCCGGCCCGCATCAACGGGCTCGTCGAGCGGTTCGAGCGCGTCACGCCCGGCCTCATCCGGCGGACCGCGCGCGACTGGCTGACCCCGGAGAACCGGACCGTCATTACGCTCGAGGCCGCAGGAGGCGGCTCCTGACGCCCGCCCTGCCCCGACGCTCCCGCTAGCCCCGACTCCTCCGATTCCGATGATGCTCCGTTCCCTCCTGGCCCTCGTCTTGCTGCTGGCCGTGCCCGGCGCGCTCGCCCAGGGCTTCCCGTCCACGCCGCCCGCGCCCGGCGAGCCGCGCCCGTTCACGCTCCCCGAGGGCACCTCGTTCACGCTCGACAACGGCATCGACGTGACGCTCGTCCCCTACGGCGCGCTCCCCAAGGCGACCGTCTACGCCGTCGTCCGCTCCGGCAACGTTGACGAAGGCCCCGGCCAGACGGCGCTGGCGGACGTGATGGCCGGGCTCCTGACCGAGGGCACGACCTCGCGGACGGCCGCCGAGATCGCCGACCAGGCCGCCGACCTCGGCGGCTCCATCAGCGCCGGCGCCGGGCTCGACCAGACGTTCGTCACGAGCCGCGTGCTGAGCGAGTTCACGCCCGACGCCGTCGCCCTCGTGGCCGACGTGCTCCGCAACCCCGCCTTCCCCGACGACGCCTTCGCGCGCGTCCAGCGCGACCAGCTCCGCGGCGCGGCCATCGCCCGGAGCCAGCCGGGCACGTTGGCGCGAGCGGCCTTCACGCGCGCCCTCTACGGCGACCATCCGTACCAGGCCGTCGTCCTGCCCGACCCGGCCCAGATCGAGGCGTTCACCGTCGCCGACGCCCGCGCCTTCTACGACGCGACGGTCGGGCCCCGGCGGACGCGGCTCTACGTCGTCGGCCAGTTCGACGAGCGCGCCGTCGAGGCCGCCGTCCGCGACGCCTTCGGCGACTGGGCCGGCGGCCCGGCGATGTCGGACCCGACGCCGCCGACCGTCACCGACGGCCGCCGCGTGATCCTGGTCGACCAGCCCGGCGCGGCGCAGTCGAACGTGACCGTCGGCCTGTCCACCATCGACCCGACCGCCGACGACTTCGTGGCGCTCCAGGTCACGAACGCGCTCCTGGGCGGCAGCTTCGGCAGCCGCATCACGCGCAACATCCGCGAGGACAAGGGCTACACCTACAGCCCCGGCTCGTCGGTCTCGACGCGCTTCCGCGACGGGACCTGGGCCGAGAGCGCGGCCATCCAGACGCCTGCGACCGGCGCCGCCATCACCGAGATCCTGTACGAGATCGACAGCCTGGCGACCACGCCGCCGTCCGCCGAGGAGCTGGAGGGGATCCAGAACTACCTCGCCGGCACGTTCGTCCTCCAGAACTCGTCGCCGGGCGGCATCGCCTCCTACCTGGCCTTCCTCGACCTCCACGGCCTCGGGCGCGACTACCTCGAGCGCTACGTCGAGCGCGTCTACGCGGTCACCCCGGAGGACGTGCGCCGGGTGACCGAGCAGTACATCCGGAGCGGCGACGCGGCCATCGTCGTCGTCGGCGACCGGAGCGTCGTCGAGGCGCAGCTCGCGCCGTTCGGCGACGTGACCGTCGAGACGCTGGACTGAGCCTGCTGGCGGCTTGCGCCGCCAGCGACCCGAGCCTGGTGGACCGTCGCGCGGTCCACCAAGCTCGCGCCAGCAGGGGCACGGCTAACGGCTCCGAAGGGCACCGGGCGATGGCTTTAGGTCGCCGCGGGACGCCGCGTTCTTGCGGGCGACTCCTTTCCCCAGCCCATGCGCACACCGCTCCTCCTCACCGCTCTCGCCGTCGCCCTCGCCGCTTGCGACGCGACCTCGCCCTCCGACCCCGCCGCGCTCGTTGGCCGGTGGACCGTCGCCGAGGTGACCACCTCGGACAGGGTCGTCAGCCGGATCGACCAGCCCGTCCCGAACTTCTCGGGTCCCACCGAGGGGGCCCTCGCGGTGACCGGCGCCGCCGAGCGGATGCTGGGCGCCGTCGCCAACGCCGGGCGGACGAGCGCCCGCTTCGCCGGGCGGCGGTCTTCCGACGGCACGCTGCCCAACCCGTCCCTCCGGCTGACCATGGGGCCGTGGTCCTCCGACGCGTCTCTCGACCTCGACCTTGGCCTGTCGACCCAGCCTGGGGAGATCTACGCGACCACGCTCCCCCCCGGGACGGCGCTGTTCACGTATGAGAACGGGCGCTTGACCGTCCCCGAGATCGAGTTGCTCGAACAGAGCGGGACGGGCGGGACCGTCCGCGTGAGTGGCACGATCGAGGTGCCCGTCCTCCAACTCCGCGCCGGGGCCGAGACGCTCACCCGGACCTCGGTGTCGACGCCCGACTTTCCCCACGCGCTCGTCTTCCGATCCGACGGCTCCGTCCTCCGGGAGGACACCCACCAGACCGAGACCGGCCGCTGGGAGGCCGCCGACGGCGAGGGGGCGATGACCTTCGACGGCTTCACGACCCGCTTCCGCTTCGCAGTCGAGGACGGCGTCCTCCGCCTGACCTACGACTACGAGACGGAAACGGAGGTTTTGGAGGGGATCGAGAGCCGCCTGTTCGCCGAGCCCGGCTCCATCGAGTCGGCGCGGAGCGAGTCCGTCCATGCGTACCGGGCCGGGCGCTGAGCCTTGAGGCGCCTCGGGCCCGAGGGGGGGGTCTATGAGCGCCGCGGCCGGGCAGCGACGAAGACAACGGGATGGCGCGGCCCGGGTCGGTGGGGTACCATCGGCCCCCTTCTCACGCCCCCATGCGCACGCTCCTCGCCCTCGCCCTAGCCTTTCTCTCCGCGTGCGACACCGGGGAGGTGGCCCCCGTGCCGTCGCCGCTGGTGGGCACGTGGGACCTGACCGCGCTCACGTCGGAGACCCTCGTGACGAGCCGCGTGGACCAGTCGATTCCCGACCTGTCCGCCCAAGGCGAAGGGGGCATCGAGGTCGCGGGCGCCGTCACTGACCGCCTGCGCTACGTCTGGTACGTCGACCGCCAGCAGGGGACCCTCGACGAGGTGGTCTTCGGCACGACGCCGGGGCCGCCCGCCGCGGGCATCCCGGTCGTCACGCTGGGGGTGGGGGCCGGGTTGGGGCCGTCGGTCCTCAACTGGCTCCCGCAAGGCGTCGACACCCCCGAGGTCCGCTACGAGGCGGGTGGCCAGGCTCCCTACAGCTACGAAAACGGCCGATTTGTCGTCCCGGCCGTCACGCTCCGGGCCGACGACGGATCTCAGGTGCAGGCCCAGGGGTCGCTGACGGTCCCGCTCGTCCGGCTGGCGGCGGACCGCGAGGTGTCCGTCGAACGCCGCGACGGGTCGACGGACGGGCGCGCGATTGCGTTCACCGAGGCGGGCACCTTTACCCAGTCGGCCGAGGGAGACGTGTTTCTGACCGGGACGTGGCAGACCGACGGGGCGGAGAGCCTGGAACTCCGCCCCGGCGGGCGGCCTGTCGACTACGCCATCGAGCCGCGCGTCACGTACCGCGTCGACGGGTCGGTGCTGCGCCTGACCCGGAGCTTCGACCGCGGTTGTACGGACGAGTGCCTGCCCTCCTACGCTGCCAACCACTACGCCGAGCCGGGGTCGATCACGCGCGTGCGCACGGTCGTGGTCGAGACGTACCGACGCGTGCGGTAGCTGGCGGCCACAGAAACGGCCCGCTCCCCGAAGGAAACGAGCCGTCGGGAGTCGGCGGCTTGCGCTAGCCGTCGTCGCGGTCGTTGACGCGAGCGGGCGGCGAGGTGGCCTCGACGGCGGTCAGGTCCTCCAAGATCGTGTAGTGCCGCGTGGCACCCTCGGGGACGAGGTAGCTGTCGCCCGCGCCGCACGTGACGACGTCGTCGCCGACGTGGACCTCGACCTTGCCCGAGACGACGTAGCCGACGGTCTCGTAGGGGCGCGTGTGCGGGTCGCCAGCGGTACCGGCGGACTCGGTCCAGCGGCGCATCGCGACGGCGGTGCCAGAAACGAGGTAGGTCTGGCCCATCTCGCCGGTCGGCGAGGCGGAGGAATCGATCTTCTTGACGGAGTGGTCGGCCATGGGAATGGGTGGGGAGAGGGGGGCCGTTGAATCCGGGCGCGGCGTGGGGGGTTTCTCAGGGGTGTCCCCAGTCCCCCCGTACGACGCCGCCATCGTTGGGCTCGGCCCCGTCGGCGCCACGCTCGCAGCGCTGCTGGCCGGGCGTGGCCTGCGCGTGGTCGCGCTCGACCGCGAGACGGCGCCGCACACGACCCCCCGCGCCGCCCACCTCGACGGCGCCGCGCTCGCGGTGCTGGCGCAGGCGGGCGTCAAGCCCAAGGGCCGGCCGCTCGACGGGTTCGACCTGGTCGACCGGCAGGGCCGCTTGCTGCTGCGGGGCCGGCCGGCCGAGGCGCCGCCACCCGGCGTCCCGGCGGCGCTGCTGATCCACCAGCCGAGCGTCGAGCGGGCGCTCCGCGAGCGGCTCGCGGCGCTGGGCGTCGAGGTCCGCCTCGGGCATACGGTCGGCCGGGTCGTGGACGAGGGCGGCGCGGTCCGCGTAGAAGGCGCCGGGCCGGACGGCCCGTTCCGCGTGCGGGCGGCCGTCGTGGTGGGGTGCGATGGGGCGAGCAGCGTCGTCCGCGAGCAGATCGGCGCGGCGCTCGTCGGGGGCCGCTTTGCCCAGCGCTGGCTCGTTGTCGACGTGCTCGCGCCGCCCGGCCTCGCCCTCCCCGACCGCCTCCTCCAGATTGCCGACCCGGTCCGACCGACGACGTCGGTCCCGTTCGCGGCGCCCCGCCACCGCTGGGAGTTCCGGCTCCGCGACGAGGCCGACGCCGCCGCGCTCGCAGCCGTGCCGGCGCTTCTGGCGGCCCACGTCGATCCGGACGCCGTCGAGGTGGAGCGGGCGGCCGTGTACACGTTTCGCGACGTGGTCGCCGACCGCTGGCGGGCCGGCCGCGTCGTGCTGGCAGGCGACGCGGCGCACCAGATGCCGCCGTTTCTGGGGCAGGGGCTCGGGGCCGGCCTGCGGGACGTGGCCGTGCTGGCGCCGCTCGTCGAGAGGGTCGCCCGGGGGGCCTCGCCCGATGTCCTCGACGCGTACGAGTCGGAGCGGCGCCCGCACGTTGTGGCGACGATCCGGCAGGCCGTCCGGCTGGGGCGGTTGGTGACGCTGCCCGAGCCGCTGGCGAGCGTGCGCGACGGGCTGCTCCGCGCGGGCGGGCGCGTCCCCACGCTCCGCAGGCGGCTGCTCGACGTGCGCGGCTAGAGGGCCGGCGTCTGCACGGGAGGGAGGTCAGCGACGGACCAGTCGACGGCGCCGTCGCCGCTGAGGGCAGGCGCTGCCGGGGAGGCCCGCGCGAGCGTCACCGCCAGCAGGGCGATCGCCCCGGCCGCGAGCACGCTCAGCACCACCATCTCACCGCCCTCCTCGATCGTCGTCAGCAGCGTGTGGAGCCCGTTGATCTCGGGCCCGGCCATCGCGACCTGGTGGACCACGTCCATCCCGATGCCGAACGCCGCGAGCGCGCCGATGCCGACCAGCCCGACCCGGGCGACCCGCTGCGCCGCCGCGTGGCTCTTCCAGTAGCCGAGCGCGCCGAGCGCCAGGATGGGGCCCGCCCACGCGCCCACGAACAGGAGCTCGCCGAAGTCGTGCGGGCTCATCCCCACAACGGTCCCGAACCCGAGCGCGTCGCCGATCCGAACGCCCCAGTATTCGTGCAGCATCCCGGCGTCGTCGGCCAGGAACATCAGGAAGAGCGCGGCGAACGCCGCGAAGACCGGCTGGCGCGTTCGGACGGCGAGCGCGGCGGCGCACAGCCCGATCCACAACGTCTTGGCGTAGCCGAAGAGCTCGCCGAAGCCGCCGTCCTGGCCCAGCTTGAACGCCGGGTCGGTCACCCACCCCAGCTTGAACGGCAAGAACATCCCGATGAGGAGGACATCGACCGCCAGGAACAGCGCCGCCAGCACCCAGAAGGTGGACGTCGGCCGGAGGCTGCGGAGGGCCGAGAGGCGCATAGGGATGCCGGACGGAGGGGTGGCATTCGATATCGGCCTTCCGCCCGGCGGGTTAAGAGCTGGCCCGAGAGCGGGGGTATCCTTCCGCTTCCGCTGCACGCCCTCCATGGACATCCTCTCCGCCACCGACGCCCCGGCCGCCGTCGGCCCCTACAGCCACGCCGTCCGCGCGGGCGGGCTCGTCTTCTGCTCGGGCCAGGTCGCCCTCGACCCGTACCCCGCGCCGGGCGCCGACCCCAAGGCGCTCGTCGGCGAGACGGCCGCGGAGCAGGCCGTCCAGGTCTTCCGCAACATCACCGCCGTGCTCGCCGCCGCCGGGTGCACGCTCCAGGACGTCGTCAAGACGACCGTGCTGCTCGCGTCGATGGACGACTTCGCCGCCGTCAACGCCGTGTATGCCGAGGCCTTCGGCGACCACCGGCCGGCGCGCTCGACGTTCGCCACGGCCGGGCTGCCCGTCGACGCCCGCGTCGAGATCGAAGTCATTGCCGAGGCCTCATGAGCGAGGTCGCCGAGTTTTTCGCGCGGTACGCCGCCGCGTTCCAGGCCTTCGACGCCGAGGGCATCGCCGCGTGCTACGCCGCGCCGTGCCTGTTCGTCCGCGACGGCGAGACGGCCGCGGCCGAGAACGCCATCGCCGTCGCCGCCAGCGCCACGGCCCTCCTCGACCTCCACCGGGCGTGGGACGTGCAGACCGTCGAGCCGGGCGGGGTCATCGTGCTGGAGCGCGCGCCGGGCCACATCGTGGCGCGCGTCGACTGGCGCCTGGGCCGGGCCGGCTCGCGGATCGCCTGGGAGTACGCCACGACCTACGCGCTCGTCCCCGCCGGGACGGGCTGGCGCATCGCGCTCGCGTCGACGCACGACGCCCCGTTTTGAGCGCGCGAGCCGACGAGCGGCCGTGCGGCGGGCGGTCGGCACCGACCGCCCGCGTGGGCCCCTTCCCTCTTGGCCCTTGCCCCGTACCTCGATGACCACGGTTGGCGTCACCGGCGGAATTGGGAGCGGCAAGTCGGCCTTCGTGGCCCGGCTCGGCGCGCACCCCGGCGTCCGGGTCGTCCTGGCCGACGGCCTCGCCAAGCGGCTCATGGCCGAGGACCCGGCCGTCCGCCGCCAGCTCGTCGCGCGGTTCGGGCCCGAGACGTTTGGCCCCGACGGGACCCTCGACCGGAAGTACGTCGCGGGTCGCGTCTTCGCCGACGCCGACGAGCTGGCCGCGCTCAACGCCATCGTGCACCCCGCCGTGCGCCGCGCGCTCGGGGCGGCGAAGGCCCAGGCCGAGGCCGACGGCGTGGCCGTGCTCGTCTACGAGGCGGCCTTGCTGGTCGAGACCGGCGGGGCCGACGTCGTCGACCGCGTCGTCGTCGTCGACGCACCCGTGGCGCTGCGGCTGGCGCGCGCCGCCGCGCGCGACGGGGTCTCCGAGGCCGATGTCCGGGCGCGGATGCGACACCAGACCGATCCGGCCGCGCTCCGCGCGAGCGCCGACCTCGTGGTCGACAACGACGGCGACCTCGCGGCGCTCTGGGCGGCGGCCGACGCGCTCGCGGCCGACCTGCTGGGCGCCGGCTAAAGGTCCCGGTCCGGCGTGGCGCCCGTTCGGAACCCGACGCCCCCCGTGCCGCTCTCGTCGGGGGCCACCGAACGGGACTCGCGGGTCGCGGCCGAATCGCGGGCGGCCTGGGCGCGGGCTTCGGCCTCCACCTCCGACTGGAGACGGGGGGCCGGCGGGGGGGGAGGCATCGCCCGAGGGGGCGGCGCCATGGGCTCGACCCGGGCCGGCGCCATCGCCTCGGCGGCCGACTCGGCGGGCGGGGGCAACGCCGGACGAGCGGCCTGCGTGGTCCCGTAGAGGACGATGCCCGCTAGGGCGACCAACGGGAGGACAAGGGAGCGGGGCACGGGGCGCTCGGTGGTGCCTCGTCGGTATCAGCGCATCTCCCAAGCACTTAACGCCCCACCCGCCGGTGCGAACCGGGGCGGAGATGGCCCTAGTCGCCCAGCGCCGACGCCAGCGCGTCGCGGTCGTGGCCCGAGAGCCCGTCGAGGAGGTGGCCCATGCGGTCGCGCTTGGTGCGGAGGTAGCGCGCGTTGTGCTCGCCCGCCTCGACCTCGAGCGGCACCCGCTCGACGACCTCCAGGCCGTAGCCCGCCAGCCCGACGCGCTTGCGCGGGTTGTTGGTCATCAGCCGGAGCCGCCGCGCGCCCAGGTCGTGCAGGATCTGGCAGCCGATGCCGTAGTCGCGGTGGTCCATGTCGAAGCCGAGCGCCTCATTCGCCTCGACGGTGTCCATGCCCTCCTCCTGCAGCTTGTAGGCGCGGAGCTTGTTGAGCAGGCCGATCCCGCGGCCCTCCTGCTTCATGTACAAGACGACGCCCCGGCCCTCGCGCTCGATCTGCGCCATCGCCGCGTCGAGCTGCTCGCCGCAGTCGCACCGCGCCGAGCCGAAGATGTCGCCCGTCACGCACTGGCTGTGGACGCGCGCCAGCACGGGCACGTCGGGGTTAAACGGCCCGCCCTTCGTCAGCGCCAAGTGCACGTCGCCCGTGAGCACCTCCTCGTAGGCCGCGAGCTGGAAGTCGCCGCTCGCGGTCGGCATGTCGACCTCGACCACGCGCTGGACGAGCGTCTCGGTCCGCATCCGGTGCGCGATCAGGTCGCGGATCGTGACGAGCGGCAGGCCGTGGCGGTCGGCGAAGGCGCGCAGGCCGGGCGTCCGCTCCATGGTCCCGTCCTCGGCCATGATCTCGATGAGGACGCCCGCCGGGCGGAGCCCCGCCAGCCGGGCGAGGTCGACGGCCGCCTCGGTGTGGCCGGCGCGGCGGAGCACGCCGCCGGTCCGGGCGCGGAGCGGGAAGATGTGGCCGGGCCGCGCGAAGTCGGTCGGCTGGGCGACCGGGTCGGCAAGCGCGCGGATGGTCGCGGCGCGGTCGGCCGCCGAGATGCCCGTCGTGGTCCCCTCGCGGAGGTCGACCGAGACCGTGAACGGCGTCTCGTGGAGGGAGGTGTTGCGGGCCTCCATCATCGTCAGGTCGAGCGCCGCCGCGCGCTCCGGCGGGATCGCGACGCACATCAGGCCGCGCGCCTCGCGCGCCATAAAGTTGACGGCGTCGGGCGTGACGAGCTCGGCGGCCCCGATGAGGTCGCCCTCGTTCTCGCGGTCCTCGTCGTCGATCACCACGACCAGGCGGCCGTTGCGGATGGCCTCGATGGCCTCCGGGATCGAGTCGAAGCGCGTGTCGGCGGCCATTACGCCGGGTCGGTCGAGGCGCCCGGGGTCAGGCTGTAGCCGATCTTGCCCTTGTCGACGCGGAACTTGGTGCCGCCCTCGCCCTCGAGGACGACCGTCCGCTCGTCGAGCTGGCGGATGGTGCCGTGGACGCCGCCGACGGTGACCACCTTGTCGCCCTTCGAGAGCCCGCTGACGAGCTCGCGGTGGGCCTTGGCCTGCTTGGCCTGGGGACGGATCATGGTGAACCACATCACCAGGAAGAGCAGACCCAGCAGCAGGAGCGGGTTGCCGAAGAGACCGCCCGAGGCGGCCTGGGCGAGGGGGAGCGTCAGCATCGCGGGGGGCCGTGGAACGTCCGAAACAAAGAGTGAGGGCACGCGATCCGTATCGCGCCGCATCGACCTCCTACCGTTGCTGCCTTCCGGCCCTGGCGGAGTTCAGAGGGAGCTGGCCGTACGGGACGTGCCCTCACTCTGCCGGCAGGCCTGGAAGCAAGGGCTTCGGGGCGACCGGCAGATCCAATCTACCCACCGACACTTGGGAGGTTGCGAAGCGGCGGGGAATCTGAGCCCTGTCCGCACACGCGGCCCGACACCGGGCGGCGCCCGCCCTCCGGAGAGGACGTGCGCCGCAAGGCCATCGATGGGTCGCCGATCAGCGGACGTCGACGGTGTCGAACAGGATGAGCTCGTCGCCCATGGTCGACGTCAGGCGCACGCCGACGACGACCTCGCCGTCGGGCGCGGCCGCCAGCACCTCGTCGGCAGGGAACTTGACCGTCCCGCCATTCCCGCGGAGGTCGCCCTCGATCGCGAGCGTCGTGAAGACGGGCCGGGGGCCGGGGGGCGCGGGCTCGTCGACCGTCGTCGCGAGCACGATCTCGGCGGCGGCGAGCCTGAACCCGGCGGGCGCGGACACGTGGCCCGTCACGGTCGGCCGGCGGCTCCCGCGGGTAAGGGTCGACGGGGTCAGCCGGAAGCCGGCCCCTTCGGCGTTCACGGCGGCGACGCCGTTGAGATCGAAGCCCGACGGCGGCGCCCCGCCCGTGTCGGTCACCCGGACGTAGCGGGCCGAGCGCAAGCCCGAGCCGGCGAGGTCGAACAGGCCCGTGCCGTTGACCTCGCCGAGCGAGACGAACGGGCCGCCCGGCATGTCCGAGACGGCGACCTCGCCCGGCTCGGCGAACCCGAACCCGGCCGCGAGGACGGTCCCGTCAGACTCGACGACGAGCAGGTCCGGGCCGGGCCCGTCGACGACCCCCTCGCCCGCTCCGAGGTCGAGCACGACGAACCCGCCGACGCCGATGCCGGTGACGGGGGGGGCCTTGGCGGGGTCGAGCACCTGGAAGGCCCCGAGCGCGCCGGCCGGGTCGGGGAAGCCCTGGGTGGTCACGACGACGCCATCCGTCACGACGGCGTCGGCGAAGACGTCGTAGTCGGCGGCCGTGGCGGCGGCGGTGGAGGAGGCCGGGTGGTGCGCATCGCACGCGGCGAAGACGAGAGTGAGGGCGGCGAGGACGAGCGGTGCGCGCATGGGTCGGGGCGGAACAGGAAGGATCCATAATCCTAACGCAATCAATGACATCGGCGACCGGGGACGTTGAAACCTGCCCTGACCGGGCCCAATCGATCTTGCTAACTGTTTATTAGTTATCCGCCACGCGCTCACCCTGCGCGGAAACGCCCGCAGGTCCGGGAGCGCGAGCACGGCGCCGTCCGACCGCGCACGCGGTCTTTTTTTCGGGTCGGTGTAAGGTGCCACGTCGGCCCGCAACCAACGGGTCAGACGCCCTCCCCGACTGTGTCCGACGACGACCGATTCCAGCGCCTGCTCTCCGCCCACGGCCCTGCGCTGTGGCGGATCGCGGGGGCCTATGCCCGGACGCTGCCCGACCGCGAGGACCTGTACCAGGAGATGCTGCTCCAGACCTGGCGCGCGCTCCCGTCGTTCCGCGGCGAAGCCTCCGAGCGGACGTGGCTGACGCGGATCGCGTTCAACGTGGCGCTCGGGGCCGTCCGCTCGCGCGAGCGCCGGGCGACCGTCGACGCGCCGACGGCCGTCGACGCCGCCGCCGACCGCGGCCCGGACCCGCTCGCGACGGCCGACCGCTCCGACGCGCTCGCGCGGCTGGTCGCCGCCGTCCGCCAGCTCCCCGAGGTCGACCGCGCGCTCGTGGTGCTGTCGCTCGAAGAGCGCCCGCACGCGGAGATCGCCGACGTGCTCGGGCTGTCCGTCTCGAACGTCGGCGTCCGCCTCCACCGCGCCAAGGCGCGGCTCGCCGCCCTCGTCTCCGACCCCGTCCCGTCATGACCACCTTCGACGCCCTCCAGACCGTCTGGCAGACAGCCGACGTCCCCGTTCCCCGCGTCGACGCCGACGCGTTCGCCGAGCTCCGCACCGAGGCCGAGCGGTTCGACCGCACGATCCGCTGGCGCGACCGGCGCGAGTACGCCGCGGCTGCCATCGTCGCGGTCCTGTTCGCGCGCGGTTTCCCGTCCGCCGACGGCCTCGACCGCGTCGGGATCGTGCTCGCCGTGCTCGGCGCCGCGTTCGTGTGCGCCTGGATGTGGCGGGCCCAGCGGCGGCGCCCCCCCGTCGCGCCCGGCGCCCCGACGGCCGAAGCGCTGCGCGTCGCGCTCGAGCGCGTCGAGATTCAGATTCGCCTGCTCCGGACCGTCGCCTGGTGGTACCTCCTGCCCCTGATGGTCGGCCCCGTGCTGATGGGCGTCGGCGGCCCGCTCGTCGAACTCGTCACCGGGCCGCCGCTTGCGCCGGCGCGAACGGGTCTCGTCCTGCTGTTGAGCGGGCTCGTGCTCGCCCTCATGGGCGGCCTGCTCTGGGGCGTCTACTGGCTCAACCAGCGGGCCGTCGCCCGCGACCTCCTCCCCTTGCGCGACCGCCTCGCGGGCACCCTCCACGCCCTCACCGACGATGACTGACCTCCTGACCGACCCGACGTATCGCCGCCGACTCCTGGCCGCCCTCGTGGTGCTGCTCGCCGCCGCCGCCAGCGCCCAACCTGCCCGCCCTGTGAGCGGGATCGACGCCCTCGGCGTCCCGGTCGACTCGCTCACCCATGCCTTCGCCGAGGCGCACGGCTTGCCCTCTCTCGTGCTCGGCGTGGTCGTCGACGGCGAGCGCCGCGTGGTCGGGGCCGGCGAGGTAAACGGCACCGCGCCCGACGCCCACACCCTCTATGAGATCGGCTCGGTGACGAAGGTGTTCACGTCGCTGCTGCTGGCGGACGCCGTGGTGCGCGGCGAGACGACGCTGGAAACCCCGCTCGCCGACGTGCTCGGCGCCCCGGTCGGCGCCCACCCCGACGGCCCGATCCGTCTTGTGGACTTGGCGACGCACGCCTCGGGCCTGCCCCGGCTCGACGACACGATGGACACGCTGCCGGGGTTCGACCTGGCCGACCCGTACGCCGCGTACGGCGCCGAGCACCTGCTGGCGTTCCTGGCGTCCGTCGAACCCGCGACGGCCCCCGGCCAGGCTCAAGAGTATTCGAACGTGGGCGCCGGGGCGCTCGGCTACGTCCTCGCGCGTCGCGCCGGCTCGACCTACGAGTCCCTCGTCGCCGAGCGCGTGCTGGCCCCGCTCGGCCTCCGCGAGACGTTCGCCACGGTCCCCGACTCGCTCGCAGACCGGTTCGCGACGGGCCACGACGCCAGCGGCGCGGCCACCCCGCACTGGACCTTCCAGGACGCGACCTTCGGCGCGGGCGGCCTGCGCTCGACGGCGGCCGATATGCTGACGGTCGCCGAGGCGGCGATCCGTCCCCAGGCGACTCCGCTCGCCGACGCCATCGCCCTCACGCTCGAGCCCCGCGTCCCGGTCAGCGGGCCGGTGGAGCAGGGGCTCGGTTGGGTCCTCCTCCCGTTCAGCGGCGGGCCCACAGCGGCCTTCCACGACGGACAAACCGGCGGGTTCGTCTCGTTCGTGGCTGCGCTCCCCGACGACGACATCGGCCTCGTCGTCTTTACGAACCGGGCCGCCGACGTCTCCCCGCTGGCGTTCGACGTGCTCGGGCGGCTCCGCCAGGCCCGCGCGGGGCGGTAAACGGCGCGGCGCCCGCCCTCCGGAGAGAGCGGGCGCCGCAGGCCGTCGGACAGGTGTCGATCAGCGCGAGATGATCGGGTCCGGGTTGCCGTCGGGGTCGCCATTCGCGGTCCCGCTCGTGCGCGCGGTGCCGAGCAGCATCACGCCGGCCGCGTGCGGGCTGGCCATCGACGTGCCCGAGATCGTGTTGTACCCGCCGCCCTTCCACGTCGACTCGATGGCGACGCCCGGAGCGGCGAAGGCGACCGCCGAGCCGTAGTTGCTGAAGTACGCGAAATTGTCGCTCGAGTCGATCGCCGAGATGGAGAACACGTTGTCGTTGGCGGACACGCCGCCGGCGCGCGCCGGCGAGTGGTTGTTGGCGTCGTCGGACTCGTTGCCCGCCGCCAGCACCATCGTGATGCCGGCTGCGCCGGCCGCCAGCACGGCGTTGTCGAGCGCGGCGGAGACCGGGCCGCCCAGGCTCATGTTGGCGACCGAGCACCCGGCCTGGCCCGAGGCCACGTAGTCGACGCCCGCGATGACGGCCGAGTACGACCCGCTGCCGCGGCTGTCGAGCACCTTGACGCCGACGATCGTCGCGCCGGCTGCGACGCCGATCACGCCCGTGGTGTTGTCGATGGCGCCGATCGTGCCGGCGACGTGCGTGCCGTGGCCGTTGCCGTCGTCCGCGCTGCGGGCGTCCTTGCCGCTCGTGATGAACGTCCGGCTCCGGCCCGTGTCCACGTTGAGGTCGGGGTGGTCGAGGTCGACGCCCGAGTCGATGACGCAGGCCGTGAGCCCGGCGCCGCTGGCGGCGCCGCCGACGCGCGTGATGCCGTAGGGCGTGGACTGGGCGCCGCCGCCGCCGCCACCGCTGCCGGGGCGCTTCAGCGAGACCGCCTGGTCGCGCTCGACGTAGGCCACGTTCGGGTTGCGCTCCAGCGCCGCCGCGGCCTGGGGCGAGAACCGGCCGGCAAAGCCGCGGATCGAGTTCTCGTAGACGTGCGTGGCGTTGCCGTTCGCGAGCCGGTTGGCCAGGCCGCGCGCGTTCGGCGCGCCGTCCTTGAACACGACGATGTAGGACTCGGTGTTGCCAGCATCGGCGGTCGCCTGGGCGGTGTCGGGGCCGGTGGCGTCGCAGCCGGCGAGGCCGATGGCGCCCGCGAGAGCGACGGAAGCGAGAGTACGAGAAAGACGCATGCGGGGTGGGTTCGTGGTGGGACCAGGGAGACGCCGTGCAGAGTGAGCGAACGATTCGCGGAGCCGACGTGAAGTCCTCACGATAGTCCCCTGCTCGAGGGAATGCCACCCTCTCCACCGATCCCGTGCATTCCCCGACCACGCTTCCACCTGGAGTTGCTTGAGTAACGCCTTCCAACCGCCACCTGCGATTTTCAGCGACAGGCCTTATTGATCGCACAGTATCTCTTGAAACGAGTCGGTACACCCTAAAAACATCCACATATCAGCGGCTAATCCGCTGGCGTCTTCGTCCCCAAAGCACCCGCCCCCAAGCGCGTGGGGGCGACGTCTTCGGACAGGGTTCAGCGACCGACCCGAGCGGGGGCCCGACCTTGCCGGAGTCCCCACCCCGCGACCGCCATGATCGACCGCTACACCCGCCCCGCGATGGGCGCCATCTGGACCGAGGAGGCCCAGTTCCAGGCCTGGCTCGACGTCGAGCTCGCCGCCTGCTGGGCGTGGGCCGAGGCGACCGGCCAGATCCCGCACGACGACGTCGAGACGTTGTACGAGCGCGCGAGCTTCGACATCGCGCGGATCCACGAGATCGAGGCCGAGACGCGGCACGACGTGGTCGCCTTCACCCGCGCCGTCTCCGAGACCCTCGGTGAGGAGCGCAAGTGGGTCCACTACGGGCTGACCTCGTCCGACGTGGTCGACACGGCGCAGTCGCTGCGGCTGCTGCGCGCCAACGCGATCCTGCGCGAGGGGCTCGTCCGGCTCGGCGAAGTGCTGAAGGCACGCGCCCAGGAGCACAAGCACACCGTGACCGTCGGGCGGACGCACGGCGTCCACGCCGAGCCGACGACGTTCGGGCTCAAGCTGGCGCGGTTCTACGATGCCGTCCAGCGCGATCTCGAGCGGTTCGACGCGGCCGCCGAGGCCGTCCGTGTCGGCAAGCTGTCCGGCGCCGTCGGCACGTTCGCCAACATCCCGCCCGAGGTGGAGCGCCTGACGTGCGAGCGGCTGGGCTTGCGCGCCGCGCCGATCTCGACCCAGGTGCTCCCGCGCGACTTGCACGCCCAGTACCTCGCCGCGCTCGCCCTCGTCGGCACGACGATCGAGACGATCGCCGTCGAGATCCGGCACCTGCAGCGGTCTGAAGTCCTGGAGGCCGAGGAGTCGTTCGGGGCCGGCCAGAAGGGGTCGAGCGCGATGCCGCACAAGCGCAACCCGGTCGGGAGCGAGAACCTGACGGGCATGGCGCGGCTGCTCCGCGGCTACATGGTGGCCGCCTACGAGGACGTCGCGCTGTGGCACGAGCGCGACATCAGCCACTCGTCCGTCGAGCGCGTCATCCTTCCCGACGCGACGATCGTGCTCGACTACGCGCTGGCGCGGATGGCGCGGATCGTCGAGAACCTGACGGTCTACCCGGACCGGATGGCCGAGAACCTCGACCGGACGTACGGGCTCGTCTACAGCCAGCGCCTGCTGCTGCTGCTGATCGAGGGCGGGCTCAGCCGCGAGGTCGCGTACGACACCGTCCAGCCGCTCGCGATGCAGGCGTGGCGCGAGCGCCGCGACTTCCGCACGCTCGTCGAGGGCGCGCCCGGCATCACGGCGCACCTGTCGGCCGAGCAGATCGCCGACGCCTTCGACCCGGCGTATCACCAAACGCAGGTCGACACCATCTTCGAGCGCGTCGGGCTGGCCTAGCGCGCGGACGCGCGAGACTTGGGGGCGCCCCGATGCGCCCCCCCTAGTGCGAGATCAGGCGCATAAACTCGGCGCGGGTGTCGGGCTGCTTCAGGAAGACGCCCGACATGGCGCTGGTCGTCGTCGACGAGTTCTGCTTTTCGGCGCCGCGCATCATCATGCACAGGTGCTGGGCCTCGATGACGACGGCGACGCCCTCGGGCTGGAGCACGCGGTCGATGGCGTCGCGGATCTCGAGCGTGAGGCGCTCCTGGACCTGGAGCCGCCGCGCGAACACGTCGACGACGCGGGGGATCTTGCTGAGCCCGACGATGCGGCCGTTCGGGATGTAGGCGACGTGGGCCTTGCCGAAAAAGGGGAGCGCGTGGTGCTCGCACAACGAGTACACCTCGATGTCGCGGACGAGCACCATCTCGGAGTAGTCCTCCTCGAAGAGCGCCGAGCGCAGGACCTCGTCGGGGTCGAGGCCGTACCCGTGCGTCAGGAACTGCCAGGCCTTGGCGACGCGCTCGGGCGTCTTGACGAGCCCCTCGCGCGCGGGGTCTTCGCCGACGATCTCGAGCTGGCGCCGCGTGAGGGCGGCGAGCTCGTCGGTGGCGCCGTCGTGGTAGACGTCGGAGCGCTCGTAGAGCAGGGGGCTGGCGAACTCGGTGGCGAGGTCGGTGGCGCCGGGGGCGGGGGGCTTATTCACCACGGTAGACGACGGAGTTGTTGTGGGTCTCGCGCAAGGTGATCTCGTGGAGGCCGGGGACGTGAGGCGCGAGCTGCTCCCAGATGGCGACGGCGAGCGTCTCCGTCGACGTCTTCTTTCCGGTGAGGAAAGGCACGTCGAGGTTGAGGTTCTTGTGGTCGAGCGGGCTGACGACGTGCGTCTCGATAACGGCCTTGAGGGCGGCGAGGTCGACGACGAAGCCGGTGTCGGGGTCGGGCTCACCGGCGACGGTGACGTCGAGCTCGTAGTTGTGGCCGTGCCAGTTGGGGCTGTTGCACTTCCCGAAGGTGTCCCGATTCCAGTCGTCGGGCTTGTCGGGGTTGTGCAAGCGGTGGGCCGCGTTGAAGTGCGCTTTGCGCGTGACGTAGACGGTCGGCATCGGAGGGCGCGGGTTCGTCCGGGCCAACCGCCGGGCGCGGGGCGGCGTTCCGGGAGGAGGAGTAGAGGGGAGGAGGAGAAAAGGCGTAAAGGCTGGAAGTCGCCAGCAGGCGCGGTCGGCGCCAGCGGGTGGCCGGCGGCGTGATGTGACCCGGCTCGTGATGCGACACGGCGCAGCGGGGAGGCGCGCGCAGGCAGACGGGCGGGGACCCTGGACCTCCCGTCACGGGAGGGCTCGCGGGGCAACTCTGCGGGGGTGGGCGGGTCTGGGGCGCGACGACCTCTCCCAGACCCGCGTCGCGCCGGTTCGTAACCCGGCGGCTGGATTCCCGTTGGCAGGCTCCCCCCACACCCCTCTTTCCCGTGCACCGTCTCGCGCTCCTCGCCCTTCTCTTCCTTCTCGTCGCGCCGGCTCAGGCGCAGGTGGCCGCCGACGTCGAGGCGCTCGTCGAGGCGTACCACGACGCCGACCGCTTCAACGGGTCGGTGCTGGTGTCCGACGGCGGGGAGGTCGTCTGGAGCGGCGGCGTCGGGCTGGCGAACGCCGAGTGGGCGGTCCCGAACGCCGCCGACACGCGGTTCCGCGTCGGGTCCGTCACCAAGCAGTTCACGGCCGCGCTCATCCTGCAGCTGATGGAGGCGGGCGCGATCGATCTGCACGCGCCGGTGTCGACGTACGTGCCCGAGGTGCCGGTCGACGCGCGGATCACCACGCACCACCTGCTGGCGCACACCTCCGGTCTGCACAGCTACACGGCGCTGCCGACGTTCGGGGCGTTCCAGCGCAATCCGCACACGCCCGCCGAGCTGATGGCGCTCACGGCCGGGATGCCGCTCGACTTCGAGCCCGGCGAGAGCTGGTCGTACAGCAACTCGGGCTACATCCTGCTCGGGATGATCGTCGAGGCGGTGACGGGCGAGACGTACGCCCAGGCGCTCCAGTCGCGGCTCCTCGACCCCCTCGGCATGACGGCCTCGACCTACGACGACGGCGTCACGGTCTACGCCCGCGCCGCGAGCGGCTACGCGCGCGGGACGCAGGGCCTGCGCCGGACGGACTACCTCGACACGAGCGTGCCGTACGCGGCGGGGATGCTGCTGGCGTCCGTCGAGGACCTCAAGACCTGGAGCGACGCGCTCTTCGCGGGCGACGTGTTCGCGTCGGCGGAGACGCTGGAGCTGATGAACACGCGGCACGCCGAGATCCCCGGGCTCGACCAGGACGGCGGCTACGGGTACGGCGTCTTCGTGGGCAACCTGGAGGTCGGCGGGCGGATGGTGCCGATCGTGCAGCACGGCGGCGGCATCAACGGGTTCACGACGGGGTTCTGGCGTCTGGTCGACCGCGACGCGGTGATCGTGGCGAGCAGCAACACGCAAGACGGCTCGGACGCGATGATCCAGGGGCTCATGGCGATTCTCTACGGCGACGAGCCGGAGGTCCCCAAGCCGTCGGCGCTGGGCGGCCTGCGCGAGGCGCTGGCGGCGGGGGGCGTGGAGGCCGTGGAGGCCGCGTTCAGGGCCGCCCGCGCGGGCGACGAGGTGACCGTCACCGAGCGCGACCTCAACACGCTCGGGTACCAGGCGCTCGCCGACGGCGACGTCGACACGGCCGTCGCGCTGTTCCGCCTCAACGTGGCGGCGTACCCCGAGGCCTGGAACCCGCACGACAGCCTGGGTGAGGGCCTGCTCGTGGCCGGCGACACGACCGCCGCCATCGCGAGCTACCGCCGGGCGCACGCGATCAACCCCGCTGCGCCCTCGCCCCGGACCGCGCTGGAAGCGCTCGGCGTCGACCTCGACACGGTGACGCTGTCGGACGCCGTCTTGAGCCGCTACGTCGGCACGTACCAGATCCAGCCCGGCTTCCTGCTGGCGGTGCGGCTCGAGGAGGGCCAGCTGATCACCCAGGCGACGGGCCAGAGCGCCTTCCCGATGACGCCGATCTCGGAGACCGAGTTCGCGCCGCCGTTCGACGCCCGCCTGGTGTTCGAGCCCGGCGACCCGGCACCCGCGGTGACGCTGTTCCAGGGCGGGAATGAGATCCGCGCGGCGCGCGTGGACGACTAGGCACCCTGGCCCTCCCCTCCGGCGGGGAGGGCCGTCCGGGCGCGGCGCCGTAGCATCCCGACGAGGCTCTCCCCCGTCCCGATGCATCGACTCCTGCTGCTCGCCGCCGTCGCCCTCGTGTCCGCCCCGCTCGCGGCCCAGTCGTTCGGGGCCGGCGCCCGGCTGATCCGGTCCGGCGAGACGCTGACCGGCACGCTGACGCCGTCCGACCCCACGCTCGACGACGGCTCGCACTACGACCTGTACCGCTACGACGGGTCGCCGGGCGAAACCCTCGTGCTGACGCTGCGCTCGGACGACTTCGACGCCTACCTCATCGGCGGGGCGCTGGGCCGCGAGGGCATCGAGGACACCGTCACCGACGACGACGGGGCGGGCGGCACGGACGCCCAGTTGACGATCGAGATCGGGGCGACGGGGCAGGCGGCCATCCAGGCCAACTCGCTGAGCGCGGGGGCGACCGGGCGGTACACCATCTTCGCCGAGTCGCTCGGCGGTGGGCGGGGCCCAGCGGTCGCCCAGGGCGGCCTGCCCGTCCTGCGGGTCGGCGACACCGTGACGGGGCGGCTCAACACGACCGACGCAACGCTCGACGACGGATCGCACTACCAGGACTTCGCGATCTCCGGCGCGCCGGGCCAGCAGGTTGCCGTGACGATGCGGTCGACGGCCTTCGACGCCTACCTCCAGGGCGGGCCGGTCGTCGGAGGGGCCGTCCAGCCCGACGCGTCCGACGACGACAGCGGGGGCGGGACGGACGCGCAGATGGTCGCCACGCTCGATGGGAATGGGACGTACGGCATCCGCGTCAACTCGCTGACCGAGAGCCAGACGGGGCCGTTCACGCTGTCGGCTGAGGCGGTCTCGGGCCCAACACCGGGGCCGTCCGGCCCGGTGGCGGGCGCCACGCCGATCCGCGCCGGGCAGAGCCTGAGCGGGGCGCTGGCGGCCGGCGACGACCGGCTCGGCGACGACTCGTACGCCGACGCCTACGTCTACGAGGGGTCGCCCAACGAGAGCGTCGAGTTCGTGCTCGCGTCGCAGGCCTTCGACGTGTACCTGCTGGGCGGGCCGACGCTGGCGGCCGCGCGGAGCGCCGAGACGACCGACGACGACGGCGCGGGCGGGACCGACGCCCGGCTGCGCGTCACGACCGGCGCCGACGGCCGCTACGTCGTGCTCGCCAACTCGTACGCCGCCGGCGACACGGGCCCGTACCTGCTGACGGCGCGCTCGCTCTCCGGCGCCGCCCCCGCGCTCCCCGGTGTGACGGCGCTCGCGCTCGGCCGCTCCGTCTCCGGCCGCCTCGACGCCAGCGACCCGACGCTCGACGACGGCACGCACTTCGACTTTTACACGTACACCGGCTCGGCGGGCGAGGACGTCGTGATCACCCTGACGTCGAGCGACTTCGACCCGTACATGCTCTTCCAGCGGATCGTCGGCGACGAGCTTGAGCTGGTGGCGCAGGACGACGACGGCGGCGAGGGCACGAGCTCGCGGATCCGGGCGACGCTCGACGCGAGCGGGACGTACGTCGTCGTGGCCAACTCGTACGCCGCCGGCGCGACGGGCGCGTACACCGTCTCCATCGGGCGGCCCGGCGCCGTCGCCCAGCAAGAGGCGGAGGAGGCGGGTTACGCGACGCTGGAGCTGGGCCGGGTCACCTCGGGCCGGCTGGAGCCCGGCGACACGGTCCTGGACGACGACTCGTTCGCCGACCTCTACGTCTTCGAGGGGACGCCGGGCGACGCCGTCACCGTGACCATGCGGTCGACCGACCTCGACGCGTACCTGTCGATCGGCACCATCGAGGGGTCGGAGCTGGCGGTCGTCGGGCGCGACAACGACAGCGGCGGCGGGCGCGACGCACGCGTCCGGTTCACGGTCGGGGCGTCCGGCCTGTACGCCGTCCAGGCCAACTCGCTCTCGGGCGGCGAGACGGGCGCGTACACCGTCCTGGTGGAGCGGGCCGAGGCACCGCCACCGACGGCCGAGGGCCCGGCGCGGCGCGGCGCGGAGACCGCGCGGTTCGCGGGCAAGTGGGCCCCGCTCTCGTACGAGACGACGGCCAACTACGACGCGTACCGCACGCTCGTCCGCGACGGCCGCCACCTCGAGCGGATCTCGGAGCGCCTGGGCGCCGAGTATCCCGTCCCGAAGAACATCCCGATCCGGTTCTCGGAGTGCACCGAGCCTGGCGCCGACTTCCCGTACATCAACGCCTACTACCGACCGACGCCCGGCGACATCACGTTCTGCTACGAGCTCATGGCCGACATCGTGGGGCGGCTCGGGCAGGCCTACCCCCAGGACCAGCTGGCAGGCGTGGTCGACGGGGCCTACGACTTCGTGATGCTCCACGAGGTCGGCCACGCGCTGACGGACCAGCTCGAGATCCCGATCACCGGGCGCGAGGAGGACGTGGCCGACCAGTTCGCCACGCTCGCGCTCTTGCGCCAGGGCGACCGCGGCGCGCTCGCGGCACTCCACGGCGTCGACTACCTGTACCGGCTCGGCGGCGGGCGCGAGGGCGGCAGCGGCGGGCGCCCGATGCTGGCCGACGAGCACTCGCTCGGCCCGCAGCGCCTGTACAACGTCCAGTGCTGGGTGCTCGGCTCGGACGTCGACAAGTACGCCTGGCTCGTCTTCGACGAGGACGGCAACGAGCGGACCGACGAATACGGCCTCCCGCTCGACCGCGCGCGCCGGTGCGCGGCGGAGTACGCCCAGATGGAGAAGTCCTTCGAGGTGCTGATGGAGTTCGTCTACCGCGAGCGCGACTAGCGGTACGGATCCGCCGGATCCATCGCCGCGAGCTCGACCAGGAACGACGCGACGCGCTCGGCGACGGCGTCGACGAAGGCCGCACCCTTGGCGGCCGTCGCCGCGCGGGGGTCGCCGACGCCGGTGTCGGCCGTCATCCGGCGCCAGTCGCGGGGGGCCCAGGCCCAGCCCTCGCGGAGCGCGGCGACCCGGAACGGCCGCTCGGCCCCGTCGCCCGCCTCCCCCAGCGGACGCACCAGGTCGGGCCGGAGGTGGAGCATCGCGCTCGTCTCCAGCTCGCCGGCGTGGTCGCCCGGGGCGTCGAAGTGGTCGTCGGCCGGGGCCGCGCGCCACCAGTCGAGGGTCGCCAGAAACAGGTCGGTCCGGCCCTGGAGCTCGCGGACCATCGGCTTGAAGTCGTTGCCGCCGTGCCCGTTGAGGAGCACCAGACGAGGCACGCCCGCCGCCTCCAGGCTCCGGACCACGTCGCCCAAGACGGCCGCTTGCGTCGTCGGGCTCAGGTCGATGACGGGCCCCAGCCCGAGCTGCATCGCGTTCGCCCCGAACGGGATCGCCGGCAGGACGAGCGCACGCGCGCCCCGCGCCCACGCCCGCCGCACGGCCTCGGCGGCGACGGCCGCCGCCTGGATGGTGTCCGTCGCGTACGGGAGGTGGAGGTTGTGGGGCTCGGTCGCGCCCCAGGGCAGGACCGCCACGTCGTACGACGCGTCGCGGACGGTGGACCAGGGGAGATCGGCGAGGACGTAGGGACGCATCGGGCGGCAGGCGGGGCCCCGGCTACGCGCGACCGGCTGGCGGCGGTCCGGCCCGACCCCGCGTAGCTTGCGCGCCCGCACCGCCGACCTGCCACCCGTGGCCGACGACAAAACGCTGTTCCAGAAGATCGCCGACGGCGACATCCCGGCCGACCTCGTCTACCAAGACGAGCGGGCGATCGCGTTCCGCGACATCGCGCCCCAGGCGCCCGTCCACATCCTGGTCGTCCCGCGCAAGCCGATCCCGCGCGCCGACGCCATCGAGCCCGAGGACGAGGCGCTCGTCGGGCACCTCTTTACGGTCGCCCGCCAGGTGGCCGACGCCGAGGGGCTCAGCGACTACCGACTCGTCGTCAACAACGGCGCGGGCGCGGGCCAGACCGTCTTCCACCTCCACGTCCACCTGCTCGGCGGGCGCGGCCTGCAGTGGCCTCCTGGCTGAGAGGGATACCGAGGGTGCGGGATGGAGGCATCCGGGCCCTCTCTCTGCCCATCCCTCCTCACCTCGACCCCTCCTTCCCTCTTCCGATGATCTCTGTCCAGGACGTCCACGTCGCCATCGACGGCACGCCCATCCTGCACGGGGTCACGTTCGAGGTCGAGGCCGGGTCCGTGGCGGGGTACGTCGGGCCGAACGGGGCGGGCAAGACGACCACGATGCGGCTGCTCACCGGCGCGCTCCCGCCCGACACCGGGCGCGTGATCGTCGGTGGCGTCGACGTGGTGGCGGACCCGCTGGCGGCCAAGCGGCGGTTCGGGTACGTCCCCGAGCATGGCCACGTCTACGAGAGCTTCACCCCGGACGAGTACCTCACCTTCATCGGCCGGATGCACCGCCTGGACGAGGCAACGATCCGCGCCCGCGCCGCCGCGCACCTCGCCTTCTGGGGGCTCGCCGACGACGGCGACCGCTCGATGACGGGGTTTTCGAAGGGCATGAAACAGAAGGTCCTGATCTCGGCCGCGCTTCTGCACGATCCCGCCGTGCTCCTGCTCGACGAGCCGCTCGGCGGGCTCGACGCGCATGCCGTGCTCCAGACGCGCGCCCTCCTCCGGACGCTCGCGCTGAAGGGCCGGTCCGTGTTCTACTCGTCGCACCTGCTCGACGCCGTCGAGAAGGTGGCTGACCTGGTCGTCGTGGTCCGCGACGGGCGGATTCTGCAGACCGGCTCGCCCGAGGAGATCTCGGCGGCCGGCGGGGGCGGCTCGCTCGAGAGCGCCTTCGGCAAGCTGACCGCCGCCGCCGACGCCTACGACGAGGCCGAAACGCTTGTCGCCCAGGCGTTCGACTAAGCAAAGGACGGCGCGTACCCTGTCCCGCCCCCTCCCGCCCCACGCATGGACACCCCCGTCGCTCTCGTCACCGGCGCCGCCAGCGGGATCGGCCGCGCGGTCGCCCTCGCGCTCGCCGCACCCGCCCCTGGCCGCCCCGCGCACGCCATCGTCGTCGCCGACTGCGACGAGGCCGGCGCGCTCGCGACCGTCCGCCAGCTCGAAGACCTCGGCGCCGTCGCCCGGTTCGCGCCGTGCGACGTGGCCGTCGAGGACGAGGTGGCCGCGGCGGTCCACACGGCCACGGAGACGTTCGGGCGGCTCGACGTGTTGGTCAACAACGCGGGCATTGAGGGGCCCGTCCGGCCCGTCCACGCGGTCTCCGCGGATGATTGGCGCAGGGTGTTCGAGGTCAACGTCCACGGCGTGTTTTATGGGATCCGCCACGCGCTCCCGCACCTGCTGGCAGCCGGCCGTGGGTCGATCGTGACCATCGCCAGCGTGGCCGGGGTCAAGGGCTTCCCGCTCCACGCGGCGTACTCGGCGGCCAAACACGCCGTCGTGGGGCTGACGCGGACGACGGCGCTGGAAACGGCCCGGACCGGCGTCCGCGTCAACGCCGTCTGCCCCGGCTTTACCGAGACGCCGATGCTCACGGGGGGCTTGGACGCGATGGACCAGGCGCCTGCCGACCTCGCGCGCCGCATCCCCGCCGGGCGCCTCGGCCAGCCCGACGAGATCGCCGCCGCCGTGGCCTACCTGTGCTCCGACGCCGCCGCCTACGTCACCGGCCAGACGTTGGTCGTCGACGGCGGCCTCAGCGCGGCCTGATGCGAGAAGAGGAGTGGACGAGAAGAGGAACGGAGGCCCTCCGGGCATAGCCTCTTCTCCTCTCGCCCTCTTCTCTTCTCTTCCGGTGGGCCAGGCGGCGGAAGCCCGAACGCGACCTGATCCTGTCCTAGCCGGCCGCCGTCTCCTCGTCCTCTAGCAGCGGGTTCTCGTCGCCGGGCCCGAACGTCATCGTCAGGTCGCGGACGGCCGCGTAGATCAGGAGCATCACCCCGACGGCCAGCCCGCCGATCACGGCCGAGAGCAGGGTCGTCGCGTAGAAGATGGCGCTGTACCACCGGTGCGCGATGCCCGTCGCCTCGCCGAGCGGGATGATGAGCACGACGAGCAGCAGCGTCGCCATCGTGAACACGACCACGTCCGCGAGGGCGATCTGGCGGATCCGCTCGTAGTGCCCGCCCCGGATGTCGGAGTCCGTGTTCGAGGTCAGGCCCAGGATCGTCAGCATCAGCGCCAGCGTCGAGGCGCTGACGACCATCGCCGTCGAGGCGAACGTCCGGACCGTCGGGAGCGCCGCCTCGATCAGCAGCCGCGCTTCGCTGTCGGTCACGTTCCCGAGCAGGACCACGATGGCGCCCATCAGCACGGTCGCCACGACGCCCGCCGTCAGCGCGATCCGCAGGTCGGCGCGGACCCGGTCGCGGTCGTTGGGGGTCAAGGCGTCGAGTCCGAGCATGGCGGGGTGGGGAGACCGCCGGGGTACGGGGCCCGGCGCCGGCAGGGTCCGCGGAGCCCCGCGCGCGGCGTCGCGTTCCGAGCGTCCCCTCCTCTGCCGCCCCATGCACGGCCGCCTCCGCCAGCTCGTCGTCGTCGTCGCCGCCGCCCTCAACCTCGTCCTCAACGGGCTGGCCGGCGCCGGGCTGCTGTTCGGGGTCCAGACCGGCGCCGTCTCCGACGTCAACGACACGCCGATCACGCCGCCCGGGTGGGCGTTCGGCATCTGGTCGGTCATCTTCGTCGGCGTCGCCGTGTTCGCCGTCTGGCAGGCGCTCCCGGCCCAGCGCGGCGCCCGGATCGACCGCGTGGCCGGGCCGTTCGTGCTGGCGAACGTGCTCAACGGGCTGTGGCAGATCCCGTGGCTGACGGGCCGGTTCGGGCTCGCGGCGCTCGTCATCGTCGGCATCCTGGCCTCGCTCGTGGCCCTGTACGTCCGTCTCGATCGGCTGGCGCTGCGCGGCGCCGAGCGCTGGGCGCTGGGCGTCCCGACGGCGCTGTGGCTGGCGTGGCTCGCCGTCGCGACCCCGCTCAACCTGACCGTCTGGCTCCGCAGCCTGGGGTGGACCGCCGACGCCATCGTGTGGCCGATCGTGGTGATCGTGGCCGTCGGCGCCGTCGGCGCGTGGTGGCTGTCGCGGACGGCCGACTTGGCGGCGGCGCTCGTGCTGGGATGGGCGTTCGCGGCCATCGGCTCGGGCGTCGAGGGCGCCCTGCTGGCGGCCGTCGGCGCCGCCGCGCTGGCGGTGCTCGCGGGCCTCGGCGTCGGCGCCCGCCGGCAGTCGCTGTGGCCGACGGCGCACGCGAGCTAGGCGCCGCCGGGCCCATCGCCTAGCCCTCCACCTCCGCCTCTCCGAGGAGCACCTCGACCGACGGCAGGCCGTGGTACCAGTCGTGGTGCTTGGCCCACTGCGCGCACGCCAGGCACTGCGTCTCGCGCCAGAGGCGCCCGCACGCCGGGCACTGGCCGCC
Source organism: Rubrivirga halophila (assembly GCF_046845755.1). Classification (GTDB taxonomy): domain Bacteria; phylum Bacteroidota; class Rhodothermia; order Rhodothermales; family Rubricoccaceae; genus Rubrivirga. Next base: position 3,207,077 of record NZ_CP177357.1, read on the forward strand.
CGTCTCGAAGGTGTTCCACGCGTGGCCGCACGTGCACGACCACCGCGCGTCGGCGGTCGGCTCCCAGGCGCACGACGGGCAGGCGATTCGCATGAGCGGACTCGGACGGGTGTGCGAGGATAGCCGCTCGCGCCGGCCCCGGCAACCTGAGACCGATTCCGGGACGGGAATGAAACACCTCGCCCCAAATGTCACAGAGCCGTTCCGCTGGCGCCCGGGGTGACACGTTCTCTCGACACGGCACGGTCCGGGCAATCTCTCTGGGCAGCCCCTCCATGCCCATGAACGCAGACGCACCCACCCGCCCTCGCCCGCCCTCGCCGCGCCTGCCCGAGTGGGTCCGGCTCGGCACCGAGGCGGGAGGGGACGGACACGCCGCCGGTGTCCCGACGCTAGAAACGGGGCCACCCCGGACCCGCCGCGTCGCCAACCTCGACCTGCTCCGCGCGCTCGCGATTGTGCCCGTCGTGCTGGTCAACGCCGTCGGCGAAGGGCTGATCGACGCCGGCCCCTGGGGCGACCACGTGCTGCAGTCCGGCTGGGTCGGCGTCGACCTGTTCTTCGTGCTCTCGGGCTGGCTCGTCGGCGGGCTCTACTGGCGCGAGCTGACCGACTTCGGGTCGGTCCAGACCGGCCGGTTCTGGGCGCGGCGCTGGCTCCGGACGATCCCGCCGTACCTCGTGGCCCTCGTCGTCATCTATGGCGTCCGGGCCGTCGCCACGACGAACGCCGAGCCGTTCGACTGGCGGTACCTCGCCTTTGCCCAGAACTACACCGGCCTGCCCTACTGGGGCGTCAGCTGGTCGTTGTGCGTCGAGGAGCACTTCTACCTCGCGCTCCCGCTCGTGCTCGGCGTCTCGCGCCGGTTCCGCGGCGGCGTCCCGCTCGCGCTCGGCGCGGCGGCCCTCGGGTCGCTGCTGGCCCGCGTGCTCACCGTGGCCGACGGGGCCGACCCGTGGGGGCTGCAGTACACGGCCACGCACATGCGGCTCGAAGGGCTCGCCCTCGGCGTCGCGGCGGCCTACGTCTACCACCGCCGCGCCGACCTGTGGCCCGCGCTCCGCCGCGCCGGGACGCTGCTGGCGCTGCCCGGGCTCGCGTTCGTGGCGACGATCCCCTGGCTGCCCGTCGACATCCTCAACCGGTACGCGTACGCCGGGGTCGACCTCGCGTTCGTCGCTGTGCTGGTCGCCGTGGCGGACCGGAAGGCCTTGCCGTTCGCCTCCAGCGCCGCCGTCCGGTGGACGGCGCTCGTCTCGTACAGCGTCTACATGACGCACGCGACCGTCTTCGACGCCGTCACGCGGACGCCGCTCGGCGGGCTCCCCTTGCCGCTCGCGCTGGCGTCGGGGCTGGCGGCCGTCGCCGTCGTCGGCGCCGGGTTCTACTGGGTCATCGAACGCCCGGCGCTGCGGCTCCGCCGCCGGATCGCCCCGCGCCGCTCCCACGCGCCCTCGCCCGCGCTGGGGTAGGGTCAGGAATGGAAGAGAAGAGGGACAAGGAGAAGAGGATCGGGTTTGCCGCACGGGCTGCTCAGCGCGCCGCTTCCCCTCCTCATCTCCTCCCTTCCTCTACTCTCCCTTCCGCGCCGCCAGGCTCTTCTCGATGAACGTGATGATGGTCCCGGCCACGTCTTTCTCCGTCGCCTTCTCGATCCCCTCCAGGCCCGGCGACGAGTTGACCTCCAGCACGAGCGGCCCGCGCTCCGACTGGAGCACGTCGACCCCGCCGACCCTGAGGCCGAGCGACTTGCACGCCAGCACGGCCGTCTTGCGCTCCGCCGGCGTGATCTTGATCTGCCGGGCGCTGCCGCCCCGGTGGAGGTTCGAGCGGAACTCGCCCTCAGCGCCCTGCCGCTTCATCCCGGCGACGACGCGGTCGCCGACCACGAACAGCCGTACGTCCGCGCCGCCGGCCTCCTTGATAAACTCCTGCACCAGCAGGTAGGCCTTCATCCCGCGGAACGCCTGGATGACGCTCTCGGCCGCCTTCTTCGTCTCGCACAGCACCACGCCCACGCCCTGCGTCCCCTCGAGCAGCTTGACGATGACCGGCGGGCCGCCGACGGACTTGATCAGGTCGGCCGCGTCGTCGGCCTGGTGGGCGAACGCCGTGCGTGGCAGCGCGATACCCTTCTTGGCCAGGAACTGGTGGGCCCGCAACTTGTCGCGCGAGCGCGTGATGCCCATCGCGCTGTTGAGCGACCACACGCCCATGGACTCGAACTGGCGCACGATGGAGAGCCCGTAGAACGTGATCGAGGCGCCGACGCGCGGGATGATCGCGTCCGGCGGGTCGAGCCGCTCGCCGTGGTAGTGGACCTCGGGCCCGTTCGCCGTCAGGTGCGCCGTGCACCGGAGCGTGTCGAGGATTTGGACCTCGTGGCCCCGCGCCTCGCCCGCCTCGACGAGCCGCCGGGTGGAGTACAGCGAGGGGTTGCGGGAAAGGATCGCGAGGCGCATTCGGGCGGGGGAATCGAGGACGGGACGGGGGCTCAGAGTACCGCCGCCTCCCGCGCATTCTCCCCCGTCCCCGTCTATTCTCAAACCGCCTCCTCGCACGGCCCCCTCTATTCGTAAAACGCGCCGGGGTGGTCGGGGCGGCCCAACAGGTACGACCCGCCCGAGTCGACGAGCACGCGGCCGGACATGGCCTCGCGGCCGAGCAGCATCGGAAAGCGCATCCCGTCGCGGTCGGTCAGCGACAGCTCGACGGGCCACTCGGGCGCGTCGGTCGCCAGCCCCAGCCGCAGCATGGCCTCGATGACGACGCGCAGCTCGGTGTGCCCGCTCGACGACGTGACCTCGCGCTCGTCGACGACGACGCCCTCGCACGCGACCGCCAGCTGGTGGCCGCGGAACAAGGGGTTGGCGACGAACACGGCGATCGTCTCGCCGTCGCGCACCTCGGTCCGGATCTCGCGCGCGTGGAGCGCCGACGTCCGCGCGCCGGTGTCGATCTTGGCGCGGACGGCGGGCAGGTTCAGCTCGGGAAAGGCCAGCCACTCTTGCCAGCCCACGGTCATGCGGTCGGTCATCGGTTCGGGTACGCAATTGCCTCCACCCAGTCGTCGGGGTGAGGCTCGGAGGTGAGGGGGACGCCGCGCGTGATCGCCCACCGCTGGAGCCACGACATCCCGGCGCGGCCGGTGTACGTGTCGTCGGAGGCGTAGACGGGGTCTCGGAGCGCCTCGTCGAGGGTGACGAAGGTGTAGCCGCGCTGGCGGAAGACGGCCACGAGCCGCCCGAGATGGTCGGCGTTGAGGGCGTTCGCGTGGAGAAGGAGCACGTGCGCCAGCTCGCGGCCGAATAGCTCCCGGCCGAGCACCTCGAAGTAGGCCGCCGTCGTGTCCATGTAGGCGAGGTAGGCATCGGCGACGCGGGCCGCGAGCGCGTCGTCGCCCGCGTCCTGGGCGCGGTCGTAGGCAAGCGCGTAGACGTACTCCGCGTTGTCGTGCGTGACCGGCGCGACCGTCAGCCCCTCGGCCGCCAGCCACGCCTCGAACGCCCGCTTCGTCTCCAGATCCGGGCCGACATTCAGAAACGGGTGCCGGAAGTAGCGGACCGAGTCGCCCCGCGCCGCCAGCAGCCGGTTCGTCACCACGTTCCCGCGCCGGACCTCGTCCTTGAACTCGGCCAGCGGGGTGTTGAACAGCGACGGGTGATCGTAGGTGTGGTTGCCCAGGTCGTGGCCCGCGTCGACCCAGGCCTGGAGCATGGCCTCGCGCGCGTCCCGCTCGCCCGCCACGTCCAGCTTGCCCTCGTTGACGAACCCGATGGCCGGGACGTCGGCTTGCGCGATCTGCGCCAGCAGGCCCCGGGTCACCCGCTGGTCGTGGGCCAGCGCGTGCCGCCGCCCGACGGGCAGGTCGTCGACGGTCAGCGCGATCGTCCGCGCCACGACGGGCTCGTCCTTCGGGGTCTCAGGTGTCGGCGCCTGCGCGCACGCCCCGCCGGCGAGCAGCGCCAGCAAGACGAGGAGGCCGTGTGCATGCATGCGAGGGCGTGTCGCTGTGCTCGGCAGACCCCCCGCTTGACCGCGCCAGCGGCTCGCCATCCGACGCGGTCGGCGTTGCGCGGCCAAGCTGTCCCCCTTGCCAAGGGGGACAGTCCGCGTGGTACCCCCTCCCGCGACCCGAGATGTCCCGGGACTGGCGACCGGCCGGATCGATGCGCCACGCGGAAGGGGGGTCTGCCGAGCAGCACGCCGGCGACCAGGGATCGGGTTCGTCACGAGCCCGCCTCGGCGTCCGTCATCGTGTCCGCGCCCGCCAGCAGGTACAGCACGGCCATCCGCACGGCGACCCCGTTCGTGACCTGATTCAGAATGACCGAGCGGTCCGAGTCGACCACCTCGCCGGCCATCTCGACGCCGCGGTTCACCGGCCCGGGGTGCATCACCCACAGGTCCGGGTTCGCGTCGAGGTGCTCCGGGCGCAGGCCGTACATCGCGTGGTACTCGCGCAGCGACGGCGTCAGCCCGATCGAGTCGGACTGGCGCTCGAGTTGGATGCGCAGCGCCATCGCCACGTCGCACCCGTCGAGCGCCTCCTCGAGCCGGTCCGTCACCGACACGTCGCGGCCGTCGAGCGCCTCCTCGATGTCGCGCGGCATCATCGTGCGCGGGCCGCACAGCGTGACGTGCGCGCCGAGCGCCGTCAGCCCGTAGACGTTCGACCGCGCGACGCGGCTGTGCGCGATGTCGCCGATGATGGCGACGTTCATGCCCGCGAAGTCGAAGCCCTTGAGGCCGGGGCGGCCCGGGACGGCGAGGTCCGAGACCGTGAGGGCGTCCAGGAGTGCTTGCGTGGGGTGCTCGTGCTGCCCGTCGCCCGCGTTCACGACCACGCCGTCGATGCAGCGTGTGAGGAACTGGGCCGCGCCCGCCGAGCGGTGGCGGATGACGGCGAGGTCGATCTTCATCGCCTCGATGTTGCGGGCCGTGTCCTTGAGCGTCTCGCCCTTCGACACGCTCGACCCCGAGGCGGAGAAGTTGGTCACGTCCGCCGAGAGCCGCTTCTGGGCGAGCTCGAACGACAGCCGCGTCCGGGTCGAGTTCTCAAAAAAGAGGTTGCAGCAGGTCACGCCCCGCAGGCTCGGGACGCGCTTGATGGGCCGCTCCAGCACGTCGCGGAACGCGCGCGCGGTCTGGAGCACGAGCCGGATCTCGTCGGCGTCGTAGCCCGCCAGCCCCAGCAGGTGCCGGTGTCGCAAGCGCTCGGCGGGCTTGGGGGTGGGGAGGCCTGGAGTCATCGGGGACACGGGTGCATTCAGCCCGGAACGGGTTTGGACACGAGCCAGACGCCGTCCTCGCCGTCCTCCTCCGTCAGCCGGACGCGGACGAGCTCGCCGGGGGCCGTTGGAATGTGGCGCCCCACGTAGTCGGGGGCGACGGGCAGCTCGCGCAGGCCGCGGTCGACGAACGCGAGCAGGCGCACGCTCGCGGGGCGCCCGAGGTCGACGAGCGCGTCGAGCGCCGCGCGCGTGGTCCGGCCCGTGTACACCACGTCGTCGACGAGCACGACGCGGCGGCCGTCGAGCGAGAACGGGATGTCGGTCGGTTGGACGAGCGGCGTCGGGCGGCCCATTCCCATGCCGACGTCGTCGCGGTAGAACGTCGCGTCGAGCACGCCGAACGGCAGGCGGACCCCCTCGATGGCCTCGATCCGGTCGCGCAGGCGCCGCGCGAGGTGCACGCCGCGCGTCTGCATCCCGACGAGCGCGAGCCGGTCGGCCGCCGAGGCGTCGTCGTCGAGCTCCTCGACGATCTGCCGCGCCAGACGGTCGAGCGTCCGCGCCACGTCGGCGGCGTCCATGAGGTGGGCCTTGACGGCGTCGGTCGGCGGCATGCCCGCAAGCTACCGCCGCGCGAGGCGGGGGGACGGGGCGTCGGCAGGCCACCCCCCACGCTCTTGAGGGGCGGGGTGGCGCGGGCGAGCTCGCCCCGGGCCTCCCCTGTCGTCCTCCCCGTTCCGATCCCCGCGCGAACGCCCTTGTCCCGGCGTTACCCTGCCCCATGGCCGATCCGCTCCACACGCCCGCCGAGCTCGCCCAGATCGAGTCGCTCGAACTGCGCGCCCGCGCCGTCGTCGAGGGCTTCATCACCGGCTTGCACAAGAGCCCCTACCACGGGTTCTCCGTCGAGTTCGCCGAGCACCGCGCCTACAACCCCGGCGACGCGCTCCGCCACGTCGACTGGAAGGTCTACGGCCGCAGCGACCGGCTCGTCGTCAAGCGGTACGAGGAGGAGACCAACCTCCGCCACTACGTCGTGCTCGACACGTCGGCGTCGATGCGCTACGCCGGCGAGGCCGGGCTGACCAAGCTGGCGTACGGCGCCACGCTCGCGGGCGCGCTCCACGTGCTGATGGCGCGGCAGCGCGACGCGACGGGCCTCGTCGCCTTCGACGAGGGCGTCCACACGCTGATCCGGCCCAAGGGCACGCGGGCCCACGTCCGGGCTCTGCTGGCGCGGCTGGCGGCTCTGTCCACCGGAGATGCCACGGGCACGGCCACGAACGCCGCCGCCGCCCTGCACGAGGTGGCCGACCGCATCCCGCGCCGCGCGCTCGTCGTCGTGGTCTCCGATCTGTTCGAGTCGGGCCCCGACGACACCGTCCGGGCGCTGCGCCACCTCCGGCATCGCGGCCACGAGGTCGTCGTCTTCCACGTGCTCGACGCCGCGACCGAGCGCCGGTTCGACTTTGCCGACCGGCCGATTCTGGTCCGCGACCTCGAGACGGGCCAGGAGCGGACGCTCCAGCCGGCCCAGGTCCGCGAGGGCTACCGCGCCGCCGCCGAGGCCTTCGTCGAGCACGTCCGCCAGCGCTGCCGCGAGGCCGGCGTCGACTACGTCCCGCTGGACACGGCCCGGCCCTACGCCGACGCGCTCCGCGCCTACCTCGACAAGCGCCGACGCCTCTACTGAGCGTCCAGCGGGAGGAACACGTTGACGACCTCGATCCGCCCGTCCACACAGTCCTCCGACCCGTCCGCGCACGCGACGGGGGCATCGAACGTGGTCAGGCCCAGCTGCACCTCCTGGCCGAGCTTGTCGGTCTGCTCGCAGAGCCCGGAGTAGCCGTTCGCAGTCCCCATCTCCCCATCGGAGGTTTCGTAGGTGATCACGCACCAGCGGTCGCCAGCGTCCAGGCTGCGCACGGTCACGGCCTCGGCTCGTTGGTCCACCACGCCGCCCTCCGGCGTGCGCTCGAGCGGCGTCGGTCGCGCCGTCGCCCCCTCACCCCGTGCGCCGCCGTCGGCGGAGTCGGCGTTGTCGGAGCAGGCCAGAAGCCCGAGGGCCAGAAGCGGGAGGATCAGGAGCGGGCGCATCGGTCGGGGGGAGAATCGGTCCCGAAGGTACGCCCCGTGCAACACCCCTAATTGACGGAGGGCCCCGCCACGGACGCGGCAGGGCCCAAACAGTCGAGGGGCCCCGACGCTTGCGCATCGGGGCCCCTCGGGACTTGTCGGTGATCAGCTCGCCTTAGCGGGTGAGCGTGATCTGACCGGTCCGGACGATCGTCTCGGTCGCACCCTCCACCGTGAGGCGGAAGACGTAGACGCCCGAGGCGAGGCCCGTGCCGTCGATCTCGACGCGCTGATCGGCACCGGCGCTCATGGCGCCCTTGTCGATGCTGGCGACGCGGCGGCCCATCGTGTCGTACACGTCGACGCTCACCTCAGCGGCCTCGGAGAGGTCGAAGCTGAGAGCGGTCCGGGTACGGAACGGGTTCGGCACGTTGCCATTGAGCGCGAAGGACGTCGGCGTGACACCGTCATCGGTCGCCACCGGCCGCGTGGAAACCGCGAGGCCGAAGGTGATGATGGTGCCCTGGGGCCCGAGGAACGTCGTGGCGACGGACTCCTGAACGATGACGGCGTCATCGGCCGGGTCGCCCTCGTCGGCGCCGTCGAGGTCGATCTGGAAGACCGAGGCGTCGCCGCCGATGCCAACGTAGTTGTTGGTCCCGACGTCACCCGCCTGGCGGCGGACGAGCTCGAGGTCATCGGTCACGCCGGTGATCTCGTAGTCGTCGGAGCGAGCCTCGATGTTGAACGTCGTGCCCTGGCCGAAGGCCGGGCCGGTCGTCGAGACGAGCCAGTAGAAGTCAGCCACACCCTCGATCGTGGTGCCGTCGCCGTTGTCGGCGAGCGGGAGGCTGTCGTTCTGGCCCGGCGACTCGCCGACGAACGTCACGTTGACCTGGCGGGCACCGAAGGGGGTGCCAGCACCGCTCGACTCGAAGTCGAACACGAACGGGCCGTAGTCCGGCATGTCGTCCGCGTCGGGCTTCTCACCCGTCGGGTAGATCACGCGGCCCGGCGTGCCGAGCCCTGCGATGTTGGCCACGCGCTTGCGCACGTTGCCACCGATGTAGGAGTTCGGAAGCACCGTCGAGGCGTCATTCTGGTCGAGCGTCCCGTTCGCGTTGGCGAACACGAAGCCCTGGCCGTTGTCGGTGTTGCCGAAGCCCTGCAGCGCGCTCGAGTTCTCGTGGTCGAGACGCACGTAGACGCTCTGCTGGTTGTCCTTGGTACCGACGACGAAGATGCCGCTCTGAAGGATGAGCGTCTCATCGTCGTTGTCCTCGGTCGCCGTCGTGTCGAACTGGTCGTCGAACGCGATGGCGCCACCGTTGAGGGTCACCGGCGTCGTCGTGTCGATGGCGCCCGTCGAGGCGTCAAGGATCGGCGTGTACTCGTAGACCGGCATGTCGACCGAGCCCGTCACCGCGCGGCCCGCGAGCGGCCCGTCGAGGGACACCGTGGTCGTGCTGGTGATGGAGGCGGCCTGCGACTTGGCGATCCGGTAGTCGACACCGTCACCCAGCGTCGTGACGCCGGCCGGGGTGTTGAGCATGGACTCGCTGTCGCCGACGAAGGCGATTTGAGCGATCGGGTCGGCGCTCGTGCCACGGCCGAGGACCGGGCCACCGTACGTGTCGAACTGGACGTTGACGTAGTCCTCGCTCCCGGTCATCGTCACGTCGCCAGACACGTTGATGTCGTGGCCCGCGAGGTTGAGCGTCGGGTTGTTCGAATCCGTCGGGTCGTCGTCAAAGGTCCCGGCGAGCGGGTCCTGACGGACCGTCAGGTCCTGAACGTTGAACGTGAACAGCAACGGAGCGCCACCGGACGTGATCGTCGCGTAGTCCGGGAACGAGCCCGAGTTGTACGCGCCGAGGGTCAGGATGCTGCCCGGGTTGAAGAGGTTGACGATGGCAACCTCGTAGGACCCGTAGGTATCGATCTCCGCAGCGACGAACAGGTTGAAGTCGCCCGCGAAGACGAGGCCGGGGTCGGAGCCGAAGAACGCGGCGTCGGCGACGAGGCCGCCACCCTGGCTGTCGACGACGTAGGTGCCGCCGTCCACGAGCGTGATGACCTCGTCGTCGTCGGCGTCGGTGGCCACGAAGGCGTTCACGCGGAGCGTGTTCGTCACCGTGACACCGGCGTCACCCACCAGCTGGTAGGAGTCACCGAAGAACGACGGCGCCGTGCGCGGGTCGTCCGAGAACCGGAGGTTCGGGACCGACGCGTCGTCGCCGTCGAACGTGGAGCCGTTGCCGTAGAAGGCGATGGCGCCCGTCGTGGCGACGACCTCCGTGATGTCGTCGAGGTCGAAGGCGATCCCCGGCGTGGTCAGGAGCAGGTCGTTCGCGCCGAGCGTGAGCGTCTCCTCCACGTTGACGTCACCCAAGAACTCGACGCTGCGCGTCAGGGTGAGGCCACCGTCGAGGGCGACGTCGCCCGTCACGTTGCCGGCGTTGAGGATCCCGCCGTACAGCAGGGCCGTGCCGGAGAACTCGTTGTCCGAGCCGAGGCCGAGCGTCAGGAGCGAGTCGTCGCCGTCGCTCACGATGGTGCCATCGATGGTGCGCGGGTTGGCGATCGTCACGTTGGCGTCCTCGTCCAGCTCCACGTTGATGTCGAGCGTGGCGAAGGCGTTGGTCGCCGGCGTGCTCGTGATCGTGACGCCGTCCTGCAGGAGCAGCACGGAGGCCGCGTCGCCCTCGATCTCACCGTTGACGGTGTTGGCGGCGCCCGCGAGGGACAGCACCGAGTCGTCGACGATGTCGAGGCGGACGTCGTTGTTGACGACGAGCGAGCCGAGGATCTCGGTCGTGTCGCCCGCACCGGCGTCGTCCGGGAAGATGACGATGAGGTCCGGGTTGGCCCCGTTCGTCAGCGGGTTCGTCGTGGACGCGGACGTCGGCGTGGTCGCCGTCAGCGTCACGTTGCCCGAGATGTCACCACCCTCCTGGCCGGAGGCGTCGAGGGTGCCCTCGGCGCGGACCAGGAGGTCACGAAGGTTGTCCGTGTCGAACTCGTCGGCCGCGGTCCGGTTGTTGGCGACGTTGTTGCCGAAGTACGACAGGTCGAAGTCGACGTCGGCCGCGTTGAACGTGCCGCCGGCCGCCAGGATCGTGGCGTCGGTGTCCTCGAAGTTGACCACGACGAGCGCGTCGGTGTTCGAGGCCGCCGGCGAGAGGTCGCCAGCGACGATGTCGATGCCGCCGGAGGCGAGCGTGATGGTGCCGTCGAACTCGAGCTCACCGCCCGAGGCGATGATCCCGGTGTCGGTCGTCGCAACCGTGAGGTTGCCGAACATGCCGTCGCCCTGGATCTCCTGGGCGTCGCCCGCGAAGATCAGCGCGCCGTCGTCGTCGGTGGAGACGCGGCCGCCGTCGGCGATGATGACCGTGTTGCCGGTGCCCTCGAGGGTCACGGCCTGGTCTTCGATTTGGGCCGTCGCGTTCTCGAACACGACGAAGTTGCCGGCCAGGATGACGTCCTCGGTGAAGGTCACGACCTTGGGGTCGTTGATGTCGTCCGGGTCGTTGTTCGGGCCGTTGCCGATGCGGAGGCGGTTGATCGTGAAGCCGGGGCCCGGCGCGAACTCCGCGGTCATCGAGCCATTGAGGTCGATGTTGCCGCCGATCACGGTGCCCTGGTTGATGAAGTCGCCCAGGACCTGCAGCGTGGTGCCGCTGAAGTTGAGCGTGCCCTCGTTGAAGATCGAGTCGACCTCCGGGAAGGTGGTCCCCGAGAAGTCAGCGATGGCGGGGCTGGAAGCCGTGCCAGCGGCGATGACGATGTCACCGGCGTTGCCGGCCTCGCCGCCCACGTTGTCGAGGTCGAACGTCGTGACGCCGAGCACCGTCGTCTGGCCCTCAACGTTGTTCTCGCCCTGGACGATGAAGTCGCCCGTGCGGAACGAGATGTCCTTATCGAAGGTGAGCGTCAGGTCGGTGTCGCCACCGTCGTTGAGCGCGACCTCGAGGGTGCTGCCGTTGGCGAACACGGTCGGGAGCAGGGCGCCCGTCGTGAAGTCGTCGTCCCCGTTGTAGAGGAGGTAGACCGAGCCGATGTAGGTCGGGTTGCCCGTGGCGACCGTCGAGGTCACCTCGACGTTGGCGTTGTCGACGAAGGCCACGACGCCGGTGCCGAGGTCGACGTCGCCGTCCTCGAAGTCGACGTCGTCGAACAGGAACGTGCCGCCGGACGACGTGAAGGCGAGGTCGTCGGCCGTGAAGACGGCCGTACCGCCGCCCGTGAACCGGACCTGCGTGAACGTGCCCGAGTTGCGAGCCGTGAAGGTGATGTCGTCAACGTCGGAGTCGAAGCCGCCGGTCGGGATGGCGTACGAGCCGCTGGCGCCGTTGGCCTCGATCGAGATGACATCTTCGGTCGCGCCCGTCTCGTTGACGCGCACGATGGCGGCGTCGACGGTCCGGACGGGGCCGATCGGACGGCCCATGTCGTCGACCTGGCCGCTGATGAAGTTGGGCGACGTGCCGGAGTAGGCATCGCTGCCTCCGGTGTCGACGTAGATGATGCCCTGGGCATAAGCGCCCCCCGCAACCAGCAGGAGGGCCAACACGGCCAGGTGGTTGATGAGCCGCGGCAGAGCGGCCCGGAGAGTAGACGTACTCGTCATGGAGATGAGGAGGTGTGGGGGGTTGTTGAGTCGCACCTGGGGGGGTCGCACCTACGGAGCGAGCACCCTAAGCATACGTAGCCCAGGGGCTGCGCGTCGACAAAGATAGGCTTCGTCGGCGGTAAGTGCGGCACGCCGTCGAACCCATACCGGGATTTAGAGGGCCCTTCGCAGTCCCTACCGATTGGTGCGGGAGCGCGACGGACCGTCTGTCCCGAAGAGAGACGGCGCGCATTGAGACCCAAGGTATCCGCGTATCGAGGCCGTTCTATAGTGCGTCCGCACCACCCGTCCCATCTCCACGCTCCGTCCACATCCCGCCCCCCAGGCACCGGAGCCCGCCGCCGTACGTTCTCGGCGCTCCCTCCCTCCCCCCACATGCGCTTCGCCCTCGCCGCCGCCGTCCTGCTGGCGGCCCCCGCCTTCGCCCAGACCCCCACGGCCCTCGCCGACGCCGCCCTCGTGGGCCGCTACCAGGCCACCATCACCCCGGCCGAGTTGGCGGGCCACCTCTACGTCTACGCCGACGACTACCTCGCCGGTCGCGAGACCGGCGCGCCGGGCCAGCGCTTTGCCGCCCGTTACCTCGCCGGTCAGTATGCCACGATGGGCGTCGCGCCCAAGGGCACCGGCGGCGCCACCAGCCCCTACGCCCTCGACGCCTACCTCCAGCCGTTCGGGCTGGAGCAGAAAACCCTCACCGGCCTCGGCGTGACCGTCCGCCAGGGCGGGCAGGCGGTCGCGACCTATGCGCTCGCGGCCGACGCGCTCGACGGCGCCCCGCTGGCGCCCGCCTTCGGCACCATCGTCGACGACGCCCCGGGCCCGCTCGTCTTCGTCGGCGACGGGTCGGCGCTCGACGGCCTCGACCTCGACGGCGCCTACGCCGTCCTGATCCCCGGTGCTGACCAGGGCGCCATGCGGGCGGCCCTCGGAACGCTCCAGGCGGCGGGCGTCCGCGGCGCCCTGCTGGCGGTCGCCCCCACGGCCGACGACCTCGCGCCCCGCGTGGCGGGCGCCTTCCGCGCCGGCCGCCTCGCGCTCCCCGCGATGGGCGACGATGCCGACGACGGCGCCGGCCTGCCGACGATTCTGATGACCAGCCGCGAGGCCGTCGCCGACTTGATGATGGCCGCCGGCGTCGCGGGCGACGCCCCCCCCCTCGGCGACACCGGCCTGACGCTGGCGCTCGACGCGACGTACACGACGGAGACCGTGATGACGGAGAACGTGGCCGCCTTCGTCGAGGGCTCCGACCCTCTCCTTATGAATGAGGTCGTCGTCATCTCCGCCCACCTCGACCACGTCGGCGACGACGGCGACGGCGAGGACGCCATCTACAACGGCGCCGACGACGACGGCTCAGGCACGGTGACGATGCTCGAAATCGCGGAGGCCTTCCAGCAGGCGAAGGCGGACGGCCATGGCCCGCGCCGCTCGATCCTCTTCCTCCACGTCACCGGCGAGGAGAAGGGGCTGCTGGGCTCGGAGTACTACGCCGACCGCGAGCCGCTCCTGCCCATCGAGGACACCGCCGCCAACCTCAACATCGACATGATCGGCCGCTATGACCCCGAGCGCGGGTTCGACACCACCGACTACGTCTACATCATCGGCGGCGACCTCATCTCCCAAGACATCCACGACTGGAACGCGGCCGTCAACGAGACGACCGGGCAAGACCTCTTCCTCTCGGACCGGTTCAACAGCCCCGACGACCCGAACCAGTTTTTCCGCCGCTCCGACCACTGGAACTTCGGCAAGTACGACGTGCCGTTCATCTTCTACTTCACGGGCACCCACGAGGACTACCACGGCGTCGGCGACAGCGCGGACAAGATCGACTACGACCGGATGGCCCGGATCGGGCGGCTCGTCTTCGGGACGGCCTGGGAGATCGCCAACCGCGACGAGCGGCCGGCCGTCTCGGGCGTCGGCTTTAACTAGGCGCCCCTCGGCTCCAAACGCCGCGCGGCCCCGCCCCCTTCGTCGGGAGCGGGGCCGCGCTTCGTTGTGCGAGATCGGTCCGCGCTAGCGGGCAACCACCAACCGGCGCGACTGGACGGCGCCGCCCGTCGCCAGCCGGACGACGTACACGCCGGGCGCGAGCACGCTCGCGTCGATCGTCAGATCGTGCCGGCCGGCGGCGCGCGGGCCCGAGGCGGCGACCGCGACGCGGCGGCCGAGCGCGTCGAACACGGCGACCTCGACCTCGGCCGGCGCGTCGAGGCGGACGACGACCGTCGCCGCACGCGCGCTCGGATTCGGGAACGGCAGGCCGAACGCCGGCAGCGGGACGGGGCTCTCCGCCGCCGCGACGGGCTGCGCGCCGATAAACGTGAACGGCTTCATCTCGATAGAGCCCGTCCCCGCCGACGACTGGTACAGCTCCCACTGGTCGGCGAAGTTGGCGCTCGGGACGCCGGCCGCGTTGACGAACCCGCTCTGGCCCGGCGGGATCACGTTCTCCGCGTCGCTGCCACCCTGGGCAAACTCGACGACCTGCTGATAGGTCGCCGGGTACTCCGGGTACTGCGCATTCGTGCGGACGACGCGCGTCAGCTCCTGGAGCTCCTCGAACGAGACGGCGCCGACCGACTCGAGGTGGTCCTTCAAAACCTCGACGCCGTCGTAGTAGCGGTGGTACCCGCCCGGCGAGGTCGAGGTCCAGCGGACGTTGTCCCCCTGGTTCCACCACGCGACCGGCTTGTTATTCCAGTTCGCGAAGTAGCCCTGCGCCGGGTTCTCCGACTGCGGGTGCTGGGCAAAGTCCGTCAGCCCGAGCCAGTCCTGCGTGCCGTCGCCCTGGAGCGGCAAGCGCGGGTCGGCGTCGCCGGGGCGGACGGGGTATTGGCCGACGTGCCAGTAGGCGATGTTCTGCTCCTGGTCGGCGTAGAACATGTTGAACGAGACCGGAATGCGCGCAGCGGCGGCCCGGAAGGCGTCGATCGAGGTCGCGTCCCAGGCGTCGAGCAAGGCCTCGGCCATCTCCAGCTCCTCGCCCTCGAAGGCGTACTTATAGGCGTACGCCCGTCCGTTCGCGGCGTCGATCGAGTAGACGGGCCCGTACGCCGTGCGGAAGCTCGTGTACGTCACCGGGTCCTCGCCGCGGACGCCGATCGTGGAGACGACGGGCTCGGCCGGGACGAAAGCGCCGTCGACGAGGTACGTCGGGATGCCCTCCGCGGTCGGCGGGCCCAGCGTCAGCGTAAACGTGTCCGTATTGTCGGTCGCGCCGGTCGTGAAGGTCCACGTCCGCCCGCGCGTCCGGCCGATGATGACGCCGGGGATGCCGGGCACGCTCATGCCCGCCACGTGGAGCTCGTCGCCCTCGGGGTCGCCGACGAGCAGCTCGTACTCGGCCGTGACGGCCTTGCTGTCGACGCGCGGCTGGCCCATCTGGGGTGCGCCGAGCAAGAGCACGTGGCCGGACTCCGACATCGCGCCCGAGATCACGGCCGCGAACGAGCCGAACTTGTGGGGAACGCCGTTCGCAACGAGGCCGGCCGTCATCGCCGCGCGCTCGCGCTCGACGGCCGCGGCCACGGCCGGGTCGACCGGCGGGCCGGTGTACGTCCGCCCGGTCGCCTGGGGCGCCTGGCTCGACGCCTCGATCGTCACCGACGCCGTCGGGTCGTTGACGGGCCGGTTCGCCTCGAACCAGTCGGTCCCGTTCGCCTGGAGCTCCGCGAGCCGCGCCAGCTCGTTGCCGCCGATCTCGCCAAAGCGGCGGATAAAGAACTGCATCACCGCCATCGCCTTGTCGACGGTGTACGGCTCGGGCGTGAACCCGCCGACGGCGTACTCGACCGGGAGGTACGTCGCCGGGTCGGCCGCCGTCGAGTCGATGTAGGCGTTGATGCCGTCGACGTACGACGAGATCATCGTCTGGAGCCGGGGCGTCAAGGCGTCGAACTGGGTGGCCCGCTGGGCGGGCGTGTAGTAGACGGTGCGGATGCCCTGGTCTTGCGCCAGCGCGGCTGAGCCCTGGAGCTCCGCGAGCCGACCGGTCGCCGTGCGCCAGAAGGTTTCGAGCTGGAACAGCCGGTCCTGGCCCGTCGCGAAGCCCTGACCGAAGAAGACGGCGGCCTCCGTCTCGCCGGTGATGTGGGGGACACCATAGTCGTCGCGGTCGATGGCAACCGTCGTGCCGTCGGGCGCGTCGAGCGTCACGTCGGTCGCCGTTTGGGCGCCGACGGTGAGGGGGACCGCCAGCAGGGCGGCCAGGAGAGAGAAGCGAAGGGACATACGGCCAGGGAGGGGGCGAGTGGAACGGTGTTAAGGACGTGTGCAGCGATCCGTTCCCGCGCGCCGCGCGTATCGTCGGCCCCCGCCCCCCCGATCCCGCCATGCTCGACCGCGTCCGCCAGATCGCCGGCGACGTCTTCCCCGAGATTGTCCGCTTGCGGCGCGCCATCCACCGCCGGCCCGAGCTCGCGTTCGAGGAGCACGAGACGGCCGCGCTCATCGCCGACGACCTGCGCGGGATCGGGCTCGACGTCCGGACCGGCGTCGCCACGACCGGCGTGGTCGGCCACATCGAGGGCGCCGAGCCGGGCCCCGTCGTCGCGCTCCGCGCCGACATCGACGCGCTGCCGATCACCGAGGCGACCGGGCTCGACTTCGCATCCGAAATCGACGGGGCGATGCACGCGTGCGGCCACGACGCGCACACGGCCATGCTGCTCGGCGCGGCCCGCATCCTGCACGGCGTCCGCGACGGGCTGGCGGGGTCGGTCCGGCTCGTCTTTCAGCCTAGCGAGGAGAAGGCGCCGGGCGGGGCGACCGTGATGATCGAGGAGGGCGTGCTTGGCGAGATGGCCGGGCACGGCGCGGTCGAGCGGATCTTCGGGCAGCACGTCTTCCCCCAGATCCCGGCCGGCGTCATCGGCGTGCGCGGCGGGCCGTTCATGGCGGCGAACGACGAGGTGTTCCTGACCATCGAGGGCGAGGGCGGCCACGCGGCGGCGCCGCACCAGCTCACCGACACCGTGCTCGTGCAGGCCCACGTGCTGACCGCGCTCCAGGCCGTGATGTCGCGGAACCGCCCGCCCGAGGTCGCCTCCATCCTGTCGTTCGGCCGCGTCGTCGCCGACGGGGCCACCAACATCATTCCCGACCGCGTCAAGATCGACGGCACGTTCCGGTCGATGGACGAGGACTGGCGCCAGCGCGCGCACGGGCTCATCCGCCGGACGGCCGAGCACACCGCGCAGGCCTTCGGCGCGACGTGCACGGTCGAGATCGTGCCCGGCTACCCTGTCTTGCGAAATGACGAGGCCGCGGCGGCGTTTGCCCGCGAGGTCGCCGTCGACTTTGTCGGCGAGGACCGCGTGATGGACGTGCCGATGTGGTACGCCTCGGAGGACTTCGCCTTCTACACCGAGCACGTGCCGGGCTGCTTTACCGTGCTCGGCGTCGGCAACCCCGCGGCCGGCATCACGCACGGCCTGCACACGCCCCGCATGACGGTCGACGAGGAGGCGCTGCGGACGGGCGCCGGCTTCCTCGCCGCGCTCGCGGTCCGCCAGCTGGCGGCGGGGTAGGAAGGAGAAGAGGAGGGAATGAGGCGAGGACCGGAGGATGGGCGCGGTCCCGGCGCGACCTCTCCACAGGTCATCCTCACCTTCTCCCTTCCTCTGCACCTCTTCTCCTCTCTCGCGCGGGCGGACACTCGGCGGCACTTGTGCGTACGACGGGTCAGACTGTTCTCTCACACTGCCCCACCGACGCCCCGTGATCGCCACTCCGCCCGACGTGCTCGCCCCCTTTCCCGGCCTGACCGACGACGCCTTCGCCTTTCTCCGCCGGCTCAAGCGGAACAACGACCGCGAGTGGTTCCGGCCCCGCAAGGACCTCTACAACGAGGAGCTCCGCGCGCCCATGCAGATGCTGGTCGCCGACCTCAGCCGGCGCCTCCCCGAGCGCGGGCTCCCGCTCTCCGGCGACCCCAAGCGCGCCGTCTTCCGGATCCACCGCGACACGCGGTTCTCGAAGAACAAGGCGCCCTACAAGACGCACGTCGCCGCCGTCCTCTCGCGCAACGGCGACAAGCGGGCGCCGGGCGCGCTCTACATCCACATCGAGCCCGGGGCGAACCGCGTCGGCGGCGGGTTCTGGCGGGCCGACCGCGAGTTCCTGCGCGCGTGGCGGACCAAGATGGCCGCCGACCCCCAGCCGTTCTTGGACGCCGTCGCCGCCGCTGAAGGCGCGGGCCTCGTCATGGAGACGGCCGGCAGCGAGCTCACCCGGATGCCGCGCGGGTTCGAGGACCACCGCGACAACCCGGCCGCCGACTATTTCCGCTGGCGCGGCGGCTTTGCGGCCGTCCGCCCCGACATCTCCGAAGAGGACGTGGCCGCGCCGTCGTTCGTCGACTTGGTGGCCGAGACCGCCGAGGCCGTCCGGCCGCTCCTGGAGTACGGCTGGGACGTGGCCGACGCGGCCGTGAAGTAGGCCGTCGGACCGCTGACGACCTCCCGGCTGGAGTCTCCCGAGGCCCGGGGCGTTCGCGCCTCGGGCCTCGCTGTTGGACAGCGCTCCCGCTCCTGCTTGCGGATCCCTCGTCCCTAGTCCAACAAGGCCCAGAACACGCCGAAGCGCAGGACGTGCGGCGCCAGCGGCTCGCCCTGGGTGACGACGGCGCCATAGGCGCGTTCGCCGAGGGCGTGGTCGTAGCGCACGAACAGCGAGGCGCGCGTCTGGAACGTGGCCGTCGCGTCGAGGCCGACGAGCGCACGGGCGGGAAGGAGCGGCCCGAGATCGCCGGACGCGTCCGCAAGCAAGAGCAGGCCCGTCGTCGGTTCGATGCGGCGGCTCCGCAGGTCGGTCCAGGCGCGGAGGCGGACGGCCAGGTCGAGGTCGAGGACGCCGTCGCCCACGTCGTCGGCGCGGACGCCCAAGCGAGCGTCGCCCCAGGCGCGGGGGAGCGCGGCGTCGAGCCGGTCGCCCAAGGCGCCGCCGCCGCTCAGCACCTGCGTCGTGCCGTGCGCGCGGGCGTACAGGCCCCGCTCGGTCGCCTCGCGCCAGCCGACGCCCAGCGTCCCGCCGACGCGGAGGACGGGGTCGAGCGCCGTCGCGAGCTGCGCCAGCGAGTCGCCGACCGCGAGGGCGACCGTCTCGCCCTCGGTCCCCGACGCGAACGCCCGCACCGTCGCGCGCCAGTCGCCCCGGGTCGCCGTCGCGCCCGCGTCCGCCGCGAGCGTCTGTTCCAGCCCGCCGCCGACGAGGACGCGCCCGGGCAGCCCGACCTCCGCCAGCCGCGACCGCTCCCGCCCGCCCAGACGCACCCCCAGGAACGCCGCACCGCTTGCGACGCGCACCGACGCCGACGGCCACACGTCGCCGCCGACCGCGTGCGCGCCCGCTGCAAGCGCCACCGCCAGCACGCCCACGCGGACCGAGTCGGACACGACGGCGTGCGCGCCGACCCGCGTGCCGCCCCCGGGCGCCCCGCCGACCGGGCCGGGCGACGGCTCGCCCGTCACGTCGACGCGAATCCGGACCGCGTGCGCGCCCGCCGGGACCGGCTGCTCGACGAACCCCGCCCACCGCGCGGCGTGGACGCGGACGGTGTCGGCCCCGAGGCCGGGCGCGAACACCAGCCGCTGCGTCGCCAGCGCCAGCCCCGCCTCGGTCGGTGAATCGAACAACGGGACGCGGGCGCGGAGCCAGCCCTCCGTCCGCAACGTCCGCCGCGTGGCGCTCGGGTTCAGCACGGTCGCCGTGTTGGCGTTGAAGATGGCCGCCAGCGGCTGGCCCGCGGTCGGGATCACGCCCGTCCGGGCCCCGACGGTGCGGTCGGCGTAGAGCACGCCGGTCTCGACCGCGAGCCCGGGGCGCGTCAGCAAGAGCCGCGCGCCGGCGTCGGTGTGCGCGAGGTCGCCGCCGTCGAGGGGCGCATCGGCCGACCGGCTGGCGGCGTGGCCGGTCACGGTGAGCCGGCTCTCGCGGCTGCCGCCACGCAGGAACGCCGGAGGCAGCCGCGTCTGGGAATGGGAGCCCGAGACGTGCTGGATCCCGTCCTGCCCGCCGAGGTAGCGCAGCTCGGTGACGGGCACCGCGAGCCGCAGATCGCGCGTCGAGGCGGCGACGCCGAGGGCGCGGCCCCAGGCCCCGTCTGTCGCCACGAGCGGGGCAAGAAGCGCGAGCGGGAGCAGGTCGATGCGCGGCGCCCCGGTGACGAGGTCGTGCAGAGGGCGGCCGTCGAGCGCCAGCCCGGGCGCCTCGGGGCCCAGGCCGTCGAGCGCAGTGCCGGCGGTGTGGCCCGGGGCGCCGGCCGCGTACCCAAAGGCGCCGGGCACGTCCGCCAGCCCCATGCCGAGGTCGAGCGCGGCCGTCGTCGCGGGGACGGGCCCCAGCGCACGGCCTCCGGCGAGCGCGAACGGCGCCACGGGCGGCCCGGCGGGTGGAGCGACGGGCAGCGCCGCCAGCGAGTCCGGGGCGACGGGCACGGCCGTCGAGTCGGTCTGCGCCGCGACGGGCCCGGAGACGACGACCGCCAGCGCGAGCGCCAACCGCCGCGCCGCCCCGTGCCTCACGCCCCGCGCCCGGCTCACCCCTCGACGGGGAACAGCCCGAACAGGCGGTTCTCGATCCGGCTGATGATCTCGTACCGGTCCTCGTCCTCGTTGACGAAGTCGAGGTTGTCGGTCTCGACGACCATCTTGGGGTGCGGGTAGCGGTCGATCCAGTCCTCGTAGAGCTCGTTGAGCCGCTCGAGGTAGTCGAGGCGGATCGACGACTCGAACTCGCGCCCGCGCGCCTGGATGTGACGGACGAGCGTCGGCACGTCGGCGCGGAGGTAGACGAGCAGGTCCGGCGGGCGGAGGTAGCCGACCATGATCGAGAACAGCTCGGCGTAGTTCTGGTAGTCCCGCCCGTCCATCAGCTCCATGTCGTGGAGGTTGCGGGCGAAGATCTCGACGTCCTCGTAGATGCTCCGATCCTGGACGACCGAGCCCGGCTGGGCCTCGATCTCCTTCTGGTGCTTGAACCGGCTCGACAGGAAAAAGACCTGGAGGTTGAAGCTCCAGCGCCGCATGTCGTCGTAGAAGTCGGCGAGGTATGGGTTGTCGTCGACGGCCTCGAAGAACGGGCTCCAGCCGAACGTGTCGGCCAGGATCTGGGTCAGCGTGCTCTTGCCCGCGCCGATGTTGCCGGCGACGGCGACGTAGAGCTTGCGGGGGGCGTCGGGGTCGGGGGCGAGCGAGAGCTGCGCTCCGTCGGTGGGGGAGTCGGTCGGCATGGCGGTCGTCGGGGGCCCGGAAGGTACCGCCCGGCGTGGCGGCCCTTCGGCGCAGAACCGGGGGAGCCTGCTGGCGCGAGCCGCCCGAAGACCCCCCGCCTGCCGGCCGCCCCCCTCATCCGAGGGGGCGTCTCCGAGTGGGACCTCGCGCCAGCTTTGGCAGGGGTCGATCGAGACGCCCCCCCCTCGGATGAGGTCTCGGATCCCGCTTGCGGGGAGGGGGACAACCCGAAGGGTCTGCGAAGCCAGGGGGTGGTCGACCGACCTGCGCCAGCTACCAGGTCAGCTCGTAGTCCAGGCCGGCGCCGACGCCGCGCTGGCCGGAGTACTCGGCCTGGGCGCTGAGCCAGCGGAGCAGCTCGTAGTCCAGCGACAGGAGGAGGGGCAGGCGCTGCTCGCCCTGCGAGGTGTCGCCGAGCGGGACGATGATGCCGAACGTCCAGAAGATGCGGCTGGCGAAGTAGTCGCCGAACTTGAGCACGAGGTCCCCGCCCTCGTAGTCGATCTGGACCATCTCCAGGCCGAGCCGCTCCGAGGCCAGCCCCTCGATGGCGCCCGAGGCCTGGCCGAGCACCAAGCCCGTGCCCGCGCCCGCCAGCGCGCCCGTGCCCACGAAGTCGTCCGCGAGCCGGCCCGTGGCGATGAGCGACACGATGTCAGCGGCCTCCATGGCCGGGTTCGCGCTGAGCCGGATCGTCGGGTTGTCGTCGAGGCGGCCCTGCGCCGCCAGCGTGATCGTCGCCGACGACTGCCCGGCGACCGAGCCCGGCAGGCGGACGTCGAGCGTCGCGGAGAGGTCGACGCGGGCCGCGAGCGGGTCGCCGTTGAACAGGATCGAGCCGTCGTCGAGCTGGAACTGGCGGTTGAGCGTCTTGACCGTGCCCCGGACCAGGTCGATGCGCCCGAAGAGCTGGCTGCCCTCGGCGAACGACCGCTTGCGGGCCTCGACGTCGCCCGAGAACTCGATGTCGAACGGGAGCCCGGCGTTCGAGCGGAGCCACACGTCCTGCTCGATCTCGACGGTCAGCGAGTAGTCGAGCGCGTCGACAAAGCGGCTCGTGGACGTGTCGCGGGCGGTGACGACGCGGCCGAAGCGGGCCTCGACCTCGCGGATCTGGGCGTCGGTCAGCGTGACCGGCTCGAGCTCCGGCGGGACGAGCTCGTCGGTGAGGTAGATGTCGCCCTCGGAGAGCACGACCGAGCCGCGCAGGACCGGCTTGTCGAGCGTGCCCGTCAGGCGGAGCGGGTCGGGGCCGCGGTCGATCGTCAGGCCGCGGTACGTCCGCGAGTCCATCGCCAGGAACTCGCGCGGGGTGATCGTCAAGTCGAACTCGCCGACCGACAGCTCGCGCAGGCGGATGTCGCCGGTGACGTCGAGCGCCGTCCGGCCGTCGGCGTCCAGGATGCGGACGTCGTCGAGCACGATCCGGTCGTTCTGGAAGGTGAGGTCGGCGACGATGGGCTCGTAGACCCGGCCCGTCTTGACGACGCCCAGCCGGCCGTCCTGCAACGTCGCCACGCCGTCGAGGCGGGGGCTGGCCTGGGTCCCGGTGATGTTGAGGTCGAGCCGCAACGTGCCGCCGAGCGCGTTGTAGGCGCGGTCGTCGAGGAAGGGGCGGGCCCAGTCGATGGGGAAGGCGCTCGCGCGGGCGCGCAGGGCCACGCGCTCGTCGGGGAGCGGCGCCTCGCCGACGGCCTCGGCGAGCGAGAACCGGAAGGGCACCGTCCCGTCGACCGTCAGCGCCTCGCCGTTGACGTGCGTGATCACGGCGTCGATGCCGAGCCGGTTGTCGGCGTAGGCCACCTCGGCCGCGAGCGCGCCGACCGGCTCACCGCGCGAGGTCAGGTCGGCGAGCGTCACGACGCCGTCGATGCGGGGGGCCGCCGCCGAGCCCGTCAGGTCGAGCGTGGCCGAGAGCTCGCCGCCGAGCGCGTCGAGCGCCACGAAGTCGGTGAGCGCGTCGATGGGCAGGCTCTCGACGGTGAGCACGAAGTTCTGCTGGCCCTCGAAGTCGAGCGTGCCGTCGGCGGCGACCTGGCGGGCGCCGTCGTCGGAGGCCAGGATCAGGCCGCGCACATCGATGACGCCGTCGGCGAGCGAGATCTCGGCGGGCTGCAACAGCGACCACTCGTCGCGGTCGAGCTTGAACCGGCCGCGCTCCACCACCACGCCCTCAGCCGTCGGGTCGAACCGGGCGAAGAGGTCGAGGTCGCGGCGGTCGTCGACGCGGACGCCGGCCTCGACGGTGTACGTCCCGTCGTCCATGCCGACGAGGGCCTGGCCCTGCTCGACCCGGAACGTCGGCCCGTTGAGCACGGCGAACTCGGCGCGGAGCGCGCCGTCGAGGCGGTCGGCCGCCGCGACGGAGTCGGGGAGCGACCGGTCGTAGGCGGCGTTGAGCGTCGCGTCGAGCCCGGTCAGCGCGTAGTCGTCGACGATGACCTGCCGCGCCTCGGCGGCGCCGACGATGCGGATGGGCCCGCCCGCCTCGGCGGCCACGTCGAGCACGAGCGTGCCGGTCTCCAGCCCGATCGTCCGCTCGGTCATCGGCGCGAGCGGGGCCAGGCTCTCGATGGCGCCTTCGAGGTGGAAGGCCGACGGGGCGGTGTCGTTGAAGAGCGCGAGTGTGCCCGCGCCCCGCAGGCTGGCCAAGTCGCTGACGACGCGGAGCGTGTCGAACCGGACGATCCCGTCGCCGACGGCGAACCGCGTCTGCAGCGTGTCGAGGCCGATGGGCCCGAGCGTGGAGGGGCCGCCGTCGAGCGCGCCCGCGAGCGTCATCGTGGCCGGGTCGAAGCCGCGCCCGGTCACGTCGAAGGCGAGCGACAGGCGCAGCGGGTTGTCGGGCGGGAGGTCGAGCAGCGTGCCCGCGTCGAGCGCGACCGTCCGGCCCTCGACGGCGTAGCTCGGCACGTCGTCGAACGGGCGCCCCACAAACGTGGCGACCACGCGGCCGCCCTCGGCGACGCCTTCGTCGGCCGTCGGCGAGGCGAGCGTCAGGTCGAGGTCGGCGTCCAGCGCGCCGTCGCGCAGGCGGAACGAGATGCGCCCGTCGTCGATCTCGGCGTCGTTGACGCGCGACGGCCGGAGCGTGACGACGCCCTGCCCGTCGGCCGAGGCGATCTCGGCGATCCCGGAGATGCGCCCGGAGAAGCAGCCGTTGAGGTCGGAGCGCGGGGCCGACTCGGCAAAGCGCGAGATGTCGAGGTCCGAAAAACAGGCGCGCTCGAACTCGTAGCCGGGGTTGGCATCGAACGGCCGCCCGGAGAACGCGAGGTCGAAGGCGCCCTCAGGGGTGACGAGGTCGCCGTCGACGGTCAGGAAGCCGTTGTCGAGCGTGACGGCGAGGTCGGCCCCGTCGACGAAACGGTCGCCGTACGACGACGGCTCGGTGATCTGGACCTGGGCGCTCAGCACGGCCGTCGCCGGGTCGATGCCGGCGCCGTCGACGGTGTACGTGCCCGTGAGGTCGCTGTAGCGCTCGGGGATGCCCTGCACCTCGGCGAGGTCGAGGTTCTGCATCGTGCCCGCGAGCTGGTAGGCGAGCGGCTGGGCGAACGGCCGGGCCGTGCCGGTCGCCGTCAGTTGGCCGCCCGGCCCGAAGTCGAGCGCGGCGTCGATCTGGGCGGTGCCGTTGCGGAGCACCACGTCGAGGTCGCCGGCGGCGATCTCGTACGTGCCGTAGCGCGAGCCCGTGAGCCGCGCCGTCAGGTCGACGGGCGCTTGCGTCAAGTCGAGGCCCCGGCCGGACAGCGTGAACGAGCCCGTCAAGTCGCTGTCCTGCGTCTCCCGGCCCGTGAGCGCGGTGAGGTTGAGCCCGTACGCCTCGCCCTCGACGACCTCGTAGGCGAGGGGGTCGCCGAGCCGGAGCGTGCCGAGCGCGACGAGCCGGCCACCGCCGTCGGCCAGCGTCGCGTCGGTGTCGAAGGCGACCACGCCCCGGTCGATGTCGGCGTCGAGGTCGACGGCGGTGAACCGGATGCGGCGGTCGGTCAGGCCGATGTCGGCGCGCGACAGGTCGAGGGCGAGCGTGCCCGAGAACGTGTCGAGCGAGGCGCCCCGCCCGATGAGCGCGAACTCGCCCGCGAAGGCGTCGGTCCGGCCCGAGCCGGGGAGCAGCACGCCCAGGTCCACGTCCTGCGCCGTCCCGGCGACCTGGATCGTGGGGACCTCGTCGAACGGCCGGGCGCGGCCCTCGGCGGCGATCGTCGCGCCCGGGAGCGCGCCGTCGATGTCGAACGTGACGCGGCCGGCGGCGAACGAGCCGTCGACGTCGAGCCGATTGATGGTGCGGCCGCCGACGCGCGTCTCGCGCAAGGCCACGTTGAAGGGGCCGCTCAGCGTCGCGAGCGTCGTGCCTTGGAGGTTGAGGCGCACGTCGCCCGTCACCTCGGCGGCCTGCGCCGGGTTGCCGGTCAGCTCCGATGGGTCGAAGCGCTGCAACGTGCCCTGGGCGCGGTAGCGGACCGGCCCGTCGGTCTCGCGGCTGAACTCGCCGTCGAGCGAGATCGTCGCGTCGCCGAGCGCGCCTGCCAGCGAGGTCGTCAAGAGGTCGCCGTCGGAGTCGGCGCGGAGCCGCACCCGGGGGTCGCCGTAGAGCGTGACCCCGGCGAAGGCGCGGGCGTCTTCGAGGGCGACCGGCGCGGCCTCCAAGACGGCGTCGAAGACGGGGAGCGAGCCGTCGGTGGCGAACGCCAGCCGGGCGCGGCCCGTCACGTCGGTCCCGGACGTGCTCTCGATGGCGAGCTGGCGGAGGTCGAGCTCTTGCTTTGAGAACCGGCCCGAGGCGGTGACCTCGGCCGTGGCCCGCTCGAACGGGGCGATGGCCCGGAGCGCCAGCCCCTCGATGTCGCCCGAGAGCGAGTCGCCCGCGGTGCGGAAGCCGAGCACGATCGCCGAGAGGTCGCGGACGGCGTGGACCGAGTCGGGGCCCTCGGGGCGGTACCAGATCACGTCCGCGGCGCCGTTCGTGACGACCAGGCGGTCCAAGACGACGGCGAAGGGCGACGTCTGCTCGTCGTCCTCGGCGGGCTTGAGCAGGCCCGCGAGGTTGAACGTGCTGTCGGCCCGCTGGCGGATGGTGAGGCGCGGGCCCCGGATGGCGAGCTCGCTGGCGGAGAACGTCCGCCGCAGGAGCGTCGTCAGGTTGTAGTCGACGAGGACGGTGTCGACGGCCAGGATCGTCTCGCCCTCGCGCGCGACGGTCAGGCCGCGCAGCCGGGCGCCGGTCAGGAAGTTGCCCTCCAGGCCCTCGGCCGAGATCTCGGCGTCGTCGGCGAAGACGTTGGCGATCTGGCCGACCACGAGCCCGCGCGCCCACGTCTGGCCGGGCGCCGTCTGCAAGAACACGAGCGCGCCGACGACGACCGCCGCCAGCACACCGAGCCCGACGAGCGCGGCGCGTCCCGCCCGCTGGCCCCGGCTCCGCGGCGCGCCCGCCGGGCCGGCGTCCGACGCGGGCGCGTCCGACGCCGACACGCCGGCCCCCGGCGCGGCGCCCGAGGGCGCGGCGCCGTCGCCCGAGGGGCCGAGGTCGGTGCGGGTGGGGTCGGTGGGCACGGAGAGCGGAACGCCGTGAGCGGCGGAAAGGTCTGGGGCTAGAACGTCTGCCCGATGGAGAAGTGGGGCTGCAGGCGACCCAAGAACCCGATTCCCAGCACCTTGCGGGCCGGCACGTCGTCGATGTCGAACGGCTCGCCGCGCTGCCGCGCGCCGACATACCCGGGGTACGTCTCGTCGCCGAGCGCGTCGGCGCCGCACGAGGGCTCGCCGGCGAAGATGGACGAGCCGCAGTACACGGCCGCCGGCTCGCGGAGGTCGAGCGCCGAGGGGTTGACCTTGAAGCCGAACCCGACGGACACGAACCCGACCGGCGTGAGGTACTGGATGCCCGCGCCGATGCCGACGCGCACGCCGCCCTCTGCCGCCAGCACATCCGCGAGGTCGGCGTCGGCGCGCGTGCCGCCGGCGCGGACGAGCGCCTCGGCGGGCACGTCGCTGGGCGCGGCGACGAGCCCCGCGTCCGCGAACACATTCGCGCCCCACTGCGGGCCGAGCGGAAGCGGCAGGTTCAACTGCAGGCTCCCCGACGCCTTGTACCGGCCGCCGACGCCGACGTAGTTCACGTCGCCGGGGCTGGTCACGAGCGACGGGCTCGGCGTCTCGCCCGCGGTCTCGACGGGCGGGGTGACGGAGAACGTCTTCGGGCCGAGCCGGGCGGCCGCCCAGCCGCGCACGTCGCCGGTGCCGCCGGCGTAGAAGAGCTGGTCGCGAAACAGGACGTAGTCGGCCAGGTTGTCGGGGCTCGTGCCGCCGAACGACTGGAGCGTCCCGACCGTCAGCCGGGCCACGACGCCGACGCGCCGGCGAAGCGGGACGGTCACCGAGGTCGCCAGCCGGGCGCGGCCGTACGCCACGTCGCCGCCAGCGATGGAGGCCGACGGGCGGAGCACGTAGCCGCGCGTGGGCTGGAGCGCGTCGTCGAGCCGGCCCCACACCACGTCCACGCCGACGACGCCCGTCGTGGCTTGGAGCGTGTCGGGCAGGAACGGGCCGGGCGGCTCGGCAAACTGGCCGGCGTCCAGGATCCGCAGGCCCAGCCCGCGCGAGAGGTCGCGGGCGCGGCCGGTCAGCGAGAGGCCGGCCGTCTGGAGCGGCCCGCGCGTGTAGAGGAGCGTGTTGGAGAGCTCGGTCTGCGTGCTCGACTCGATCTCGTCGTCGCGGACGCGGTACGACGGCTGCAGGGTGTACGAGAGCCGGCGGTCGAAGACGTAGGGCTGGCGGAAGGGGACCGACACCCTGAAGTCGCGGATCGGCCCGCCGGTGACCGACGCCCGGCCGCCGCCGCCGAGCCCGGCGCCGATGCCGGTCCGCCACTCGAGCGCCGCGCCCAGGCGCCGCGCGCCGCCGAACGCGTTGAGGTGCGTCGCCGAGGCCTGGACGGTCACGCCGCCGTCGGAGAAGTAGCCCGTGAACGCGTTCAAGATGCGGCTCGGGCCGCGCCGGACGCGCGCGACGACGGGCACGAGGGTGTCGCCCCGGACGGCGTCCGGCGACACGTCGACGAGCGCGAGCGTGAACAGGCCCAGCCCGAACACCTCGCGCTGGCCGTCGACGAGCGCGCTGGCGTCGAACAGGTCGCCGGGGGCGATCGGGATCTCGCGCGTGATGACGCCGGCCGCCAGCGACGAGTCGCCCTCGACCCGGACCGCGCTCACGCGGGCGCGCGGGCCGACGTTGACCTTGACGCGGACGTCGGCGCGCAGGCCGGTCGAGTCGGGGAACTGCTCGGCGCCGGCGTCGGCCCAGGCGTAGCCTCGGTTGCGGAGCCAGGCGAGGGTCCGGCTCTGGAGCTGGACGAGCGCGAACGCGTCGAGCCGGTCGCCGGGCGCCACGACGGGGCGGCGCACGAACTCGCGCCACGCGCCCCGGACCTCGGGCGCCAGCACGTCGGCGACGGCGCTCTGCCCGGGCCCCGCGAAGGTGACCTCGCGAACGAGGAGCGGCGGCCCCTCGGCGATCTCGAACGTGACGGCCGCCCGGTTGCGCGTCGTGTCCAGCTCGACGGCGTAGTCGACCGACGCCAGCGGGAAGCCGCTCTGCGCGTAGTACCGCGTCAGCCGGACGACGTCCTTCGCCAGCTCGACGGGCAGGAAGGGGTACGTGGCCGACTTGTCGCCGCCGCCGAACACGCCCAGGATCTTGCCCGGCGGCGCCTTGGTCGCAATCTGCAACTCGAGGTTGGCGACCTCCAGCGTCTGCCCGTCGGCGAACGCGAAGCCGACCGACCCGACGGTCGTCTCGTCGTCGACCATCGTGAGCGGCGCCTGTGCCGCGGCGGGCGCGGCGGTGAGGACCGCGACGAGCGCCGCGAAACGGAGGAAGTGGCGGGCGGCGGTCACGCGGCGGCCGGTCGGAAGGGGCACGGAAGCTACGGTGTCGCGGGCCCGCGTTCGGTCGCCGAAATGTCCGTTTCTGGCGCAGACAAGCCCCCTAGGGCGCCGTCTCCGCCGGGCCCCTCGGCGGCGCCGCTGGGGCCCTCGATGGTCGCCGCGACGGCCTCGGCCGCCTCGGCCTCGACCCGCTCGCGGTGCTTGCGGAACTGGCCCTCCTTGCTGGCCCACATCCGGCGCAGCCGCGAGCGCCGGGGCCGGTTCCGCTTTTCGTGGAGGTCCGTCACGACGGCCCCGACCACCAGGATCAGGCCGGAGAGGTAGACCCAGAACACGAACGCCAGGATCACGCCGAACACGCCGCCGAGCCCGCCCAGCCCCTCCTCGGGTCCCGCGTAGCGGTCGAAGTTGGCGACGTACGTGGCGTAATACGCGAACCCGTTCTTGGCCACCTCGAACAGGACGGCGGCCGCGGCGGCGCCCCAGAACGCGCTCCGCAACGGGGCCTTCGGCCGGGGCACGAGGTAGTACAGCTGGGCCAGCATCCCGACCGTCAGCGCGTACGGGACGAGCAGCGTCACGAACTGGAGCAACCCGCCGGTGACCGCGGAGACGGCGCTCGCGTCCAGCCCGGTCTGGGCGGCCATCGAGTCGCTCCGGGCCGAGAGCACGCGCGCGCCGGCCGTGATGGCGAACGACAGCAAGAACAGCGTGCCCACCTGCGCCGCCAGCCGCAGGTCGAACAGGTAGCCCCCGAGGATGGACCGCATCTGGTGGCGGCTCTCCCCCATCGCCGAGCCCACGACGTAGCGCAGCGTCGAGAACATGGTGATGACGGTCACCAAGAAGAACACCGCGGCGAACGCGGTGATGGTCCCGGACGCCTCTTGCAGCTGGAGCACCAGGTCCACGACGCCGTCGCTCTGGCCGCGGGGCAGGAACGCCCGGAGAAACTCGGAGACGGTCGTGAACGGGTCCTCCTGACGGAGCACCAGGCCGAAGATGCCGGCCGCCAACAGCAGCAGCGGCAGCAGCGTCACCAGCGTCTTGAAGGCGATGGCCTGGGCCCAGATGAACACGGGCGCCGTCGAGAACACCTTGAACAGACCGCCCCCGTAGTACTGGGGGACGGTCAGAGCCTTCCGAGCGTGGATCGCGGCGGTCCGGAGCATGGCGCAGGGTACGCCCGCCGCAGGGGCGGGGTCCATCGGGGCCGCGCTGAGAGCGCAGGAGCGCGAGCGGGCGGCCCGGACAGGCCCGGTCGCTCGCGGGCGGTCCTGCCTGTCTCTCGGTGCGACCTTCGGTCATCCCCCCGACGTCATGCGCCCGCTCCTCCTCGCCGCCGTCGTCCTCGCCGCCCCCGCGGGCGCCCAGGTCTGCCCCGGGCTCGTCGGCCCGGACGCCGCCGCCTGCGTCGACGACGGCTACTCGCCTACGTTCGTGCTCAGCAGCAGCGCGAGCAAGGACCGGCTCTACGACACCGTCGACCGCGCGACGGTCGGCGGGCAGGACGGCGTCGTCGGGCTGTACTCGGGCGCGTTCGTGCCCTTCGACGGGTCGCCGAGCAGCGACCCCAGCCAAGACGTCTTCAACAACGGGCAGGGCCTCAACCAGGAGCACGTCTTCCCCCGCTCGCGCGGGACCGACAACCACCTGGCCGAGCGCGACCTCCACCACCTCTTCCCCACGCGCGTCGACGTCAACGCGGACCGGGGCAGCGACCCCTTCCGGACGATCTCGGACACGGCCCCCTCGCGCTGGTACCAGGGCGACGCGACGCAGACCGCTACGCCGGCCGACCCGGAGGCGTGGAGCCAGGACACGGCGTCGGGCTTCGAGCCGCGCGCGGCCGTCCGGGGCGACGTGGCGCGCGCCATGTTCTACATCGCAGCCACGTACCCCGACCGGGTCGACCTCCCGTGGTTCGAGGCCCAGGCGCCGACGCTGCTCCAGTGGCACGCCGCCGACCCGGCGACCGACGCCGATGTGGCGCGGTCGGAGCGCGTCGCCGGCTTCCAGTCGGGCTGCGCGGCGGGGCCGTGCGTGAACCCGTTCGTGACCGACGCGACGCTCGCGGGGCGTGTGTTCAGCACCTCGACGGCCGGCGAGCGCGGGCCGGACGCCCTCGCGGTCGGAGCGCCGTACCCGGTGCCGTCGGCGGGCGCGGTGTCCGTGCCGGTACGCGTCCGCGCGGGCGCCGAGGTGCGGGCGACAGTCGTCGACGCGCTCGGGCGGCGCGTGGCGACGGCGTCGCGCGTCGGGCCGGGGACGCTGCGCGTCGAGCTCGGGGCGCTGGCGGCGGGCGTCTACGGCCTCCGCGTCGAGGCGGGCGGAGAGACGGCCACCCGGCGCGTGGTCCGGCGATAACCGCGACACGTGGAGTTGTCCACGTCGTGGATAACCGTGTGGACGGGCGGACAGATCACGGGCCCGGGTTCTGCCCCTTGCTTCATCTTGCCCCTCCCGCGAGCGGCGCGAGCTACGCCGACGCCTTGCGTTGGCTCACGCCGACGCTTTGCGTTCCTCGTAGACCGGGGCCTCGCCGTCGGCGATGGTCGCGGCGGTGATGCGGCAGACGAGGCCGGCGTGCGTGTCGGGCGCCTCGAACATCAAGTCCAGCATGGCCCGCTCCAGGACGGACCGCAGGCCGCGGGCCCCGGTCTTCAGCTCGACGGCCTGGTCCACGACCGCGTCGAGCGCGCCGTCGTCGAGGACCAAGTCCACGCCGTCCATCGCGAACAGCTTCTGGTACTGGCGGACGAGCGCGTTCTTGGGTTCCGTCAGAATCCGGCGCAGGTCCTCGGGGGTCAGCGCGTCGAGCGACGACAGGACGGGCAGGCGGCCGATGAGCTCGGGGATGAGCCCGTAGCGCAGGAGGTCGTCGGGCTCGGCGTGGCGGAAAAGCGTCGGGTCGGCCACGTCGACCGTGCGGGCGTCGGACGCGTGGAAGCCGATGGGCGACTGGGACAGGCGCCGAGCGATCTGGGGCGCAAGCCCGTCGAAGGCCCCGCCGCAGATAAAGAGCACGTTCCGCGTGTCGAACTGGACGAGCGACTGCTCGGGGTGCTTGCGGCCGCCCTTGGGCGGGACGCCGGCGACGGTCCCCTCGAGCATTTTGAGGAGCGCCTGCTGGACGCCCTCGCCCGACACGTCGCGCGTGATGGAGGCGTTGTCGCCCCGCCGCGAGAGCTTGTCGACCTCGTCGACGTAGATGATCCCGCGCTCGGCGCGCTCGACGTCGTAATCGGCCGACTGGAGCAAGTGCGACAGGATCGACTCGACGTCCTCGCCGACGTAGCCGGCCTCGGTGAGCGCCGTCGCGTCCGCGATCGAGAACGGGACGTCCAAGATCTTCGCCAACGTCCGCGCCAGCAGGGTCTTGCCCGTGCCCGACGGCCCGAGCAGCAGGATGTTGGACTTTTCGAGCTCGACGTCGTCGTAGGCGTGGAGATACTCTTCGGCCTCGATCCGCTTGTAGTGGTTGTAGACGGCGACCGAGAGCGTCCGCTTGGCGCCGTCCTGGCCGATCACGTGCTCGTCGAGGGCGCCCTTGATCTCGCGCGGGGTCATCCGGCGCGGGCGGCCGGACCGGCGGGCCGCGGCGACGGCGGCGCTCGGCGGGACGTAGGCCTGGAGGTCGCCGCGCACGATGCCCGAGGCGTCGTGGATGCAGCGGTCGCAGATGTACACGTCGGGGCCCGCGACCATCGAGGTGACCTCGTGGGCGGTGCGGCTGCAGAAGGAGCAGCGGATGACGTCGTCGCCGCCAGTAGGCATGGCGTGGGTCTCGGGTGCGCCGAGAATGTAGGCCCTCGGCGCCGCCCCGTCGGGCGCCCCGAAGGGATGGGGAGTATCGAGCGCCCCGGCGCGGGCTTCAGGCCGGGCTCGATCCACCGCCCCGACGACCGTGACCTGCCTGTCATGTCGTCCCCAGCGAGAGTCCGCCCCGCGTGCGGCGAGGGAGCTCCGTCGCGCACCGCCCGGCGACAGCGCGGAGGAGCGACCGGCGGCGGGCGCCCGCGGGTCGGAAACCGGCGCGCGCGGCGCGCCGGGTATCTTCGGCCGCGCCCGCCCCCGTCGCCCATGAAGCCGCCCCTCGCCGCCCTCGCCCTCGTCCTCGCGCTCGGCGCCTGCCAGCTCTCCGACGCCGCCGACGGCCCCTCGCCGACGGCCACGACCGACGGGCTCGCCGCCGCCAGCGCCGCCGACTCGGTCCTGCTCGACAAGCTGGCGCAGTACACGACGGTCCGCCTCACCTCCGACCTCTCGGGCCTGAGCGACTCGACGCGCGCCATGATCCCGCACCTGATCGCCGCGGCGCGCGCCATGGACGACGTGTTCTGGCTGCAGACCTACGGCGACCGCGACTCGCTCCTGGCCGGCCTCTCGCCCCCCGCCCGGCGCTACGTCGAGGTCAACTACGGGCCCTACGACCGGCTCGACGGCGACGCGGCGTTCCTGCCGGGCATCGACCCGAAGCCGCCGGGCGCGGGCCTCTACCCCGCCGACCTCGGCAAGGACGAGCTGCTGGCGGCGGCCGACCTCTACCCGGAGCGGAATCTGACCGGGCTGTACACGATCGTCCGCCGCGACGACGCGGGGCAGCTACAGGGCGTGCCGTACCACCAGGCCTTCGCGAGCGCGCACAAGACGGCCGCGCGGCACCTGCGGATGGCGGCGGACCTCGCGCAAGACGAGGGCCTCGCGACGTTCCTGCGCCTGCGCGCCGACGCGCTTCTGACCGACGACTACCGCGCCAGCGACCTCGCGTGGATGGACATGCGGACGAACCCGCTCGACATCGTGATCGGGCCCATCGAGACGTACGAGGACGGGCTCGCGGGCTTCAAGGCGGCGCACGAGGCGTTCGTGCTCGTCAAGGACCAGGCGTGGAGCGCGCGGCTCGGGGCGTACGCGGCGCTCCTGCCCGAGCTGCAGCGCGGGCTGCCGGTCGACAGCGTCTACCGCGCCGAGTCGCCCGGGGCCGACGCCGACCTGGGCGCGTACGACGTGGTGTTCGTGGCCGGCGACGCCAACGCGGGCTCCAAGACGATCGCCATCAACCTGCCCAACGACGAGTCGGTGCAGCTGGAGAAGGGCTCGCGGCGGCTCCAGCTCCAGAACGTGATGCGGGCCAAGTTCGACCGCATCCTGGTGCCGATCGCCGACGTGCTCCTCGCCGAAGACCAGCGGGACCTCGTCACCTTCGAGGCCTTTTTCGGCAACACCATGTTCCACGAGGTGGCGCACGGGCTGGGCATCAAGACCACGGTCGACGGGCGCGGGACGGTCCGCGAGGCGCTGCAGGACCGCGCGAGCGCGCTCGAAGAGGGGAAGGCCGACGTGCTCGGCCTCTACATGGTGCAGCAGCTGATCTCGCGCGGCGACTGGGCCGAGGCGGGGCTCGACGAGCACTACGTGACGTTCGTGGCCTCCATCTTCCGCTCCATCCGATTCGGCGCCTCGAGCGCGCACGGGCGGGCGAACCTCGTCCGGTTCAATTTCTTCCGCGAGCAGGGCGCCATCGAGCCCGAGGCGACGTCCGAGGGCCAGGTCTGGCGCGTGGTCCCGGCGCGGATGGGCCCGGCCATCGAGGCGCTCGCGCGCCGCATCCTGACGTTGCAGGGCGACGGCGACTACGACGCCGTCGACGCCTTCGTGCAGCAGTACGGCCGGATGTCGCCCGCGCTCTCGGAGAGCCTGGACCGCGTCGCCGAGGCGGGCATCCCGGTCGACGTCGTCTTCGAGCAGGGCGAGGCCGTGCTCGGGCTGCGGCCGGTGAGGAACGGGTGAGAGGCGCCGGGGCTCGCCCCGCCCCCACCCCCACGTCCGACCTTCCCCCTCCCCCGCCCCGCGCGCCCGTGCTCCTTTCCGACCTCACCGTCATCGTCCCGACCAAGGACGAGGCCGCCAACATCGGCCCGTTCCTCGACTCCATCGACCCGGCCGTCGGGCTCGTCGTCGTGGACGCCAGCGACGACGACACGCGCGACATCATCCGCGCCCGGCGCCCGACTGCGGTCGTCATCGAGGACCGGGGCTCGATCCCCATCGCCCGCCAGATCGGGCTGGAGGCGGCGACGACCGAGTGGGTCCTGTTCACCGACGCCGACATGTCGTTCGGGGCCGACTACTGGACCGGCTGGCTGGCCCTCGACCTCGACGCCAAGGTGGGCGCGGTGCAGGGCGCCAAGCTCTCGGCCGACGACGACTACCGGCTCTACTACAAGCTGTTCTCGTTCGGCATCCGCGCCATGTCGTGGCTGACGGTCCCAGCGGGCTCGGGCTCGAACATGCTGTTCCGCCGGACGGCGCTCTTGGACGCGGGCGGCTTCGACCCCGCGCTGACGGCCAACGAGGACATCTTCGCGCTGTGGAGCGTCCGCAAGGCCGGCTGGCGGGTGACGTTCGCGGGTGGCCTCAAGGTCTACGAGCGCGACCACCGGCGCCTCGACCAGGGCCGCGTCAAAA
The DNA here is from genome assembly GCF_046845755.1 of Rubrivirga halophila. Classification (GTDB taxonomy): domain Bacteria; phylum Bacteroidota; class Rhodothermia; order Rhodothermales; family Rubricoccaceae; genus Rubrivirga. Next base: position 3,242,631 of record NZ_CP177357.1, read on the forward strand.
AGACGCTCCACGGCTGGATCCGCCCCTTGATGCTGTTCACTGGGCTCGGCGGCGACCGCGTCCGGAAGTCGAGCTGGGGGTACTGGAAAAACGAGGAGTGAGGGACGAGGAGCGAGATCTCACCCAGCGCAAGCGCCGGGGTCGCCGTCGCCTCATTCCTCAGTCCTGGTCCTTCGCCCCTGCGACCAACCGGGCCTCGTCGAGACTCTGCTGGCGGCCGCGCCAGAGCGGGTCGCCGTCGGGCGCCGTGCGGCGGTCGCAGTAGACCTCGACGCGCGTGCCCTCGGGGTCGTGGAAGTAGGCCTGCCACGCGATCTGGGCGTCCTGCAGATCGACCTCGCCGCCCCGCTCGCGGACGCGCTCGACGACCGCCAGCAGCTCGGCCGGCGTCTCGGCCTCCCAGGCGAAGTGGTCGAACCGGCCGGTCGGGCCCGGCGCCGATCCATCCCGCGCCTGCCGGAGCACGAGCCGGTGGTGCATCCCGTCCTCGGACCCCTCGGGGATGGGCGCGCGGTCGGTCAGGAAGGCGTAGTGGCTGACGTCGTCGGTCGCGCGCTCGCGGACGGCGAGCCCCAGGACCTCGGTGTAGAACGCCGTCTGGCGGTCGAGGTCGGCGACGTCGAGGCGGAGGTGACCGAGGCGCATCGGGGCGGAGGAGGTGCGCCCTCGGGATGGCCGGGCTGCGCACGCGGTTCCAGCGCCGTCGGCTGGCGGGGCCTCCGTCTGAAACGCTACGCAGCCAAGGCGTAGGCGAGCACGAGCGGCGCGAGCCCGGCGACGAGGGCCAGCACGACGAACGCGAGCTGCCGCCAGGCGATGCCATCCAGGGTGGGCCCAGCGGGGACGATCTCGTAGGGGGCTTCGGCGGCGGGCGGCATGGTCTCGGCGGTCGGTGTCTGACAAGACGCGTCAGACCGGTTCGGAGTTACTCCGGTATCGGCGCGGGGAGCCCCGACTTGAGCGGCTCCACGGAGTCTTGCCCGCACGTGCGCCGGACGTTCGCAGACCGAGGCCACGCGCGATAGAGCTGTGGGTGTGCGCCTCAGCCTTTGCTTAGAAGGCCTTGACCTCCTCGCCCTCATGAACGCCTTTCACCGTACATACCCGAACCACCTCCATTTCAGCCAATCCCTTTTCACCCACGTCTGCCATGACTTGTGTGTCACCTCTCCATTTCCGACCCAACCTCTTGGCGTGGGCTTGCCTTTCCCACATTGTAGCCTGCTTGTCTGCGGCACCCGCTGCGCTCGCTGCGCCAGTCCCGTCCCCATATACGGCAAATGGGCCAGAGCGCGTCACTTCAGAATACTGGAGCGCGCGTTCGGACGTGCATCCCGATGACGATGCTGCAGCCCTCACCATCCGGCCGGCATGGATGATCGTCAGGCGTTTCATGGCGAGCCGAGCGGGCCGCCGGTTCGGACAAATTGCTGTTGACCTGGCAGTCGAACTCGGGATCACCGCAGCCATCGAGATGATTCGACGCGCGCTCGGCTGGGGTGGACTCAGTAGAGATGAGAGCAATGCTCTCCGCGAGCTTCAGCGGTTCGTTGGCGATCTTGAACAGAGTATCCGGCGAAACGGCAATGAGATTCGAGCCGTCCGGGAAGAGATGGAACAGCGTCACGGGTGGACCCAGCGACAACTCAACTTGCTCGACCAACGCGTTGCAGGAGTTGACCGGCGGCTCCGAGAAGTTGAGACTCGGCTACTCCGCGTTGAGCGCAAGACAACCGCCCAGGCCCAAGAACTCCGTCAGGTCCGTCGGACGCTCATCGATCAGCATGGACGAATCGTCGAGTTGGAAGGCGCCGTGGCGGACCACAATGGCCGGATCACGGACCTCGAGGGCCGGACGGTCCGGCTCGAAGACCTTGCAGCAGACAATCGGGTCCGGATTGACGGGCTCACCGTCCGGGTGGAAGATCTTGAGGACCGCATGTCCTCCGTGGAAGGCGTGGCACGCGCCAACCAAGATCGGAGCCGGTCGAACGAGACACGGTTGGACCGAGATGGCTACTATGACAAGCATCTATTCGCGCTGAGTCTCCAAGCCCTGTATCCGCGCGCGCAGGGCGGCGACGGAGGGCTGCTCGGAGGAGCGTTCGATGTGACGTATCTGTTTTCCGAGTTTTTGGGAGTGTTCGGATCGTTCACACTCGCCCCAACCAGAGCACACACAGCTCCGGGCTATGCGCTGAGTACGGATCCAAGTCGGGCCGCAACGCTCGTGTGGGATCACTACGCGGGCTTTGTCGGTGCCTACGCCGATGTCCTTCCAGGCAACCAACCTGTCGCGCTGCGGATCGGTGCCGGTGTTGGCCTCGTCGTCAACGACCTGATCGAAATGCCAGCAGATGCCGGGTCGTTTGACCGCTCGGAGACGACTTCCCTCGACCGCCGGACGAACGCGGCGGCTCTGGCCAGAATCGATTTGGGCTTCTCGCCAAAGCTGTTCCCCTTCGAGCCCTTTGCGACCGTTGGGGTTTCAGCCATGCTGGACCCCGTCGCGTTCGATCACCCTGCACTCGTCTCCAACGAGTTTGGAACGGCAGTCCAGTACGTTGCCGCTGGGTTCCGATACCGATGGACGACGGCCGACCAATACAACGGGCGGCGCTGATCTACCGACTCTCCCTTCGTCCGATCGGCGGTGCCGTCCCGGCCTAGCTCGCGGCGGGCGGGTCGGCCGGCTCCATCGCGAGGTCGTCGCGGACGGCGCCCAGGAGGGCATCGCGGGCGGCCTCGGGCGATTCGGCCTCGACGAGCCGCTCGACGGTCGCTTCGGAGCGGATCAATTGAGCCGTCACCGCGAGCTGGCGGAGGTAGGCCTCGGCGTCGAGCGCGTCCGGCGCCAGCAGCACCACGACCACGCGCGCGGGCTGGCCGGTGTGCGGGAGCGGCGCCCCGCGCGGGCACACGCCGACGTGCACCTGGGGCGTCTCCACATCCGGGACGTGCGCGTGGTAGAGCACCACGCCGGGCATCACCTCGGGCGCGTCGTCGGGCATCGCCGCCAGCCGCTGCGCGAGGTCGGCCGCCAGGCCGGGGCGGTCGGGGAAGCCGGGCGTGAGGACGCGGCGCAGCATCGCCTCGGCCGACGCCGGCGCCAGGTCGAGCACGATGTGCTCGGGCGGCAGCGACAAGTCCTCGACGCCGTCGCCGTCGACGGCCTCGGCAACGAGCGGGACGGTCGCCGCCTCGGACAGCGTCATCGACAGCAGGTCGAGGCCGGGGTGGCGCCGCGCGAGCACGCGGGGCAGCCGCGTCAGCGCCGGCCGCCACGCGACGGCCCCGTGGCGCACGCCGATCAGCACCAGGACGTCGCCCGTCGAGACCTCGTCGTCGAGTGAGCGGACCGCGCCGGACCACACGTCGAGCGGCCGGACCTCGACCGACGCCTCAGGCCGGGCCTCCGCGAGGCGGCGCTCCACCTCGGCCGCGTCGTCGGTCGCGGCGAAGGCCACCACCTTGAGGCCCTTCTGCGCCGCCAGCACCTTGAGCACGCGCGCCGCGCGGGCGAACCCGGTCTCGCGGTGGACGAGCGGCGGGACGAGCACGACGAGCCGCCGCGCCGCCGCGAGCGGGGCCACGAGCCGCGCCACGACCACCATCGACCGGCTCTCCGTCAACACCCCGTCGATCACCTGCCCGAACACCATCGCGCCCGGCGAGCGCTGCCCGTTCCACCCGGCCACGACTTCGCTGGCGCGGACCTCGCGCGCGGCCCGCAGGATCCCCCGGACCGCGTTGTCGTCGATCCGGACCGTCGGCGAGACCGGCACCGACGCCGCCGTCGCGTGGAGCACGGCCCGCTCCATCAGCCGCTCGGCGGCGGCCACGTTCTCGGCCTCGTCGGCGCCCGCGCGCGCGACGGCGACGGGGAAGATGGGCTCCTCACTCTTGGGGCTCCGCAGGAGCAGTGCCAGTTCCATCAGGTCCGCCGCCGTCTCCGGGTTCGACAGCGGCACCACGATCCGCTCGGGCGCCGACGCCGGCTCGTACGGCCGGTCCGCCTCCGCCAGCGCCACGCGCCGCCCGACGGCCTGCACCACGCTCGGGCCGACCAGGCACGTCAGGACGATCACGACGACGACGGCGTTGACGGCGGTCTGCGAGAACAGTCCGATGTCGAACCCGATCAGCGTCACCGCCAGCGTCGCGGCGGCTTGGGGCATCGTCAGCCCGGCGACGGTGACCGCCTCGTCGCGCGAGAACCCGAACAAGGGGATACCCAGCAGCGCGGCCCCGCCCTTGCCCACGAACACGATCGCCGTGAACAGCAGGGCCAGCCCCCACACGACGGGCGACCCGAGCACGCCGACGTCGACCAGCAGCCCGACGGAGACCAGGAAGAACGGCACCAGGAAGGCGTTGCCCACGAACTGCAGCCGCGTCATCAGCGGGCTGCTCTTGGGGATCAGCGGGTTGAGCGCGATGCCCGCCAGGAACGCACCGATGATGGGCGCCAGCCCGGCGAGCGACGCCGTCCACGCGGCGAAAAAGACGAGCGCCAGTAGGAACGCGAACGCGGCGTCGTCCTCGCGGCGGACGCGGCGGAAAAAGGCCCGCGCCAGCTTGGGCATCCCCCACAGCACGGCGACGGCCCACACAGCGGTCTTGCCTACGAACGTCAGCCAGAACTCGGCGTCGGCGTCGCCGCCGACCAGCCCCTGCACGACCGCCAGCACCAGAAGGGAAAACAGGTCGGTCACGAGCGTGGCGCCGGTCGCGATCACGAGCGCCCGGTTTTTCGAGATCCCCAGCCGCCCCGCGATCGGCAGCGCCAGCAGCGTGTGGCTCCCGACGATGCTCCCCAGGAGCGCCGCCGCGGGCATCCCATACCCCAGTACGCTCGGCGCGAGCGTCAGCGCGAGCGCCATCGGGACGGCGAACGACAGGGCCCCGAACGCCAGCGCCTGCGTTCGCTGCTTGGCGAACTCGGCGAGGTCGAGCGTGACGCCGGCCATGAACATCAGGTACAGCAGCCCGAACGTGCCGAGCAGCACGAACGTCGCGTCGCGCTCGAGCAGCCCGGTGACGCTCGGCCCGGCGACGGCGCCGAGCGCGATGAGCCCGACGAGCCCGGGCACGCGGAACCGCTCGAACAGCAGCGGTCCGACGAGCAGGATCCCCATCGTGATCGCCACGATCAGCACGGGGTCGGTGACGGGCAGTTGGGGGACGGGCAGATCCACGGGGCACGATCGGAGGGACCCCAAACGTACCGACCGGGTCGCTTTTCGGTCGTCGGTTTTCGGTGATCGGTGTTCTGCTCTCCAGCGTCTCCCATGCGCCTCGCCGTTCTCGCTCTCGCCCTCACCGCCTCCGGCTGCGTGACCGTCGCCGTCGGGCCCGAGCACGTGCTGCACCCGCGCCTCGACGCCGACACCTCCGCGCCCGCGCTCGACGCGGCGGCCGTCGCCCGGGCCGTCCCCGGGGCGACCGTCGAGCCGTTCGACATGGCCGTCGACGGTGCCGTGCTGGCAGGGTGGTGGGTCCGCCACGCGGCGCCCGACGACGCGCGCCCGACGGTCCTGTACTTCGGCGGGAACGGCTTTCGCATCTCCCACCTCGGCCTGAAAAAGCTGGTCCCCCTCCTGCGCACCGGCGTCGACGTGGTGCTGGTCGACCACCGGGGCCACGGGCGGAGCACCGGGGAGGCGTCGACGCACGCGCTCAAAGCCGACGCGCTGGCGACGTTCGACGCCGTCGCGGCCGTCGTCGGATCGGAGCGCGTGATTGTCCACGGGCACTCGCTGGGCAGCTTTCTCGCCAGCCACGTCGGCGCCGAGCGCGAGACCGCAGGCGTCGTGCTCGAAAACTCGGCGACGACGACGGCCGACTACGCAGCCTCACGGTTCGACCTGTACCCCGTCTTCCGTCCGTTCGTCCGGCTGGAGGTCTCCGACGCGCTCGCGGGCGAGGGCAGCCTGGCGCCGGTCCGCCGCATCGACGAGCCGCTGCTGATCCTGGCGGGCGCGCTCGACGCCCGCATCCCGGCCTGGATGAGCCGGGAGTTGTACGCCGCCTCCCCGCTCGCGCCCGGCCGCAAGCGACTCGTCGTGTTCGAGACGGCCGGCCACAACCGCGTCCCCTTCCACCCCGACTTCGCGGGCGTCTACCGCGCCTTCGTCGCCGACTGGGTGCGCCCGTAGCGGGCGCCCCGTCGCGACTGCTGCGAGATCACGTCCCCCCGCCTCGGGACCGAGGTGGGAGGGATGTGCTCGGCAGACCCCCCGTCCGCGCGGCGCTCTGAGAGGGGGCTGGCGCCAGCATTGGGGCGCTCGCGCACGAGTGGCACGACGCCACACGGACTGTCCCCCTTGGCAAGGGGGACAGCTTGGGCGCGGCACGCCAGCCCCACAGCCTGGCACTCCATCTGCGCGTCCGAGCGGGGGGTCTGCCGAGCGCGACGCCCCACCTGCTGGCGCAAGCAGGGCTCGGATGGGCACCCGCATGGCCTTGCGGGCCGCCGACGATTGTCCGAGGTTCGCGCCCCCGCCCCGCCCCCCGATGCGCACGCTCCTCCTGGCCGCCCTCGTCCTCGCCGCCTGCGACTCCACCGCCAGCGGCCCGCCCGACATCGGCGACACCTACCGCGTCGAGTCCGCGAGCCTGGAGGGCGACGTGCTGACGGCCGTCGTGAGCTACAGCGGTGGGTGCCAGGCGCACACCTTCGAGCCCCGGGTCCGGTCGGCCGCGACCAAGACCGAGGTCTGGCTCGTCCACGACGCCAACAACGACGTGTGCGAGGCCTACATCACCGAGACGCTGGCGCTGACGGTCGCGGTAGACGGGCCGGTCGTCCTGCTCACGCCGGCGGGCGGCGAGGTCCGGCTCCGCTAGGCACCAGCCACGCCAGCAGTCGGGCCGTCACCTCGGGGTCGCGGATCAGGTCGAAGTGCGACGTGCCTGGCAAGATATACTGGCGCTCGGCGGGCACCGCCAGCGCGAGCGCCGGATCCGGGTGGCGACCGAGCGCGCTGTCGAGCGGGACGAGCCCGTCGCCGACGGTCCGGTCGCGCACGCCGTTTTTCCCGTCGCCCAGCGTCGCGGCCACGAGGTACACAGCGACCCCGTCCGGGAGCGGGAGCGGCTCGCGGTGGTCCGGGCCGCGGGCAAAGCGGTCGAGCCCGACCCAGTCCGCCTCGGCCACGCTCCCGAACCGCAGGTCGGTAACGCCCGCGCTCCGCGCCTGCCCGAGCGCCGCGTACGGCGCCGTCCACCGCGTCGCCCCCAAGAGGGTGTCGACCACGTTCCCGACGCGCTCCAGGGGCGACCCGTGGTGGGGCGTCCCCAGGCACACCAGCGACACGTTTTTCGAGGGCCACCCGTGCCCGGCATCGACGGCGTGCCCCAGCGCGCTCCGCATCACCAGCCCGCCCATGCTGTGTGCGACCACGACGATCCGCCGCACCGGGACGGGCCACGCCCTGACAACCGCCTCCAGCGCCTCCGCCGCCTCCGCCCCGTTGTCCGAGACGTGGCGCCCGCTGTTGTAGCGGAGCCCGAGCCGGCTCGCGCCGAGCGCCTCCGCCAGCACCGCGCCGGGGTCGTGGGCGTCGTCGCCCCACTGCCCGTCGTGCATGCACAGGCCGTGGACGAACACGAGCACCGTCTCGGACGGGTCGGCGACCGCGCCGGTGTCGACGGGCCGTCCGTCATAGCGGATCTGGGTGGCCGTCGCCAGTTCGTTGCCTGTCCTCGCGAGCGTGTCGCCAAAGGCCCCGTTGAGCGCCGCGACCGCCGCCTCGCGGATCTCGCCGCGCGCGCCGTCGAGCGCGTCGGGCCGGACCCGCTCGGCCACCGCCAGCCCGCCGTCGGCCGCCCGCGCCGCACCGCGTGTGATCGCCCGGATCATCCGGTACACAAAGCCCGCGATCCCCCGCTTGCGGTCACCGACTTTGCGCCGCCGCGTGACGGCCGCGTGCGCGGCCTCAACGACGTCGGTGGTGCCGGTGACGGCGTCGGCGAGGAGCCGGACGGCGCCGCGGAGGTCGGACAAGAGGGACACCGGGACTCGGGCGCGGGTACACGGCCGGGCGGCGGCGTGGGTCCCCTGACTGCGCTCGCGCCCCCTCAGAGCGCCGCGTGGATGGGTGAAGTCTCCACCCCGAACGAGACACGGGCCGCCCCCCGAGGGAGCGGCCCGTGCGCACATCCGGCCGGCTTGCGCCCTAGCCCTCCTCGTTCTTGCGCGCGTTGTTGGCCCGCTTGCGCTCGTGGGGGTCGAGGTGCCGCTTGCGCAGGCGCATCGAGGTCGGCGTGATCTCGATGAGCTCGTCGTCGCGGATAAACTCGATGGCCTCCTCCAGCGACATCTTCTTGCTCGGGTTCATCTTGAGGAAGTTGTCCGAGCCCGACGCGCGCATGTTGGTCAGCTTCTTCTCCTTGGTCGCGTTGACCTCCATGTCCTCGTCGCGCGCGTTCTCGCCGACGATCATCCCGTTGTAGACCTCGTCGCCGGGCTCCACGAAGAGCTGGCCGCGCTCCTGCAGGTTGACGATGGTGTACGGCGTGACCTTGCCGTTGCGGTCGGCGACGATGGCGCCCGTCGCGCGGTGCGTGATGGGCCCGGCCCACGGCTTGTAGCCGTCGAACAGGTGGGTCAGCAGCCCGGTCCCCTTGGTGTCGGTCAGGAACTCTGTCCGGTAGCCGATGAGCCCGCGCGCCGGGATCTCGAACGTCATCCGAATCCGTCCCGACCCGTTGTTCTTCATCTCGACCATCATGCCCTTGCGCGTGCCGAGCGTCTCGATGACGACGCCCATGAACTCCTCGGCCACGTCGATCGTCGCCCGCTCGTACGGCTCGTGCGTCTTGCCGTTCACCTGCTTGGTGATGACTTGGGGCGTGCCGACGGCGAACTCGTAGCCCTCGCGGCGCATCTGCTCGATGAGGATCGCCATCTGGAGCTCGCCGCGGCCGAAGACGAGGTAGCGGTCGGTGCTCTCGGTCTCGTCGATGCGGAGTGCCAGGTTCGCCTCACCCTCCTTCATCAAGCGGTCGCGCAGGTTGCGCGAGGTCACGTACTTGCCGTCCTTGCCGACGAACGGCGAGTCGTTGACGCGGAACTCCATCGACAGCGTCGGCTCGTCGATGTCGAGCGCCGCGAGCGGCTGCGGGTCCTCGACGTCGGTGATCGACTCGCCCAGGCCGATGCCCGTCAGGCCGCCGACGTAGACGATGTCGCCGGCCGTCGCCGTCTCGGCCTCCACGCGGTCCAGGCCCTCCGAGACGAACAGGCTCGTGACCTGGGTCGCCTTCTGCTCGCCGGTCCGGTGGCACATCAGCACGCGCTGCTTCATCTTGAGCGTGCCGTTGACGACGCGCGCGATCGCGATCGGCCCGAGGTAGGCGTCCGGCTTGACGTCGGTGACGAGCACCTGGAGCGTCGCGTCGGGGTCGCCGGCCGGCGCCGGGACCGTGTCCACGATCGTCTCGAAGACGGGCTTGAGGTCGGTCAGCTCCGTCCCCAGCTCCAGCGTGCACTCGCCGTCGCGGGCGACGGCGTAGATGACGGGGAACTCGAGCTGGTGCTCGTCGGCGTCGAGGTCGATAAACAGGTCGTAGATCTCGTCGAGCACCTCCTCGGCGCGCGCGTCGCCGCGGTCGATCTTGTTGATGACCACGATCGGGACGAGCCCGAGCGCGAGCGCCTTCGAGAGCACGAAGCGCGTCTGGGGGAGGGGCCCCTCGGCGGCGTCCACGAGCAGCATGATGCCGTCGACCATGCGGAGCGTCCGCTCGACCTCGCCGCCGAAGTCGGCGTGGCCCGGCGTGTCGACGATGTTGATCTTGACGGTCTCGCCGGCGTCGGTGACGTAGCGCACGGCCGTGTTCTTGGCCATGATCGTGATGCCCTTCTCGCGCTCGAGGTCCATCGAGTCCATCACGCGCTCGGTGACGGTCTCGTGGGCGGCGAACGTGCCGCTCTGCTGCAGCAGGGCGTCCACGAGCGTGGTCTTGCCGTGGTCGACGTGGGCGACGATGGCGACGTTTCGGATCTGCATAGCGGGCCGGGAGGCGGCAAAGGGACCCGAAAGGTCCGGCGCGGACGGTGAGGGACGGGCCGAGGCCCGGTGCGTTCGGGGCGAAGTCGGCGGGAGACGCGAGCGCGGTTGGCGCGTACGCCGCCCGCCCCTCTGCTCGCGCCATGCCCGTCCGCCTCGCCGTCTTCCTCATTGCCCTCGCGTTCGTGCCCGGCTGCACCTGCGCCTCCGACAGCGTCAACCGCGGCGACCTCAACCTGGTCTCGCTCGACGACGAATGGGCACTGGGCAATGAGCTCGCGGCCGAGGTCGACGCCCAGATCGCCGCCGTGCCCGACAAAGAGGTCCAGCTCTACGTCGCGGCGCTGGGCGCGGCACTCGCGGCCGAGACCGAGCTCGCGGACCGCCCGTGGACGTTTACCGCCGTCGCCGACCCGGCCGTCAACGCGTTCGCGCTCCCCGGCGGGCACGTCTACGTCCACGCCGGGCTGATCGCGGCGGCCGAGACCGAGGCCGAGCTGGCGTCGGTCGTCGGGCACGAGGTGGCGCACGTGGCCGCGCGGCACAGCACCGAGCGGATGGTCAAGGCGCAGGGGCTGGCCGTCGTCGCGGGTCTGGTCCTGGGCAACGACCCCGGGCTCGTCCGCCAACTCGTCGCCGGGATTATCGGGCAGGGCGCGCTCGCCCGCTTTTCGCGGTCCGACGAGCGCGAGGCCGACGAGCTCGGGCTCGCGTACATGGCCAACGCCGGCTTCGACCCCGACGGCCAAGCGGCCATGTTCGAAACACTGGTGGCGCTGCGCGAGCGCGAGCCGGGCCGGTTCGAACAGTGGTTCGGGACGCACCCGCTCGGCGAGGAGCGCGTCGAGCGCGCCGTCGAGGCGGCGGCAGCGATGCCCGAGGGCGGGACGCAAGACAGCGACCGCTTCCGCGACGTTCGCGCCCGGGTGCTCGCGGCGCAGGGGTGGGCGGCGCGCTAGCCCGCCAGGGCGGCGTCGACGGCCGCCAGGTCGTCGTCGGTCAGGGTCCACTGGGCCGCGGCTACGTTCGCGCGGATCTGCGACGGCTTCGTCGCCCCGGCGATCACACTCACGACCGGCGCGTGCGCCAGCAGGTACGCGAACGCGAGGTCGAGAATCGTGTGGCCGCGCGCCCCGGCGACGGCGATCAGCCGCTCGACCGCGTCGAGGTTGGCGTCGGTCAGCACCGAGTCGCCCATCGTCTTGAACTTGCCCTCCGTCGCGTTCAGGCGCCCGTCGGCGTCGGTGTCGCCGCGGCGGTACTTGCCCGTCAGCAGGCCGCTCTTGAGCGGGAAGTAGGGGACGAACGCCAACCCCAGCGCGCGGCACGTGTCGAGGACGCCCCCTTCGGGCTCGCGGTGGAGCAGGCTGTACTCGTTCTGGACGGCCACGAACCGCGCCCCACTCGCGGCGGCCTCCGCCTCGCGGAGTTGGTCGACGGAGAAGCCGGAGCACGCGATCTCGCGGACCTTGCCCTCCACCACCAGGTCGGCCAGCGCGCCGAGCGTGTCGGCGATCGGCGTGTCCGGATCCGGCCGATGGAGGTAGTAGAGGTCGATGCGGTCGGTGCCGAGCCGCCGCAGGCTGCCCTCGCATGCTTGGCGGACCGCCGCAGGCGTCGCCTGCCCGCCCTCGCCCCCCTTGGGTCGGTACCCGCACTTCGTCGCGATCACGACGTCGTCGCGCCGGGACCCGAGCGCGCGGCCCAGGAACCGCTCGCTGGCGCCGTCGCCGTAAAGCTCGGCCGTGTCGAAGTGCGTGACGCCCGCGTCGAGCGCCGCGTCGACGACGGCTTGCGAGGCCGCCTCGTCGATGTGCCAGCCGAAGTTGTTGCAGCCGAGGCCGACGGCGGAGACGGTAAGGGAGCCGATCTGAGTCATGGCGAGGCGCGAGGGATGAGGAACGAGGAATGAGCGGCGGGTGGCCGAGGCTCCCGCATGCCCTCACTCCTCACGCCTCGTCCCTCATTCCTCCCATACCGTCGTCTCGGGGCGGAAGGCGAACCACGCGAAGGCGAACGTGTCGTGCGTGGGGAGCAAGTCGAGCCGCGTCCCCGCCAGCGAGCCCGAGATCGCCATCCCCGTGGCGTCCCACCGGCTGCCGGTCTCGGCGTCCACGAAGGCGCCGCCCTCGCGGCGGAACGTGAGCGTGGCCGGACGGCCATCGACCCGGACGGTCCGGCGGAAGGCGCCCGCCGAGCCGACCGCGCGCGCGTCCGCGATCCGGTCCTCCCCGAGCGCCGTCGCCGTGTCGCCGGCGTGGAAGACGACGATCTCGACGCCCCCGAGGCGGTCCTCGACGACACCCCGCTCGCGCGTGAGGTCGGCGGGGTACGCCCGGAACGCGCCGCCCGCCTCGACGGCGACGACGCGCGCCATCGGCGCCAGCCGGCCGTCGGGAGGGCCGTCATAGAGGATGGGCGACTGCGCGACGTCGTCGTAGCCGACGTAGGGGTTGCGGCCGTAGTCCCGCCGGTGGCCGGTTTTGCGCGAGAGGACCGGCGCGTCGGGCTCGGCGGCGCGGGCCTGGGCGAACGAGACGATCTGGGCGGGCAGCACGTCGAGCGTCGAGCCGACCAAGTCGCCCACGAGCGCCTCGCCGGTGTACTGCTGCCACAGCGTCTCGGTCTGGCGGTCGAACATCACCAGGTCCGAGTGGCGGAGCAGGCCCGAGACCCCGAAGTCGAGCACGCGCGGGCCGTCGGGCGTCTCGACCGTGCGGCGGACGGCGACGGCGCTGTAGCACAGCGGGCAGAACGTGACCGCGACGGGCTCGCCACCGAGGGAGTCGTTCGCGATCTCGTGCCACGTCAGGATCTGGAGCGGATAGATCTTGGCCTCCCCGCGCAGGCGGAGCAGGACGACGGGCTCGCGATCCGCCAACCACACGCTCGCGCGGTCGGCGGTGATAAAGTCCGGCGCGTCGATGGCCGGGATGCCGTCCTTGGGCGGGCCGCCGGCGCGGAGCTCGGACAGCTCGATGGTCCGCCGCGCCGTGTTCGTGTCGAAGCCCGGCAGCGCGCGCTCGGGCGCCTGGGCCTGGGAGCAGCCCGCGAGCAGGAGGACGGCGGCGAGGAGGAGGGCGCTACGCATGGCTCTCCCGACGCGGCGCGGCACGCGCGGCTTACGCATCGCGCGGCCGGCCGACGACGGGCCGCCGTCCGCGCCCTGCCCTACGCCTCGTTCGGCATCTGGGCCTTGAACGTGAACGCCGCTAGCGCCCCGCCCGCGAACGTCGCCACGAGGTACACCCACAGGCTCGCCATGGACTGCCCCTCGCCCACGACCACGTCGACGAGGACCGGGCCGAGCGCGACGGCCGGGTTGAAGGCGCCGCCCGAGATCGGCCCGGCCGCCAGCGCGCCGCCCAGCACCACGAGCCCGATCGCCAACCCGTAGTAGTCGTTGCCCGCCGTGCCGCTGACGGTCGCCACGTGCAGGATGACGAGCGCGAGCAGGAACGTGAACAGCAGCTCCAGCAGGAAAAAGGCGCCCAGGCCCGTCTCCTCGGCCGGCGTCACCTGGAGCACGTCGCCGGTGACGAGGTAGGCCGCGAACGCCGCCAGCACCGCCGCCAGCACCTGCACCGCCACGTACGCACCGGCCTCCGGGATCGTGATCCGGCCCCGGATCCAGACCGCGAGTGTGACGGCCGGGTTGTAGTGCGCGCCCGAGATGTGGCCGCCCATGTAGATCACCGCGATCAGCACGCCGGCAATGGCGAGGGGCGCGAGCGCGCTCCCGATCAGGACCGTCAGGCCGATCGTCAAGACGAGAAAGAACGTGCCGAGAAACTCGGTGAGGAGCTTGGGAGCCATGGGTCGGGGAGGCCAGGGAAGGGGACGCCAAAGCTAGACCGGACAGTCGTGCTAGCCGGAACGCGACCGTGCCCGAACCGGCCGCCAGCCCACGCACACGGCTCGCACCTGTTTTCTTGTGCCATGCCGCCTCGTCTAAACCCCGTCCGCCCGCCCATTGTCCCGCCCCGCCCGACCAGTATGTCGGCTCGCGAATACGAGGCGTATCAGCTGTTCGTGCTCGGCGAGGCCGGCGTCGAACGCGTCCGCCTGCGCGCGCCGCGCACGCCCGACGCCCCACGCCTGTGCCGCGACAACGACGGCCTGGAGATGACGCTCGACGACGCCATGCGGCTGCAGTTCATCCCCCACGACGTCGGCGAAGACGTGCGGTGCACGTGCACGTACCGCCCCGCGTGGTGAGGCCACCGGGGCCTCGGTGACAGAGGGGGGCCTCGCCCCGGGCCTACCTTGGGGCCTTCCCCCCCGACCCCACATGGCAAACGGCCGCTCCAAGACAGGCGCCTCGTTCGACGACCTCTCGACCGGCTTCGCCAACGGCCAGTTTGCCCCGCTGTACTTTTTCTACGGCCAGGAGGGCTGGTTCATGGACGAGCTCCAGCGGCTGGCGCTGAAGCACGCCGTCGAGCCCCACGAGCACGACTTCAACGTCGACGTGGTGTTCGGGCCCGAGGCCTCGGCGCAGGCCGTGCTGGCGCAGTGCTCGCAGTTCCCGATGATGGCCGCGCGGCGGCTGGTGATCGTGCGCGGGTTCGAGAAGCTGGCCGACAACAAGCTGTTCCAGAGCTACGCCGCGGCGCCGAACCCCCAGGCCGTCGTGATCCTGCTGTGCGACTCGAAGCCCAACGTCTCGGCGCACCCGTACCGGGCGCTGCGCGAGAAGGCCGTGTGGTCGCTGTTCGATCCGCTCAAAGAGCGCCAGCTGGCGGGCTGGGTCGAAAAGCGGTTCCGCGCGCGGCGTGTCGAGACCGAGTCCGGCGCGGCCCAGATGCTGGCCGAGCTGGCCGGGGCCGACCTGCGCTCGCTCGAGTCCGAGGTCGACAAGTTGGTGACGTATGTCGGCGACCGGGCGCTCGTCACGCGCGACGACGTGCTTCGGGCGGCAGGACACTCGGCCGAGCAGAACCCGTTCGAGCTTCAGCACGCGCTCGGCCGCGGCGACGTCGCCCGCGCGCTCGCCATCGCCGACGCGCTGCTGACGCAAGCCGGGCAGCGCCGGGGCGAGGCCATCCGCATCGTCGCCCTGCTGGCGTCGCACGTGACGAAGCTGTGGAAGCTGACAGGTTGTCTGGCCCAGAACGTCCCCGAGCGCGAGTGGGCCGGACAAATCGGCGTGCCCCCGTTTGCCCTTCGTGACTATGTGTCACCCGCCAAACGGTACGGCGAGCGCGGCGTCCGGCGCGCCTTCGAGGCTCTCCTCGCGGCCGACCTAGAGCTCAAAGGGGCCTCTCACCGCGACGAGCGCCTGATCCTGACCCTAGCGCTCCGCCGCGCGGCAGCACCTCCCCGGTAAGGCTCATCGGGGAATCCACGTCAGGGATTCTACGAAGACCCCGCAGTCCTCCGTTGCAACAGGCGACCGGGCACGCTCCTTGCGCTTTTTGTTCCCGCTGCCCCCCGGCGGCCTCCCACCGACCCTTCCCCTCTCCTCCCCTCTATGCCGACCCTGAAAAAGCAGACGTTCGCCAAGGCCAACCGGACCGTCACCCCGGCCTCGAAGAACCACGGCGTCCTCTCGCAGATGAACGACGAGGACCTGATGAGCCAGTTCCAGATGGGGACGGTCGAGGCCTTCGACATCTTGGTCGGGCGCTACCACGACCCGCTGACGAACTACATCTATCGGTTCCTCGGCGACCTCAAGGAGTGCGAGGACCTGCTCCAGGAGACCTTCCTGCGCGTCTACCGCAACCGGCACAGCTACCGCCGAATTGCCAAGTTCTCGACGTGGCTCTACACCATCGCCGGCAACCTGGCGCGGTCCGAGTACCGCAAGCGCAAGCGCCGTCGCCTCTACAGCCTCCAGTCCGTCAACCGTGACGATGAGGAGTACGAGGTCGAGATCCCCGACGAGACGTTCCTGCCGGACAAGCACGCCGAGGGCACGATCCAGGACAAGTACATCCAAGACGCGCTGGCGCAGATCCCCGAGGAGTTCCGCGAGGTCGTCGTGCTGCGCGACGTCCAGCAACTCGCCTACGAGGAGATCGCTGACATCACGGGCCTCCCGATGGGTACCGTCAAGAGCCGCATCAACCGGGGCCGTACCAAGCTCCAGGGCATCCTCCAGGAGGTCTACTCCCCGGAGGAGGCGTAGCGCTCCCTCTGTTCGAGGCGCAAGGCCCGTAAGCCTGAGCCACCCAAGCGGGCCGTCCTTCGGGGCGGCCCGCTTCTTTATGGCCGACCTGCGAGCCGGTGGCGTGCGGTCCTCGCGGTCTCTCCACCGTCGCGCCTTGCCCGGGGCCGCCCGCGTCCGCTACTTTCGTCGTCCGCTGGCGCTCGCCGCCGGCGCACCGGGCCCTTAGCTCAGGGGTTTAGAGCGCTCGCCTCACACGCGAGAGGTCGATGGTTCAAATCCATCAGGGCCCACCGCCCCTGTCTCCATCTAATTGGGAGACAGGGGGTTTGTATTTTCGGGTCCAACAATCGGTCACGCGGGCGCCAACGAGAGGAGCCCGAACCCGAACCCCTTCGCCGGGCCGGGTCCGTGACTGTGACCGACAGCGTCCCATCGAAGCGGACGTCAAACAGCGTCAGACCTCGCTTGGCGCGCCCGCCCGAGACCTGGAACGGGGCGTCGACGACGTGCTCGACCGTGACGCCCGCCGCCTCGGACTTCCGCTCGAGCCAGTCGAGGTAACCGAGCGTGACCTCGCGATGGCCCGCGGGCGCCCGGTCGTTGACGAGCGACACGCGGGCTACGTGCTTCAAGGTCGACACTCTCGGCGTCAGCGATGGGGGTTACAGTGCTCGATATGGGAGCGGGTCGTGACGTACCTGACATCGCAGTCCTTGAACTCGAATCATCAGGCGTCTACGCTGTACAGTTCGCGGTTGGAGCACGTGGCACGGCACCGAGGGTGCGATCCATCTTCGTCGGCCGTCCACCGCTCCCCCGGTTATGTGCGCTGCTCTGGGCGCGGGAGCGTTCGGGTTCGCCCAACAAGCCGTAGAAGAGATCGAGCCTGTCGTTCGGCTATCAGTTATGGACTGCAAATTCTATAACGCCGAGGACGACAGTAGGGAGCTGAGCGACATTCTGCGCTCCCTATCCGAACGTTAGCAGACGTGCTCACATTGCTATCGAAGGGGCAGACCCAAGGCGAAGTAGCCGAGGCTCTCTTCCCCAGTCGAACGATCACAAACTAATATGTAAATATTTATGTAATAGTTTAAGATCCAGAACCGCTGCGGCCGCGGTGGCCCTGGCCATAAGGGGCGGTGCCATCTAACGCGAGGGCCGAGCGCCGGAGCAGGTACACAACGAGCCGTCTCGCCTTGGGTACTTAAAATGAGACACACGATCATCGGGTCACCTGCTTGAATCCTGACCAGCCAAAGAATCCTGTAATTACATGGTTGATCGGTAACCTCGGGCCCAGTAAGATAGCCACCCGCCCACGGACGCCCCGCGTTCGACGATCAGGTGCTGTGGTGGCACCTGGGGTCTCATACTATACACGCGCTCACATGCGAATCCTCTTACACCCCTCGCTCTACCTGGCCCTCCTCGTCGGAGTGGTAGCGGCCGCCCCTGCCGCCATTGCCCAGGCACCTCCACCCGGGGTAGACCCCACCCTCCCACCCTCGTGGGAGGATCGGCAGGTGGAGCCGGCGCAGGCCTCGTTCTCTGCCTCAACTACCGCTGGCACTGAGATCGTGAACAACCGAGACTCTGGGTGGTACGAGGATAGCATATATTCCCACAGCAGTAGCAATACCAACTATTTTACGGGTGACGGCAATGGACCTGAATACAGATCTTTCTTTGTCTTTGACCTGCCTGCAGCGCTAACAGGCACAACGAGTGGCAAATTAGTAATAAATGAAACAGGATGTAATACCTCATCTAGCGGAACATATACGCTGTATGATGTCACGACGCCGGTTGGGACGCTGACTGCTGGTGGCTCCGGGAAGTTCTCGATATGGGCGGACCTCGGGTCTGGCACCTCCTACGGGACCCGCGCCGTAACGACGACCCCGGCGGCCCCCTTCGAGGTCGACCTGAGCGCCGCGGCGGTCCAGGCCATCAAGAACGGAGCGGGCGGTCCCTTCGCGATCGGCAGCGCGTATTCGCCCAACTCAGGTGGATTTATCCTCGGCTGCACGTCTGGCAGAATAGGCGACATCCAGCTCGTCCTTTCCACGACGTCGGTCAATGCCCCTCCCGTTGCGGACGCTGGTGCGGACCAGACCATCGAGGCAACGTCTCCCCTCGGCACCGAAGTTACGCTCGACGCGAGCGGATCGTCGGACCCGGACGGCGACGTGCTCACGTACTCGTGGGCGCTCGGCGGCACGGAGCTCAGCAACCAAGTGGCCGCCCAGCTCTCCCTGCCGCTCGGGACTTCCACACTCACTCTCACGGTGACCGACCCTAGTGGCGAGTCGGACACGGACGAGGTGGTCGTGACCGTCACCGACACGACGGCTCCGGCCCTCGCCCTCATCGGCGACGCCGCCATCACGCTCGAGTGCCCGGCCGACTACGAGGACCCGGGCACGACGGCGACCGACAACGGCGACCCCGTCCCGGCGGTCTCCGTCGTCGGTACGGTCGGCTCCGCCGTCGGCACCTACATCCTCACGTACACGGCCTCCGACGCCTACGGCAACACGTCGGACCCGGTCGTCCGGACCGTCGACGTCGTCGACACGACGCCTCCGGCCGTCGCCCTGAACGGGGCGGCGACGGTCGAGGTCGTCCGGTTCTCGGGCCCGTACGCCGACCCCGGCGCCACGGCCTACGACGCCTGTGAGGGGGCTCTCCCGGCCGCCACTCCCGACGTCGTCGACACCGCGCTCCCCGGCACGTACACACTGGCCTACGCCGCGACCGACGCGGCCGGCAACACCGGGGCGGCCACGCGGACCGTCTACGTCGTCGACGACGCGTCCCTCCTCCCGGCCTACGCGCTCCTCGCCGACCACCACCTCAAGGCTGACCGGGCTACGACCTCAGGGGCCCTCCACGCCAACCGGAAGGTCGACCTCAAGGGCAACGACGGCGAGGGCGCCCACGCCGGGAGCCTCACCTCCTCCGACGAGGTCAAGGTGAAGGACGAGCAGACGGTCGCGGGCGACGTGACCGCGCCGAAGGTCCGCGTCGACCACGGTGCGCTCGTCTCTGGCGCCGTCGCCGAGCTGTCGGTGGCGACCGTGGCCCTCCCGGCGCTCCCGGCCATCGAGCCCGGCCGCGAGAAGGTCGACCTCAAGCAGGGCCAGGACCGGACGCTCGCGCCCGGCGCCTACGGCGACGTCAAGCTCGACGACGGGGCCGTCATCCGGCTCTCGACGGGGCTCTACGTCTTTGACAAGCTCGACGTCAAGGACGGCTCGCGCGTCGAAGTCGACCTCTCGGCCGGCCCGGTCGAGATCCGCGTCGATGGCCACGTCACGTTCGACCACGAGTCGTCGGTCGAGCTCCTCCCGCTCGGCCCCGTCGATAGCCGGTACCTCACGGTCTACGCCGACGGGCACGTCGACATCAAACACGGGTCGACGTTCGCCGGCACGGTCGTCGCCCCCGGCGACCACGTCCACGTCGACCACGGGTCGACGCTGACGGGCTCTGTGGCCGCGCGGGACATCGACGTGAAACAGTCAACCTTCGCGTTCCACGACGCCGGGTTCGTCGCCCTGGCTGGCTCCGCTCCGATCACCGCCGCCTCTTCGACGGCGGGGGGGGCAGACTCGGAGAGCGCGAAGGGCGAGAGCCCGGCCGAGGAGGCCTCCACCATGGCGGCCCCGGCCTCCATGTCATCGGTCGAGGCCGCGCCCGATGCGCTCACGCTCGAGGCCCCGTACCCGAACCCGACGCGCGGTCGGGCCACGCTCCGCTACGGGGTTCCGACGGCGGGCCCGGTCACGGTTGCGGTCTACGACGTCCGCGGCCGGGAGGTGCGCTCCACGCGGGCGACCGCGGCGGTGGGCTGGCACGAGTTCGAGCTCGACACGGCCGACCTCCCGTCCGGGCTGTACATGGTCCGCGTCGTGGCGGGCGCCGACGTCCAGACCGGGCGGCTCACGGTGATCCGCTGATGGAACCCGAGCGCCCAGGCGCTCTTTTTATCCGGTGAGAGAAGGGGGGCCGTGTCTACGCGACACGGCTCCCCTCTTCGTATCAGAGTGGCCCTGTCCAGCGAGTGAGGGGGGCGGGCCGTCGTACCCGACGACGAGGTCGACGCCCATGGCCTCCCCGGCCGCCTTGAGTCGGCGCGAGATAGTCACGTCGGCCCTCGACGGCTTGAGGTTCCCGGAGAAGTGGGTGTGGGCCACGAGCACGCTCCGGGCGTCGTAGCGGGGGCAGAATCGGACGGCCTCCTCCAGCGATGCCACGCTCACGCCTACCGTAGCTCAAGCGTTTAGAGCGCTCGCCTCACACGCGAGAGGTCGATGGTTCAAATCTAGGGCCCACGGACGACAGCGGAAGGCGCGTCGTCAGCGCGCGGTGCCGATGGCCTCGCCCATCCGGAGCACCGTCCCGGCCGCCAGCGCCGCGTCGAGGTCGACGCGACCGCGCTCGAACGCGAGCACGACGCTGCTCCCCAGCAGGAAGCGCCCGATCTCGGCGCCGGTCTCGAACGCGCGGTCGTGCTCGGTCACCGTCCGCTCGCGGTACGGCGACGCCGGACCGGGCCACACCGTCTCGATGCTGGCGACGATCATCGCGCCCACCATGACGACGAGCATCGGGCCATGCGCGGTCTCGAACTCCATCACCAGGCGCTCGTTGACGGCGAACAGACCCTCGACGCCCGCCTCGGTCGCCGCGTTGACCGAGAACAGCTTGCCGGGGACGGCGACTGTCCGCACCAACCGCCCCGCAAGCGGGAGGTGGACGCGGTGGTAGTCGCTCGGCGAGAGGTAGACGGTCGCGAAGGGGCCGCCCTCGAACTCGGGTCGGGCGCACCCGCCCGCCAGCGCTTGAAACGAGTACCGAATGCCCTTGGCCTGGAGCAAGTGCCCCTCCTCGATGATCCCCGTCTGGCTCACGACCCCGTCGGCGGGGCTGACCACGGCGCCCGGCGCTGGGTCGATGGGTCGGGCGTCTGGGGCGAGGGCGCGGCTGAAAAAGTCGTTGAACGAGCGGTAGTCGGCGAGGTCGGGCCGCTCCGCTTGCGCCATGTCGACCCCGTACGCCTTCGCAAAGGCGCGGATGAGCGGGCCGCGCACCCAGCGGGCCTCGGACGCCGCGAGCCCGCCGGCGGCGCGCGAGATCAGGTGCTGCGGCAGGATGGTCTGGAGTCGGACGAACGCGCTCATGGGCTGGCGCCGGCGGCGCCCGGTGGGACCCAGCGCCTACCGGGCGGGCGCACCGCCGGTTCTCCGCTCTGGGCTCGCGACGCGCGCCGGGAGCGCGCGCGCGGCCACGACCAAGACGGCGCCCAGCCCGGCCACGACCGCGAACCCGAGCCGGAACCCCTCGACGGGACTGCTCGCGGACGTCGCCAGCGCCGCGAGCGTCGCCGCGCCCGCCAGCTGGCCGACGCTCAGGAAGATGGTCGATAGCCCCTGGGCGACCGCCCGCTCGTCGGCGCCGGCCTCCGCCAGCAGGATGTAGCTCAGCGACGAGCCCAGGATGCCCGACAGCCCGAGCCCAAGCACGACCGTCCCGGCCACGTGGATGCCGAGCGACGGCGCCAGCGCAACGGTGCCCATCCCGAGCGCCACCAAGATGGCCGCGACGGTCACGACCGGGCGCGGGCCGACGCGGTCGAGCAGCCGCCCGGAGACGGGGGCCCCGAGCGCCACGCCCGCGACGAGCGGTAGCAGCAGGTACGACGCCGTCGACTCGCCGACGCCGAACGCGGCGACGGCGTACGCCGACAGCAGCACGAACGTGGCCTCAACGGCCCCGGCGCCGACCGCAAGCGCACACGCGACCTGGACGGGCCGCCGCGCCACCAGCCCGGGCCGGATCACGGGCGCGTCCGCCCGCCGCTCCACGACGACGAGGACCGCCAGCAGCACGGCCGCCAGCGCCAGCGCGCCTCCCGCGCGGAGCTCCAGCAACCCTGCGTAGGGCGCCACCGCGTCGAGCCCGCTCAGCCCGACGACGAGCGCGACGAGCAGCGCCGTCAGCGTCGCCACGCCCGCCGCGTCGAACGCGCCCGGCGCCACGGCACGCGACTCCGGAAGGCGCCGCGCGCTCAGCCCGAACACGACGGCCGCGAGGGGCAGCGACAGCGCGAACAGCCAGCGCCAGCTGGCGACCGACAATACGATCCCCCCGACCGCTGGGCCCACCAGAAACGCCACGCCGAACACGGCGCCCAGCATCCCCACGGCCCGCCCTCGGCGCTCGGGCGGGTACGTGTCGCCGATCACGGCCGTCGCCACGGGGAAGATCCCACTCGCGCCCAGCCCCTGGAGCACGCGCCCCGCCAGGAGCACGCCGAACGACGGCGCCAGCACCACGACGAGCGTGCCGGCCGCGAAGAGGGCCACGTCCGCGAGGTAGACCCGCTTGCGGCCGACGCGGTCGGCGAGCGCGGCCATCACGGGGAGGCCGGCCAGATTCGCGAGCACGAACGCCGTGAACGTCCACGCGACGGCCCGCTCGGTGAGCGCGAACGTCTCGCGCAGGGCCGGGAGCGCGGGGCCCACGATCGCGATGTCGAGGGCCGCCAGCAGCGTGCCCAGGAAGAGCACGCCCAAGAGGCGCGGCGGCGGAGCAGAGGTCTCGGTCGTCATGGCCGGAGGATCGGGGCCGGGCTGGGCGGCGACCGCGAAGCGCGCTCGGAATCGGCGTTCGGACGGTGGGAAGGCCTGCCCCACTCGGCGGGCGGGGATGCACCAAACCGGCCACCGACGCGGGCTGGGTTACAGCGCGGCGAACGCGCTCCGGAACGCCTCAGCTGCTTGCGCCACCACCGCGGGCGTGTGGGCGCTCGACGTGAAGCACGCCTCGAACGGCGACGGCGGGAGGTAAACGCCCCGGTCGAGCAGCAGCGCATGAAGGCGGGCGAACGCGGCCTTGTCGCTCGTCGCCGCGCTCGCGTAGTCCGTCACCGGCTGGTCACTCAGAAAGAAGCCGAACATGGCGCCGACGGCGTCGGTCTGGCAGGCCACGCCCGCCGCGTCGGCGGCGGCCTGGATGGCGGCGGCCGTGTCGCGCGCGGCGTCCGCGGCGAGCTGCCACGCGCCGGTCGCGTCGGCCTCGCGGAAGAGCGCCAGCCCGGCGGCCATCGCCAGCGGGTTGCCCGACAGCGTCCCGGCCTGGTAGACAGGGCCCGAGGGCGCCATCAGGTCCATGATGTCAGCCCGCCCGCCGTACGCGCCGACCGGCAGGCCGCCGCCGATGACCTTGCCCAGAATGGTCACGTCCGGAGTCACGCCGAACAGCGCCTGCGCGCCGCCGGGGTGCACGCGGAAGCCGACCATCACCTCGTCGAAGACGAGGAGCGCGCCGTGCGCCTCGGTGATCTCGCGCAGGAACTGGAGGAAGCCATCGGCCGGGCGGACGAGGCCCATGTTGCCCGCAATCGGCTCGACGAGCACGGCCGCGATGTGCTCGCCCTCCGCCTCGAACAGCTCGCGCATTGCCGCATCGTCGTTGAACGGGACGACGAGCGTGTCGGCGGTGACGGCGGCCGGGACGCCGGGCGAGTCGGGAAGCCCCAGCGTCGCGACGCCCGAGCCCGCCTTCGCCAGCAGGAGGTCGGCGTGGCCGTGGTAGTGGCCGTCGAACTTGACCACCTTGGTCCGCCCGGTGAACGCGCGCGCGGCGCGGACGGCGCTCATCGCCCCCTCGGTCCCCGAGTTGACGAACCGCAAGCGCTCCATCGACGGGTAGATCGCCTGGATCGTCTCCGCCAGCTCCACCTCGAGCGGGCTCGGCGCGCCGAACGTGGTCCCCCGCCCCGCCTGATCCGCAATGGCCTGCGTGACGGCTGGCGGCGCGTGCCCCAAGAGCAGCGGCCCGAACGACATCACGTAGTCGATGTATCGATTGCCGTCGACGTCGGTCATCACGGCGCCCTCACCGCCCGCGATAAAGCGCGGCACGCCGCCGACGGACTTGAAGGCGCGGACGGGCGACGAGACGCCGCCGGGCATCAGGGTCTGGGCGTCG
This sequence comes from Rubrivirga halophila, assembly GCF_046845755.1. Classification (GTDB taxonomy): domain Bacteria; phylum Bacteroidota; class Rhodothermia; order Rhodothermales; family Rubricoccaceae; genus Rubrivirga. The sequence continues at coordinate 3,266,763 of NZ_CP177357.1, forward strand.
GCGAAAAGCTGTTCGGACTGGGTCGTGGAGGTCATCGGTCGGGAGAGTCGAGAGCGGTCAAAAGGGTGTCGGCGGCGGCCTGGGCGTTCGCGATCACATCGGGCAGGCCGACGCCGCGGAGCGAGGCGCCCGCAAGCGCGAGGCGGGGGTGCGCCTCCAGCGCGGCGTCGAGCGCGGCCAGCCGCTCGGGGTGGCCGAGCGTGTAACGCGGCTGGATCGCGCGCCAACGCTGGACGGCGGTGAAGACGGGGCGGACCTCGCCGAGGTGGTGCCCGAGGTGGGCGACGGCGGCGGCGAGCGCGGCGGGGTCGTCGGGGATGTCGGCGCGGAGAAAGACGCGCGCGAGGTCGTGGTCAGGGGGCGCCGTGCCCGCGTGCTTGCGCGACAACATCGTCACGGCCTGCACCGGCCCGCCTTCGGCGCGCGGCACCAGCCAGCCGGAGGCGTCAGGCACCGCCAGCCCGGCGGACGGGAAGCCCACGACGACGGCCGTGGCCGTCCCCATCGGGATGTCGTTGAATGGAGCCACGAGCGCGGGGTCGAGATCCGCGAACACCGACGCGGCGGCGGGCGCGGGGAGCGCCACGAGCACGGCATCGGCGAGCCGCTCGGTCCCATCCACCAGCCGCGCCCCGCTGGCGGTGACGGCCGCGACGGGCGACCCGGTCTCGATGATCACGTCGTGCTGGCGAACGGCGTGCGCGAGCGCGTCCGTGAGGGCGTCCATGCCATCGACCGGCCGAGCAAAGGGCGAGGTGCTCGAGGCCGCCGGGCCGCGCAACTTGAGGAAGCCGCCCCGCACCTCCGACGCATGGAGGTGCGGGAGCGTGGCGCGCAGCGAGATCGGCAGGTCGGCACCGTACAAGCCGCCGAGGAGCGGCTCGATCAAGCCCTCCCACGCGCCGCGCCCGAAGCGGCGGACGGCGAAGGCCTCCAGCGTCTCGTCGGCGTCGTCGCGCCGGGCGGGCACCATCGGCTCCAGCGCCGCGCGGAGCTTGGCGCCAAGCCCGAGCGCGGGCGTCGCCAGCAGGGGACCGAGGCGGCCGGGGACCAAGCCGGTCAGCCCAGCGGGCAGCGGGTGCAGCTTGCCCCTTCTTTGAATCAGTGCCCCGCTCGCGGGCGTCGCCGTTTCGACGCCGAGCCGCTCCGCCAGCGCCAGCGCAGCCGGCTTGCGAATCAAAAACACGTCGGGCCCGACGTCCGCCACGAACCCGTCGCGGCGGATCGTCTTGACGACGCCGCCCAGGCGGTCCGACGCCTCGAGCAGTCGCACACTCGCGCCGCCCTCCGCCAGCCGGAGCGCGGCCGCCAGCCCGGCCACGCCGCCGCCGAGCACGAGCACCCCGCTGTGACGGGGCAGGCGGTCGGTCCGGGTGGAGGGCATGAGAGGTGACGGAGGTGTGAGGCTGGCGGGGCCCTCCCCCCGCGTGTCGGCAGGTCGCTCCGCTCCCAGCTCGACACGCTGTCCCCCTCACGCATGAGGGGGACAGTCCGGCCGCGCGTTGAGCGGAGCGATGCGCGGCCGGACGGGGGGAGCGAGCGCTACGCCGCGACGCTGGCGTCGAGCGTGCCGGCGGGCATCGGCATCGTGGGCGCCCCGGCGCTGGCGGCGCGGACGTCGGAGTCGACCCACCCGGCATGGGCGGCTTTACCCTCCACCAGCTCCGCCAGCAGGCGCACAAAGCGCGGGTCGTCGTTGAGCGACGGCGGGCGGACGAGCGTGACGCCGCTCTCCTGGGCCGCCTTCTGCGCCTCGATGTCGATGTCGAACAGGATCTCGACGTGGTCGGACACGAACCCGATCGCCAGGCTCACCACCTTGTCGATGCCGCGCGCCGCGAGCGCCGGGACGTGGTCCTCGAGCTGGGGCTGGAGCCACGGCTCCGGGCTCCGGCCCTCCGACTGGTAGCTCCAGCTCCACTGGTCCTCGCGCAAGCCAGCGCGCTCGGCGATGAGCCGGGCCGTCGTCCACAGCTGGTCCTGGTACGGGTCGCCCATTTTCAGGACGCGGACCGGCAGGCTGTGCGCCGACAGCACCACGTGGACCTCGTCCTGCTCCGACTCGGGGAACGACTCGATGCCCTGGCGGACGCGCGCGGCGAAGGCGTCGATCAGGAGGTCGGCGTCGAAGTAGGCGTCGACGTAGCTCACGTCGATGTCGCCGCGGTACAGCTCCAGGCCGGCCTTGACCTTGGCCTGGTACTTCGCGATCGACATCGACGAAAAGTGCGGCGCGAGCACGATGGCGACCGCCTTCTCGACGCCGTCGTCGAGCATCTCGGCGACCGTCTCCTCGATCCACGGCGCCCAGTGGCGCATCCCGAGGTACGCCTTGTAGCGGGCGGGCTCGCCGGGCGGGTTGAGGTGCGCCATCGCGCCGGCGATCTGCGCTCGCGTCAGGCCCATGATGGGCGACGCACCGCCGATCGAGCGGTAGTTGTTGGTGATCTCGTCGAGCACGGCCGAGGTCGTCGGGCGGCCGTGGCGGATGTCGGAGAGGTAGCCGGGGATCTCGTCGAGCGACTCCGGCCCGCCGTAGGCCATGAAGAGAACGCCGATGGGCTTGGGGTCGGTCATGGGTCGGTTGGCGATGAAGCCGGGCTTAGCGGGAGGTCTGCTCGCGGACGTAGTCGGTGAGGCGGGCGACGGCGTCGGGCGGGGTCGCCGGGACGAGCCCGTGGCCGGTGTTGAACACGTAGCCGGTCTCGGGTGCCTCCGCGAGCACGCGGTCGGTCTGGGCCCGGAGCTCGCGCCAGGGCGCCTGCAACAGGTACGGGTCGAGGTTGCCCTGGATCGGCAGGCCGCCGACGCGCTCGCGCGCCTCGACGAGCGAGGGCCCGGAGTCGACCCCGATGGCGTCGCCGCCCGCCGCGGCGATGGCGTCGAGGTGGCCGGCGGTGCCCGTCGTAAAGTGGACGACCGGCAAGCCCGTCTTCTGGGCGATGGCGATGAGCTTGGCCGTGTACGGCGCCGCGTAGCGGACGTAGTCGTAACGCGACAATGCGCCCGCCCACGAGTCGAACACCTGCAGGGCGCTGGCGCCCGCCTTCGCCTGCTCGGTCAGGAAGCTGCCCGCGACGGTCACCAGCTTGTCCATCAACCGGGCCCAAGCGGCGGGCTCGGTGTACATGAGCACGCGCGTCTTCTCGTACTTCTTCGACCCGCCGCCCTCGATCGCGTACGCCGCGAGCGTGAACGGCGCGCCTGCAAAGCCGAGCACAGGGATCCCCAGCGGGTCGAGTTCCTGCTTGACGAGCTTGATCGCCTCGGGCGTGTACATCATCGTCTCGCCCGCTGGCGGCGTCGCCAGCAGGTCCACGTCCTTCGTGCTGTTGATCGGGTTCTCGATCACCGGCCCGACGCCCTTTTTGAAGTGGAGCCCGAGCCCCATCGTCTGGAGCGGCGGCAGGAGGTCCGAGTAGATGACGGCGGCGTCGAGCCCGAACCGGCGGATCGGCTGGAGCGTGATCTCGGCCGCGATCTCGGGCGTCTTGACCATCGTCAGGAAGTCGTGCTTCTCGCGGATGGCGCGGTACTCGGGGAGGTAGCGCCCGGCCTGGCGCATGAACCACACGGGCGTGGCGTCGACGGGCTTGCCCGCGAGGGCGTCGAGGAATCGGGACATGAGCGGGTGATGCGTAAAGAGTGATGCGTGAGTCTCCGTCGGGGCCCTCACGCATCACGACTCACGGATCCCTCCGCGAGTGGCGAGCGCGAGGTCGGTCGCCTAGTGCCCCGTGCCCTCGTGGTCGAGCGCCCAGGCGTAGTCGCCGGCGCTCTGCCAGACGGCGCGGCCGACGAAGAAGGGGCCGAGGTTGTCGATGAACTCGGCGGTCTGCCGCGTCGACCGCATCCGCTGGACGACGGCGGACAGCGGGTGCAGGTCTTTCCCGACGAGCCCGGCGACGAAGTCGTTGTCGTTGGGGTCGAGCCCGTGGCACGCCAGCCGGACGTCGCGCGCCAGCCCGGCGCGGCCGAACGACTTGCCGATGCCGCCGTGCTCCATCAGCATCTTGCGCTGCTCCTCGCGAGGCTCGCGCTCGAACCGGCCGCTCCGGCGCAGCGGGTACCACACGGCCCACGGCCACTCGGGGTCGGTCATCGTCTGGACCGGCTTGGCGACGAGCGCGCCGACCAGGTCCTGCTCGTAGCCGATCGAGTACGTCCGGCCGAGCATCGTCAGCGCCGGGAGGGGAGTGAGCTCGGCGAAGGCGGGCGAGGTGTGGAGCGCGCGGCCGTCGGTGACGAAAAAGTCGGGGTCCTCGCTGAACGTGACGACGGCGACGCCGCGCGGGTCCTGGGCGCTCTGGTAGATCACGCCCGCGACGCCGGCCGCCTCAGCGGCGTCCGCGAGCGGGGCGGTGTCGGCGCAGTCGGTGTACGCGAGCAGTTGGACGAACAGTCGGCGGTCGAGCGACTGCGGCGCGCCGTCGGCGGTCTTGCCGCGCTCGGCCAGGCTGAGGCCAGGGCTGGCGTCGCCGGCGGACGCGGGGCGGTCGGCGGGCTGGATGTCGAGGGCCATTTTCAGGTTCGGTTGAAAGTTGTCTACGCGGCTCGGCTTGCGGGGATCACGTCAGGCTGGCGATCGCGAGCGGCTTCACGGAGAGTGCGCCGGGGCGCTCCCCCCGTCCGACCGCCCATCGCTCCGCTCCCAGCCCGACACGCGGGGGGAGCCGGTCGGGCACCGCTTCATTCGCCCTCCGCCAGCCAGCGCGCGGCTTGCGCGGCGTAGTAGGTGATGACGACGTCGGCGCCCGCGCGGCGGATGCCGGTGAGCGCCTCCAGCACGGCGCGGCGCTCGTCGAGCCAGCCGCGCTCGGCGGCGGCCTTGAGCATGGCGTACTCGCCCGAGACGTGGTACGCGCCGAGCGGCCGGTCCGGGAACGCGTCGCGGAGGTCGCGCAGGATGTCGAGGTAGGCGACGGCGGGCTTGACCATCAGCATGTCGGCGCCCTGGGCGACGTCGAGCGCCGCCTCGCGGAGGGCCTCGCGGCGGTTCGCCGGGTCCATCTGGTGCGTCCGGCGGTCGCCGAAGACAGGCGCGCTGTCGGCGGCGTCGCGGAAGGGGCCGTAGAAGGCGGACGCGTACTTGACGGCATAGCTGAAAATGCCGACGTGCCCGAAGCCCGCCGCGTCGAGCCCGGCGCGGATCTCGCCCACGACCCCGTCGATCATCGACGACGGCGCGACCAGGTCGGCCCCGGCGCGCGCGTGGCTGACGGCGGCGGCGACGTGCGCGGGCAGCGAGGCCTCCAGCTCGATCTCGCCGTCGGTGCCCAGGAAGCCGCAGTGCCCGTGGTCGGTGTACTCGCACAGGCACACGTCGGTGATCACGGCGATCTCGGGCACCTCGGCCTTGAGCGCGCGCACGGCCCGCTGGACCGCCTCGCCGTCGTCGGACGCGGCCGACCCCTCGGCGTCCTTGTGCGCCGGGATCCCGAACAGCAGGACGCCGCCGACGCCGAGCGCGGACGCCTCGGACGCCTCTTTGACGGCCTCGTCGACCGACAGCTGAAACACGCCCGGCATCGAGACGATCTCGTCGCGCAGCCCCTCGCCGTCCTTGACGAAGAGCGGGAGGACGAAGCCGGCGGGGTCGAGCCGCGTCTCGCGGACAAGCCGGCGGAGCGGGGCCGAGGCGCGCAGCCGCATCGGGCGGTCGGCGCCGAGCGGTGGGGACGGGAGGAGGTCAGTCATCAGCGTAGAGGTCGCTACGGCGTCCCCTCTCCCTCGGGGAGAGGGACAGGGTGAGGGGTCGCATCGGCGGCAAACAGGTGGCCGAGCGTGTCCAGCAGACCGGGGACCGTGTGCGGCTCGGCGACGGCGGTCGGTGTGAGCCCGAACGGCGCCAGCGCGGCGGCGGTGACGGGGCCGATGGCGACGAGCGCGACGCCCGCCAGCGCTCCGGGGTCAGCGGCGTCCAAAAACCCGCGAGCGGTCGAGGGAGAGGTAAACGCGACGGCGTCGGGGCTCTGCGCCAGCGCGTCGGCGACCGCGTCCGGGTCGGCGCCGACGACGGTGCGGTACGCGGTCACGTCGTCGACCTCGGCGCCCCGGTCGGCCAGGCCCGTCGCGATCGCCTCGCGGCCGATGTGGGACCGGAGCAGCACGACGCGGTCGCCGGGCGCGAGGGGGAGGTCGCGGACGAGCGCGTCGCCGACGAACTGGTCGGGGACGAAGTCGACGGGCGCACCCCGCTGGCGGAGCGCGTCGGCCGTGCCGGAGCCGACAGCGGCGACCCGCACGCCGTCGGGCAGCCCACCCGCCGCCCTGATGGCGGTCCAGCCGAAGGCCACGCCGGTCGCGCTCGTAAACACGACCCAGGCGGCGCCGTCGAGCGACCGGGCCGCGCGCGCGAGTGGTGCCGGGTCGGCGGGCTCGAAGCGGATGGCGGGGACGAGAAGCGGCGTCGCACCCCGCGCGCGGAGCCCGTCCAAAAACCCGTCGGCCTGCTCCTCGGCCCGGGTCACGACGATGGTGCGGCCGGGCGTCATGGCAAGAGCGCGGCGGCGCCGTCGCCCAGGGCGAGGGCGGCGGCTTGGGCGCCGAGCGCGGTGCCGGACGCAAGCGCATCGGCCGGGTCGAACGGGCCGTCCGTGCGGGTCTCGACCGTCCGTGCGCCGTCCGTCGAGACGACACGCGTCCACAGGTGCAGGCGGTCGCCGTCGACCGTCCCGAGCGCGGCGATGGGCGCGGAGCAGCCGCCGCCGAGTCCAGAGAGAAACGCCCGCTCAGCGGTGACGGTCGCCCGGGTCTCGGGGTGGTCGAGCGCGGCGACCAGGCGCGCGGCGTCGCCGCCGGCGCGGACCTGGACGCCGAGCGCGGCCTGGCCAGGCGCGGGTAGCATCGTGTCGAGATCGAGAGTCGAGTGCGCGGCGTCGGCCAGCCCGAGGCGGTCGAGGCCGGCTTGTGCGAGCACGCCCGCGTCGTAGTCGTCGCCCGAGACCTTGCGGATCCGCGTCTCGACGTTGCCGCGAATGGACTGGATCACCAGGTCCGGCCGGAGGCGCAACAGCTGGGCGCCGCGCCGCAGGCTGCTGGTGCCGACGGTCGCGCCGAGCGGCAGGTCGTGGAGGCCGTGGCCGTCGGGGCAAATCCAGGCGTCGCGAGCGTCAGCGCGGGCCGTCGTGGCGCCGAGCGCGAGCCCGTCGGGGTCGGCCGTCGGCAGGTCCTTGAGCGAGTGGACGGCGAGGTCGATGGCGCCGCCGAGCAGGTCCTGTTCGAGTTCGAGGGTAAAGAGACCCTTGCCGCCGATCTCGGGGAGCGGCTGGTCGAGCGTCCGGTCACCCTTGGTGACGAACGGGACGAGCGCCACGTCGAGCCCGGGCCACGCGGCGCGGAGCGCGGCGGCGACGTGCTCGGCCTGCCACAGGGCGAGGCGGGAGGTGCGCGTCCCCAGGCGCAGGCGATCAGTCATCGCGGTCGAGCGCGAGCAGGCGGCGGACGGTCTCGTCGTCGCCCTCGCCGGAGCGAATCGCGGCCGTGACGTCGTGGAGCAGGCGCGTGGTGAGCGTGCGCGACAGCGTCTCGGGGTCGGAGCACAGCCCGTCGCCCGGGGCCGCGCCGTCGCCGCCACACGTGCGGTCGTCGCACTTGCCACAGACGTACGCGAGCGTCTCCTGCCGCGTCGCCTCGGCGCGGCGCCGGAAGTCGCCGACGAGCTGCTCGCGCGCGAGCCCGTCGAGCGCGTCGCGGAGCGCGACGAGCGCCTGCTCCACCCTGGCCTCGACGCGCGGCACAGCAGCTTGCCTCGCCGCGAGGCTGGCGTCGACGACGGCGCCGAGCGCGTCGACGTCCGCCAGCGCCACGCCGTCGATGGCGCTGACGGCCGCCTCGACGTTGCGGGGCACGCCCAGGTCGACGACGGCTCGGGCGGCGCCGTCGGCCCAGGCGAGGGCAGCCGCGTCGGCGCTCAGCACAGCGCGGTCGGTGCCGGTGAACAGGGCGTCCGTCGTGGGCAGGAGGTCGGCCAGGCCGTCGGGGCGGACCACGTCGAACCCGGCGTGCGCGGGGGCGTGCGCCGAGACGAGCGTGAGCGACGCGGCCTCGGCGCCTTCCAGCCGGCCGATCAACAGGCGCCCGATCTCGCCGGCCCCGACGACCACGAGGTGGCGCCCCGCCAGCCCGCCGAGCGCCTCCTCGGCCCACAGCACGGCGGCTGACGCGGTCGACGCCGTCCCCCGACCGAGCGTCGTCGCGCGCCGCGCCCACTGGCCGGTGCGGACGGCGGCGTCGAACGCCTCGCGGAGGGCGGGCCGGAGCGCGCCGGCCGCCTCGGACGCGGCGCGCGCCTTGCGGACCTGCCCCAGAATCTGCGCCTCGCCCAGGATCGCCGACTCCAGCCCGGCCGCGACGCGCAGGAGGTGCCGGAGCGCGGCGTCGCCTGTCGCGTGGCGGAAGCCGGGGAGCGGGGCGTCGGGGCGGGCCGCCGTCAGCTGCTCGCGGCCCCACGCCAGCAGGTCGGACGCCGGGCGCGGGCCCGACACCAGCAGCTCGACGCGGAAGCACGTCGAGACGAGCACGGCGCTCAGCCCGGCCGACCGGGCCGCGGCGTACAGCCGCTCGGCGTCGGGCGCGCCCAGCGCCCACGCCTCGCGCACGTCGACGGCGCAGGTCGCGCCGTCGAGCCAGAGCCCGACGATGGTGGGGCGCGTCGTCATGCCTCGTCGGCCTCGTAGGCCCGGGCGATCGTGAGCTGCACGTCGTTCATGAACTCGTTGACCCGGCGGAGCAGCGCGATCTGGTCGGCGGCCGGCTGCTCCTCGAAGCGCGGGTAGTACGCCGTCGACTCGGTCAGCACGTCGCGGAAAAAGAGGGTTGCCTGGAGCGCCTCGGAGAGCGGGAGCCCGCGGTCCTTCATGTCGAGCGCGTAGCCCCACGCGAGCCGGCGGACCTCGGCGTCGCGCGCCTCGGGGTCGCCCTGCCCGGCGACGTGGCGGAGGAGCAGGCCGACGAGCTGGCGGCCGGTCTCGCGGCGGTGCGCGCGCTCGTCGGGCGTGAACGACTGGTGCCACGTCGCGTCGGCCTGGGCCCGGACCTCGTAGCGGGCGTGGACGACGGCGTGCTCGGCCCACGCCTCCCGGGCCGGGTCGCCGACCGACGGCGTCGTAGGCCCCTCGTCGCCGCGGCGGGCCCGCTCGTGGCGCATCCGCTCGACGGCCTCGGCGGGGATGCGGCGGTGGCCGCCGGGCGTCCGCACGACCGGCAGGTCGCCCGCGTCCGTCCACCGGCGGACCGTCCCGACGTGGACCCCGAGGCGCTCGGCGGCGGCACTGACGGACAGGAGGGGCGGGGGGCTCATGTGCAACTTTGCGCAGGTTCAAACTTAACCCGGACGGCCCGGCACCCGTCTGTGAAGACGGCGCCCAACGGGGGCGGGGACGGCTCCCACCCGACGTCCTCGCCCCTGCTTGCGGAGAAGGGGGACAGGGGTGGATTCGCTGGCACACGCCGATCCGCTGACGCGACCCGAGACGACGCCGTGCCCGTCTCCCTCCCCCAGCCCCTCCCGTCCGGGAGGGGAGGACCCGATGGGCGTCGGAGCGCATGCTGGCGCCCGCCCTGTCTGCGATGTCCCCTCTCTCCTCGGGAGAGGGATAACCGATAGGTCGGCGCAGCCAGGGTGAGGGTGTCGGCCCCACGCATGCCCACCGGCGGACGCAAGCCCGGCCCAAGCGTGGCACCGTGTTTGGGTAGCCTCTCTTCTCAGGCGTCGGCGCGCCGACGGGCCCAATACCGGGGCCCGACGGAATCGACCGGCGACGCGCACCCCTCTTGAAGTGTCTCACCCCACGGCCCGACCTTTCCCGCCTCGGCATCCCGCGCGCCCCTCGCGCGTAGGGAGCCGGCGCGTCGGGCGATCTGGCGCGCGTCCCCTCCACGCCCCGCCTCCCCCCATGAGCCTCGCCTCCCGCGCGGTCTACCCCTCGCAGCCGGCCCCGCTTCGCAGCCAGCTCGACGGCCTGCTCGCCGCCGCGCCCGCCAGCGACCTCCCCGCCGACGCCGTCGTCGGGCTCATCGTCCCGGACTCCAACCGGACGTCGGGCGGGCCCGCCGCCGCCGCCGCGTACACGCTGCTCGCCGGCGCCGCCATCGACACCGCGCTCGTCATCTCGCCGAGCCACCACGGCGCCTTCGGCCGCCTGTCGATCTGCCAGACCGACGCCTACCACACGCCGCTTGGCGAGGTCGCCGTCAACGACCACCTCCGCAACGAGCTCTGCGACGAGGACGACGACATCTTCCTCGACGACACGGGCCACTACCACACCGAGGGCGCCGACGTGCAGCTCCCGTTCTTGCAGTGCGTGCTCGGCGACGCCTTCGACACGGTCCCGATCGTGATGGGCGACGAGAGCCCGGCCTCGTGCTTCGAGCTCGGCCGCGCGGTCGGCGAGATCATGTACGGCAAGCGCGCCGTCGTCGTCGGCTCGTGCGACGTGATCGACGGGGACGCCCCAGCGCTGGCCGCGCTCCGCGCCGCCGTCGAGGCCCTCGATCCGCACGCCGTCCTGCGGCTGATGGCCGACGACGCCGTCAAGGTGGAGGGCATGGGCGCGATCGCGACGACGCTGATCGCCGCGACGGAGCGCGGGGCCACGGCCGGCCGCGTGCTCGTGCTCGACGCCGCCACCGACGCCGCCCCCGGCACCCTCGCCGCCGTTTTCTGGAAGGGCTAGCGCCCGCTCCCCCCGCCCCATGGACACCTACTCTTCGGCCTTCGACTCCTCCCGCCCGGCCGTCGCCATCGTCGGCGCCGGCGCCATGGGGCGCGCGCTGGGGCTCCGGCTGGTCGAGAGCGGGTATCCCGTCGAGATGGTGATCAGCCGGTCGCTGAGCTCCGCCGAGGCGCTCGCGGCCAAGCTCGGCGCGCGCGCCTCGGACCGCCTGGGCGACCTGCCCGCCGTCCCGCTCGTGTTGCTGACCGTCCCGGACGACCAGATCGCGGACCTGGCCGAGACGCTCGTCGACGCGCCGCGCCCGTGGCGCGGCGCCGTCGTGCTCCACACCTCGGGCGCGCAGACGGCCTCGGCGCTGGAGCCGCTCCGGGCCGAGGGCGCGCGGACGCTGTCGTTCCACCCGCTCCAGGCCGTCACCCGCGACGCCGACGCCGACACCCTCGCGGGCGTGGCCGTCGGCATCGAGGGCGAGGAGCCGGGCCGCGCCGCCGGCATCGAGCTGGCGGTCGGGCTCGGGATGCGCTACCTCATCGTCGCCGCCGACGCCAAGCCGCGCTACCACCTCGCCGCCGCGATGGCCTCGAACCTGCTCGTCACGCTGATGGGCATGGTGCAGGAGGTGCTGGCGTCGATCGACGTCGACCGCCGCCAGGCGATGGCCATTCTCGGGCCGCTCGTCCAGGGCACGCTCGACAACCTGTCGTCGGGATCCGTCGAGGAGGCGCTCACCGGCCCCGTCGCCCGGGGCGACCTGGGCACGCTGCGGATGCACGGGCTCGCGCTCCGCAAGCACCTCCCCCACCTCGTGCCCGCGTACGCCGCGCTGTCGGTCGAGACGGTCCGTCTCGCGGTCCGCGCCGGGACGCTGTCGCCGTCGCGCGCCGAGGACGTGCTGACGCTGATGGAGCGGATGGTGACGATGCCGCTCCCCCAGGCGACACCTACGCCCGACACGCCCCGCCCGCCCGCCCCGTCGCGCGCGACGGCGTAGGGCGTGAAGAGAAGAGGCGTAGAGGAGCAGAGGACACTATTCAGGCTCCTCGATTCCTCTTCTCGTCCCCTCCTCTTCTCGCATGTCACCCCGGGCCGGGCACGTATGCCCTCGGTTTGCGAAGGCCTCGCGAAGGCCCTGTGCAGCTCGTGCGCCGGAACGGCCAAGCGTCGATGGGATCGCACGGTGTACGCCTCGTCTCCTTCATGTGGCGCGTTTCTTCGCCGATTCTGATGCCAGCGGGCCCCGGTCCGCGTGCTTATGACCCCGATTGATTCTCCCGTCTGTCCCGACACGTTGACCCCCGAGGCCGTCGCTGCGCTCGCCGAGCGGAGCGTCGCTCGGGAGTCCGCTGCCGCGTTCCAGTCGCTGCTGGCAGCGGCGGCGTGCGCGGTCCGCGAGACGCACGGGGCCGTCGGCCTGGCACGCGACGCGGCGCTGAGCGCGGGCCAGCGCGACCGGCTCGCGGCCGTGGCGACCGGCCTCGACGGCGTCGTGGCGGCGCTCGGCGCCGGCGTCTCGGCCCAGGCGCGGTGCCTCGACCGCCGGAGCCCGGCCGACCTCGCGCGCGCTGTGCTCCGCCCGGCTCCGGGCTGGCTCCCCCGCCTGCGCGAGCGGGCCGCCGAGGCCGCCGGCCGGCCCGGCCCCTCACCGACCTGGCTCGCCGCCGCGAGCGCCGCCGTTGAGGCCCTGGGCCAGTCGGCCGAGCACGTCGCGACGCTCGCCGCCGGGCAGCCCGGCCCGTCGTCGGCGCGCGCCCTGGGCGACCGCGTCGCCGCCCACCTCCGCGACGCCCGCGACGCCGTGCTGGCGGACGTGGCCCGGCTGGTCGACTAAAGGAGCCGGAGGCGGCTCGATGGATCGCCGCGCCTTCACACGGCGGGCGCAACCGCGGATCGGCGCGGCGATAGGTTGGGCCGCTCCCCCCGACCGCCCGTCCCATGTCCGACGCCTCTGCCCCCTCCATCCTCATCGTCGGCGCCGGCGGCATCGGCGAGGCCGCCGCCTACATGCTCCTGGACTGGGCCGACGTGCCCATCGGCCGCGTGGTGCTCGCGGACGCCGACGCGGGGCGGCTGGCACACGCACAGGCGTTCGTCGGCCACGCCGACCGGCTGGACGCCATCCACGCCCCCATCGCCGCCGAGCCGGCCCCGGCCCTCGCCCACGCCTTCGCCGACGCCGCCGTCGTGCTCGACTGCCTGCCCGGCGGGCTCGCGCCGACCGTCGCCCGGCTCGCGCTCGACCACGGCTGCCACTACGCGAACCTGACCGAGTACGTCGCCGAGACGAACGCGATCACAGACATGGCAGAGGGCGCCGAGACCGGCTTCCTGCTCCAGACCGGGCTCGCGCCGGGCGTCATCAACGTGCTCGGCCACCAGCTGATGCAGCAGTTCGAGGCCGACCACGGCGGCGCCGTCGACACGGTCGAGATGAAGGTCGGCGCGCTGACGCGCCACGCGAGCGGCCCGCACCACTACGGGTTCACGTGGAGCCCGATCGGCGTCGCGACCGAGTACGTCAAGCCCGCGATCGTGCTGCGCGACGGCGAGGTCCGCGAGGTCCCGTCGCTGTCCGAGCGCGGCCGGCTCGTGCTCGACGGCGTCGTCTACGAGGACGACCTCACCTCGGGCGGCGCGGCCGACATGCCGGAGCACTTCGCGGGCCAGCTCAAGCGGCTCGACTACAAGACGCTCCGCTACCCCGGCCACTACGCCTGGGTCGAGGGCATCCTGGACGAGACCGGCCGCGACCCCGACGCGCTCCAGGCGCGGATGGAGGCCGAGATCCCGCTCGTGGAGGACGACATCGTGGTGCTCTACGCGAGCGTGGAGGGGACCGACGGCGACGGCCACCGCCGCCGCCTCGACCGCAGCGTCGTCGTGGACCCGGTCGCCACGCCGAACGGGCCGATGCGCGCCATCCAGGCCACGACGGCCGCCGGGTTGGCGGAGTCGGCCAAGGTGCTGCTCGCGGGCGCCCACACCGGCGTCGTGCTCCAGATGGACCTCGACCCCAAGGCGTTCTTGAACGGCGCCTTCGTCGGCCGCGTCTACCGGTAGCCTCTCGCACGCTGCAGTCCTGCCCAGCTTCGTCATCCTGAGCGGAGTCGAAGGATCTCTGGTGCGACGGGGTCTCGCCTCTACGCCGAGAGCAGTACCGGGGCGGACCGCTCGCCAGAGATCCTTCGACTACGGCCTGCGGCCTTCACTCAGGATGACAGGCTTTAAGGGAGCGGGCACTCCCCTGCGCCTCTGCTCGCTCCTCATTCCTCGTCCCCGCGACCGGCGCGAGCCCCCCTCCCGAAGCCTCGGCGCAGAATGGCCCCCTCGGGCGGCGGCACGGGCGGCGGCGCGTAGACTGCCCGCCCCGCCCCGCCCCGACCCGACCGATGGCCCTCACTGAGCAAGAGCAGATCCGCCGCGACCACCTCGACGCCCTGCGCGACGCGGGCGTCGAGCCGTTCCCCGCCGACGCGTGGACGACCACGCACCACGCTGCGGACGTGGTCGGCGGCTATGACGACGCCCAGCACGACCCCGAGGCCGAGGGGACGACGCCCATCCGCGTGACGCTCGCCGGTCGGATGCAGACCGCGCGTGTGCTCGGTAAGGTGGCCTTTTTCCACCTCGCCGACGAGAGCGGGCGCGTCCAGATCCACGTCCGCCGCGACGACCTGGCGGCGCAGGACGCCGCGCTCACGGGCGCCGCCGAAGGCCGGGGGTTCTACAACGCCGTGTTCAAGAAGCTGCTCGACCCCGGCGACTGGGTCGGCGTCGAGGGCGAGGTGTTCCGGACGCAGAAGGGCGAGGTCAGCGTCCGCGCCGAGCGGCTCGTGCTGCTCTCGAAGTCGCTCAAGCCGCTCCCCGTTGAGAAGACGGTGACCGACGCCGAGACCGGCGAGACGACGACGTTCAACGAGGTCACCGACCCCGAATTCCGCTACCGCCAGCGCTACGCCGACCTCGCGCTCCACCCCGAGGTCCGCGACGTGTTTCGGACGCGGCACCGCATCGTCCGCACCATCCAGGGCTTCTTGGACGACCAGGGCTACGTCGAGGTCGAGACGCCGGCGCTGCAGCCGCTCTACGGCGGCGCCGCCGCGCGCCCGTTCACGACGCACCACAACGCGCTCGACATGCCGCTCTTCCTGCGGATCGCGGACGAGCTGTACCTCAAGCGCCTGCTCGTCGGCGGGTTCGAGGGCGTCTACGAGATCGCCAAGGACTTCCGGAACGAGGGGCTCTCGCGGTTCCACAACCCCGAGTTCACCATGCTCGAGCTGTACGTCGCCTTCCGCGACTACGACTGGATGATGGGGCTCGTGGAGCGGATGCTGGAGGCGATCGCCGTCGCCGTCCACGGCTCGACCGACGTGCCGCGCACGATCGGCGACGCGGCGCACACGCTCGACATGTCGGCCCCTTTCCGCCGCGTGCCCATGTTCGACGCCATCGCCGAGGCGACGGGCCACCAGCTCTACCGCGACGGCGCGGTCGCGGGTCGGGACGAGATCGCGGCCGTCGCGCGCGAGGTCGGCGTCGACGTCGACGCCAGCATGGGCGCGGGCAAGCTCATCGACGAGATCTTCGGCGAGGCCGTCGAGCCCGGCCTGCTCCAGCCGACGTTTATCACCGACTACCCCGTCGAGCTGTCGCCGCTGGCGAAGCGCCACCGCTCGAAGCCGGGACTGGTGGAGCGGTTCGAGCTGATCGTCGGCGGCAAGGAGCTGTGCAACGCCTTCTCCGAGCTCAACGACCCGCTCGACCAGCGCGCCCGCTTCGAGGACCAGGCCGGGCTGGCGGCGGCCGGCGACGACGAGGCTGTCCACACGATCGACGAGGACTTTTTGCGCGCCCTCGAGTACGGCATGCCGCCCGCGGCGGGCCTGGGCGTCGGCCTGGACCGGCTCGTGATGCTGATGACCGACCAGCCCTCCATCCGCGACGTGCTCCTCTTCCCCCTCCTGCGCCCAGAGACCGCGAGCGCCGCTGGCGACGCCGAGGACGAGGGCTGAGGCGCCGCCCCCAAACCGGACGCGGCCCGGCCCCTCGTAGGAGCCGGGCCGCGCATCGGACCGCGAGCGAAGTCGCTAGCGGAGGACCGTGAACCGGGCCGAGGTCACACCGTCGGCCGTCCGGATGCGGACGAGGTAGGTGCCGGCGCCGAACGCGCCCGCGTCGAGCGCAACGGCCTGGCGGGCCCCCGCCGTCATCGCCCCCACGGGCTGCGAGAGCACCCGGCGGCCGAGCATGTCGAACACCTCGACGGTCACGTCGCCGGTCTCGGGGAGGTCGAGGAGCAAGCGGACCGCCCCGCGCGTCGGGTTCGGCGCGGCCTCGACGGCCAGCGCCAGCGCCGTCGCGTCGCCGTCGCGCTCGACGCTGGCGCCCCGGGTCAGCGTCACGGCGGCGGCCGTGCCGGCCGTCGTGAAGCTGCCGTCGCTGGCGATCGCCCGGTGGTAGACGGTGATCATCTCGCCGTCGGCGACGCCGTTGTCGGCGAGCAAGGCGTTGATGTTGGCGACGGTCGCCTCAAACGTCGGCGTGGTGCCCGCGGCGGCGTCGAAGACGACCGTCGTGAAGGCCTGGTCGAGCGCTACCTGCCAGCGGTACGCGACCGTGTTGGCGTTGGGGTCGCCGCCCGTCCACGTCACCACGAAGGGGGCCTCGCCGTCGCCGGAGAGGTCGACGGACGCGCCGTCGGCGGGCGACGTGATTGCCGGAGCGACCGGCGCGAGGTCGGTGCTGACGAGCACCTGGCCGCGGATCTCCCCGCTCGGCGTGTCGACCGAGTGGACGTTGACGTAGTAGCCGCCGGCCAGGAAGGCTGCACGTTGCTCGTCGGTCAGCTCGAACACGTTGTCGGCCGAGGGGAACGCCCCCGCCCGGTTGTCGGCCTCCAGCGCGACGACGAGTGGGAACACCACGCCGCCGTTCTGGGCGACGGGCCCGAGGTGGAGGTGCGCCCCGACGGCGCTGTTGAAGTCGCTCGCGAGCCCGGCGAAGGCGCCCGACACGGTCAGCGTGGACCCGTCGAGCAGGGCGAGCACGCCGCCCGTGGCGTCGGTGTCGACAGCCGGCACCTCGTTGGCGCCGACCAGCCACGCCTCCAGCGGACGGACCGCGACGGGCACGGCCTGCCCCCGGAGCTCGCCGCTGGCGATCGCGTCGGAGTGGATGTTGACGTAGTAGCCGCCGTCGACGAACTCCTGCGCGTCCTCGGGCGTGATCGTGAACCGGTTGGCGGCCGCCTCGAAGGTGCCGCTCGCGTCGTCGCCGCCGACGGCCGTCGTCAGCGAGAACGCGATGTCGCCGTTCGCGCCGATGCGCGCCTCGTGGAGGTGCGCACCGCCCCCGACGGCCTCGTTGAAGCCGGCGATGCCGGAAAAGGCGCCGCTCAGGATGGCCGTGCCGCCCGCGATCTCGACGACGGCGCCGCCGCGCGCCTGCGAGCCGTTGGCCGGCACCTCGGCGCGCCCCGAGAGGACGGCCCGGAGCTGCGCCGACGACGCCGGGAGGGCCTGGCCGCGCACCTCGCCCGACGGGATCGCCGTCGAGTGGACGTTGACGTAGATGCGCCGCTGCTGGAGCGCCGCGATCTGGTCGGCTGTCAGCTCAAACGTGTTGGCCGAGGCCTCGAAGCGGCCCCCGCGCTCGTCGCCGTCGACGGCCGCCGCGAGCGGGCGCGTGACGCCGCCGTTCTGACCGGCCAGCCCGATGTGGAGGTGCGAGCCGACCGCCGCGTTGTACGCGCTCTCCAGCCCGGCAAAGCTGCCGGACGCCGTAAAGCGGTTGCCGACCAGTTCCAGCGCGAGCCCACCGCCAGCGGCGCTCCCGTTCGCCGGCACCTCGTTCGATCCGCCCAGGACGACAGTGAACGGCACCGAGGCGGCGTTGAGGACCTGCCCCCGGATCTCGCCCGACGGGACGGCCTCGGAGTGGACGTTGACGTATACCCCGCGCGCGGCGAGCGCCGCCGCAAAGTCGCCCGAGACCGTGGTCGTGTTGTCGCCGGCGGCGAAGACCCCGTCGTCGGTGCCGTCCAGCGTCGGCGATAGGGCGACGACGACGCCGCCGTTCTGGCCCGCCAGCGCCGTGTGGAGGTGCGCCCCGACGGGCTCGTTAAAGTCGTCGACGCCGGCGAAGCTGCCCGACGCGATCAGCTGGTCGCCGAGCACCTCGACGATCACCGCGCCGCCCGCCAGCGACGGGACGGCCGGCACCTCGGCGCTGCCCGAGAGTGTCGCCCGGAAGGTGGTTGAGCCCGCCGCGACAAGCTGCCCGCGGATCTCGCCCGAGGCGATCTCGGCGGAGTGGACGTTGACGTAGACCCGCCGCTCGGCAAGCGCCGTCGCCTGCTCGTCGGTCAGCGTGAACGTGTTGTCGGCCGGGAGGAACGTGCCGCCCCGGTTGTCGGCGGTGAGCGTCGGGACGAGGGGGAGGATGACGCCGCCGTTCTGCCCGGCGTAGCCCACGTGGAGGTGCGCCCCGACGGCGCTGTTGAAGTCGCTCCCGAGCCCGGCGAAGGTGCCCGAGACGGTCAGCGTGGTCCCGTTGACGTCTGCGACGACCGCGCCGGTCGCGTTCGAGACGGTCACCGGGACTTCGTTGCCGCCGGAAAGGTTGGCGCGGTAGGCCGTCGCGACGGACGGCACGAGCTGCGCGCGGATCTGGCCCGCGGGGAACGCCTCCGAGTGCACGTTGACGTAGAGCTGGCGCCGGTCGAGCGCCTCCATCTGGTGGGCCGTGAGCGTGAACGTGTTGCGGCCGGCCTCGAACGTGCCGCCGCGCTGGTCCGCGTCGAGCGTCGGGTCGAGGGCGACTTCGACGCCCCCGGCCTGCCCGGCGTAGCCGCGGTGGATGTGCGAGACGGTGTAGTCCGACGCGAAGCCATCGAACCCGCCGGTGACCGTCAGCGCCGAGCCGTCGAGAACGGCCGAGATCTCGCCGCTGGCGAGCGTCACGTTCGCCGGCGGCGCCTCGTTGCTGCCCGAGAGCGCGGCCGTGTAGGTCGTCGTCCCGCCGCTGCCCGCGTCCACGATCTGCATCGAGAGGCCCATCAGGCTGTGGTTGCCGCACTGGTAGTACAGCACGTCCGGCGCGCCCGTGGGCACGGTGAACGTCAGCGTGGAGGTGCCCGTGGCAAAGTTGCCCGTCACGCCGTCCGAGAAGACGCCGGCCCCGGCGCCCGTCGCGCTCGTGGAGAGATAGAAGGGGTGGACGCTCGAGACGTTGTTCATCACGAACGTGTACGTCTGCCCGCGTTCGAGCGTCAGGTCCGGCACCTCAGCGCCGTCGATGAGGTAGGCGGAGGGATGGCCCTGGCCCGCGTTCGGGTGGGCGGAGGTCTTCGTGGCCACGGTGACGTCGAACGACGTCTGCGCGTGGAGCGGGCCGGCCAGCACGAGCGCCGCGAGGGCGACCGCGGCGAACCGGCGGAGGAGGAGCAAGGTCATCAAAAGGAGGGAGAAGGGATCTGTCTGCGTTCTCCTCCCAACACCCCGCAGATCCGACCCGGCCTCCAGTTCAGGGGTCGTCTGACCGGCTGCAGCGCCCTGTCCTACACGCCCCCCGGTCCCACCGGGTCTCGGCGCCGAGACCCGGCGGTCAGGGGTGGTGCTCGGCGACCTCGTAGTGGGTCGCCCGCGCGTCGAACCGCGCCAGCAGCTCGCGGGCGGCCGTCGGCACGACGGCCCGCTCGGGGTCGTCGCCCGCGAACGCCCGGACGGCGGCCCAGTCGGCGAACCGCATGACGGTCACGAAGGCCACCTCGTCGCCCTGAACGCGGCGCAACACCTCGATGCCCCGGAAGCCGGGCGCGGGGTCGGTCAAGAAGCCGTCGGCGATCTCGCGCGCGAGGAAGGCCTGGTACGCGTCGGCGTCGGCGGGCGCGGTCCAGCCGTGCCAGAATCGGACGATCATCGGGGCGTGGGTTGGGGAGCGTGGAACGTAGGGGCGGCCACGCCCCCCGCCCCACGGCCTACCCGATCAGCTCGTCGAAGATGTCGGACTGCTTGAGCGGCGGGACGATGTCGAAGTGGTCGTAGGCCCGGCGCGTGGCGACCCGGCCGCGCGGCGTCCGCGCCATGAACCCCTCCTGGATGAGGTACGGCTCGTAGACCTCCTCGACGGTCCCGGCGTCCTCGCCGACGGCGACCGCGATCGTCGAGATGCCGACCGGCCCGCCGTCGAACTTCTCCATGAGCGCCGTCAAGATGCGGGCGTCCATCTCGTCGAGCCCGGCCTCGTCCACGTCGAGCGCGTTGAGGGCGTGGTCGGCGACCGCTCGGGAGACCTTGCCGTCGCCCGGGCCCGCCTCGGTCTCGACCTCGGCAAAGTCGCGCGTGCGACGGAGCAGCTTGTTGGCGATGCGCGGCGTCCCCCGCGAGCGCCGCGCGATCTCGTACGCGCCGTCGTCGTCGATCTCGACGTTCATCAGGTTCGCGCTCCGGTGCACGATCCGGTGAAGGGTGTCGACGTCGTAGTAGTCGTAGCGGAAGTCGACGCCGAACCGGGCGCGGAGCGGCGCTGTGAGCAGGCCCTTCCGCGTCGTCGCGCCGATGAGCGTGAACGGCGGGAGCGCGATCCGGACCGACCGCGCGCTCGGGCCCGAGTCGATCAGGATGTCGATCGCGTAGTCCTCCATCGCCGAGTACAGGTACTCCTCGACGACCGGCGAGAGCCGATGGATCTCGTCGATAAAGAGGACGTCGCCCTCGTTGAGGTTCGTCAGCAGCCCGGCGATGTTGGCCGGCTTGTCGAGCGCCGGGCCCGACGTGCTCTTGACCTCCGACCCCATCTCCTCGGCGATGATGTACGCCAGCGTGGTCTTGCCCAGGCCGGGCGGACCGGACAGGATGACGTGGTCGAGCGCCTCGCCGCGCTGGAGGGCAGCCGTCACGAAGACGCGGAGGTTGTCCTTGATCTTGGGCTGGCCGATAAAGTCGTCGAGCGCGCGGGGGCGGAGCGCCTTCTCGAGGTCGGCGTCGGGCGTGGAGGTCGGCGCTGAGGCGTCGCGGGGGGCGGAGTCCATCGGAATGCAGGTGTTTGCCGCAAGGTAGAGGCTGGGTATGACAGGGCGCGTCAGTGACCGGAGGCGGTGCCAGGGCTGTCGTCCACCGGCGGGGGTTTCTGCCGTGCGGCGCCGCGAGCGCCAACCCGTTGATTCCTACCGGCCTCACCCACCACCCTGTCGACATCCTATCCGAAGAGCGACCGGGCGATCCCCGAAGTCGCTGCGGAACGGGGGTATTTAGCGCTCCCACCACCGAGAAGACACGTGCCGAGTCGATGGATCGTCGGGGTCGCGGCGCTGCTGGCGGCCGGCGCCCTAGCCCAGCCGGCAGCGCCGGCGGACGTGCCCGCCCGCGTGACGCAGTTGACGCGCGCGGCGCTCGACGCGCCCTCTCCCGACCGCGGCCGCGCACTCGCGGAGGAGGCCTTGGCGCTCGCCCGCCAGGCGGGGTCCCCCACGGGCGTCGGGCAGAGCCTGCACGCCGTGGCCTACGCCCGCTACCACCAGGGCGAGGTCGGCACGGACCGGCTCTTTTCTCAGGCCGCGGCGACGGCCCGTCGCGCGGGCGACCGGCGCACCGAGGGCGTCGCGCGGGCGTGGCAGGGCATGGTGGTCGGCGATCGGGATCGGGACCGCGGCCTGGCCCTCGGGCGCCGGGCCGTGGCCGTCCACGAGGCGATCCCGGGCGCCGCCGGGCGCCGGGCCGTGCTGGTCTCGCTCAACATGCTCGCGAACCAGCACACCTTTGCGGGGCAGGCCGCCGAGGCCGCCGCGCTCCACCGCCAGATCGTGCGCGAGGCCCGCACACTCGGCGACGCCAAGAGCGTCGGGCTCTCGTCGCTCTCGCTCGGTGACATGGCCCTGGCTGCTGGCGACCTCGTCGGCGCGCTCGGCCACTACGACGATGCGGAGACGGCGGCCGTGGCCGCCGACGCCGAGACCGACTGGGGCACCGACGCCCGCGCCGGCCGGGCCCGCGTCGACGCGGCTCTCGGGCGGGTCGACGTGGCGGCGGCCACGCTTCGGCAGCTGGCTGCCGCCGAGACCGCGCAGGGACACGCTGGGTACGCCTCAGGCTACTACCAACTGCTCGGCGACGTCTTGCGAGAGGCGGGCCGGACCACCGAGGCCATCGCCGCTTATCAGGCCGGCTACGACGTGCTGGCGACCTCCGACTTCGCCCGCTACCGGTTCGAGTTCCGCGTCTTGGAGGCGGCAGCCCGGGCCGGCGACGGCTGGAGCGAGGCGGCCCGACGCGCACTTCGCCCTGCCGCCGACTCCGTGCTCGCCGCCCCGTCCGACCCTGGCGTCCACGCGCTCGCGCTGACGCTGCTCGCCCGGGAGGCCCGTCTCGGGGGCCGCCCTGACCAAGCCGCCGCGTACGCCGCCCGCGCGACATCCGTGGCTGATGGGGCCGCGTTGGCCGGCCCCGCCCGCGACGCGTACGCCGAGCGCGCCGACGCCCTCGAGGACGCCGGAGACCCCGCCGGCGCGCTCGCGGCGTTTCGTCAGTCGGCCGCGCTGTCCGACAGCCTCCGGAGCACCGAGCAGGCCCGCGAGGTCGGGCGCTTGCAGGCCGAGGCCACGTTCGCCGACGAGCGTACCGACGCCGACCGCCGTCGGCGGCGGCTGTGGACCGGCCTCCTCGCCCTCCTCGCCATCGGCGGGCTGGGCACCGCGTTCGGGGTCGGCCACCTCCGGACGGTCCGCCGCGCGAACGCCGAGATCGGGCGCCAGGCCGACGCGCTCGCCTCCGCGAACGCCGACCTCGCCCAGACGAACGCCGTCGTCCGCGAGGCGCGGGAGGCGCAGGCCCGCTTTTTCCAGACGGCCGGCCACGAGCTCCGGACCCCGCTCACGCTCACCGTCGGGCCGCTCGACGACCTCCTGCGCGAGCGCCACGGCCCGCTCCCCCCGGACGTCCGCCGCGCCGCCGACCTGGCCTTCGCGAACGCCTCCCGCCTGCGCCGCCTGGTCGACGACCTGCTCGACGCGGCCCGCCTCGACGCCGGGCAGACCCCGTTCCAGCCAGCCCCGACCGAGCTCGCAGCCCTGGTGGAGGCGTCGGCCCAGCGGTTCCATGCCCTCGCCGAGCGGTCGGACGTCACGTTGGCGGTCGACGCCGGGGCCCCGCTCCTGGCCGTGGTGGACGCCGCGACCGTCGAGCGGGCCCTCGGCAACGTGGTCGCCAACGCCCTCCGGCACACGCCGGCCGGCGGGCGCGTCGAGGTCCGGCTGCGCGGTGGCGAGGGCGAGGCCCGGATCTCGGTGGCCGACACCGGCGACGGCATCGCGTCCGACGCCCTCCCCCACTTGTTCGAGCGGTTCTACCGCGCCGACGAGCGGGCCGGGGTGGGGACGGGGCTGGGGCTCGCGCTGGCGCGCGAGTGGACGGAGCGCCACGGCGGCCGTGTCGAGGTGGCGAGCGCGCCGGGCGCCGGCGCCACCTTCACCCTCGTCCTCCCGCTGCCCGACCCCACGCTCGCGACCGATGCCGATGGGCACACGGCGCGCGCGCCGGTCCCCGACGACGACGCCCTGCTGGTCTTGGTCGCCGAGGACCACGACGACCTCCGGGCCTACGTCGCCGGCCACCTCGAGCGCGACCTCGGCGAGCCCGTCCGCGTGGTCCAGGCCGCCGACGGCGACGCCGCGCTGGCCCTCGCGCTCGACCTCCTCCCGGACCTCGTCGTCAGCGACGTGATGATGCCCGGCCTCGACGGGTTCGCGCTCACGCGCGCGCTCAAGGCCGACCGCCGGACGAGCCACGTCCCAGTCCTGCTGCTCACGGCCCGCGCCGACGCGCCGGGCGCCGTCGCCGGGTTCGAGGCCGGCGCCGACGGGTACCTCGCCAAGCCGTTCGACGCCGACGTGCTCCGAGCCCAGGCCGCTGGCCTCATCGCCGAGCGCCGCCGCCTGCGCGCGGGGGCCGGGCCCGCCGCCAACCCGGCCGGCACCGGCGCGACCGGCACCCCGGCCCGCCAGCGATCGGCCGGCGGGGACTCCGCCCCCGGCGAGCTCCAAGCCCCCGGCCTCTCGGTCGCCGACCGCCGGTTCCTCCGCGAGGTCGACGGCGCCATCGCGGCGGGCATCGGGGACCCGCAGTTCGGCGCCGAGGCCCTCGCCCGGGAGGTCGCCCTCTCGCCCCGCCAGCTCCGGCGGAAGCTCCGGGCCGTCACCTCCGACACGCCGGTCACTCGGATCCGCCGGGCACGCGTGGAGGCGGCCGAGGGGCTCCTCGCCGACGGCCTCTCGCTGACGGAGGCCGCGGGGGCCGTGGGCTATGCCGACAGTGGCGGCCTCCGCCGGGCGCTGTCGGCCGTCCGTGGCACCCGCGAGGACTAGACCGAAGACCCACATTTGAGGTCGTGCGGGCGGATGCGTCCGGTATGGCACCCCCGGCGTCCGGTTTGGCAGAGCGCCATGTCCGGTTCTGCCGGTTGGGGCTGCCTAACGTTGCGGCGCTCGCCCCGGGGGGTCCCCGGCTCACACCCTTTTCGCCCGCGATTGCGGGCCCCTTTCGATGACACGTTCTCTACGTTTCTGGCCGCTCCTCGCGGCCCTCCTTCTGGGAAGCTTGGCCGCGATGCCGGCCGAGGCCTCCCACTTCCGGTCCGGCACGATCTCGTACCGCCACGTCAGCGGCAACACGGTCGAGTTCAAGGCCGTCCTCTCGTACGCGATCAGCGGGATCAGCCCCGGCAGCTCGATCCCCTTCAACATGGGCGACGGGACGTTCAAGAACGCGCCCTACACGGAGACCTTCCGCGACCCCGCCAACGACTACTACGTCATCGAGGCCGTTTTTCAGCACACCTACGCCGGGGTCGGGCCGTACGCCGTCTCGTACAGCGACTGCTGCCGGATCGCGCTGGGCAACGGCAGGGGGGACTGGAACGTCCGGGCCATCGTGACCGTCGGGAACGACTCGCCGATCGTGTCGCTCCAGCCGGTCGTGAACCTGGAGGAGAACACCCCAGCCGCCCAGTTCACGGTCCCCGTCTCCGACCCCGACGGGCGCGGCACGATCCGCTTCCGGCCGGCCACCGCGGCCGACCTCGGCAACGGCGCCACGCCGCTCGCCGGCCTCTCCGTGGACCCGGCGACCGGCGTGGTCACCGTCAACACGGTCGGGCTGTCGCGGACCCGCTACGGCGCCGGCATCGTCGTCGAGGAGGTCGACGCCTCGGGCGCCATCATCGCCAGCACGATGGTGGACTTCATCATCCGGGTCATCGCCAAGACCTCGAATGTGGCGCCCCAGTTCGACTTCACCGTCACCCCGCTCAACGGGGGGACCATCCAGGTCCGCCCCGGGCAGCCGTTGGCGTTCTCGGTCCGGGCCACCGACCCCGACGCGGGCGACGCCGTCGCGATCAGCGCCTCGGGCGTGCCCGGCACGGCCTCGCTGAGCGTCGTTTCGACAGGCGGGGCGACGGCCGAGTCTCGGTTCGCGTGGACGCCGACCGCGGCCCACCTCGGCACGTCCGTGCTCCAGTTCACGGCCCAGGACCGTGCGGGCGTCCAGACCTCGACCTCGGTGACCATCCGCGTCAGCCAGGCGCCTGAGTTCGTCGGCGCCACGCCGGCCGACAACGCGCGCATCGACGTGGAGCCGGGCCAGCGCGTCTCGTTCCCCATCGAGATCCGCGACGCGGACCCCACGGACCAGGTGCGCCTGCTCCAGGCGACGATCCCGGCCGGCGCGACGCTGGGCACGGCCCTTCCGTCGGCCTTCGGCAACCCCGTCGCGACCACGTTCTCGTGGACGCCGACGCTCGCCGACTCGGGCCCGACGGTGCTGGAGTTCGTCGCGGACGACCTCGCGGGCGAGCGCTCCACGCAGCGGGTCGTCGTCGTCGTCAACGCGATCCCGACCGTCGTGACGAACGCGGGCCTGACGCTCACCGAGCAGACGACGGCCGCAATCTCATCGGCCCTCCTCGCCGCGCGGGACGACGACCACGGCCCGGCCGACCTCACCTTCACGGTGACGGCGGCCCCGACCGAAGGCACCCTCCAACTCGACGGCTCGGCGCTCGGCGTCGCCAGCACGTTCACCCAGGCCGACATCGACGCGGGCCGCCTGGCCTACGCCGCCGGCCACGCCCACGGCGCCACGCCTGACGCCGTCGAGGTGACCGTCACCGACGGGGCCGGCGCCCAGATCGGGCCGTTCTCGTTCGCCCTCGCCATCACGCCGTCGAACCGGCCGCCCGTCGCCGACGGCGGGCCCGACCAGACGATTGAGGCGACCGCCCCCGCCGGCACGCCGGTCACGCTCACGAGCGGCTCGACCGACCCCGACGGCGACGACCTCAAGCTCCACTGGATCCGCGTCCTCGCCGACGGGACCGAGGAGCACCTCGACCACGGCGCCGAGGTCACGATCGCGCTCCCCGTCGGGACCCACACGATCCGCCACCGGGCCGAGGAGCTCACGAGCGGCGGCGTGCCCGTCGGCTCGGGCGGCGGCCACCACGCCCCGACCGGCGGCCTCGTCGATCAGGTCGACGTGGCGGTGACCATCACCGACACGACGGCGCCCGTCCTCGTCCTCGCCGGCGACGGCGCGATCACGCTCGAGTGCCCGGTCGCCTTCGATGACCCCGGGGCGACGGCGACCGACAACGGCGACGCCGCCCCGACGATCTCCGTGGACGGGCTGGTCGACCACGCGCCAGGCACGTATACCGTGACGTACACGGCGACGGACGCCTCCGGCAACACGTCGGCGCCTGTCGAACGGACCGTCACGCTCGTCGACACGACGGCCCCGGTCGTCGCCCTCCTCGGCGACGCCGAGCTCACGCTCGAGGCGGCTCTCGACACCTACGACGAACTCGGCGCGACCGTCGAGGACGCCTGCGATGAGGACGCGACGCTCACCATTGCCGGGGCGGTCGACACCGCGACGCCCGGCGTCTACACCGTCACCTACACGGCGACTGACGCCTCCGGCAACGCGGCCTCCCTGACGCGGACCGTCCGCGTGGTCGACACCACGGCCCCGGTCGTGACCCTCGTTGGCGCGCCGGCTCCGACGGCCGTCCGGTTCTCGGGCGCCTTCGCCGACCCCGGCGTGACCGTCGCCGACGCCGCCGACCCCGCGGCCGCCGTGGTCGTCACCGGCGCCGTCGATACGACGGTGCCCGGCGCGTACACGGTGACCTACACGGCCACCGACGCCGCAGGCAACGCGGGCTCGGCCTCGCGGGCCGTCCTCGTCGTCGACGACGTGGCCGCCGTCGCCTCGGCCTACCTGTTCTTGGGCGACCGCCAGGTCACCATCGACGGGCAGGTCCGGACCGAGGGGGCCGTCCATTCGAACGACAAGCTCGAGCTCAAAAAGGGGCTCCGGGGCGGCGACGGGGGCCCGAGCCTCCACGTCGGCGACCTGACCTCGTCGGACGACCTCAAGGTCCACGACCAGCAGCGCGTCGAGGGGGCCGTGACGGCCCGCCGCGTCGACCTCAAGCGGGAGGCCGTTGTGACCGGGCCCGTCACCGAGCGCGCGGTCGCTCGCGTGGCGATGCCGTCCGTGTCGGTCCGCGCCTCCGGCCCCGACGTCCGGCTCGCCGACGGCGGCGCCCAAACGCTTGCGCCGGGTAGCTACGGTGCGCTCCGCGTCGGCAAGCGGGCCGTGCTCACCCTCTCGGCCGGCCGGTACACGTTCAAGGAGATCAAGGTGGAGGACGGCGGCCGCATCGCCGCCTCCGTTGCCACCGGCGCCGTCGTCCTCGACGTCGAGGACAAGGCCGAGTTCGGGCGCGGTGCGGCGCTGCTGCCGACCCCGTTCGGCGCCGCCGACGCCCGGTACCTCTCGCTCCGCGTGGCGGGCGGGAAGGTCGAGATCGGCGAGGACGCCGAGGTGGCCGCCCAGGTGGTCGCCCCGCGGGCCCAGGTGCGGCTCCGGCGCGGCGCCCAATTCGTCGGCGTCGTGGTCGGCGGCAAGGTCGACGTCGACGACGGGGCCTCGGCCTTGTTCGTGACGGCGCTCTCGGCGGCGCCGGCCCAAGCGATCGCGGCGACGGGGGCGCGGGCGGAGACCGCAGACGCGCCGTCGGCGCCGGACGCTACGCCCGAGGTCGCCCTGGCGACGTCGGCCGCCTCCATGACGGCCGAGCCGGCGCCGGCCGCGCTCACGCTCGGCGGGACGTTCCCGAACCCGACGCGCGGACGGGCCACCGTCCGCTTCGGCGTCCCGACCGATGGGCCCGTGGCCATCGTGGTCTACGACGTCCGCGGCCGCGAGGTGATCGGGTCGCGTGGGCATCTGGCGGCCGGCTGGCATGAGGTCGCCCTCGAGGGCTCCGACCTCCCGGCCGGCGTCTACGTCGTCCGCGTGGCGGCGGGGGCCGAGCTCGGCGTCGGCCGGTTCACCGTCGTCCGCTAGCGGTGGAGGAGGCACGCCTCTGACTCCGTCTCTCCTCTGACCGCGGCGGTCCCTTCGGGGGCCGCCGCGGTCCGTTTGGGGGTCCGGCTCGATTCGCGGTCTCCCCTCCAGCCCTTGGTCCAGGCGGCGCTCCTGGAGAGGGGCCCACCGCCCCCGAGATCGGGAGGCCCTAGCACTCGCACCCTTCCGCCAAGCCACTGCCCCAAGGCGCTTACGTCGTCCAAGCGTCCGGTTTGGCCGGCCGCGATGGCCGGTATGGCCCGGCTCCGGACCCCACTCGCCACACCGAACAGCGAGACGTTGGGGCTTCCCTCCCGGTCCCTGATGACGCCTCTGTTCTCCACCCGCGTGTTTGCTCTTTGCAGCGCGCACCTCGCCGACCCCACGTTCGGGGTCGAGCGGCTCGCCGAGGCGCTCGGCCTGACGAGCCGCCACGTCCGGCGGCAGCTCGTGGCCGAGACCGGCGAGAGCCCCGGCGCCCTGCTCCGGCGGCTCCGGATGGAGCGGGCCACCCAGCTCCTGGCCGCGCCCGGCGGGACGGCCCGCGAGGTCGCCCGAGCCGTCGGCTACCGCGACGTCTCGGCCTTCCGCCGAGCCTACCGAGCCGTGACAGGACGGCCCTCCCCTCCGCCGAGCTAACGCCGGGTGGGTTCACGAAAACCGTGTCCGTCCAGGCCGACCCATGTCCGGTTCTGTACGGCGCCTCTCCTACGTTCGTCCCCCCTCCCGATGCGCACCCTCTTCGCCCTGCTCTTGCTGGCGGCCTTCTCCGCGAGCCCGGCAGCCGCCCAGCCATACGGCCCACGGACCGACTTCGCGACCGGGCTCCCAGGGCCCTTCAATCTCGAGTAGCTGACCGATGGGGCGGTCCTCGTCGTGAACGGTCTGTACACCGCGTCTCCGTCGCGGACGCGCTGGGCCGAGAGGTCGTCGTGCTGCCCGACGGCCCGGTAGCGCCCGGCGTGTACGTGGTCCGCGTGCGGAGCGCGTCCGGGGCCGTCTCCCGAGTCCTCACTGGGACGCGCGGCCCCTTCCCCAAGGCCGCCCGCTAAGGCGCCGAGGCGGGCCGTCGCGCGGAGCGGCACATTTTCCACGAGGCGATGACCGGTTTCGCGCGAGCCCTGCGCTCTTGCAAGTGGGGACCCTCCCCTCGACCGGCCCGGCCGGGTCGGCGTCGGCGTTGCAACTGTGGTGGGAGCGACGCCTGCAGACCCGGCCGGTCGCTGGTCTCCGAGGGGCCTGGGGATGGGCTCGTGCGTTCAGCCTCCCCCTCGCGAACCGCCCTCTCGCCCGCGCGCGCCGGAATCCAGCGGCCAGAGCACGGTGGCGGTCCGCTCGGCGGGGTCTGTTCCGGTACACGACGGGCGCGGAGGCCACGCCTCAGATCTCGGGTCGGGCCTCGGCGACGAGCGCACGGGCGTCGGCGACGGCCTGGTGGCAGCTCTCGGGTCCTTCCTCGGCGGCCGCGCACGCGGCATTGACCCGCTCGAGCCCGCGCTCGGCGTCGGCATCCCGCCCAAGGTGGGCCTCTGTTACGGCGACACGGAGGGCGCCCCGAATCGCATCCGGGTGATCGGGCCCGAGGCGGGCCCGGGTCATCGCGGCCGCCTCCCGAAAAAGCGGCAGGGCGTCGCCGGGCCGGCCCCTCGTGTCGAGCATCGCGCCCCGGCGGCTGAAGATGCTCGCGAGGATGGGGTGGGACGAGCCGAACGCCCGGCGGCCGGCGGCCACGGCCTGGCGGTGCAGCGCCTCCGCTTCGGCATCCCGCCCCTGCATCCCGATCACTAGCGCGAGCTGGCTCCGGGTGTTCGCGGGGTCGCCGTGGTCCGGGCCGTAGTGGGCCTCCGAGATTCGGAGGGCGTCGCGGTAAAGCGGCTCGGCGTCGGCCCAGCGCTCCTGGTCGCGATAGGTCGCGGCGAGGTTGTGGAGCGTCGACGACACGTCGAGGTGGTCGGGTCCCAGCAAGGCGCGGCGCATGGCGAGGGCACGGAGGTGAACGGCCTCGGCCTCGGCGTAGCGTTCGCGGAAGGTCAGGAGGTCGCCCAGGATGTTGAGGCTGTAGGCGAGGTCCGGGTGCGGCTCGCCGTAGGCGGCCTCCTTGAGGTCGAGGGCCTGGCGGATCTGGGCCTCGCCCTCCGCGTAGCGGCCCAAGCGGAGGTTGGCGAAGGCGAGGTTGTGGAGCGTGTTGGCGAGCAGCAGCGGGTCGCCGTCGGGGTGGGCGCGGTGGATGGCGAGGGCGCGGACCAGCACGTGCTCGGCCTCGGCATACGCGCCCTCGTCCTCGCGGAGCAGGCCGATCTCGTTGAGCACCGCGGCGACGTCCGGGTGGCCGTCGCCGACGAGCTCGTGCCGCAACGCGAGCGCTCGAGCGAG
Source organism: Rubrivirga halophila (assembly GCF_046845755.1). Classification (GTDB taxonomy): domain Bacteria; phylum Bacteroidota; class Rhodothermia; order Rhodothermales; family Rubricoccaceae; genus Rubrivirga. The sequence continues at coordinate 3,297,223 of NZ_CP177357.1, forward strand.
CGCGGAGTCGGCGGCGGCGTAGAGCCCGCGGCGGCGGTACACCCGGCCCACGACGGCGAGCATCTGGGCGTGCAGGGCCGGCTCGTCGGCGAGGTCGGCGTCGATGCGGGCGGTGCCCCGAGCGAGGAGGTCGCGGACGAAGGCCTCGGCGCCGGGCGTCTCGGCGGGGTCGGTGTCGGCGAAGAGGTCGGCGAGGAAGCCCGAGACCTCGGCGGCCTTGGCGGCCTCGGCGCGGGCGAGGTCGCGCTCGGCGCCGACGCGGGCGAACGCGAGCGCCGTCACCAGCGCGACGGCGAGGACGCCGGCCCCGGCCGCCGTGAGCGCCGCGCGGTGGCGGCCGACGAACTTGCGCGCGCGGTACGCCCGCGACGGCGGGCGCGCGGCGACGGGCAGGCCCTCGCGGTACCGGCGGAGGTCGTCGAGCAGGGCGCGGGCGTCGGCGTAGCGCTCGGCGGGGTCCTTGCGGAGGGCGCGGAGCACGATGCCGTCGAGGTCGCCCGCCACCGCCCGCGCGAGCGCCTCGGGCGTCGTCCCGCGGGCCTGGGCGATGGCGGCCTGCCCCCGGACGACGCGGCTCGGGAGCGTGGGCTCCTCCGTGAGTACGGCGATCTCGACCTGGGCCGGCGAGCGGCCCTCGGCGGGCGTCGGCCGCGTGCCGGCGAGCAGCCGGTAGAGGACGGCCCCGAGCCCGTACACGTCGGTGGCCGTCGTGATGGCGCCGCCCCGGAGCTGCTCCGGCGCGGCGTACGACGGCGTAAAGGGGCGCTGGCCCGTGCGCGTGAGGTCGTCGGCGGCCTCCGCTTCGAGCACCTTCGCGATCCCGAAGTCGAGGAGCTTCACCCGGGGCCCGTCTGGGGTGTCGGCCACCAGGAGGTTGCTGGGCTTGAGGTCGCGGTGGACGACCAGGCGCTGGTGGGCGTAGGCGACGGCCTCGCAGGCGTCGGCCACGAGCCGGAGCCGGGCCTCGACGCCGAGCTGGCGGCGGTCACAGTAGTCCGTGATCGGCTCGCCCTCGACGTACTCCATCGCGAGGTACGGGCGCCCGCCCGCCCCCACGCCGCCGTCGACCAGCCGGGCGATGCCGGGGTGCTCGAGCCGTGCCAGGATGCGGCGCTCGGCCTGGAAGCGGCGGAGCACGGCGTCGGTGTCCATCCCGCGCTTGATGAGCTTCAGCGCGACGGTCTGCTCGAACCCGTCGGCGCGCTCGGCGCGGTAGACGGTGCCCATCCCGCCGACGCCGAGGTGCTCGGCCACCCGCCACGGGCCGACGCGCTGCCCGGCGAGCGCGTCCTCGCCGTAGAGCGCCGCCAGGGCCCGCCCCCCGAGCACCGGGGCCGGGGCGGCGTCGGCGTCGAGCAGCGCCGCGACGCGGTCGAAGAGGGCGGCGTCGGCGCCGCACTGCTCGCGGAGCCACGCCAGGCGCGCGTCAGGCGCGTGGCGCAACGCCTCCTCGAACAGGGTCTCGATCCGAGTCCAGGGGACGGGGGGCATGGGGTCGAGGGGGCGTGGTGGGAAAGGCGTTCGGCGCGTGGGCTTGTCATGTGGGTCCCGGCCCGCCTCCCCCGCCCGAGCGCTTGAGCCCGCGCGCCGGGGCCCGGTCAGAGGTCCTCGCCCAAGGCGACGGTCAGCCACGCCCGCGCCATCCGCCAGTCGCGGCGGACCGTGGCCTCGGACACGCCGAGGGCCTCGGCGATCTCAGGCTGGGTGAGGCCCCCGAAAAACCACATCTCGACGACGCGCGCGGGCCGCTCGGCGGCCGCCGCGAGCCGGTCGAGCGCCTCGTCGAGGGCGAGGAGTTCGTCGGGCCGCGTCTCCCGAGCGACGCCGTCGTCGATCAGGGTGACCGCGCCGGCCCCGCCGCCGCGCTTGTCGGCCGACCGCGCCCGGGCGTAGCTGATCAGGATGTGGCGCATGGTGACCGCGGCGACCCCGAAAAAGTGGGCGCGGTTCTCCCACGGCGTGCCCTCCTGGCGGGCGAGGCGGAGGTAGGCCTCGTGGACGAGCGCGTTCGTGTCGAGCGTGTGGTCGGCGCGCTCGCCCAGGAGGTGCCGGTGCGCAATCTCCTCCAGGTCCGGGTAGACCACCTCCACGAGCTGGTCGACCACGTCCCGGTCGCCGAGGTCGACGCGGTTGAGCAGGCGGGTGATGTCGGCGGGCGAAGGCATGGCGGGGGGGCGCTCCGCGCAAGCTACCGATGCCCCGGAACGACTCGCCCGACCGGGGGGCCGGCCCTTTTTCTCCGCGCGCCGTGACCGGTTTCGCCGGGGTCCTGCGCCAATAGAGTGACGGCCGGGACGCAATCCGCCTCACGGCCCCCCGCCCGCCTCGATGGCCCGAGGCCGGCGCGGGCGCACCCCTCTTGGTAACCGGGCTCCACCCCTGGACGGCACGTCGTCTGGTTTCCAACGCGGCCGGCTCCTCCGGGGGCCGGCCGCGTCGCGTGTGGGGCGGGGACGAATCCGACCGGACGGCGGTGCGCCGTCCCCGCCCCATTCACGGGGCTGGCGTCGCTGACGCTCCGCGATCTCCGCACAGCGGGGTGTGGGTGTCCTCGCGGTCGCTCGCTACTACGGGACACCCTCCGACCGTCTCGGGCCCCTGGCGAGCGCCGTGAGATCGGCAGGACCCGGCAATTCCCGTTGACCGCCGCCCGTGCCAGACCCTACGTTGGCGTCATGTTTGCAGTCGACCACGTTCTCGTCTCCGACGCCGTCCTGGACGCGCCCTTCGCGTGCCACCTCGGCTCCTGCTTCGGCGCCTGCTGCGTCCACGGCGACCAGGGCGCGCCGCTCGACGCCGACGAGCGCGACGCCGTCGACGACGCGCTTGCGATCGTCCACGACCGCTTGCGGCCGGAGGCGAAGGCTGAGATCGCCCGGCAGGGCGCCTGGGTCGGCACCGAGCGCACGGGCTTCCACACGACGACCGTTCGCGGGCGCGAGTGCGTGTTCGTGGTCTACGACGGCGGCGGGGCGGGCCCGGCCGTCGCCAAGTGCGCCATCCAGCAGGCGTTCTGGGAGGGCAAGACCGGCTGGGAAAAGCCCGTCTCGTGCCACCTCTACCCCATCCGCGCCGAGACGTACGGCGTCGGCGAGGACCAGGTCGACGTGCTCAACTACGAGCGGATCGACCTGTGCGCGCCGGCCATCCCCCACGGCAAGCGGACCGGCGTCCAGGTCGCCGACTTCCTGGAACGGCCGCTCACCCGCAAGTACGGCGCCGACTGGTTCGTTCAGTTCCGCGAGACGCTGAGCCAGCGCCGCCGCGACGTCGGCATCGGCCCCCAGACCGACCTCCCGACGCCCGACCCCTCTCTTTAACCGACGCACCGCCCTTCCGATACCCCGTCGGCCTCCCCGGTCCCATGCTCAACCTCCAACAAAAGCAGTCCCTCCAGCAGAAGCTGTCGCCGCAGCAGATCCAGTACATCAAGCTGCTGCAGCTGCCGACGCTCGCGCTGGAGCAGCGGATCAAGGCCGAGATGGAGCAGAACCCGCTGTTGGAGGAGGGCGAGGAGGAAGACGAGCTCCAGGTCGACGCGACCGACGACCGCACCGAGACCACGAACGAGGACCCCGACAAGGTCGACAAGGACGACACCTCCGACGACGAGTTCGACTGGGACGAGTTCTTGAACGCGCCCGACGACCTCTACGGCTACAAGGCGCAGGTCGACCACTCGGCCGAGGAGGACGACCGCGAGGCGCCCATGCCCGCGATGTCGTCACTCGCGGAGTCGCTCCGCGACCAGGTCGGCCTGCTCGACCTCGACGAGACCGAGGAGCTCGTCGCCGACCAGATCATCGGGTCCATCGACGAGGACGGCTACCTCCGCCGCCCCATCGAGTCGATCCTGGACGACGTGATGTTCAACTACGGCGTGGTCTTGACCGAGGACGACGTCGAGAAGGTCCTGTCGCGGATCCAGCGGCTCGACCCCGTCGGCATCGCCGCGCGCGACCTCCGCGAGTGCCTGCTCGTCCAGCTCGACATGATGGGCAACGAGGTCGACGGCCGCGAGAACGCCATCGACATGCTCCGGGACTGCTACAAGCCGTTCACGATGAAGCACTTCGACGCCATCAAGCGCAAGCTGGGCTTCGACGACTACGACCTCAAAGAGGCCTACGACCTGGTCCGCAGCCTCGACCCCAAGCCCGGCGAGGGCGACTTCGCGGTCCAGACCAACTACATCACGCCCGACTTTACTGTCGAGCGCGACGACGAGGACTTCCGGATCCTGCTCAACGGCCGCAACGCGCCCGAGCTCCGCGTCAACCGGCACTACCGGGACATGTGGAACAAGCTGTCCACGACCGACACCAAGGGCGACTCGGGGGCCAAGGAGACCAAGGACTTTCTCAAGACGCGCTTGGAGAGCGCGCGGTGGTTCATCTCGTCGATCCAGCAGCGCCGCAACACGCTCCTCAAGGTGATGGAGGCGATCGTCCAGATCCAACGGGACTTTTTCGAGCACGGCGAGGGCCACCTCAAGCCGATGATCCTGAAGGACATCGCCGAGATCATCAAGATGGACATCTCGACCGTCTCGCGCGTGGTCAACGGGAAGTACGTGCAGACCGAGTACGGCGTCTACGAGCTCAAGCACTTCTTCTCCGAGGGCATCATGGGCGACGACGGCGAGGAGGTCTCCAACAAGGAGGTCAAGGCGCTCCTGGAGCAGATCGTCGAGGCCGAGGACAAATCGAAGCCGTGGAGCGACCAGAAGCTGGCCGACCTGCTGGCGGACAAGGGCTACCCGATTGCGCGGCGGACCGTCACGAAGTACCGCGAGCAGCTCAACATCCCCGTAGCCCGGCTCCGCCGGCAGATCGTGCTGAGCTAGAGGAGAGGAAGAGAGGACCAGACGAGAAGAGGGGCCGGTCGCCAGCGGCGTCGGCGTCTCCCCGCGTCCTCTTCTCCTCCCCCTCCTCTGCTCTTCTTCTCCTGCCGCTGGAGCCCGGAACCGGGGCCGAGCGTTTCGGCCGCATGCCGTCCCCCACCCCCGACGACATCCGCATCGCGGTCGACCGCGCGCTGGCCCGTGTGCCGGACGCCGCGGAGGGGCCGCGCGCCCTCGCCGTCGCCCTCGCGCTGGCGGAGGGGATCTCGGCCGAAGAAGCCCTCGCCCGGTGCGGCGTGGCCGTCCCACCAGCGTCTCCGTCGCCGGTCGCGTTCGTGCTCTTGCCGCCGGGCGCCCTGTTCTGGTGGAACGGCGTGCGCTACCGCAAGGTGCCCGCGCGCGCCTCGCGCCAGCTCGTGCCCGGGGCGCCGAACGCCTACCCGGTGCACGGCGGCGAGGGCCGGTGGCTGGCGCCCGACCAGCGCGTGGACCGGGTGCCGACGGGGAAGCGCGCGGCCTGAGCACGACCGACGTGTCCCGCCTCGGGCTGAAGGCGGGCGGGGCACCGGCTCACGCGCCCTACGAGCCGCCGAGCGGACGGGAGCTGTGGAAGACGCTCAGCACGTCGACGTGATCGTCCGCCTCGTCGTAGAGGTAGACGATTCGATACTCCCGATAGACGACCTCGCGGATCGCGGCATCGGCGATCTCCGGGACCGCGCGGCCGGAGCGCGGGAACGCGTCCAGCCGTCCGACCGCACCGAGCAGTCGGCGCACCAGCGCCTCGGCAGTAGTCGGGAGACCGGGCGGCGTGGTAGTTGGCGATCTCGCGGAGATCGGCCTGAGCCCGCATCGTCCAGACGATGGCCGCCACGTCAGGTGCCGCGTCGCCAGCCCGCCATCCGCTCCTCCATCTCGCGGACGACCTCGGCGTGCGGCGTGGTCTCGTTGCGGTCCGTCTGATCCAGCCCTTCGGCGACCCGGCTCAGGAAGAGCAGGCGCTCCATCGCGTCCTCGACGGTGGCGTCGTCGGGCAGCTCGGAGACGGCGCGAACGATGTCGGGCTTGGTAAGGGTCGACGCCATGACAGGGCGGGGCTCGGGGGTCAAGGTAACGTGACCCCACGCAGGCTCCGCACGTGAGCCTCCCGCCTCAGCCCCTAGCGCGGTCAGTCGGCCTGACGCCCCTCGACGAGTCGGTCGACGACTTCGGGGTCCGCCAGGGTAGAGGTGTCGCCGAGTGTGTCGGCCGTGCCCTCGGCGATCTTGCGCAGGATGCGGCGCATGATCTTGCCGGAGCGCGTCTTGGGGAGCGCGGGTGCGAACTGGATGGCCTCGGGCGCGGCGATGGGGCTGATGACCGTGCGGACGTGGGCGATCAGCTCGGCGCGTAGCGCGTCCGTCGGCTCGCGCTCGGCGCCAAGCGTGACGTAGGCGTAGATGCCCTGCCCCTTGATGGCGTGCGGCACGCCGACCACAGCAGCCTCGGCGACCGCCGGGTGCAGCACGAGCGCGCTCTCGACCTCGGCCGTGCCCATCCGGTGGCCCGACACGTTGATCACGTCGTCGACGCGGCCAGTGATCCAGTACGTGCCGTCGGCGTCGCGGCGGCAGCCGTCGCCGGTGAAGTAGCGGCCCGGGAAGGCCGTGAAATAGGTCTGGACAAAGCGCGCGTGGTCGCGGTAGACGGTCCGCGCCTGGCCGGGCCAGCTGTCGGTCAAGACGAGCAACCCCTCGGCGGCGCCCTCCAGCGTCGTCCCCTCGGCGTCGACGACGGCAGGCTGGACGCCCAGGAACGGGAGGCCGGCGGCGCCCGGCGTCTGGTCGACGGCGCCGGGCAGCCCGACGATCATGATGCCGCCGGTCTCGGTCTGCCACCACGTGTCGACGACGGGGCACCGGCCGTCGCCGACGACCTCCGAGTACCACCGCCACGCCTCGGGGTTGATGGGCTCGCCGACCGTCCCGAGCAGGCGCAGGCTGGAGCGGTCGCGCGAGGTCACGAACTCGTCGCCCTGGGCCATCAGCGCGCGGATCGCCGTCGGGGCCGTGTAGAACTGGGTCACCTTGTGGCGGTCGACCACGTCCCAGAACCGGCCGGCGTCGGGGAACGTCGGGATGCCCTCGAAAAAGACCTGCGTCGCGCCGTTCACCATCGGTCCGAACACGATGTAGCTGTGGCCGGTAATCCAGCCGACGTCGGCGGTGCACCAGAAGACGTCGCCGGGGCGGAGGTCGAAGACGAGCTCGTGCGTGAGGCTGGCGTAGACGAGGTAGCCGCCCGTCGTGTGGACGACACCCTTCGGTTTGCCCGTCGAGCCCGAGGTGTACAAGATGAAGAGGGGGTCCTCGGCGCCCATCTCGGCGCACGGGCAGGACGCGTCGACGGCCGCGGCGGCGGCGTGGAGCCAGGTGTCGCGGTCGGTGCTCGGCACATCCGCGCCCGTGTTGCGGACCACGAGCACGTGGCGGACCGGCTGCCCCTGCGCCTCGGCCTTGTCGACCGCCGCGTCGACGTTCGCCTTCAGCGGGACGCGCTTGCCGCCGCGCCGCCCCTCGTCGGCGGTGATCACGACGTCGCTGGCGGCGTCGACCAGCCGGCCCGCCAGCGCTTCGGGGCTGAAGCCGGCGAAGACGACCGAGAAGATGGCCCCGATGCGCGCGCACGCCAGCATGGCATACGCGGCTTCGGGGATCATCGGGAGGTAGATCGTGACGCGGTCACCGCGCTCGACGCCCAGGCTCAAGAGCACGTTTGCGAGCCGTTCCACCTCGGCGAGCGCGTCGGCGTACGAGATGTGGCGCGCGTCGTCGGTCGGGTCGTCGGGCTCGAAGATCAAGGCCGTCTTGTCGCCCCGACCCGCGGCGACGTGTCGGTCGAGCGCGTTGTGGCAGGCGTTGAGCGTGCCGTCGGGGTACCAGCGGATTGACACGTCGCCGGGCCCGAAGCTCACGGCCTTGACGGTCTCGAAGGGCGTCATCCAGTCGACGCGGGCGGCCTGCTCGCGCCAGAACCCCTCGGGGTCGTCGACGGAGCGCCGGTAGAGGGCGTCGAAGGCCGCACGCGACGGGACGAGGGCCTGCTGGCGGAAGGCGTCGGAGGGGGCGATGCGGTCGGGCATGGGTCGGCGGCGGGTGCGGCGCCAAGGTGCCGCCGTCGGCGGGCGAGCGCAAGGCGGGGCGACGGTGAACGACAGCCGAGGCGTCGGCGGGCGGTAGGGACACACCGCCGGTGTGTCCCTACGCCGAGAGGGCGTGGGCGCTCTACTGCCGCGGGCCCGCCGTCACCACGCGGACGGTGACCAACAGCTGGCCGACGTGGCGCGTCGTGTGCTCGGCGGCGTGGACGAGCAGGCCGATGTGCGTCTGCAGGATCTGCTGGCGCCCGACCGTCCGGGCGTCGGTGAGTGTCGTCGGGTCCGTCGCGCGGAGCTGGGCGAGCGCGGCGTCGACGCTCCGGGCAAAGGCGTCGGCGAGGGCGACGGGCGTCGCGTCGGGATTGGGAACGCCCTCGGACGCGAGCGCCGCGAGCTGGCGCTCGGCGAGGGGTTCGCCGCGCGCATACGTCAGCATCCGGTCGAGCACGCCCGCGAGGTGGGCGAGGTGGAAACCCGCCGAGGCCGCGCCGCCGGGGCGGTCCCACAGCGCGTCGGGCGGGAGCTCGGCCGCGAGCGCCGCCACCTCGTCGCGCGCCTGCACGAGCGCGTGGGCGACGGGCTGCACCAAGGCGGGCACGCCGGCGACGGGGCCGCGGAGCCAGGCCTCGCGCGGAGGCGGAGCGGAGGTATCGGGCAGGGGCATGGAGATGGCGGGGCGAACGGCTCCTACGGGACGGGTGGGCCGAAGCTCCACCGCGCGAGCCCCGGGAGGGCACGGCGGTCGGGATCGGATCCGGCGTTGGCGTCGGCTAGGTTCACGTCCGTCAGGACCCCCACGCCCATGCGCGCCCTCTTCTGCCTCTCGCTGGCCCTCTTCGTCGGCTGCGACGCGGCGCCCGTCGCGCCCGAGCCCGCCGACGCCTGCCCGTTCCCGGTGAGCGAATTCGCCCAGGCGCCCTTGCTGTTCAACCCGGCCCCAGGCGACACCCTCCGGGTCGGCGAGCGGTTCTTCCTGAGCGCGGCGTACAACGGCCAACGACCGGGCGGCAACCACGCCCTCGCCGCCGGCTGGTCGTTTCGCCTGATCTGGACCCCGGCCGGCAGCGAGCCGCAGGTCCTCTACGAGTGGCCCGGTGCGCAAGGGGCGATGGCGCCCACGGCGCGCTTCATCGTCGAGGTGATGACGCCCCTCGAGCTCGTCGATGGAAGCCCGAGCGTCGCCCAACTCGACGCGGGCGAGGTGGCCTTCGAGGCGGCCGTCGAGGTCGAGTCGGTGGCGTGCGGAGGGGCAGACCGGACGTCGCTGGTCACGCGCCACCGCGTCGTGGTCGAGTAGGCGCGGATCGCAGATGCGGGCGTTGGCGTAGCGGGGGCTCTCCCCTCCTTCGCCATGGCCGTCCCCCCGTTTTTCCAACGCGAGGTGCTCGACAAGAGCCACGACAAGCCGGTCGTGGTCGACTTCTGGGCCCCGTGGTGCGGGCCGTGCCGGGTCCTCGGCCCGACGATCGAAAAGCTGGCGCGTGAGTCCGGGGGGCGCTGGCGGCTGGTCAAGGTCAACAGCGACGGGCAGCCCGGCCTCGCGCAGGCGTACGGCGTGCGCGGGATTCCGGCGGTCAAGCTGTTCGTCGCCGGCGAGGTCGCCGGCGAGTTCACGGGCGCCCTGCCCGAGGCCGAGGTCCGGCGCTGGCTCGACGCGCACCTCCCGGCGGCCGGCTAGCGCCGCGCGCGTTTACAGAAGCGGGCCCACGGAGACCTCGCGGCGGGCGGCGGGCCTCGAGGGGGCGTCGGTGGAGGCCGGGGGCGTCCGGATGATGAGCGTCGGCGTGGGCGACGGCGTCGCCGGGGCGTCGGCGGGCTCCTGCTCGAGTTGGGCGCGGATGGTCAGCATGGTCTTGCCCAGGATCTGGGAGACGCGGGCCTCGCTGACCTCGAACACCTGGCCGATCTGGCGGAGCGTCAAGCCCTCGTCGTAGTACATCGCCACCATGGCGCGCGTGCGCTGGGGGAGGTTCTCGATGACGCTCCGCGCGAGCGCGAGCGTGTGGTCGCGGTCGGCCCCGGCGAACCGGTCGTCGGTGTCGCCGATGGTCTCGTGGAGGCTCCCGCCGTCGTCGTAGGCCGGCGCGTCGAAGGAGAGCGCGAACCGGGCCTGGGCCTCGACGAGCAGGCGGTCGTAGTCGGCCACCGAGATGCCCATCCGCGCGGCGATGTCGCGGTCGGGCGGCTCGGCCCCGCGCTCCTGGCGGAGCGCCTCCGCGACGCGCCCGGCCTCAGCCATCCGACGGCGCTTGTCGAGCGAGAGCACGTCGAGCTTGCGGAGGTAGTCCACGATCGCCCCGCGCACCCGGAGGTAGGCGTAGGTCATGAACTTGGCACCGACCGACGGGTCGTACGAGTCGAGCGCCTCGACGAGCGCGACGAGCCCGGCCCCCTCGAGGTCCTCGCGGCAGGCGAGCGGCGAGTCCGGGACGGGGACCTTCCCCGCGATCGAGCGGACGAGGGGGACGCCCGCGAGCACGGCGGCCTCGCGGTGGAGCGGGGTCGGGGAGGCGTGGTAGCGCTCGGCGTAGGTCTGGAGGTTGGACACGGATCGATCGGTGGGAGGAAGGAACAGGGCGCGGGCGGTTAGGCGCGGGCGGGGAGGAGGGGCGCCAGCGCGGTCGCCAGCCCGGCGAAGGCGGCCCGGAGCGGCGCCGAGCGCTGGACGGCCGGCACCTGGTCGCGGGCGGCGCCTCGGACGTGCACGTCGTAGGGCACGTAGCCGACGGGCGTCGGGGACTGGCCCAGGAACTGGGCCGTCAGCGCGCCGAACCGCTCGGCCGTCTGGGCCGCCTCGGCGTCGGCGTCGGCGGCGTTGACGACGGCGAGGAGCGGGAAGCCGGGGTCGGTGTGCCAGACGGCCTTGGCCAGGGCGTAGGCGCCCGTCACGGCCGTCGGCTCGCCGACGACGACGAGCAGCCCGGTGTCGGCGCGGTCGAGGGCCCACTGGACCGGCGCCTCCAGCCCGGCCGGCGCGTCGATCAGGACGAGGTCGTAGCGCTCGATGGCGAGGTCGAGCACGTCGTCGAAGGCGTCGTAGAAGGCGTCGCCGAGGTCGGCGAACCCGGCGGCGGTGCCGCCGCAGACGAGGGTCAGGCCGGAGGCCGTCTGGTGGAAGACGCGCTCGGCGGCGACGGCGCCGCGCGCGACGGCCTCGACGCTGGCCGACGGCGACTCGTTGAGGAGCGTCGCGCACGAGCTCTGGCAGGGGTCGGCGTCGAGCAGCGCCACGGCGCACCCGTCGGCCGCGAGCGTGGCGGCGAGGTTGACGGCGAGCGTGCTTTTGCCGGTGCCGCCCTTGCCGCTGACGACGGCGACGACGAGGCCTCGGGTGGGGGTCTCAAACATGGATCAGACGGCGAGAGTGGAGGCGGGGGCGACGAGCGCCCAGAGGTCGGAGGAGGGGGGCGCCGCGATCGTCCGGGCGCGCTCGGCGGGGAGCGGGCGCCAGTAGGGGGCCGGGGCCGCGGGGCGGGCGGCGGCGCCCAGGGCCGGCTCGACGGTCCCGTCGGGCAGGGACGCGGGGGCGGGGCGGGGCGTCGACAGCGCGAGCGGCGGCGAGGTGGCCTCGGTCCGCACGGGCCCGGCGAGCGGGCCGAGCACGATGTCGGAGAGCGGCGGCCCGTCGGCGGCGGCGGGCGCGGGGGCGGCCTCGACGGCGCCGGGCGCGGCGGAGACGAACCGGAGGGGGAGCGCGAGCGCGCGCGTCCAGGCTTCGGAGGCGGGGTCGGCGACCTCGTCGAGCCGGGTCAGCGCGAGCGCGTCGGGGCGGAGGCCAAGCGCGTCGAGCGTCTCGGCAGCCAGCGTCTCGTGCGAGCGCGCGGCGCTGACGGCGAGCACGACCTCGACGGCGCCGAGCGGCGCCAGCAGCGCGCCGAGCCGGGCGACCTGCGCCGTGGCCCGGGCGGGGTCGAGCGAGAGCGCGGGCGTGTCGACGACGAGCAGGTCGGCGTCGGCGAACGTGCGGAGCGCGTCGCGGACCTCGTCGGCGGTGCGGACGACGGCGGCGGGGACCCCGGCGGTCCAGAAGCGAGCGGCGGCGTCGGGCGCGTCCCCTTCGGATGCGACCACGATGGCGGCGGGGCAGCGCGCCTCGGCGAGCGCCGGCGCGCGGGCGAGGCCGAGCGCGAGGGACGACTTGCCGTCGCCAGCGGGGCCGACGAACACGACGGGCGGGCGGGCGGGCGCGGGCACGGGGCGGACGGCCTCGAGGGCGGCCTCGAGATCGGCCAGCCGAGCCTGGAGGGCGGCGAGGGCGGCGGCGCTGGCGGCGGGCTCGGGAGTGCCGGGGGCGCTGGCGGAGGGGGTGGCCGGCTCCGCCCGGTCGGCACCCGTGGGGGCCTGGCGTGCCGGGCCCTCCACGCTGGTGGCCGCGGCGGGGCTGGCGGCCGCGGCGGGGGCGTTCTGGCCGGCGGGCGGGAGGGCGCCGGCCAAGCCGAGGTCGTCGAGCAGGGCGGCGGCAACCGATTCCGTGGGGGCCGGACGACGCTTCCGGGGGGCGCCGTAGCCGTAGACCCGGGCGGCGCCCGTGGTCGAGGCCGCCGCGGGCGCCGTGGGAGCGGGGGCCGGGGCGGCGGGCGCCACGTCGAAGGCGACCGTCACCGACGCCGGGTCGCCGCCGACGGCGGGGGCCGACTGGAGCAACACCACGTCCGGGCCGAACAGGCGGCGGGCGTCGGCGAGGGCCTCGCGGATGGACGGGCCGGTAAGCGTTTGGAGCGTCATAATCGGGCCTCAGGGGCTAGGGCAGGCTGATCTGGGCCTCCACGTCGACCGGCGCCTCGGGCACCAGGTCCTGGTAGCTCAGCACCGACACGTCGGCCACGGCCGGGTCGAGGAAGGCGAAGAGCGTGGCGCGGAGCACGGGGGAGGTCAGCAGGATGGGGGGCCGTCCGTCGGCGATCAGCGGGGTGAGTTGGGCGTCGGCCTCGGCCTGGAACCGGGCGGCGCGCTCGGGGTCGAGCCCGAGCGTGGCCGGGTTGAGGTCGCCGGCCTGGGCCCTCTCTAGCAAGTGGTGCTCCAAGGCCGGGTCGAGGACGACGACGCGGAGGCGGCCGTCGGCCCCGGCGTAGTGCTCGGTGAGCGTCGGGGCGAGGGCGGCGCGGGCGAACTCGGTCAGCACCTCGGGGCTCTTGGTGGTCGCCGCGCGGTCCGCGAGCGCCTCGAGGATCAAGACGAGGTCGCGGATGGGGACGCGCTCGCGCAAGAGCCCCTTGAGGACGCGCTGGATGGCGCCGACCGAGAGCTGGTCCGGGACCAGCTCGGCCACGAGCGCGGGCGCCTGCTCCTGCACCTTGTCGAGCAGCTCGCGCGTGTTCTGGCGCGTCAGCAGGCAGTGGGCGTGGGTGCGGAACGTCTCCAGCAGGTGCGTCGCCACGACGGCCGGCGCCTCGACGGTCGCCAGCCCCAGCCGCTCGGCCTCGGGCAGCGAGCGCTCGGCCACCCAGACGGCGTCGAGCCCGAAGGTCGGGTCGGTCGTGCGGATGCCCGGCGGGACCTCCTCGTCGGGGTCGAGCAGGAGCGCGAGGTGGTAGCCCGGCAGGGCCTCGCCCCGAGCCACCGGGTTGCCGCGCAGCTTGACCACGTAGTCGTTCGTGCCCAGCTCGGCGTTGTCGCGGATGCGGACGGACGGGACCACGACGCCCATCTCGACGGCCAGCTGGCGCCGCAGCATGGCCACGCGCTCCAGCAGGTCGCCGCCCTGGTTCGGGTCCACCATCGCGATCAGCCCGTAGCCGACCTCGAGCTCGAGTTCATCGACGAGCAGCAAGTCGGCGGGCTCGGGCTCGGGTGTGGGGCCCGCCTCCGGCACCTGGGCGTCGGCGTGGGCCTCGTCGGCGACGACGTTCGCGCGGCGCAGGGCGACAAAGCCGATGCCGCCCGCGAGCGCCCAGAACGGGGCGAGCGGGAGGCCGGGCAGGACGCCCAGGAGCGCCATGAAGGCGGCCGTCACGAACAAGGCCTCGGGGCGGCCGAGGAGCTGGGCGCTCGCCTCGCCGGACAGGTTGCCCTGGCCCGAGGCGCGGCTCACGATCAGGCCGGCGGCCGTCGAGATCAGGAGCGCCGGGATCTGGCTGACGAGCCCGTCGCCGATGGACAGGAGCGTGAACGTCTGGGCCGCCTCGCCGGGCGTCATCCCGTGCTGGGCGACCCCGATGATGAGCCCGCCGATGACGTTGATGGCCGTGATGACGAGGCCCGCCATGGCGTCGCCGCGGACGAACTTCGAGGCGCCGTCCATGGCACCGTAGAAGTCGGCTTCGCGGGAGACATCGGAGCGGCGCTGCTTGGCCTCGTCCTCGCCGATGAGCCCGGCGTTGAGGTCGGCGTCGATCGCCATCTGCTTGCCCGGGAGCGCGTCGAGCGTGAACCGGGCGCCGACCTCGGCGATGCGGCCCGAGCCCTTCGTGATGACCACGAAGTTGATGAGCACCAGGACGATGAAGACGATCGCGCCGACGACGTAATTCCCCGACACGACGAACTCGCCGAACGCGTCGATGAGCGCGCCCGCCCGGGCCTCGCCCAGGATGAGGCGCGTCGAGGCCACGTTCAACGACAGCCGGAACAGCGTCGTGAGCAGGAGGAGGCCCGGGAAGATGCCGAAGTCGAGCGGCCGCTCGGCGTAGAACGCCGTCAGCAGCACGGCCAGGCTGATGGCGATGTTCGTCGCCAGCAGGAAGTCGAGGAGGAAGCCGGGCAGCGGCACCACCATCACGAACAGCACCAGCACGAGGCCGACGGCCGCGAAGACCTCGCCGTTGAGGCGGAAGACAGGGGGGCGGTCGGTCACAGCGGGCGTCGGGCGGAGATCGTGAGGGGGGCCGCCGCGGGCCTGCGGCGGGTGGCGCGCCGGGCGGTCGCCCGACCGGGGCGGGCGGGGCACGGCAGCGAGCCGGGGCGGAGCCGAAAAGGGAGGCGCATCACGGGGTCCCTCGCTGGCGGTAGACCTCCGCGAGGACGGCCGCGACGGCCTGGTAGAGCGCCTCGTCGATAAAGGCGCCCTCGTCGACGGTCGCGTGGAGCGCGCGCGCGAGCGGCACGTCCTCGACGGTCGGCACGCCGTTCTCGGCCGCGAGCGCCTTGATGCGGAGCGCGCGCTTGCGCATGCCCTTGACGAGCACCTTGGGCGCGGGCCCTTCGGCCAGGTCGTACTGGAGCGCGACGGCGTAGTGCGTCGGGTTGGTCACGATCACGTCGGCCTTGAGGACGGCGTGGTCGAGGCGCGGGCCCGAGGCCCGCTCGCGCGCGATCGCCCGGCGCTTGCCCTTGAGTTGGGGGTCGCCCTCGGACTCCTTGCCCTCGTCCTTGACCTCCTGGAAAGTCATCTTGAGGTCCTGGGTGTGCTTCCACTTGCCGAAGGCGTAGTCGGCGCCCGAGATGAGCGCGAGCACGAGCAGCATCTGGGCGACCATGCCGGCCGCCCACCCGCCCGCCGCGCCGATGCCGGCGTCGAGCGGGATCGCGTGGAGCAGCAGGATGTCGGGCAGCCACGCCCGAAGGGCGAGGTAGACGACGGGCCCGACGGCGACGACCTTCGCGAGCGCCTTGCCGAGCTCGAAGACGCCCTTCGAGGAGAACAGCCGCTTGGCGCCTTCCATGGGCGAAATCCGGCTGCCCTTGGGCTTGAGGGGCTTGGTCGAGAACGTCCACCCGCTCTGGGCGATGTTGGCGCCGAGCGCGACCAGCACGAGGGCCAGGAAAAACGGGCCTACGACCCACATCACGTCGCCGCCGATGCGCGCGAGCACGTCGGGCACCGACGCCGGGGTGAGGACGGCGTCCGGCGCCTCGGCAAAGATCCGCGCCGTCATCTGGTGGAGCGTGCCCATGGCCCCGCCCATGCCGACGGCGAAGACGCCCATCGCCGTCGCCAGCAGGGCGACCGAGGCCAGCTCGCGCGAGCGGTAGACGTTGCCGTCCTCCATCGCCTTCTTGAGGCGCTGGGGCGTCGCGTCGAACTGCTTGTCGCTGCGGTCGGGGGCGTCGGACATGGCGGGGGCCGGTGGAGCCCGCCCCCTTGCACGGCCTGTGCCAGCCCTCCGACGCGCCTCAGGCAACCCTCAGCGGCCCCGCGGCGGGCTCGCGCGGCACAAGGCGCCGGGCACCGGAACGGTTTGCCGCGTGTGCTCGGCGTCCGCTCCTCACCCCGGCACAGCGGCGAGCGAGCTAGGGCGCGATGGCGGCGAACAGGGCGTCGAGGCCGGCCGTGGCGCCCTCGACGAGGCCGGGCGCCAGCGGCACCAGCGTGCCCACAAAGGCCGAGGCGATGGCCATGCCTGCCAACAGCTTGAGCGGCAAGCTGATCGAGAAGAGGTCGGCCTGGGGGACGACGCGCGCGAACACACCGAGCGCGACGTCGACCAGGAACAGGGCGACCAGGAACGGCATCGCCAGGCGGACGGCCGTCACGAAGAAGCCGCCGGTCCACGATAGCAGGAGCGGCCCGCTGGCGGCGAGGTTCGCGCCGCCGAGTGGGACGGCCGCGAACGACCGCGCCAGCCCGGCGACGACGGCTTGCGGCCCGTCGAGCGCGACGAACAGGACCAAGAACAGCCACGAGACCATCTTGCCCAGCGGGTTCGCCGACGACCCGCTCATGGGGTCGAAGGCCTGGGCCATCGACAGGCTCATCTGGAACCCGATCATCTCGCCGGCGAACTCGACGGCCCAGAACACGAACCGGATCGCATAGCCCATCAGCAGGCCCGTCAGCGCCTCCGTCGCGACCGCCAGCAGGAAGCCGACGGGGTGGTCGGCGTGGGCGGGCAGCGGGTCCGTCGCGAACCCGGTCAGGATCAGGCTCAGCAGCACGCCCAGCAGCACGCGCGCCGTCACCGGGACCCCCTTCTGCCCGAACACCGGCGCCGACGCCAGCACGCCGCTCACCCGTGCGAACACGAGCGCGAGGCGGATCAGGGAGGCGGGGTCGAGGGCCATGGGCGGGATGCGGGATGAGGACTGGAGGGATGGGCAGAGGGCACATGCCTCCATCCCTCTCCCCTAGTGCGACACCTCGGCGATGGCGCGGAAGACCTCGCCCGAGAAGTCGGTCAGCATCTCCAGCATCCAGGGCGACAGCAGAAAGAGCACGATGGCCACGGCGAGCATCTTGGGGATCATGCTCAGCGTCATCTCCTGGATGGAGGTCATGGCCTGGAACAGGCTGACGGCCAGGCCGACCGCGAGCGCCACGCCCAGCAGCGGCGCCGCGACGGTCAGCGCCAGCGTCAGCGCGGTCTGGGTCCAGTACAGGGCGGTTTCAGGAGTCACGGAGTAAGGGGTGACGAGTGATGGGTGATGAGTTGGGAAGCCAGTGGAAGGGGAGGGAGACGAGCACCCTGCCCATCACCCATGACCCTCCCCTCATCACCCCAAATAGCCGCGGACGACGGACTCGACGATCAGGAACCAGCCGTCGGTGAGCACGAAGAGGAGGAGCTTGATCGGCAGCGAGATCATCACCGGGGGCAGCATCATCATGCCCATCGACATGAGCACGCTCGCGACGATGAGGTCGACGACCAGGAACGGCAGGAAGAGCATGAACCCGATCTGGAAGGCCACGCGGAGCTCGGAGATGACGAAGGCCGGGACGAGCACGTGGAGCGGCACATCCGCGGCCGCGGCGACTGGCGGGAGGTCGGCGAGGTCGAGGAAGAGGACCAGGTCCTTGTCGCGCGTGTGGGCCAGCATGAACCCCTTGATGGGCTTCGAGGCCACCTCCAGCGCCTCGCGCTGCTCGAGCTGGCCGTCGAGGTAGGGCTGGAGGGCGCCCTCGTCGATCTCGGCGAAGACGGGCTGCATGACGAAGAACGTCAGGAACAGCGAGAGCCCGATGATGACCTGGGTCGGCGGGCTCTGCTGCATGCCCATCGCCGTCCGCAGGATCGAGAACACGATGACGAGCCGCGTAAAGCTGGTCATCAGGATCAGGATCGACGGCGCCAGCGTGAGCACCGTCAGCATCAGCAGGAGCTGGACCGGGAGCGCGTAGTCGCCGTCGTCGGTCAGCGTGACGCCGGGGACGGGCGACGAGGCGCCGGACATCCGGCCGACGCGCCGGGGCGGAGCCGGACCGGCGCCGTCCTCGACGGGCGCCAGCTCGCGCGCGGCGGGCGCGAGCGGCTGGGTCGGCGCGCCGGCCTCGGCGTCGGCGACGGCCTGGTCGGTGATCTGCTGGGCGACCGTGAGGTCGTCGGGCGCGATCGCGGGCTGGGCGAGCGCGGGGGCCGCGAGCGCGAGCAGGAGGAGGAGCGCTGCGTTACGCATGGGCCCCGCCGAACTGGGGGAGCCCGACGGGGGCGGCGGTCCAGGGGAGGCTGGCGGCCGGAGCCGGTGCGGTCTTGCGGTTCCCTTCCGGGACAGGAGGGGCCAGGCTCGGTGGATCGAGGAGAGCGATACGCTCGGCCGCCCCTTCACCCTGCCCCTCTCCCACGGGGAGAGGGGACATCCTAGGCAAGGGGCTGCTGGCGACCGGGTCTGGGCAAGCGGCCTCGGGCGGCCCGCCGGCGATCGCCAGCGCCTCGGCGAAGGTGGGGTACGCGGCGGGCTCGGCCGAGGGCACGACGACGGGGCGCGGCGGGACAGTGAGGACGACGGGCGCCGGGGCGGACGCGAGCGGGTCGGCAGGCGCGAGCCGATCGGCCTCGGCGAGCGCGGGCGCGCCGTCGAAGCGGTCGCGTGGCCAGTGGCGCAAGACGCGGGCGCCGTCGGCGGCGACGCTCACCAGCAGCACCTCGTCGGCGCAGGCGACCAGCTGGAGGGCGGGCGTGGCCCCGAGCGGGCGGCTCTCGAGCACGTCGAGGCGGCGGGCGGCGGCCGACGCGGGGCGGCGGCGGCGGAGCGCGAGGGCGCCGAGCCCCCCGCCCACCAGCAGGACGACGGCGAGCACGCGCCCGCCGGTCCAGGTTTCCGGGCCGCGGTCCGGGGCGGAAACGGCTTCCGCCCCCGCCTGCACATCCTGCCGGGCCGGCGGGGCCGGGCGCGACGGGCCGACCATCTTGCCGGCGACGAGGAGGGCCACCAGCAGCACGGCCAGGACGCCCGCGCGGCGCAGCGGGGCCCGATCGAGCGGGAGCGCGGCGAGGCGGGCGCGGAGGTCAGAGGGAGCGGTCATGCGGGCGGCGGCGGGGGCTGTCCTCCCTGTTGCCAACCACGTGCCGGGGCTCGCCTCGGCGGTCCCCCCCGTTGGCGCCAGCGGGGCCACGCGGCGGGCGTCCGCCTGGCCGAGGCCGCCGGTCGTCGCCGACCGCCCCGCCCCTCCACAGCTGACTCTCGCTTGCGGCGTCCCCTCGCCCTCCGGGAGGGAAGCCGGCTACAGGCGCCGTACCGATCGCAAGCGCCTCGGCGGCCGGCGCAAGCCGGGGCCTCGCGCCCGCACGGCGGTGCTCGCGGCGGGCGGTCGGACGGGGCGCCCCTCCCCTACCCCATCTGCTGGATGCGGATGCCGAACTGGCCGTCCACCACGACCGCGTCGCCGCTGGCGATGCGGCGGCCATTCGCGTAGATCACGAGCGGCTCGCCCGCCAGCGAGTCCAGTTCGATAACGCTGCCGACCTCGAGCCCGGCCACCTGGGAAAGGGGCAGGCGGCGACGGCCGAACTCGACCGTCAGCTCGATCTCGATGTCCGCCAGCATCCCCAGGGGCCCGTTCGGGAGGCTGGCCCCGGGGAGGTCCGGGCGGCCCGAGAGGTCGGGCAGCGCGCCGAGGGGCTGGTCGGCCGAAGGGGAAGAGACGGGGGCGGCGGCCGCCTCGGAGGCGGCAATCGTCTCGGGGGCGGTCGTCTCGGGGGCGTCGGGCGTCACGGGGTCGGGGGGATGTGGGGGAGGGTGAGCACTTCGAGGGCCATCCGGCTGCCACGCGTGCCCGGACGAGCCTCGAAGCGGAGCCGGTCGGCGATCCAGACCGACGCGGGCGCGTCGTGCGCCCGGTCGAGGGGGATCACGTCGCCCACGGCCAGGGCGTGGAGGTCGCCCACGGGCAGGCGGACGCGGCCCAGCTCGGCGCGCACCTCGACGGCCAGGTCGTCGACCGGCGCGGGCGCGGGGGCCGCACCGGGGGCGGCCGCGGCCAGGCCGAACAGGACGCGCAACGCGGGGATGGGGTACGTCAGCGAGAGGCGCGTGGCCCCGCCCGCCAGCTCGAGGGCCAGCGAGACCACCACCACGGGCGCCTCGTCGCCGCCCAGCAGGGGGGCGACGGCCTCTGGCGTGGCGGCCGCTAGCGCCATCGGGGGCGAGCCCCAGGCGTCGGCGAGGGCCGCCGTCAGGTGCGGGAGCCAGTCCCGCACGACGATGGCTTCCTCCAGCGCCGAGAGCGGCCGCGACGAGCCGGCGAGGGGGTCGGAGCCGCCGAGTTGACGCTCGACCCAGAGCAGCGCGAGGTCGGCGGCGAGGTCGAGCACGATGCCCGGGCCGCCGGGGCCGAGGCGTGCCGTGAAGGCGGCCATCGGCGTGGTGCGGCTGTTGCCGACGTCCTGGGCCTGCACCTCGGCCACCCCTTCGCAGCGGACCACGACCGGCTCGTCGAGCGCGCTGCTGAGCGCCGCCGCGAGTCGTTTCGTAAGCCCGGCGTGCACCTCGGCGATCGTCCGGATCTGGCGGTCGGAGCACGCGACCGGACGCGCAAAGTCGTAGGACCGCGCGTCGGCGGGCGCCCTGGCGCGGACGATGGGGTTGAGCTCAGCGGACATGGAGGTGGGGGGACGGCCACCCCCACGCAAGGACTGGGCCAGACGCCGCGCCGTGCCCTCCGGACCTACTGCAGCACGTACTGCGTGAAGTAGATCCGCGTGATGGGTCCGTCTTCGCCCAGCATGGTGTTGAACTGGGTGCGGATGTTCTCTTTGAGCGAGTCGCGCAGCGTGATGTCCGACAGCTGCTCGACGGTCTCCGAGCTGAGCAAGTGGTGGACGGCGTCGACCGCGGCGGGCTGGAGCTCGTCGAGGCGTGCCAGGGTCCTCTCCTCTTCGGCCTCGACACCCAGCTTGATCATCAGGTAGCGCCGCCCGCCGGTCCCTTGGGGGTTGACGACGATGGCGTCCAGCTCGGCAAACACGCCGAACTCGGCCGGGTCCGGAGCCGCCGTCGAGTCGGGCGGCGCGTTGCCGGTGAGTTGGAGGAGGGCCTCGGGCTGAGCGACGGCCACGGCGCCGCCGGCGCCGATGAGGAGCGCGAGGACGGGGATCAGAAAGGCCTTCTTGGAGCGGGGGGCCTTGACGGGGGCGTCAGCGTCGGGCATCGAACAGGGGAGCAAAGTCGGCGTCGTCGCCGGGGGTGGAGCGGAAGAGGACGGAGATGCGGCGGTTGCGGGCGCGGCCCTCGGGGATGTCGTTGGGCGCGCGCGGGCGGTGCTCGCCGAACCCGACGGCCGCGTAGCGGTCGGGCGCGAGCGCCGACGAGTCGGCGGCGAGGAACCGGACCACGGCGGCGGCGCGGGCCGCCGAGAGCTCCCAGTTCGAGGGGTAGACGGCCGACGCGATGGGCACGTTGTCGGTGTGGCCCTCCACCTCGACGCCGCGGGCGACCGTCGCGCCGGCGGCGACCACGGCCAGGACGGTGGTGGCCGGGCCGTCGAGGGCGGCCGAGCCCGGCGCGAACCCGATCGAGTCGACGAAGGTGACGCGGATGCCGCGCTCGGACAGCGCCAGCTCGACGGCCGCCCCCAGGCCTTCCTCCTCGACGCGGCGAGAGATCTGCTCGAAGGCGTCGGCGTCGGCCCGGGTGTCCTTCTCGGCGGCGATCCCGATGATGCCGGGCGCCAGGCCCTCCTCCTGCATCACGCCGGTCCGGCCGGTAAAGTAGCTGAGGGCCTCCTCGAACTTTTTGACCTCGACCGACGACATCGCCACCAGCATCACGAAGAACGCCAGCAGCAGCGTCATCATGTCGCTGAACGTCGCCATCCAGAACGGCGCCGACGGCTCTTCGTCTTCGAGGAGGGCGGGGTCCATGGCTTAGGCGGCGCGGCGGAGCGGGGCGGGGTCGTCGGCTTGGCCGTCGCCGCCGGTGTAGGGGGCCAGCTGCTGGGCGATGGCGGCGGGGGCCTCGCCCGTGAGCAGGCCGATCGCCCCGATCCGGATCATCTCGTGGGCCTTGGCGCGCGCCAGCATCTGGGTCCGCGCCTTGCCCGCCATCGGCAGGAACACCAGGTTGGCCAAGAGCGCCCCCCAGAACGTCGTGATCATGGCCACGGCCATCGCCGGGCCGATCGCGGACGGGTCGTTGAGGTTCTGGAGCATCTGGATGAGCCCGATGAGCGTGCCCACCATCCCGAACGCCGGGGCGTACATGCCGGCTTTGTTGAGGAACGACGTGAACATGGCGCCGGGCCGGGCGGCCTCGCTGGCGAGCGTCTTCAGGGTGGCCTCGGCGCGGTCGGCGGGGATCCCGTCGATGGCCATCTCGAGGGCGCTCGTCAGGATGGGGTCGTCGACCTCGGCGAGGCGGGCGTCGAGCGCGAGCGGGCCGTCGCGGCGGGCCGTCCGCGCAAAGTCGGCGAGCTGCTCGGCGAGCGCGTCGTAGTCCGGCATCGCGAACCCGAAGAGGCCCTTCGCGCTCCCCAGGCACAGCTTCATCTCGTCCATGGTGAACGTGACGAGGAGCCCGGCGAAGGTCCCCCCGACGACGATCAGCAACGACTTCGGGTCGAAGAAGGTCGAGGCCCCGTCGCCCATGGCGACCGAGCCGAACACGAGGACGAGGCCGGCGACGAGGCCGATGGGGGTAGACTTTTCCATGCGCGGGGGGAGACGGAGCCGTTTTCGACGCCTGGCCGGGCGGCTCCACGCCGCCCCCCTTCGGACCCGGCGAGCAGGAACGCTGGCGTGCCGTCCCGCCCGTCTGTTTGGGCCGCCGGCCGGCCCGTGCGCTGCCCCCCGACACACCAACGGCGGCTCCGGACCACCACGTCCCGGAGCCGCCGTCGTTAGAGCCGACGGTGCGGCCTATCGCTTGAGCTGGACCGTCTCCTGGAGCAACTCGTCCGAGGTCGTGATGACGCGGGCGTTCGCCTGGTAGCTCCGCTGGGCGACGATCATCTCGGTGAACTCCTGGGCGAGGTCCACGTTGCTCGACTCCAGCGCGCCCGAGATGACGCCCGCCGCGATCTCCGAGCCGGCCCGGCCGATCTGGAGGTCGCCCGAGGCGGCCGTCGTCGTGTAGAACCCGTCGCCGACCTGGCTCAGCCCGTCCGGATTGCCGACCATGCCGACGGCGAGCTGGGCGACCGACCGGCGCTGGCCGTTCGAGAACGAGAGGACGAGCGTGCCCGCCTGGTCGAACCCGAAGTCGACGAGCTCGCCGACGGCCGCGCCGTTCTGGCTCTCGACGGCCGTGGTCGTCGAGCCGCCATACTGGGTGACCGTCGACAGGTCGAGGTCGAAGGCGAGCGCCGAGCCGTCCGGGAAGGCGCCCGTGATGTCGACGGCGCCGCCGGCGGTGAGGTTGCCGTCGGTGTCGAAGGTGAGGTCGCCGTTGGCGATCGTCAGGTCGGTCTCGGTGTCGCCGTCGATCAGCTTGGCGCCGGTCACCGACCACTCGCCCTCGGCCGTCTTCTCGACCTCGAACACGGCCGTGTAGGCGCGGCCGGTGCCGTCGTAGATCACCGACGACATCGTGACCGGGTCGTCGGGGTCGACGGCGCGGTCGGAGGCGAGGTTGCCCGCGACGGTGATCTCGGTCGTCTGGACGGGCGGGTCGCTCGCGTTGGGGTCCACCTGGATGTCCTGGAGCGCGCCGGTCTGGATCGAGCCGTTCGGGCCCGCCAGCCAGCCCTGGACGCGCAGGCCGCCGGTCGTCACCAGGAAGCCGTCGGCGTCGAAGAGCGTGGCGCCGTTGCGCGTGAGCACGTTGCCCTGGGCGCTGGAGGCCACGAAGAAGCCGTCGCCCGCGATCGCGAGGTCGGTCGCCAAGTCGGTGTACTCGAGCGCGCCCTGGCTCCAGACCTGGTCGACGGCCGAGACGGAAACGCCGTTGCCGACGTCGGAAGTCATCGAGGTGTTGTGGCCGATGAGGCGGCCGCCGGTCGAGACGTTCTGGGCGAGGGCGTCCTGGAACAGGACGCGGGAGCGCTTGAAGCCGGCCGTGTTGACGCCGGCGATGTTGTTGCCGATGACGTCGAGGCGGAGCTGGCTGCTGCGGAGACCGGTGATGCCGGTGCGGAGGGAGCGGATCATGGGAGCGGGGGATGGGCCGGACGGGGGCGTCGCGGCGGGGGCCCTGGCCCCGGACGGGGCGGCCTCGGACGAGGCGGGGAGCGGGCCGGGAGAAAGCGGAGGGCGCCGGGGCGGCGCGGTCGGTCAGGTCGGCGGTCGGGTCATGGGCGTCAGCGGGGGATGTCGAAGGTGCCTGTCGAGCCGGGCTGGGAGGCGCCGGACGTGGGGGCCGCGTCGGGCAAGACGGCGAGCAGGCTGCCGAAGGGGAACGCCCGGCCGCCGATGGAGAGGAAGACGCCGTCGCCCTCGACCGACAGCCGCTCGACGGCCCCGGTCGTGACGGCCGTGGCGGGCACGGCCTCGCCGCCGGCGCCGACGGCCGAGACGTCGATGGTGTAGGCGCCGTGGGGGGCCGCCGAGCCGTCGTCGAGCGCGCCGTCCCAGGTCATCGAGAGGTCGCCCGCGGCGTGCCCGCCGACGCGGATCGTGCGGACGGCCGCGCCGCTGGCGTCGCGCACGACCGCCGTCACCTCGCGGACCTCGGCGCCCACGCGGACGGGGATCTGGGCTGCGGCGCCGCCGCTCCACTCGACCGTCGCGCCGCTCATCTCGACCGTCTGGCCGATGAGCGCGGTCGCCGAGCCGAGGTCGATGCGGTTGGAGAGCGCGCCCGACAGGGCCGTCTGGCCCGCGCGGAGCCCCTCGACGCCGGACGACAGCGCCGCCAGCTGGCGGGCCTGCCCCTGCACCGACTCGTTGATGCTCGTGAGCTGCTCGACCTGGGAGAACTGCGCCAGCTGGGCGGCGAACTCGTGGCCGTCCTGTGGGTTCGTCGGGTCCTGGTTGCGGAGCTGGGCGACGAGCAGTTGGAGGAACTCGTCGCGCCCGAGATCGGGGCCGCCAAGGGCGCCGGCCGAGCTCGCGGAGCCCGCTTGCTGGGCGGCGGAGGCAGAGGAAACGGTCATGGGGGGGCGGGGCTTAGCCGAACCACTCGTACCGGCCGGTGACGACCGGAGCGGGCGAGGGGGTGGCGGGGGACGAGGACGGGTCCGAAGAGACCGAGGGCTGGCCGGTGGAGCGGTCGCCGGACGCGGTGTCGCCGTCGGCGCGGCCGTCGGCCGAGGCCGAGGTCGCGTCGGCGATGGTGAGGTGGACCGGCTCGCCGAAGTGGGCGTCGAGCACCTCGCGGAGCTGGGCGGCGTGCGCGCCCGCCAGCGCCTGGAGGTCGGGGTCGCTAAAGCGGACCGAGACGGCGACGCCGTCGGCGCCGGAGGCGGCCTGCAGGCGGACCGAGCCGCCGTCGGGGAGGTCGAGCCGGACGGCACGGCCGCCGGCGGCGTCGAGCGCGCGGCCCCACGCGGGGGCGGCGAGCCGGGCCACGGCGGGCGACCGCGTCGGGGCGGAGGGCGAGGCCGGCGCGGCGCTGGCGGCGACGCTCTCGGGCGTGTCGGCCAGACCGGCGTCCGGCGCGCCCAGCTCGGCCTCGTCGCTGGCGACGGCCGCGAGCGCGGCGGCGACTTCGGCGGCAGGAAAGGGCCCGGGCGCGAAGCCTGCCGCTAGCGTCGACGCAGCGGTCGGCGCGGCGATCGGCATGGCGGTCGGCGTGGCGGTCGGCGCGGCCGGGGCGGCCGGGGCGGTCGGGGGCGGCGGCCCGGGCGGCGTCTCGCTGGCGGAGGGGTCGGGCGGGAGCGCGGTCGGCGGCTTGGCGACGGGGATTCCACGGCCACCCAGCCGGAGCGGCCCGGCAGGCGGGTCGGGCGCAGCAGGCACGTCAGGCGCGCCGGGACGGGAGGGGGCCGGCGGCGCCTCGGTCGCCGGCGTGTCGGTGGGGACGGGCCCCGGGTCGACGGGCGCCGGCGGCACCGGGCGAGAAGGGGCCGGGCCGATCGGCCGAGAGGGCGCTGCCAGCGGCGCGCGGGCCGTGCCGCGCGGGTCGGCGGAGGGCGGGCGCTCTGTCAGCGGCGTGCGCGCCGTGCCGCGGGGGTCGGCGGGGACCGGGCGCTCTGTCAGCGGCGTGCGCGCCGTGCCGCGCGGGTCCGTCGCGATCGGGGCCAGGGGCCGCGTGCCCGGGTCGGGGTCGTCGGGACCTGCGAGAGGGCGGCGCGTCGGGTCCGGCGCCGAGACGGGCTTGGCCGAGGGGGCCTCCCCCCCCGCGGTCCGTACCGACGGCCCGGCGGCGTCCGACGGGGCCTCGGGGGCGGGCGTTTCGCGGTCGGGCGAGGCGGCGGCGGGTACGCCCCCCCGGTCAGTCGCGGGGACCGGGGCATCTGCGGAGTCGCCAGCGGGCCGCGGAGGGAGCTTCGCCAGGGGGATCCCCGGCCGGTCCTCCCCGGTCGTCCTGCCGGATCCCGAGGCGCCATCGGCCGGTGTCGTATCGCGCGCCCCGGAGGGGCTCAGCGCCCGAAGAGCCGGGCCAACGTCCGAGGCTGGCGCGTCCTCACCGACGGCGGTGAGCGCCGCGGGCTCGCCCTCTGCAGGACCGCCAGTCGGCGCCCCTTCCGTCCCTTCCGGCTCGGCAGCCGCAGCGGCCACCTCCTCGTCGGCCGGTGTGGACCTGGCGGTGAGCCCGGTCACCGAGGTCGAGAGCCCCTCCAGCGGAAGGGAGACCGACGCCGAGTGGAGGCCGAGCCCGTCCAGCGGATAGGCCTCGATCGCGGGCGCGTCGGCCGACGGCGCGGCCGGCCCCGACGAGGCCGACAGCAGGTCGCCAAAGCCCGGCGCGGGAGCGGGGGCGTTGGCGGGCGCGCCAGCGGCGGCGCCGAGCGCGGACACGGTGTCGAGGGGAGGCATCATCGGGAGGCGGTGGTGTCGGCGGCCGAGGCGAGGTGGACGGGGGCGGCGCCGGGCAGGCGGTGGCGCACGAAGGCGGCGGCCTGGGCCGGCGTCAGCGCGTCGAGCAGGCGGCCCCGGTTGCGGGCGCTCGCGGCGTCGTAGAGGCGCACGAACGAGCGGCCGTCGAGCCGCTGCACGACCGCCGCGAGCGGGTCGTCGTCCATCTTGGCCAGCGTCGTCGCCAGCTCGGTTGTGACCTGGGCGGCGGCGGCGGTGGCCTCGGCATCCTCGGCAGAGACGGCCACGTCACGCTCGTCGATCACACGACGGAGCGAGTCGGCCTGGGACTCGGCGTGGGCGAGCCGGCGCTGGAGCACGGCCAGCTCGTCGGCGAGCGCGTCGACGGGGTCGGCCGCGGCGGGGCCGGCGGCCGACGAGTCGGGGGGCGTCTCGGCGTCGGCGCTCTGGCCGGGCAGCCCGCCCTTGAGGAACAGGACGCCGACGGCGAAGAACATGCCGGTCAGGCCGACCGTGAGCAGGAGCGTCTTCATCGGGCACGGAGGGTGGCGAGATCGTCGAGCTCGGCGATCTCGGCGCGGGCGGCGTCGGCACGGTGGGCGTCGGCGGCCTCGTCGCGGAGCGCGTCGACAGCCTGGTGCTGGCGGAGCGCGGCGGCGAGCGCGGTGCGCGTGGCGCTCTCCTGGATGCGGGCGCGCTCGGCGGCGGCGACGGCGGCGGCCTCGGCGCGGCGCAGGCGGTCGCGGTGGGCGGCGTGCCCGCCAAAGGCCGCGACGGTCGTCGTGTCGGCCGGGGCGAGCGCGGCGTCGATGGCCTGGGCGGCCCGGGCGGCCCGGGCCTCGGCCTCGGCGCGCGTGGAGACGGCGGCGCCCAACGCCTCGCGCGCGGTGTCGACCGACCGCTCGCGCAAGCGCAGGACGGGGTCGAGGGGAAACTGGAATCGGGAGCGGGCCATGGGGTCGAGGGGGGGCTATGCCGGAGAGGGCAACGACCGGGCCACGAGTGCCGAGAGCGCGCCGGCCACGTCGTCGGCGGCCTCGTCCGGGCCCTGCTGCAGGAAGGCGGTGAGCGCCGGCTGCAAGGCGACGGCGCGGTCGGCGGCGGGGTCCTGGCCGGGGGCGAAGGCGCCAACGCGGACGAGCGGCTCGACGTCGCGGTAGTCGGCGATCAGCGCGCGTGCGTCGCGGGCGGCCTGCCGGTGGGCGTCGGTCGTCACGCGGGGCATCACGCGCGACACGCTGGCGGGCACGTCGATGGCCGGAAAGTGGCCTGAATCGGCCAGTTTGCGCGACAGCACGATGTGCCCGTCCAAGATGCCGCGGACGGCGTCGGCGATCGGCTCGTCGAGGTCGCCGCCGTCGACGAGGACCGTGAACAGGCCCGTGATGGTGCCGACGGCGCCGGGCCCGGCACGCTCGAGGATGCGGGGCAGCAGGGCGAAGACGCTGGGCGTGTAGCCGCGCGTGGTCGGGGGCTCGCCGGCGGCCAGCCCGATTTCGCGCTGGGCCTGGGCCACGCGCGTCACGGAGTCCATCATCAGGAGGACATCCTTTCCGGCATCCCGGAAATGCTCGGCGATGGCCGTCGCCACGAGCGCGCCGTTGACGCGCGCCAGCGCCGCCTGGTCGCCGGTGACGGCGACGACGACGGACCGCGCCAGCACCTCGGGGGCGAGCGTGTCGTGGACGAACTCGCGGACCTCGCGCCCGCGCTCGCCGATCAGCGCGATCACGTTGACGTCGGCCTCGGACCGCGCGGCGATCGTGCCCAGCAGCGTGCTCTTGCCGACGCCGGACCCGGCGAAGATCCCGACGCGCTGGCCCTTGGCCATCGTCAGCAGCCCGTCGATGGCGCGGACGCCGGTCGCCAGCGGGGCGTCGATAAGCTGGCGGTCGAGCGGGGCCGGCGGGTCGGCCCGGACGGCGCGGTTCTCGGTCAGGCGGAGCGGGCCGAGCCCGTCGATCGGCTGGCCGCCCCCGTCGACGACGCGGCCCAGCAGCCCGTCGCCGACGGGGACGGCGTGCTCGCGCGCGCCGCGCTCGACCAGGCTCCCGGCGCGGAGGCCGGCCGCCTCGCCGAGCGGCATCAGCAGCGCGGCCTCGCCCCGGATCCCGATCACCTGGGCCGGGACGGTCGCGCCGGAGGCGCCGTCGGGGCGGATCGTGCACATCTCGCCGATGGCGGCCTCCAGGCCGGTCGCCTCGATGACCAGGCCGGTCGCCGACACGACGCGCCCAAAGTGGATGGGCCCGGGCGGCGACTGGCGGAGCGTGCGGAGGGCGTCGGCGATCATGACGTGGGGACGGACAGGCGGGCGCGGAGCGCCGTCATCATGTCGGCGCGGATGTGCTGGATGGCGGCGGCCGAGGTCGAGACGCCCCAGTCGCCCTCGGCGAGCCCAGGGTCGGCCTCCCACCGCAGGCCGGCGTGCGTGGCCTCGATGGAGGCGGCGAGCCCGGTCTCTTGGACGTGGAGCAGGTCGACGGGGTGGAGCGCGACGGTCACCGGGGCCTTGCCGCCGACGGCGTCGATGGCGCCGGCGAGCGCGGCGTCGGCGGCCGCCCTCTGGGCCGCGCTGAGCGGCGCGTCGAGGACGGCCTCGGCGACCTCGACCGCCAGCCCGATCAGCGGGGCTTCGAGCCCGCGGACCGCCTCGTCCCACCGGGTGCGGAGCGCGCCGGCGGCGGTCTCGGCAAAGGCGGCGCGCTTGGCGGCGACGGCCCGGGCGTCGTCGAGGGCGGCGGACAGCCGGTCGACCTCGGCCTGGAGCGCCGTCACCTGGGCCTCGCGCTCGGCGAGGCCGTCGGCCTGGCCCGCGGCGTACGACGCCGGGTCCGGGCCGGCCGTCTCGGTGGGCACGGAGAACGGGAGGAACCCGTCGATGGCCGACGGGGCGTCGGTGTCGAGCGCGACGAACGGGGCGGGCCCGGGAGCCTCCTCGGCCAGCGCGCCAAACGTGTACGGCTGCGACGGCCGGCCGCGCAGGATGTGGGCGGTCGGCATCTAGGCCTCGACGGGCTCGGCGGGCTCGAGCGAGAGCTCGCCGGCGTCGGCCATTTCGAGGACCATCCCGACCACAATCCGCCGGGCCACCTCGACCTCGGCCTTGGGGGCCGACCCGAGCATCTCGATCTCCTCCCGGATCCCGTCCCGAACGCGTTCGCTGACGTTCTCAAAGACCTTCGCCTTGAAGGCCTCGTCGCTGCCGACGAGGGCGCAGGCGAGGACGGGTTGCTCCACGCGCGAGAGGAGGACGGCGAGCTGGCGGGGCTGAAGCGTGACGAGGTCGCCGAACACGAAGAGGAGCTCCTCGATCTGGGTCGCCAGTTCGGGCGTCCGGGTGTGGAGGTCGCCGAGGATGAGCTGGCCGGTGGCCTCGCCCGCCTGAGTGAGGATGTTGGCCACCCGCTTGACCCCGTTCTCCCGGGGCGCCCGCCGCGCGCCGAAGTGCTGGCGGAGCGCGGCGTCGAGCGCGCTGAGCGCGCTGGCAGGCGGGGTGGTCAGCGTCGAGAGCCGGCGGATGACCTCGCCCTGCGTGTCCGTGGGGAGGTGCTCCAGCGTCGCGGCGGCCGCCCGCGCGGGGAGCTGCGACAGGATGACGGCGGCGGCCTGCGGGTGCTCGTCGGCCAGGAAGGATGCCAGATCCTCCGCCGGGACGGATTTCAAGAGGTCGAAACCGGCCCCCTCGGTTGCCGCCTCGAGGCGCGGGCGGATGGCCCCGGCGCGGTCGTCGTCGAGCCCGCCAAGCAGGGCGCGGGCGGCGTCGAGCCCGCCGGCCGCCTCGACCGGCGCGGCCGTGCTGGCGGCGGCCTGGAACGCGACCAGCACGTCCGCGACGAGCGCGGCCGGGACGCGGTCCAGGCGGGCGACCTCGACGGTCAGCCGCTCGACCTCGTCGTCGTCGAGCGCGGGCAGCAGTTGGCTGGCGGTCTCGACGCCGAGCGCGACGACCAGGACGGCCGCGCGCTGGGTCCCGGTCAGGGCGTCGAAGGAAGGGGAAGTGAGCATCGGTCGGGGGAGTCGGTCGGGGGGGCCGTCGGGGGCGTCGCGGGGGCGCTAGCCGGCGGACTCGTGGAGCCAGGTGCGGACGGTCGCGGCGGCGGCAGGCGCGTCGGCGGCGACCGAGGCGCGCAGGGTTTCGACGAGCTCGCTCGCCTCGGCGAGGCGGCGGGCTTCGGGCGAGAGCTTGGCCGCGTACGGGTCGGCCTCGACGGCCTCGATCGTGGCGCGGGCGCCCGCCTCGGACAAGCCGAGCAGCTGCCCGTCGGCGCCGACCGCCAGTTGGGGCTGGCCGGCCGCCGCCAGTTGGGGCTGGTCGGCGGGCGCGAGCTCGGCGGGCGGGGCGGGCGCGAGCTGGGGGGCGCTCGGGGACGGGCCGGGCGCGGCGTCGGCGTCGACCGGGGCGAGGGCCCCGTCGGCGACCCGGCGGAGCAGGCGGTAGCCCAGGAGGAGCACCAGGATCATCACCCCGTAGCGGAGCGCGAGCCCGATGTAGACCGACGCGTCGACGTTCGAGAACAGGCTGGCCTCGGGCTCGGCCGGCGCCGAAAAGCGGATCTGCTGGACCGCGAAGCGGTCGCCCCGCTCGTCGTCGTAGCCGACAGCGTTCTTGACGAGCGCCTCGATCTGGCGGAGCTGCTCGTCGGTGAACGGCGTCGGCGTGGCCTCGCCGCCCTCCGGCGGGCGCGCGAGGTCGGGGGCCGGGGCGGCCTCGTCGAGCAGGACGGAGACGGTCAGCGTGCGAATCGTGCCGGCCTCGCGCTCCGAGCGCGTCGTCGTGCGGCTGACCTCGAAGTTGCGGACCGACGACTCGGCGCCGACGCCCTGCCCGGTCTCGGCCTGCGTCTCCTCCGAGATCGCCGTCTGGCTCTCGGGGTCGACCTCGTTCGTCTCGGTGCTCGTGCGCGAGAGGTCGAGGTCGGCGGCGACGCGGACGACGGCGCGGCCGGGCCCGAGCATCCGGTCGAGCATCGACTGGCCCGCCTCGGCGAGGTGCGCCTCCACCTCCTGGCGCATCTTGACCTGCATCGTCGACAGGCCGGCGTCGGCGCCCGAGGCGCCCGGCCCGGTCAGCATCCGGCCGGCCTCGTCGAGCACGGTCACCTCGGCGGGCGACATCCCCTCGACCGCGCCGGCGACGAGCGCGGCGATCCCGGCCACCTGGTCCGCCGCCAGCGTCCCCCCGACGCCGAGCACGACGGAGGCCGACGCGGCGGCCTGGCGGTCGCGGAAGGGGCTCCGCTCCGGGAGCACGAGGTGGACGCGCGCGCGCCGGACCTGGCGGATCGCGCCGATCGTCCGCGCGAGCTCGCCCTCGAGCGCCCGCTTCATGTTGAGCCGCTGCATAAAGTCCGTCATGCCGAGCGTGCCGCCGTCGAAGAGCTCGTAGCCCGCCGGGCCGTCCGAGACGACCCCCTCGGTCGCCATCCGCAGGCGGAGGCCGTAGACCTCGTCGGACGGCACGTAGACCGCCGTGCCGCCGTCGCGCAGGGCGTACGTCACGCCTTGGGCGTCGAGCTGCTCGACGATGCGGCCGGCGTCGGCGGCGGGCAGGCTCCCGAAGAGGAGCGCGTAGTTGGGCTGGGAGGCCCACCGGCCGACGGCGAGGAGCGCCACCACGACGCCCACCACGACGGCCCCCAGCTGGAGGCGGCGGGCGGGCGGGAGTTGGTCGAACGACTGGCGGAAGCGGGCGAGCATGGGGGGTCAGTTCTCGGTGGTCAGTTCGCGGTGGTCGGGGGTCCGACCTCGGGGCTGCGGGGTGGAGGAGTCCGATGACCGACGACCGATCACCGACGACCTCGCTACACCTGCATCCGCATGAGCTCCTGGTAGCCGTCGAGCAGCTTGTTGCGGACCTCGGCGAGCAACTGGAAGTGGAGCTCGGCCTGGTTCATCGCGATCGTCACGTCGTGGACGTTGTCGGTCTCGCCGGCGATGAAGGCCTCGACCTGGGCGTCGGCCGTCTTCTGGGCGGCGTCGACGCGGCCGACGGCGTCGGTGAGCGTCTCGCGGAAGGCGGGGCCCTTGGGCGCGGGCCCCTCCGAGGGCTGGCTCTGGACCCGGATCGGGCCGCCGGACTGGACGCGGGCGGCGAGGGCGGCGACGGTCATCTCAGCCCCGGAGGTCGAGCCGGCTGCCGAGCGCGGGCGCCGCCTGCACGGAGCGGTCGGCACCGTAGAGCCGCTGGGCGACGGTCGGCTTGGCCGGGAAGGCGTCGGCGATGCGGGCGTGCTCGGCGGCGGAGAGCCGGGCCGCCGCCGCCGGCGCGGCCGGGCGGCGGATGGGGGTGGACGGCTGGGCCGTCTGAAGCGAGAGTCCGGTCATGTCGGTGTGAGCCGTATGGGGGAGGTCAGATGTCGAGGGATCGCTTGATCATCTCTTTGGCCGCCTTCACGGAGGTGAGGTTGGCCTCGTAGATCCGGTTGGCCGAGATCATCCGCGCCATCTCGTCGACGACGTTGATGTCCGGGTAGTGGACGTAGCCCTCGGCGTCGGCGTCGGGGTGCGTGGGGTCGTACTCGAGCCGCTCACGCGCCTCGCCGACGACCTCGGTCTGGGGGCCGAGCTCGGGCCCGTCCGCCAGCCGCGACCGCGTCGTGCCGCCGATGTGGCGGGCGTCGGTGCTGCGGAGCGAGAGCGTGGCCTGGCCGAGCGAGGCCTGGAAGCGCCGGAGCGCGGCGGGCGCCTCATGGACGGTCCGCTTGGGCTGGTAGGCCGTCCCGTCGGCCGTCCGCGTCGTCATGGCGTTGGCGACGTTCTCGGTCGCCACGCCGAGCGCGACGCGCTGGGCCTCGAGGCCGCGAGCGGCCGTGCGGAAGGGGCTAAAGGAGCGGAGGGGGGAGAGCATGGCTTAGCCGGTCCGGCCGGTGATCCCGGTGCGGACCAGGGAAAAGTGCTCGTGCAGGGCGCGCGTGGCGAGCTGGACGCGCATCTGGGTGTCGGCGAGCGCCATCAGCTCGTCCTCGAGCACGGGAGCGCGGTCTTCCTGGAGCATCTCGGCACCGACCTCCTGGGCCACGCCGGGCCCGCCGCGCCGGGCGCGCTGGAGCGACTCCTCGAAGCGGACCTCCAGCCGGTCGTACCCAGGCGTGTCGAGGTTGGCGACGTTCGAGGCGAGGCTCTCCATGCGCCAGGCATAGGCCTGCATCGCGTTGCGGAGAAGTAGGACAGGCGGCGTGTTCATCGTGGGGATTTCCCGTATCTGTGGACCCCCTTGCCAAGGGGGTGCCACGCCGGCCCCGGTGGGGAAACCGGCCCACAAGGCTTTCAAACAGCCCATTTTCGGCTACCAACGCCGATTCCTTGTTCCAACAGACGGAACCATCGTCCGGGCCCGACGGAAAGGGTTGCCTCGGGTCGGGGTCGAGCGCGCCTACGTTTGACACGATACCCGACCGTACGTGACGGAGTGGGCGCCCCGCGCCCGGGCCGCCCACCCCCGCGGCCCGTCCGGCGCGTAAAACTTGATTTTTAACTACTTATACAATCCTGACTATTGTGGCCGCCTCTCCGCCCTACCGCATCCCGTCTACTCCTCCACTACTTTCCTGATTGAGTCCCCCTCCGCCGAGCCCCCCCGGCGTGCTCGCCTCCCCGACAGATCCCACCACCTATGGCTGACGCCCCCCGCGTCCTTTTCGTCGACGATGAACTCCCCCTGCGCGACGTGGTGGCGCGACTGCTGGGCCGACGCGGCGCCGCCGTCACGACGGCCGGCGACGCGATGACGGCCGTCGAGCTGCTGCGCGACCAGCCGTTCGACCTGGTGCTGACGGACTTCCAGATGCCCGACATGGACGGGTTCGAGCTGCTCGCGCACGTCCGTGAGAACTACCCCTCGCTCCCGGCCATTATGATGACGGGCCACGCGAGCGTGCAGCACGCCGTGCAGGCGATGACGAGCGGCGCCGTCGACTACCTCCCGAAGCCGTTCTCCGTCGATGGGCTGGCGGACCGCGTGCTCGGCCAGATCGAAGCGCGGCGAGAGGCGGCGCGCACGGAGCCCGCCGGGGGGCGGCGGCGGCCCGGGCGGGCGGCGGCGGGCGGGGGCAAGCCGGTCGCGGGCGGCGTCGCCTTCGTCGGCGAGCACCCGGCGATCGTGCGGCTGCGCGACCTGGCCGACCGCGTGGCGGCGAGCCAGGCGCCCGTGTTCGTCCACGGCGAGAGCGGGACGGGCAAGGAGGTCATGGCGCGCTACGTCCACGCCCGGAGTGGGCGGACCGGCCCGTTCGTGGCCGTCAACTGCGCGAACCTGCCGCGCGAGCTGGTCGAGAGCGCGCTCTTCGGCCACAAAAAGGGCGCCTTCACCGGCGCCACGGCCGACCACACGGGCGTCTTCGAGGAGGCCGACGGCGGGACGCTGCTGCTCGACGAGGTGACCGAGGTGGCCCCCGAGATCCAGGCCAAGCTGCTCCGCGTGTTGCAGGAGGGCGAGGTCCAGGCCGTCGGCGCGCGCCGCCCCAAGGCCGTCGACGTGCGCATCGTGGCGACCACGAACCGCGACGTGACCGAGGCCATCGCCGACGGCAGCTTCCGCGACGACCTCTACCACCGGCTCGCTGTGTTCCCCGTCGCGCTCCCGCCGCTCCGCGACCGCGGCGACGACGTGGCGCTGCTGGCCGGCGTGTTCGTCGAGAAGTACCGCGCGCTCTACGGGCTCGGCCCGAAGGCGCTCTCGGACGCGCTGCTGGCCCGCTTTGCCGCGGCCGACTGGCCGGGCAACGTGCGCCAGCTCGAGAACCTGGTCCACCGGGGCGTGGTGCTCTCGGCCGAGCGCGAGACGATCGAGGTGGCCGACGTCGACCACGCCGACCTCGTCGACCACGCGCCGTCGGGCGGGCTCGCCGCGCGCGCGCGGTCGGTGACGACGCTCGACGAGATGGAGCGGGAGATGATCTTGACGGCCCTCGACACGTGCGGGGGCAACCAGGTCCGCGCCGCCGAGCAGCTCGGGATCTCGGACCGGACGATCCGCAACAAGCTCAAAAAGTACCGCGAGGAGGGCACGGTCCCGCTCGCGGCCTAGGGCGGACTCGCTGGTGCCCCGCGGCCGGGGCCACGGCCGGTGGCGCCTGGCCCGCCGACGACGCTGACCTCCGGCCTCTGGCGAGCCGGTCCCGAGCGGAGTCGGCGCCGTCACGGCGGTCCGGCTCCGCTCGGTTTAGTCGGTGAGGTTCTGGACGGCGGCCTCGGCGACCCGGGCGATCACCTCGGGCTGGTCGAACCGGCCCGCGCGCACGTCGGCGCGGAGCGAGGCGACGCGGGCGGCGTCGAGGTCGGCCGTGGAGCGGAGGGCGACGCGGGCCGAGTCGAGGTCGGCGTTCGCCTCCGACGAGGTCGTGGCGGCCTGGGCCCGGCCCGCGGCCGAGATCTCGACGCGGTCGCCGGATTCGGACGGCGGGGGGGGCGACCCCGCGGGGCGCTCGCCCTCGACGGCGGGGCCGTCGGGGCGGACCGGGCGGACCGCAGCGGCAAGCGGCTTCGCCTGCGGGTCGGGGCGATCGGAGATGGTCATGACGTGGTGGAGTCGGAGGGGCTACAGAATGGATCGAGGGGGCGCGGGGGGTCTTAAGCGCTGGTCTGTGAAGAGACGGCGACCTGTCGGCCCGTGTCGAGGCGCGCGGGGGGGGCGGGACGGGCATACGCGCCGGCGGCGGCGGCCGTGCGGCCCGTCGCGGCGAGGTCGTCGGCGAGCGAGCGGAGGCCGCCGCGCAGGACGGTGCGCAGGCGCTCGTCCTGCTCGCGGAACCGCTCGCCGAGCCCCGCCGGGGGCGGGCCCGGCGCGTCGCCGAGCGCGTCGATGAGGGCCGCCCGCGCGTGGAGCTCGGCCGCGGCTCGGCTGAGGTCGCCGGCCGTGAGCGCAGCCACCAGGCGGTCGCCCGCGTCGAGCACGTCGTGGAAGGGCGTGGGCATGGCCTAGAAGTAGAAGAGGGAGAGGAGCGAGGCCTGCTGGTTCTGTGCCTGCATCGAGACCTCCTGCAGGCGCGCGAACTGGGCGCGCAGCGAGTCCTCGCGGCGACTGATCCGCGCGTCGAACCGCTCGATCTGAGCGTCGAGGCTGGCGATCCGGCGGTCGGCCGACGTGCGGCGCTGGGCGAGCGTGCCGGCGGCGCCGGTGAGCCCCTCCGTCCGGGCCGAGAACCGGGCCGCGAGCCCGTCGTCGCCGGTGAAGAGGGCGCCGACGGCGTCGGGCGAGGCCTCGATGGCCGCCGTGAGCGCGGCCGTGTCGATGGTGAGCGTCCCGTCCCGAGCCGTCGAGATGCCGAGGTCCGCCAGGCTCCGGATGGGCCCGTCGTCGGTGACGGCGCGGGCGAGGTCGGTGCGCAGGCCCGAGCGGAGGCCGCGGACCGTGGCGTCGCTGGCGAACACGCCGCGCGTGCCGGCCTCGGGGTCGACGGCCGTCTTGGTGCGGATAAAGCTGGACAGCCCGTTGTACGCCTTGACGAACGCCTCGACGTCGGTTCGGATGCCCTTGCTGTCGGCCCCGATCTCGAGCGAGGCCGGGCCGTCGGAGGAGACGCCCGTCAGCGACAGCGTCACGCCGGCGAGCGCGTCGTCGATGGTGTTGGAGTCGCGGTAGACGTCGAGCCCGTCGATGGTCAGCGAGGCGCTGAGCGCCGAGTCCTCGTGGCTGGTGCCTACGGCGTAGACGGCGCCGCCGCCCGTGCCCGAGCGGACCTCCGTCCGGTCGACTTCGAGGGCGGCCAGGATGCCGTCGGGGTCGGAGAAGGCGAGCCGATTCGTGTAGCCGGTCGCCTCGCCCCGGAGCGACAGCCGCGAGGTCCCGTCGGTCTCAGAGACGACGGCGGCCGAGACGCCGGTGCCCTCCGCCAGCAGGCCGTCGGCCTCGGCCTGGGTGGCCGCGCTCGAGATGGCCGCGGCGAGGCCCGTCAGGATCTCCTCGTCCGTCGCCCCCTCGGCGGGCGTGTAGGCGACGGCGAGGTCGACGGGGTCGGCGCCGTCGGGCTGGGCGACCTGGATGGTGAACGACCGCTCGCCGACGGAGGCCGGGGTGGCCGGCGTAAAGATGTCGCCGGGGTCGCCGGGGTCCGTGAACAGGCCGACCAGCGTCGCACCGTTGTCGTCGAACCGCTTGGACAGGCGGGCGTCGGCGCGCGCGAGCGAGCGGACCTCGACGTCGTGGCGCCCCACGCTGGCGCCGTCGGCGGCCGTCGCCGTGAACCCGCCGCCGGAGCCGACCGTCGCGGCCTTCCCTGCGAACGGGGTCTGCAGGGGGTCCGTGAGCCGGTCCAGCACGCCGTCGAGCGCCGAGACCTTGCTCGAGAAATCGCTGAGGATCGCCTTGTAGACCGTCTGGTCGGACTGCTGCGACCGGAGCTTGAGGCGCGGCTGCGACTCGACAGCGATCACCTGCGAGATCAGCTGCTCGTAGACCGAGCCCGAGTTGGCGATGGTGGAGACGTTGGTCATGGGTTACGCGGCGAGCGCGGGCTCGCGAACGGCCTGGAGCCCGGTCCCGTCCGCCGAGCGCTCCGACGCCAGCGGCCCGGCCCGCCAGGCCTGGCGGAGCCCTTCGAGCAGCTCGGCCACGATGCCGAGGTCCCCGGCGTTCGCCGACCGGATGGCGAAGGCGTAGAGCTCGCGGAGCGAGGCCGCCAGCTCCCCGCCGCGCTCGAGGTCGAGCGCCGAGGTCAGCTCGACGAGGGCCCGGCGCGTGCGGAGGGCGTCGCCCGAGCGGGCGGCCGTCATGCCGATGCCGTAGAGCTTGTCGACGAGCGCGGCGGGCGAGGCCGAGCGGACGGCCTGGTGCTGGTACTGGCGGAGGGCGGAGGCGGACATCAGAGTGGGGAGACGGGAAGAGGGGGAGCCGTGCGTGCAGTATCGAGGCGGCCGCAAGGGGCTTTAGAGCACCCGGCAGGTTCTTCCTGACTCAGGGGAAAGCGGATGGGAGCGCCAGGCTGCCCCCTCCCCTGCCCCGCTGGCGCAAAACGCGTCCAGCCCGCTGGCGCGTTGGCGCCAGCGGGCTGGAGGGCGGGGCCCGGAGTGTTCGCCAGAACCGGGTGCCCCGTGTTGGGACCCGCCCTGGTCAGGCCCGGGGCGTCAGCCCCGGGCCGAGAGGCGCCCGCTCTAGAAGAACGAGAGGACGGACTGCCCGGAGGAGTTCGCCTGGGCGAACATGGCCGAGCCCGTCTGCTGCAGGATCTGGAGCTTGACGACTTCCATCTGCTCCTTGGCGAAGTCGGCGTCGGCGATCCGGCTGTTGGCCGCCTCGTAGTTCGTCTTCGAGGTCTCCAGGTTCTGGGCCTTGAAGTCGAGGCGGTTCTGCTGGTCGCCCAAGCCCTGGGCCGCGGTGTTGACCTTCTTGATGGCCGCGTCGATGGTGTCGAGGGCCGTCTGGGCGCCCGAGGCGGTCGTCAGGGTGAGCGACGAGGTGACGTCGCCGGCGTTCGTCCCCGCGGTGTACTTCGAGAGGTCGACCTGGAAGCCCTCGCCGTCCTCGCCCGCCGTCAGCGCGTCGGTCGTGATGGTGATGTTGCCGTCGCCCGTGTTGTAGGTGAACTCCGTGTCGCCGGTGTTGGCGGCGAGCCGGCCGATCGGGTTCGAGAAGTTGTCCGTGTCCGAGACGAGGATGGAGTCCTCGGAGTCGTCGTACTTGAAGAAGAGGGTCTGGACATCGCCCTTGTAGTCGGTCGCGTCGACGGTCGGGGCGTTGGTGGCGCCCCAGGCGGCGTAGTTCGAGCCGGCCGTGACGTCGACGGTTCCGGTGGAGGCGACCTCGCCGGTGCCGGCGGACACACTGCCGATCGAGAGCGTGCCGATGCCCATCTGGGCGATCGAGGCGTCGAACGAGTCGCCGGACTTGTCGCCGACCTGGAACGTGAGCGCGGTCGCGCCGGTGTCGTCGAAGAGGCTCTTGCCGTTGAAGTCGGCGCCGCCGAGGATGTCGTTGACCTCGGCCGTGAGCGCATCGACCTGGCTCTGGATGGCGGAGCGCTCGTCGGCGCCGAGCGAGTCGTTGCCAGCCTGGACGGCCTTCTCCTTCATCGTCTGCAGGATGTCCATGGTCGTGGTGAGCGCGCCCTCGGCGACGGTCATCATGGACTTGGCGTCGCCGATGTTGCTCAGCGCCTGGGCCTGGCCCCGCGTCGTGGCGGTCAGCTTGTTCGAGATCGTGAAGCCGGCCGAGTCGTCGGCGGCGGAGTTGATCCGGCTGCCGGTGGCGAGGCGGAGCTGACGCGAGCCGATCTCGTTCGACGTCTTGTTGAGGGACGACAGGGCCATCGCGGCCTGCGTGTTGGTGTTGATGCGGAAAGACATGGCAAAACCCGGAGGGCGGTGCGTGGGAGTGTTCTGGCGAGCCGGGGGATCCGGCCACGGAGCCCTTATCGAGACCGCCCGGGGGCCTTTCATGCCGGACCGGTCTGGGCGGTCGATTTTCGGTTTAGCGCGTCGTCTTGGAACGCGACCGTTCCCGATGGCCCCATGTCGACGCCGGCGCAGGGTGCCCAGGCCCGGCGGCGGGCGCCCCTAAAGAAGGCCCATCCACCTGTGATCGCAGTCGTTCCGTCGGGGCGAGCAGCTCGGGCCTGCCCCCGGGTCTCGGAGGCCGCCCGGCCCTCCCCGGGCGGCTCTCAGCGAGGACGTCGTGTGTGGGCTCGCGCCAGTCCCGCGTGCGCCAACCGGCCGCTGGCACCCACGCCGTGGGATCCCGCGGCGCGACGACGAGGCTTGCGCGAGCCCCGCCTGCGCCAGCGCCCCCCCTCTTACTTAAGAAGGTCAACTCCCCCGCGTTGCCGCAGCCGGCGACGGGCGCGACGCCGAGACAAAAAACACCCCTCGGATGAGGGGGCAGCTATCAGGCGGAGGTCCGGGGCTCGTGCCAGCCGTGGGGCTTGCGCCAGCCGACCGGCGCGGACCTGCCGCTGGCGCCAGCGGGCCTACAGGTAGTTCAGCAGCGACTGCTGGACGGTCGCGGCGGAAGCGCGGAGGGCGGCCTCGAGGCCCGTCTGGCGGCGCTGCAAGGCGCCGAGCACCGAGGCCAGGTCGATCTCCTCGATCTGGGCGCGCCGCTCGCCGGCCTGGATGTCCTGCGTCTCGATGGCGTCGCGGGCGTGGAGGAGCGTGCGCGAGACGGCGCCGCTCTGGCCCCCGATCCGGGCGTAGTGGTCGATGCCGGCCTGGACGCCGTCGAGCGCGGCGGTCATGTCGGTCGCCTCGCCGGAGCGGATGGCGTCGGCGAGGGCCTGGAGGCGGTCGGGCGCCGAGACGCCGTCGACCTCGAGGGCGGTCGTGACGTTGAGCGTGACGCGCAAGCCGGGGGCCACCTCGCGGCGGCGCTCGCCCGAGAAGTCGGCCGTGGCGACGGCGCCGGACGGGTCGATGGGCGCGGTGTCGGTCTGGGTCCCCGCGAAGAGGTACTCCCCGCCGCTCTGGGCGTTGAGGCGCGCGATGGCCTCGTCGCGCAGGCCCTCCACCTCGTCGGCCATCTGGTCGGTCGTGAGGACGCCGTTCGCGGCGCGCAGGCCGAGCACCTTGGCCTCGGTAAAGAGGTCGCCGAGCGCGCCGAGCTCCGCCTGCGTGCGGTCGGTCCACAACGTGGCCGCGTCGATGGACTCGCCGTAGCGGCCGAGCTGGTCCTGGAGCTGGGACAGCGAGGCGGCCTGGGCGAACCCGGCGGGGTCGTCGGAGGGCCGCTGGATGCGGTTGCCGGTCGCCAGCTGGGCCGTGAGCGTGTCGACGGCGGCGCGCGCGCGGGGCAGGGCGCGGTCGGAGGCCGACTGCGCGACGGCGCGCGTGAGGGCGGTGACGACGGGGCGGGGCATGGGGTCGGGGGGCGCGGGGTCGGCGGGGGGCCGCCGGCTCGCGGGGGCTACATCGCGAGGAGCGTGTCGAACATCTGGGTGGCCGTCTCGAGCACGCGCGCCGAGGCGGCGTAGGACTGCTGGAACTTGATGAGGTTGGTCATCTCCTCGTCGAGCGACACGTCGGAGACGCCCGAGCGGAGGGCCTCGGCGTAGGCCGTCAGCGAGGCGTTGGCCTCCGACGCGGCCGTGGCACGGCGGACCTCGGTGCCGACGCCCGCCAGCAGGCGCGAGGCCGTGGCGTCGAGCCCCTCGCCGATGCCGTTGATGGCCTCGGCGGTGCTCCCGTCGCCCGGGCCGGACGTCCCGGCGGCGACGGACTCGGCGGTGAGCCCCGACGCGAGCGACAGCGTCGCGGCGGTCGTGCCGGCCGGGTCGAAAAAGGGCTGGCCCGTCGAGCCGTCGAGCCCGGTGCCCGACTCCTGGGCCGCGTTGACACGCGTGACGAGCGTGTTCACCAGGCCGTCGAGGGCGGCGCGGGTCTCGGGGATGACGCGGCCGATCGTGTCGAGTTGGGCCCCGAGCACGCCGGACTCGATGCCGCCGAGCCCGATCGGGCGCGACGAGCCCGTCGCAAAGAGCGCCGTGGTGGGCTCCTCGGGCGGGCCGACGACGCGGAGCGGGAGGGGCGTCCCTTCCTGGACGACGACCATGCCGTCGAGCGAGAGCGTCACGTCGCCTTCGGGCTGGGCGCGGGCGGAAAAGGGGGCGATGCCGGCGAGCTCGTCGAGGAGCACGTCGCGGCGGTCGAGCGCGTCGAGGTCCTGGCCGCCCTGCGACTGGGCCGTGCGGATGACCGTGTTGAGCTCGGCGACCTCCGCGAGCAGGCTGTTGGCGCGTTCGACGGTCGCCGCGAGCCCGGTCTCGGCCGAGGCCTCCAGCCCGGCCAGCCCGGCGTCGACCATCCGCAGCGTCTGGCCCAGGCGCTGGCCCTCGGAGAGCAGCGCGTCGCGCGGCGCCAGCTCGGCCGGCGCGTCGGCGACGGACGACCACGCGCTGAAAAAGGCGCGGAGCGGGTCGAGCAGGCGGGTGCCGTCGGAGCCGACGGCGTTCTCGACGGCCGAGAGCAGCAGCGCCCCCTCCCCCGCCCCGTCGGACCCGGCGCGGCCGCGGCGGACGGCGTCGTCGAGGAGCCCGTTGCGGGTCCGGTCGAACCCGCTCACATGGACCCCGTCGCCGGCGCCGGGGAGCGCCTGGATCTGGACGCCGCCGCGCTGGCGGGGCGTCGCCTGCAGCGTGGCCGACCGGCGCGTGTAGCCGGGCGTCTCGACATTCGCGATGTTGTTGGCGGTGGCGTTCGTGCCGGCCTGGCTGGCGAGCAGCGACTGCCGGGCGGTCGAGAAGAGGCTGGTAAGGCTCATGGGGCCAGAGGGCTAGGCGCGGACCG
The DNA here is from genome assembly GCF_046845755.1 of Rubrivirga halophila. Classification (GTDB taxonomy): domain Bacteria; phylum Bacteroidota; class Rhodothermia; order Rhodothermales; family Rubricoccaceae; genus Rubrivirga. The sequence continues at coordinate 3,340,361 of NZ_CP177357.1, forward strand.
TCCCCCGGCCGACGGGGGTGCCGACCGCGCCGCGAGCGGTGTAGACGTGGGCCGTCGGCGGGGCCGAGAGCCGGCGCCAGGCGCCGACCAGGTCGCGGCCGAGCGCGACGGCGTGTTCGAGCGACCCTTCGAGCGCGTCGCAGGCGGCGCGGGCGTCGCGGGCGGCGGTCTCGAGGGCGGTGCGTTGCGCGGGCGTCGCGGCCGGGGCGTCGGTGCGGGCCGTCCGGCGGACGCGCTCGCGGCGGCGGCGCTCGAGCTCGGAGACCGCGTCGAGCGTGCGGGCCGCGGCGGCCTCGAAGGCCTCCACGGAGGCGTCCGAGAGCGCCTCGCGCTGGGCGCGGGCGGCGGCGGCGATGGAGGCGAGCGCCTCGCGTTCGGGGGCGAAGGGGTCGGTCATGGGGTCCTCGTCGGCATATCGAAGGGCGGGGCCGGAGCTTTAGCGGCGTCGGAAAAAAAGGTCGGATCGGGCCGCTCCGTGTCGGGAGACGGGGCCGGGAGCGTCTCCGGGACGCGGCCGGCCCGCTCCCACTGGGCCGTCAGCAGCTCGGCGATGCCGAACGTGCCGGCGTCGACGAGGTGGTCGGTCAGCGTGTCCGTGAGGGTGTCGCGCTGGAGGTCGGCCTGGCCGGTCATCATGCCCTCCTGATCGCTCTGGAAGAGGTCCTTGGTCATGACCTCGACGAACTGGCGGACGAGCACGGACTCGAACTGGCGGGCCGCCTCGTCGGGCGACAGGGCATCTTTGCCTCGGACGGCGCCCGGGCGAGCCGGGGCGGCCGACGAGGTCGACGCGGGAACGGTGGGCTGAAGAGGCGTCATGGGCTTAGAGGACGACGAGCTCGCCCTGGAGGGCGCCCGCGCGGTCGATGGCCTGGAACACGGCGATCACGTCGCGCGCCGCGAGCCCCAGCTCGTTGAGCGCGGCGGCGAGCTCGGCGACGGTCGTGTTGGGCTGCAAGACGACCGATCGGGCCGTCTCCTGGTCGATGTCGACCGACCCGACGGGGACGGCGACGGTCTCGCCGTCGGACAACGGGTTCGGCTGAGAGACGACGGGGTCGACGGCCGTCGAGATGGTGAGCCCGCCGGTCGTGATCATCACCTCGGCGATCGTCACGCCGCCGCCCGCGACGACCGTCCCGGTCCGCTCGTTGACGACGATGCGCGCGGGCACGTCGACGCCGACGCGCAGGCCTTCGAGCGCGGCCATCAGCCCGGCCGCGCTCGCGTCGGGCGGGATCGCGACGCGGACGAGCCCGGCGTGGACGGCCGTGGCGGCGTCGGGGAAGGCGCGGTTGACGGCGTCCGCGATGGCGACGGCGTTCGTGAAGTCGGGCCGCAGGAGCGACAGGTCGAGCGGGCCGGCGCTGGCGCCGGCGGTCGCGGGGCGGACGACGAGCCCGCCGGACGGGACACGGCCGGTGTTCGTGGGGCCGGTCCGGGCCGAGCTGCCGGCGGCCGACGCCAGCAGGGCGCCCGTGAGCACGGAGCCCTGGGCCATCGCGGCGACCTCGCCGCCCGAAAGCTGGTCGAGAAGGGGCGTCTGGAGCAGGATCCCGCCCGAGAGTGAGCGCGCGTCGCCGAGCGAGGCGACGGTCACGTCGAGGGCCGTCCCGGGCCCGGCGTAGGGACTGAGGGTCGCCGTCACCATGACGGCGGCGGCGTTGCGGGACGACAGCGTGCGGGGGTCGACGGCGATCCCGAACCGCTCCAGCATGTTGGCCACGCTCTGGACGGTGTACGGCGCGCTCGACCGGCCGCGCGCGCGGTCGCCGGTGCGGTCGAGCCCGACGACGATGCCGTAGCCGACAAGCTGGACCGGCGCGGCGCCGGCCGGCACGACGAGGTCTTTGAGACGGGCGCTGGCCGACGGCTGGGCGAGCGCGGGGGCGGCGAGCGCCGCGACGAGGGCGAGGAGGAGGGCGGTGCGCATGGGGTTACTCGGCGGCGGGGGCAGCGATGTCCGCGACCACGTCGGCGCCGCCGCCGGACATCATGCCGAGGGCGAGCACGCCGACGACCACGGCGACCGTCCCGACGAGCGTCAGGAAGCGGCCTTTCAAGAACTTGGGGCCGCCCTCCTGGGCGTAGACCACGTCCGCATTCGCGATCTGGGTCGACAGGACGGTGTTGGAGGGGCCGACGTCGGCGGCGCGGACGACGCCGCGGACGGTCATCAGGTGGACGTCGCCGTCGACGTTGAGGCGGCGCTCGCCCTCGATCGTCAGGTTGCCGGCGCCGTCGACCTCGACGACGCGGGCGGTCAGGGTGCCGACGAGCAGGTCGCTCTGGACCGTCCGGCTGTCGGCGTCGCGGCGGCCGCCGACGCCGGCGTCGAGCCCGAAGGTGCCGCCGGTCGAGGCGGCGCCGCCGCCGGACACGTCGGCGCTGGCGCTGGCGGAGCTCTCGGACTGGCGCCGGGCCGAAGTCCGCTCGTCGAGAATGACCGTCAGCAAGTCGCCGGGCTGGTGGGCGCGGATGGCCGAGAACATCGAGACGATGCGGGTCGGCGCGGGCTCGGCGACGGCCACGTCGGCCTGGGCGAACGCGGGCGCGGCGGTGAGCAGGAGCAGGGCGAGGAGTCGGGGCATGGGTCCGGGGGGCGTAATCAGAGGGTGGCGGTCCAGTCGGCGGCGCCGGGGGCGGTCAGGCGGACGCGCGTGGCGCGCGCCGAAGGGCAGGTCGTGGTGATCGTCTCGCCGACGGCGCCGCGCTCGCGCGCCTGGCAGTCGAGCGTGATGACGACGGCCCCGCGCGTGTAGCGGACGCGGACGGTCTCGCCGGGCTCGGCGGCGGCCGGGGCGCGGACGTGGCGGGCGGTCAGGGCGGTGCCGGCGCGGAGCGACCGGGTCGCGAGCCAGTCGGCGCCGGGGCGCTCGGCCAGGCCGTCGCGCAGGGTCGTCGTCTCGACGCGCTCCAGGGCGACGGCGCCCGCGAGGGGCTCGTCGCGCGACACGTCCTTCGTCAAGACGGGGACGGCCTCGAAGACGGCCACGTCGAGGTAGGCCCAGCCGGCGGGCTCCCAGCCGGCGGCGGTCTTGTGCTCGACGCGGGCCGTGACGCGGCCCTTCGGAGCGGGGTCGTCGAACACGACGCGGAGCGGGGGGGCGGCCTCGGCAGCGGTGCCGCTGAGGCGGACGACGGCGACCTCGGCGTCGGGCCAGACGGCGGCGACGGCGGCCCGGGCGGCGGCGGCCACGTCGGCCTCGGTGGCGGTGTGCTCGGCAGACCCCCCGCTCGGACGCGCGCACGGAGCGCAAACCGAGCCGTGTTGGCGTGGCGCGTCCAAGCTGTCCCCCTTGCCAAGGGGGACAGTCCGCGCGGCGGTGTGCCGGCCGTGCGGGAGCGCTCGGGTGCTGGCGCCGGCCGCTCCCGTCGCGCGCTGCGCGGACGGGGGGTCTGCCGAGCGGGGCGCCGCGATGGACGCCTCGCCCACGCCCGCAAGCAGGCCGGCAATCGAAAACAACAGGGTCGCGAGGGCGATCATCGCTTGACGCCGTTCGCGATCTGGAGCATCTCCTCGCCGGCCTGCACCATCTTCGAGTTCATCTCATAGGCCCGCTGGCTGGCGATGAGGTCGACCATCTCCTGGACCACGTCGACGTTCGAGGACTCCAGCATCCCCTGCTGGACCGTGCCGAGGCCGTCCTCGCCGGGCGGGGCGACGACCGGGGCGCCGCTGCCCTCGGTCTGGGTAAAGAGGTTGCCGCCCAGCGACCGGAGGCCGGCGGGGTTGGGGAAGCGCGCCAGCTCGATCTGGCCCAGCTCGACGGGCTCGGTCTCGCCGGGGATCAGGGCGCGGACCGTGCCGTCGGCCTGGACCCGGAGCTCGAGCGCGTCGGTCGGGACCTCGATGCCGGGGTCGACGGCGAAGCCGGCCGGGTTGACGAGCATCCCGTCGGGCGACATCGTGAACGAGCCGTCGCGGGAGTACGCCCGCGAGCCGTCGGGCATCTGGATGGCGAAAAAGCCGGAGCCGTTGATGGCCAGGTCGAGCGCGTTGCCGGTCTCGGTCAGGCCGCCCTGCGTGAAGGTGCCGACGGTCGCGACGGCGAGCGCGCCGTGCCCCATCTGGAGCGTGGCGGCGGGCCCGGCGGACCCGTCCTCGCCACCCGCGGCGCGGACGCTCTGGTACAGCAGGTCCTGGAAGGCGACGCGCGAGCGCTTGAAGCCGGTCGTGTTGGCGTTGGCGAGGTTGTTCGCCGTGTTGTCGACGCTGGCCTGCTGGGCGCTCATGCCGAGGGCGGCGGTGCGGAGGGCTCGGAGCATGGGGGTGGGGGCAAGGGGGAAGCGGGAAGGGGCAAGGGCGAAAGGCGGGACTCATGCCCCATGCCTCGTGCCCCATCCCCTTTAGAAGGAGCCGAGGTCGCGGGTGGCGCCGCCCAGCGTTTCGTCGGCGGAGGTCAGGGCCTTTTGCTGGCTCTCGAAGAGGCGGACGTGGGACATCAGCTCGACCATCTCGCTGACGGCGTCGACGTTGGAGCTTTCCAGGAAGCCCTGGCGGATGCGCGTCTCGGACGGCCGGGCGGCGACGCCGGCGGCCTCGAACGTGGCGCCATCGAGGCGGACCAGGCTGGCGGGGTCGGCGACCTCGAACGTGGCGATGCGGCCGACCGCGATCCCGCCGACCGACACCTCGCCGGCCGTGGTCACCCCGATCTCGCCGCCCGAGGGCGGGAGCGTGAGCGGCCGGTCGTCGGTCGTGAGCAAGGCGTCGCCCTGGGGCGTGCGGACGGTGCCGTCGGCACCGAGCATGAACTCGCCGGCGCGCGTGTAGCGCGTCCGACCGGCGGCGTCGCGGATGGCGAACAGGCCGTCGCCCTCGAGCGCGAGGTCGAGCGGGTTGCCGGTCTGGACGGGGACGCCCTGGGCGACGTCGGCGGCCTGGCCGGCGACGCGCGTGCTCTGGGGGGCGCCCTCGCGGTCGATCCGCTCCGAGAGCGCGGTCGCGAAGGCCCGGTCGCGGCGGTAGCCGACGGTGTTGGCGTTCGCGAGGTTGGAGGCGACGCGGTCCTGGCGCTGGGCCAGTTCGCCCATGGAGGCGGCGGCGTTGCGGAGGCGGAGGAGCATCGGGGGCGGGAGGGGTGCGCCCGGACTGTTGCAAAGGGCCCGCCGCGCGGTACAAGGGCCCCCGTGGCCTGCTAGCGGGGATCCGGGCGGAAGCGGGTGCCGCGCGGCGGAAAGCCGTTCCGGACCGCCGCGTGGTGCCTCTCCGGGCGGATGACCCCTCGCACCAGGGATCGACGCACGGTCCCTACCGCCCCCCCGTCCCCCCACTCACCCGTCCTCCGGACCCATGCGAACCATGTTCCTCGCGGCCCTCGCCGCCCCCCTCCTCGTGCTCGCCGCCTGCGACGCGGCGGCCCCCTCCTCCGCCTCCGACGCCCTCGAGGCGGAGGCCACCCCGACCGCCGACGCCCGGCACGGCACCCGCGGCCTCAGCGCCGTCCGGCGCGCGACCGCGCGCTACCACCGAGTCGACCGCGCCGTGGCCGACGGCTGGGGCGCCGTCGCCGTCAGCGAGTGCGTCGAGCACCCCGTCCTCGGCGGGATGGGGCACCACTACGTCCACCTCGGCCACCTCTTCGACGGGGGCGCGCTCGACCCGGCGACGCCGGAGGCGCTCCTCTACGAGCCCCAGAAAAACGGTCGGCTCCGCCTGGTGGCCGTCGAGTACATCGTCTCGTTCGACGACGAGTCCCGCCCGGGAGACGGCGGGACGGCGCCGGAGCTGTTCGGCCAGACGTTCCACCCGAGCGAGCCCGCCGGCGGCTGGGCCCTCCACGTCTGGGCCTGGCGCCACAACCCCGCCGGGATGTTCGAGGACTTCAACCCCCGCGTCTCGTGTGAGCACGCCGAGTGACCGGGGCGTTCCGCCTGCGACCCACCGGGGGCGCGGGCGAGTCGTCGGCGTCTAGTTCAGGCTGAAGACGGCGACCACGAGCGGGCCGCGGGCGGTCCCGTCGGGGCGGACCTCCTCGGCCACGAAGGCGCCCGTGGGCTTGATGCCGGTGCGCTCCCAGAGCGCCGGGCGCCAGCCCTCGGGGAGGGGCACGGCGTGGCCGGCGCCGGCGTCCCAGGCCTCGCCCTCGGGCGCCGCCAGCTCGGCCTGGGCCACGGCCACGATAAACGGCGCCATCAGCATCTCGACCTCGCCGTCGGCGCCGAGCCGGAGGGGGACACCGATGCGGGCATTCGTGCGGTACTCGGGCATGGGGATGGCGGGGGGGACAGGCCCCAAGGTCGCACCGGCGGTGGGCACCGTCGCGTCATACGGGCGTGCCCCCCGCGAGGCGGCCGTCGCCGCCGTGCGGCGCTCCCAGCGCCCCCAGTCCGGCCGCCGCCAGCGCCGGGTTCACCGGAGTTTACATGAGGTTGACATGGGTCCGCGCCACTCCCCCCGTGGCGGTGGTATGATCGGCGGGTCGCCCCCCCGCCCTCCTCTCCCACACAGCATGCGATTCTTCGCTACGGCCCTCTTCGCCCTCGCGGCGGTGGCCGCCACCGCCCAGCCGACCGACCTCCTGATTACGGAGTACGTCGAGGGCTCCAGCTTCAACAAGGCCGTCGAGGTCTACAACGGGACCGGCGCGCCGGTCGACCTCTCGGGCTACACGCTCGAGCTGTACTCGAACGGGAGCGCCACGGTCAGCCAGTCGGCGGCCCTGTCGGGCACGCTCGCCGATGGCGACGTGTTCGTGGTCGCCCACGGGTCGTCCGACCCCGCGATCCTGGCGCAGGCCGACCTGGTCAGCTCCAGCGTCGCCAACTTCAACGGCGACGACGCCGTGGTCCTGCGCGGGGCGCTCGGCGTGGCCGACGTCGTCGGGCAGGTCGGGTTCGACCCCGGCTCGCAGTGGTCCGCGAACGGGGTCTCGACCGAGAACGCCACCATCCGCCGCAAGGCGGCCTCGTGCACCGGCGACACGGACGCGTCCGACGCGTTCGACCCGTCGGTCGCCTACGAGGCGTTCCCCACCAACACGTTCGACGGGCTCGGCGCGCACGCCGCCGCGTGCGGCGCGGGCCCCGGCAACACGCCGCCGGCCTTTACGGCGTCGCTCGCCGACCAGACCATCCCGGCCGGCGCGGCGTTCGCGTTCGACTACGACGCGACCGACGCCGACGGGGACGCGCTGACGTTCGCGCTCGCCGACGGCCCCGTCGGCGCCACGCTCGACCCGGTCACGGGCGAGTTCGCCTGGACGCCCGCCGACGCCAACCAGGGCCAGGCGGTCGCCGTCACGGTGACGGTCACCGACGGGACTGCGACGACGACGACGTCCGCGACGCTGACCGTGGCCTCGGACGGGCCCGGCAGTCGCGTCTTCTTCTCGGAGTACGTCGAGGGCAGCTCGAACAACAAGGCGCTCGAGATCCTGAACGCGACGGGCGGGCCGGTCGACCTCTCGGCCTACACGGTCGAGCTGTACTTCAACGGCGCGACGTCGCCGGGCCGGACCGAGACGCTCGCGGGCACGCTCGCGGCGGGCGACGTCTACGTGATCGCGAACGCATCGGCCGACCCGGCCATTCTGGCCGTCGCCGACATCACGTCCACGGTCACGCTCTTCAACGGCGACGACGCCGTCGTGCTCCAGGGCCCCGGCGGGGTCGCCGACGCCATCGGGCAGGTCGGGTTCGACCCGGGCTCGCAGTGGGGCTCCGGCGACACGTCGACGGCGAACGCCACGCTCCGCCGCAAGGCGGACGCGTGCGAGGGCGACGCGAACGCGACCGACCTGTTCGACCCGGCCACGCTCTACGACGCGTTCGCAAACGACACGTTCGGCGGGCTCGGCTCGTACGACGGGACCTGCCTCGCGGGCGGCGGCGGCGGCGGGGCCGGCGCGCCGGCGTTCACGGCCGCGCTTGCAGACGCCTTCGTCGACGGCGGGACGCCGATCGCGTTCGACTACGACGCCGAAGACCCCGAGGGCGACGCCGTCACGTTCGCGCTCGTCGACGGGCCGGCCGGCGCCACGATCGACCCGGCGACCGGCGTGTTCGCCTGGACGACCTCGACGACCGGCGTCTACGCCGTGACCGTCTCGGCCTCCGACGGCTCGGCTTCCGCCACGACCACGGCGGTCGTCGGCGTGCGCGGCACGCTGTTCCCCGGGCAGAGCGGCGCCGAGCTGCGCGCCTCGATCCGGGCGGCGTACACGCCCGACCAGACGCTGGGCTACGCGCCCGCTCGCGACGTGATGTATGGCGAGATCGACCGGGCCGCCGACGGGACCGTGACGGGCGTCTACACCGGGTACTCGGTGTTCCTGCCCGAGGGCGTGGACCCGAGCACGTACCTGTTCGAGAACGGGATCAACGCCGAGCACACGTGGCCGCAGTCGAAGGGCGCCGGCGACGAGCCGGCCCGGAGCGACATCCACAACCTGTTCCCGGCCAAGGACAACGTGAACTCGGCCCGGAGCAACAAGCCGCTCCTCGAGATCGACGACGCCCAGACCGACGTGTGGTACCGGTTCACCACGTCGACCACGACGCCGCCGGCGACCGACCGCGACAGCTACAGCGAGTCGACGGTGTTCGGGTTCGAGCCGCGCGAGGTCCACGAGGGGAATGCGGCCCGGGCCGGCGTCTACTTCTACACGATCTACGAGGCGCTCGCCGACCTCCCCTTCCTCCTGGAACAGCGCGATTCGTTCGTGGCCTGGGACGAGGCGGACCCGGCGGACGTGGCCGAGGTCGTCCGGACGTACGAGATCGCGCGCCGCCAGGGGAACGTCAACCCGTTCCTGCTCGACGACACGCTGCTCGACCGGGCCGTCTCGGACATCGTGCCGCCGACGCCCGACGAGGTCACGATCGCCGAGGCCCGCCAGCGGCCCGATGGCGACCTGGTGGCCGTCGAGGGCCTGGTGACGCGCGCCGAGGGCCGGTTTATCCGGTTCGAGGACGCGGGCGCCGGCCTGACCGTGTTCCAGTCCTCGGGCGCGGTCCGCGCGGCCGTCGAGGACGGGACGATCGCCGAGGGCGACACGCTCCGCATCGTCGGCACCATGTCGTCGTTCAACGGGCTCCGCCAGATCAACCCCTCGGCCTTCGAGGTGCTCTCGCGCGGGAACGACCTCCCGACGCCCCAGCTCGTCACGCTCGCCGAGCTCGTCGCGAACGGCGAGGCGTACGAGAGCGAGCTGGTCCGCATCGACGGGCTGACCGTCGTCACGGACGACGAGGTGTTCGCGGCGAACCGCTCGTACACGGTGACCGACGGGACGACCGAGCTCACGCTCCGGACGCCGTCCGCCGACGACGGCCTGCTCGACGGGACGGCCGTCCCGACCGGCCCGGTCGCCTTCGTCGGCGTGGTCGGCGAGTTCCGGGGCGACTACCAGCTCGTGCCGGTCCTGGAGACCGACCTCCGCGACGACACCGCGCCGGAGATCGTGCTCGTGGAAGGCCCGTTCGTGCTGACCTCGCCGAACCACCGCATGGTCCGGTTCGAGGCGGCCGACCTGGTGGCCTCGGTGACCGACGGCGGGACGGCGATCGACCCGGCCTCGGTCGTCGTCGTGTCCGTCTCGAGCGACGAGGCGGCCGACGCGACCGGCGACGGCTCGACGGCGACCGACATCGTCGTCGGGTGCGACGGGTTCGAGGTCCGGGCCGAGCGGTCCGGGCGCGGCGACGGCCGCGTGTACACGGTGACGCTGGCCGTGGCCGACCTGGCGGGCAACGTCGGGACGGCCTCGTTCACGATCGGCGTCCCCAAGGGCCGCAAGAACGAGGCGGTGGACAGCGGCGTGGCCTACACCGTCGAGTCCGGGTGCTCGCCCGCGGCGCCGGCGGCGGCCATGGCGACCGCGCCGGCCCCGATGGCGGCGGCCTCGGTGGCCGCTTCCGAGACCTCGCTCGGCGCGAACGCGCCGAACCCGTTCTCGACGTCGACCGACCTGTGGTTCTCGCTCGCCGAGGCGGGCGGGGTCCGGCTGGCGGTGTACGACGTGACGGGCCGCGAGGTGGCCGTGCTGGCCGACGGCGAGACGGCGGCCGGGACGCACCGCGTGACGTGGCGCCCGGCCGGCCTGGCCGGCGGCGTGTACCTGGTGCGGATGACGGCCGGGGCGTTCTCGGCGACGCGGCAGGTGCTGCTCGTCCGCTAGCCCCGGGATTCTAGACAGGCTCAGGGCCCCCGCCGAGACGTCTCGGCGGGGGCTTTTTTTGTCCGGGCGGGATGGCGAGGCGAAAGGGGCGTGCGGCCCGACCCGGGCCGGAATCGGGGAGCCGACGCCGAGGGGCGCAGGACCCAAACCGACGGCCAGGTGCAACAAAATTAACAGGCCCCGTACGGGCCGGGGGTCCACGTCTCTCCTCCCCCCCCCCCTCCCCCCTCCCCCCGATCCCATGCTGAAGTCCTTGCTCTCCGCCGGCCTGCTCGGCGCGCTCGCGCTCTCCGCCCCGGCCGCCCTGGCCCAGCCCGGCCCTGCCTACGACCTCGACGCCGCCATCGAGGCCGGCGACGCCGACTGGACGGCTCGCGTGAGCGACCGCCTGGTCGCCGAGATCGAGTCCGCCGACGCGGACGTGCGGGCCGCCGCGCTCCACACGGTCGCCTCGATGGCCGTCGCCACGCCCGGCCTCGACGTGCGCCCGGCGGTCCCGGCCCTGCTGGCGATCGTGCGGTCGGACCTGGCCGAGAGCCACCGCCTGCTGGCGCTCTCCGCGCTCCGCCTGTCGGCCGACGAGGGCGCCATGGCCGAGCTCCGCACCGACATCTACACGCCGGGCCCGCGCGCCCTGCGCCGCGCGCTCCTGTCGACGCTGCTCGACCACTTCGGCCCGGACGCCTTCCGCCACGACCCGGGCATGGCCGCGCTCGCCCAGGAAGTGCGCGACGACGCCGCTCGCGGCTAAGGTCGCGCCGCGCCCGGATTCAAAAGAAGCGCCCCCGCCAGCGAGTGCCGGCGGGGGCGCGGTCGTGTCGGGGCGGCGGGGTCAGCCGGCGTCGGCGTCGGCGGGAGGCTCGTCGGGCTCGCCGGGGCCCCGGCCGCGGTCGACGATGATGCGGGCGTCGGCGTAGGCCTGGGCGAAGGCGGGCTGCTCGAGCGCCAGGAAGTCGACCGTCCCGTCCACCTCGTTCTTCAGCAGCTTCTGGGCCTTCGAGACCGTCGCCGCGAGCTCGCGCGTGGCGCCCTTGCGAGCGGCGATGGCGCCCTGCGGCCCCGCGAGGTGGCGGCCGAATGCGTCGTCCTCGGCGTCGAGGGTGTCGACGAAGGCGGCCGTGACGCCGTAGGCGCCGAGCTTGGTGGTGGGGTCCTCCTCGGGGGCCGGGAGGTGCTTGCGGGCCTCGTCCACGACGACGCCGGAGAAGGTGTAGAGGGCGATGTCGCGGAGGTTGTTGAACTCGTCCTTGGAGAGGTGGACGGCCTCGGCTACGTCGGGACGATCGTTGGCCGTGGCCCAGGCCTTGATGGCCTGCGAGAGGCGCCACGACTTGTCGGCGACCTTGGTCCGCAGGGCGCCCTTGGTGGCCGTCGCCGGTTTGGAGGTCTTGGCCTGGTCCTTGGCGAGCTTCTCGGCGGTGGCGACGAGGCCGGCGAGGGCGTCACGGTAGGTCTGCATGACGGGGACGGGGGCCCAGGCGTCGGCGTGCGCGTCGAGGACGTCGAGCACGGTCCGCTGCATGTCGAGGCGGTTGGCGTGGAGGTCGGTCATGGCAAGGCGGGGGCTTGTGGACCTCTACAGACCCGCGAGCCGGAGACTGCATAACCTCGGCCGCTAACTTTTTTTCCAGGACCGGCGCGCGAGGTCCAAGAATCGGCGCTCCAGGGTCAAGGAATGGGGCTCCAGGTCGAAGACTGACCGCTCCAGGCCCAAGACTGGAGGCTCCAGGTCCGAGGAACGCCGCTTCAGGTCCAAGGAATGCCGCTCCAGGTCCAAGAATCAACCCTTCAGGTCCCAGAATCGAGGCTCCAGCTCCAGGAAAGGAAGCTCTAGGTCCAGGAACTAACGCCTTAGGATCAAGAATGGCGGCGTATACCCCAACGGCTAGCCCACCTAGCCCCAGAGTGGGCTCGTATGGCTAGGACTCAGCGCGGAACGGCCGGTGACAGGCTTACAGGCGGAGGAGTCTGCTCGTCTCTGCCAGGCCTGTCCCCCGGCTCTGTCTACGACACAGGTCCTACAGGTATGGCATGGTGTTGGCACCCGGCGGCTATATTCTGGCGCCGGACCTCGCCCTTCATTTTGGCCCGTTCTGACCTCTTGCTGGAGCTTGTCCGCGCTGGCGCGGAGGGAGACCAGCCCATGTTTCGCCGTTCGGTTGAGGCCCTCGTCGCAGACGAGCGGTCGAAGCAACACCACGTCGTAGCAGAGAGGCTGAGCAGCGCCCTCTCGCGGAGTAGGGCTCGGCGGCCGACGGGTTCCCACCGCGAGGGAGGCACACCTGACTTCGTAGCCGAGAGGTCTCCCCACCGCACGCTGAGTGAGATACGCCTCCAGCCCGAGACCCTCGCGGTGGTGCGCGAGTTGATCGAAGAGCACGACCGGTCAGACCTCCTCCGCTCGTATGGTTTGGAGCCGCGTCACAAGGTGTTACTGACCGGCCCGCCCGGAAACGGCAAAACGACGCTAGCTGAGGCGATAGCAAGCGAGTTGGCCCTACCTCTCTACACGGTTCGCTACGAGGCACTAATCGGCAGCTACTTGGGCGAGACCTCAGCCCGAATAGGGCAAATGTTCGACTACGTGCGGTCTCGCCCCGGCGTCCTGTTCTTCGACGAATTTGACGCTGTCGGCAAAGAGCGGTCGGACGATAACGAAACCGGCGAGGTCAAGAGAGTTGTCAGCACGCTCCTGCTCCAGATTGACGCGCTCCCCAGCTACGTCGTCAGCATTGCAGCGACGAACCATCCCGAGCTCCTTGACCGAGCAGCGTGGCGACGTTTCGAGGTCGTGCTAAATCTCCCCGCGCCGTCTCCTGCTCAAGTCCGATCATGGGTAGCGGAGTTGTTTGACCGGCTGAACTTTCCGGCTGAGGTTCCTCACCCTAACTCGCTTCGTACACTTGCTGGGGCGAGCTACGCTGACGTGGAGCAGGTCGCCCTCGACTCGATGCGTCGCTACGTGCTCGCAGCACCGCTATCGAGGAAAGAGGCAAGCAAACTGTTCACTAGGGCGATGAAGGCGCGGGTATCCGCGAATGACATCCGACACGCGAAATCCGACGACCTCGATGGCCCATAAGAAAAACCTGCTGTTCCCGCCCAAGAGGTTGGAAGAGAGGAGCCGGATCGGACGACCGGTGAAGTCGAATAAGACTCACCTCCCCACAGATGAGCGTCAGGAGGAGAGGCTCGGACCGAAGTTCGAGGCGCTTCAAAAAGCTTCCCTCACGCTGAGCGCGTCGGCGGACGGGAATGATCCAGAGGCCGTCTTGGTGTTCGAGATAGCCGACGACGTCAAAGACTTCCCGACAGCGATCCGGCACACGGGGCTGAACATTGTTCAGGTGGGCGAGAACGAAGGGCGAGCCAACGACGACTTCTTTCCCCAAGTACAAAGCGGAGACCATGCTGGTGACCGGGTGGACGGCTATGTGCCAGAGCGGGTCTACCTGACATCGTCGAACCGTGAGTCGCTGGACCAGGTTGTCGCCCTCTATGAACGGTGGAAAGCCAATGAACCCCTCGGGTACGGAAAGGCGCGGTGGGCGGACGTGTTCTCTCGGCTCAGGGATGTAAGGGTTTGGGGCCCCCGGGACCGAGTCCTGGAGACAGGACTTGAGGAGGACTTCCAGCACAGGCTCGACCACGGAGTTGACGACTTACCGGTTGAAGTCGAGTTGTTCTTCGCTCCCGACGCGGGCGAGCGCGACGAACGAGAGCAAAAGGTTCGCCAAGCTATCGAAGTCGCTGGCGGCGAGGTGGCCAGCCGCTGCGAGTTGCAACAGATCAAGTACCACGCGCTTCTTGCGGTCCTGCCGGCGAATCGGGCCCGAGCGATCCTGGACGACTTGGAACGGCTCCGCCACGACGGTGAAGCGAGCGATGCTCTAGTCCAAGAGGTCGGCGTTCAATTCTTGAGACCCGCAGGCCAGATGGCGGCACCCATCCGAGATGAAGCGGACGATGAAACGCCCTCCGAGCCTGGCGCATCGGCTCCGCTAGAGAGCACCACCACCCAAGTAGAGGGGTCTCCAGTCATCGCCATCTTCGATGGACTTCCACTTCAAAACCACGCGTGGCTTGCGGGGAGGCTCATCGTCGACGTTGAACCGGATGTTGAGGAGACGTACCTAGTCGCCGACAGAAACCACGGCACCGCCATGGCATCGTTGGTCGTGCATGGTGACGCGAATGGGGAGACCAGGCCTCTTCGAAAACCCGTCTACGTTTACCCCATCCTCCGCCCGGACCCGTCGGGTTCTGGACGAGAAGTTGTCCCGGAGCTTCCGGTAGACGTGATCCACCGGGCCGTCCGACGGATGTTCGAGGGCGACGACCCTACCGCACCTACGGTCAAGGTCATCAATCTCTCTGTTGGCGAGGAGTACCGCCCTTTTCTAGGGACGATGAGCCCGCTCGCTCGGCTCATCGATTGGCTCTCCTACGAGTATGAGGTACTCTTCGTTGTCAGCGCAGGCAACTACCGAGAGGACCCGACGCCCCTCGGAGCCTCCGCCGACGTAGACATTTTTGGGGAACTCACCGAACCTGAGAGTTTGGAGCGCGCTCTGGTAGCAGAGTCGCACAGGGATCAACGAAACCGGAGGATCCTTGCACCAGCGGAGGCTCTCAACGCACTATCTGTCGGAGCACTCTCACACGACTACTCTGGAGACGACTTTGCCCCCCGCACGTACCCAGGCTACCGGACGACTGGGCTCCCTGCCACGTATTCCCGGCGAGGACCGGGGCCCGATCGATCCATCAAGCCGGACGTGATTCATTCCGGGGGGCGAGTTGCTCTACACCGCCCGTACTGCTCCGACGATCCTAGGTGGAGGGTTGCTCATGCCTCGGGAAGGCCACCGGGACACTTGGTGGCTAGCCCGGGTGCTGGGCTCCAGGGCAGTGCGTACACCGCCGGAACGAGCAACGCCGCCGCGCTCACAAGCAGGGAGACAGAGTCCATCATAGACGTGCTGCAGGAACTCCGTGCGACCGACCGGGGAGGGACGCTGGACGACGCCCCCGTCGCTCTCTGGGTGAAGGCCATGCTCGTCCACAGTGCTTCATGGCCTAGTGAGGCGGCTCAGTTGGTCGACGAGGTCTACCAGGAGGAAGGCGTCTCTAAGAGGAGAGTCAAAAGCGCCTTGGCGTCCACTTTTGGGTTTGGGGCGGTCCAGCCGCATCGTGTGCTCGCCAGTGACGACCACCGCGCGACGTTACTAGGCGCGGGTGTTATGCACCACGACGGCGACGACGTGTGGGATCTTCCGTTGCCAGGTTCGCTACAAGGCAAGGAGGGAAAGAGACGACTCACGATCACGTTAGCCTGGTTTATTCCTCCACCGCTCCGGGTCCGCACTGTGCGTAGTGCGAAGCTGTTCTTCGAGGCGCCAGACTCCAAGTGGATCATACGCGACGCCCGCGCTCGTCAGGCTGACTACTACGGCGTGAGGAAGGGGACCGTACATCACGAGGTGCTCGAAGGAGACAAGGTCACCTTGTTCACCGGTGGGGACTCCTTGACGGTCCACGTTAAGTGCGACGACCGAGAAAAGAAGGACCGAGTTGATCCACTTGTCGTGCCGTACGCGCTCGTCGCGACGATCGAGGCGGCTCCGGAGATGGAAGTTCCCGTTTACCAAGAGGTACAGGCCGGCGTACGAGCCCGGACTAAGGTCAGAGCATAACAGGCTCATATGGCGAATGAGACCGAACATGCTATCTGCATCGGTTGCTGGGCATCGCACTCGGGCTGGACACTTGACCGCCGCCGTGCGAGCCGGATTGCTCGAGCGTAATGGTTGACAGCGACCGATGGGATGCCCTGTTTGGCTGCCAGAGCGGTAAACCCGGTCGCAGATGTCCCCGTCCGACCTCCCAGCCGGCGCCCGGAAGTCAGGACACGACGAAGAGGCGGGCGCCCGGGCACCGCGGCCCGTCCAGCCCGAACGCCCCGTCGTCGGCGACGCCCCCCCCCGCCGACCCAGAGCTCGTCGCCGAGCCCGTAGGACTGGCCGCCGTACGTCAGCCGGCGGCCCGCGTCGTCCCAGGTCGCCTCGTCGGCCGGGAACACCGGCTGGTGCGTCTGGCCGCCCTCGATCTCGATGACGAGGCAGCCGTCTCGCAAGGCGAGAGCGCCCCACAGCCGGGCCGTCGCGGAGGTATGGATGCCCCCGACGGGGTCCGCCCGTCGGTAGGTGGCGAGGGGCGTGGTGCGGGTAGCGCCGTCTGGGTGGCGCGCGGAGTCGGAGCGGGCCGGCACGGGGTCGGGGGCGGCCTCGGGGGCAGCGACCTCGGGGGGCGGCGTGCTCACGCTCGTCTGGCAGCCGCCGAGGAGCGCGAGGAGCACTGGGGTGAGGAGCGGGTTACTGGACAAGGATGGAGGATCCGGCTTGGCCCACGACGTCGAGGCTCGTGTAGAGGGAGAGGATGGCCCGGTCGGGGTGGGTGACGCCGCCGTCCCAGACACCCCACGCGAAGTCAACATTCCACGTCCAGCCCGAGACATCAGTTCGGGGGTTCAGGTCCCAGAGACCGAGTACGGACCGATTGATTCCATATCGTAGGATGCATCGCCTCACCCTGTGACGTTTCCCGCCGTGCGCCCCCTCGTTCTCCTCGTCTCGATGTGTGCCGTGGTCGCCGCTTGCGACCCCGTCGTGCCGCTTGACGCCGGCCCGCCCACCGGGCATGAGGCCGCCCGGCTCGTTACGCTCTCAGCCTTCGTCAACGGGGTGCTGTGGTCCGACAGCGCGTACGTCGCGCGCGACCAACACGCCCCTTATTACAACGTGTATGGGGCCGTCCTGTCTGAGCGTTCCTCCCACTACACCGACCCCGTCTCGTTCAAGCTCGACACGGTCGCGGTGGGCACGTTCGGCCTTGGCACGGCGCGGTTCCACCAAGGGCTGTACGTGTCTGAGGTGCAGGGAGACGCGGTCGCCGCCCGCTACCGTTCTGTCGGCGGCGAGGTCGTCCTCGTCGAGAGCGACGGCGGGGGACTCCATGGCACGTTCGAGGCGACCGTCGTCGTGGACGACTCTTTCCGAGACAGTCCGTACCGAGCGCTTGCCGACACGCTCCGGTTCGAGCGCGGCCAGCTGAACATCCACGCGCTGGGCGACTGAGGGGGGGCGCCGAACGCCGGTGCGTGCTGCCAGCCGAACTGTCGATGCCTCGGAGGAGCGATTGTGACTGGCGGCGTGCGAACGGCCCATGAGATGAGGACTCGCTCTTCGCTCGACGTAAGCCGGCTAGAGGACGAGGTGGGCCTGGTAGGATTTGAACCTACGATCGTTCGGTTATGAGCCGACTGCATTCAACCGCTATGCTACAGGCCCGCGGCGCGGCCGCAAGCTAACGCGGCCCGGCGTCTCCCTGCCTGCCGTGGGCGCTGTGCCGGTCACCCTCCCCCGGCCCCTCCCGTCTGGGAGGGGAGGATCGCGTGGGGATCTCGCCAGCCTGGAGCGCCCACCCCAACCGCTGGCGCCAGCCGGTCACCCTCCCCCGCCCCCCCGTCTGGGAGGCAGCGCTGGAACGTTCTAGCTCTGTCCTCCCCAGACTCGCCATCCCGAGCGACTGCGCGCCCGGAGGGAAGGCGCAGCCAAGGATCTCGACGCGAGGCCTCCAGTCCAGACATCCGGTCCTGAAGGCTCGACACGCTGGCGTCGAGATCCTTCGCTCCGCTCAGGATGACAGGGTGGAGGGGGCCGCGCTTCGCACGGAACGGCCCGGCGTCTGGGAGGGGAGGCTCGCGTGGGGGGGCTCGCCAGCCCGAGAGGCCCACGCCCACGCCGCCGGCGCGGGGGCAGGCTGGAGGGGAGGATCGCATAGGGCTCCCGCCAGCCGGAGAAGCACGCCTCCACGCACGCTCGCGCGGGCGGCCGGCTCGGGGAGGGACCCACGAGAAACGGGCCACGACGGTCGGCCCGGAGGCGCCGTCGTGGCCCGCGTGACTCGACAGAGGGCCTACTCGCCGTCCCCCTCGGGCACCTCGATGTTGATGTCGGGGGCCTCGACCTCCGGGATCTCGACCTCCGGGACCTCGATGGTGACGTCGGGCATCTCGGGGGCCTGCATCTCGGGGACCTCCAGATTGACGTCGACCTCGGTCGGCGAGGTCTCGTTGTTCATGAACACGAAGTAGACGACGGCCAGCAGGGCCAGGAGCGCCACGATGCCGACGATGACGGCCGTCCCGCCGCCGCCGGACCGCGGCGCGGCCTCGGTGCGGACGTTGATCTGCTGGACCGCGGGCTGCGGGGGCGCCTGGGGCGTCTGTCCGGGGACGGAGCCCGGCGTCGAAGCCGCGTCGGGCGGCGGGGTGCCCGAGGGCGGGGTGCCGGGCGCGCGGGGGTCTTGGGGGGTGTCCATAGGGGTGGTGGGGTTATTCGGGCGTGACGCTCTCGACGGCGTCGTCGACGTTGATGTCGACGTCGACGTCCGGGCCGCCGGCGTCGGGGCCGCCGCGCAAGAAGACGAGCCAGACGATGGCGACGATGGCGAGGAGGGCCACGACGGCGATGATGGCGGTGGCGGCTCCAGAGCGGGACTCGGCCATGAGGGGAGCGGAGGGTGAGAGGGGGTGTCCGCCGGGCGAGGAGGGGTGCCGGAGGGCGCGGCGTCGCCGGACGGGTGAATATCGTCCAATCGGGGCCGATTCCTAGTCGCCGGTGTCGCCGCCTGTCACACACCGGCGCGGGCGTCTCCTCGCCCCGGCGGTCCGCACGGGCCTCCTCGCCCGCCTCGGACCTGGCCCATCGGCTGGCCGTCCTACCTTGGGGCGTGACCGGCACGCTCCCCCCCTCCACCCCGCCCCACGTCCGGGCCGCCCTCGCCGAGGCGAAGGCCCGGCTGGTGGCGCTCTACGGCGACCGCCTCGACCGGGTGGTCCTCTACGGTTCGCGGGCCCGCGGCGACGCCCGGCCGGACTCGGACGTGGACCTGCTCGTGGTGCTCCGGGGTGGCTACGAGGCCTCCCTGGAGATCAAAGAGCGCCTGTTGCCCGTCGCGCTCGACGCACTCGACACGTACGGCCTCCACGTCTCGATGCAGCCGTTCAGTGCGGAGGAAGTGGCCGACGAGCGGCGTCCGTTCATGCGGAACGCCACGGCCGACGGGGTCGAGCTGTGACGGCCTTCCAGACGGCGCTCTTCGACAAGGCGGACCGCGCGCTCCGGTCGGCCGCCGCGGCCGTGGGCCTGGGCGACTCGGAGACGGCGGTCAACCGGTCGTACTACGCCTGCTTCTACGCGGCGCAGGCCGCGCTCGACGCGCAGGGCGAGCGTCCGAGGACCCATCGAGGAACGCACGGCCGGTTCCGGGCGCACTACGTCACAACGGGCTTGGTCTCCGAGCAGGTGGGCCGCACCCTCCCCCATGCGGCGCAGGTGCGCGAGCGGGCCGACTACGACGCGTTCGCTGTGACGGACCTCTCGGCCGCGACCGACTTGCTCGCAGACGCTGAACGGTTCGTGGAGGCGGCGCGGCGGGTGACCGCGTCGACCTGACGCTCTCACCCTGCACGGGTCAGCGGACGGTCCAGGCCGTCGAGCAGACGGGGCGGACGACCCGGGGGCCGGCGCGCTCGGTCGAGGCGTCGAGGCACCAGCGGTAGCGGCCGGGCGGGGCGGTCGGCGCGAGCCGCCAGACGACCGGGCGCTCGCCGGGCCCGTCGAAGGCCAGGCCCTGGGCGGTGCAGCCGAAGCGGTCGTCGTCGGGGTCGCGCCACAGCGCGCGCGGGGCCTCGCGCCAGCCGTCGGCCCAGCGCTCCAGCCGACCGAGGCAGTCGGTCCCGACAGAGGGGCTCCGGACGGGGGCGTCCGGGTCGGGCGGAAACATCGTGCTCGGCGCCAGCGGGCGGTACGCGAGCACGAGCCTCACGGAGTCGCCGGGGCTCGCGGTCGGCGGGTCGAGGAGGCGCAGGCCGTCGACGCCGCGCGCCTCGGGGTTGGGGACGGCGCCGGGCTCGGACGCCGCGAACCGGGTGCCCGCCAGCAGGTCGGCGACCGGGATCCGGACCCAGTCGTCGCTGGGGACGCAGGTGTAGGCCACGAACAGGGTGTCGGCGCGGACCTCCGCGAGCGGGGCCCGCAGAGCGAACCGTCCGCTGCGGGTGAGGGGGGCGCCGTACGCGAGCGCGGTGTCGGGGAGCGACGGTGGAGCCCACGGCGCGGGGCCGGGCCGGGGCCGGGCCTCCGGCGGGGCGGGGATCCCGGTCCGCTCCCAGGCGGACTCGAAGCGGACCCAGCCGACACCGCCGCGCCCCTCGATCTCGGCCGTGCCGACGACGGTCAGCCGGTCGTCGGCGACGGCGACGGTGTCGAGGACGACGGTGACGGGGCCGCCGTCGGGGCAGCCCTCGACGAGCCGGCCGGTGTCGGGCTCGACGGTGTAATAGGCGGACACCTGGCCGATGACGCCGCGCTCGGGCGGCGGCGTGGAGCGGCAGCCGCTGGCGGCCAGGAGCGCGAGGAGAGCGAGGGCGACGCGCGCGGGCATCGGGAGTCGGCGACGGGCCCGAGGGATGCAGTCGGCAGGCGGATCCTCCCCACCGTCCCCCTTTGAAGGGGGTGCCCCGAAGGGGTGGGGGATGTCCGGTGAGGGCGGGGCGCGGTGCTCGGCTACACGGCCCTCAGCGCAGCGCCCGGCGCACCCCTCACCCTGTCCCTCTCCCCATGGGAGAGGGGACGTCGTAGGCGGGGGGTTCATCATCGGCGATCCCACGTGCATGGATGCGTCGGAGAACGCCCGGACGCGCCAAATCGTCGGCGCCGTCGTTGTTGGGCGGCTCCCCGTCCTGCCATGCCCCTCTCCCCCGCCCTCTGCCTGCTCGCGCTGACTTCGTCGACCCTGGTCGGGTTCGCGCTTGCCGCGTGCAGCCCGTCTCCGTCGGATGGCCCGGTGCCGGTGTCCGGCGACCCGGCCCCGGTGACCGTGCCCGACGATCCGCCATTCCAAAACACGCAGTGGCGGCTGGCGTCGCTGGGGGGTGAGGCGCCCGTCGAGGGTGTGCGGCCCGTCCTGGTGTTCAGCGAGGCGCCCGCCGAGCGCGACCTGTGGGACCGGCCGTACCCGGCGGAGCTCGCCGGGTGGTCGCTGCTGAGAGGCGAGAGCGGGGTCGGCCGGCTCCACGCGCCGTACCGGCTCGACGGCGACACGCTGCGCGTCCGGGCGCCGTACGAGTACACGCGGCTGTCGACCGACGCCGAGATCGCGCAGGCCCGGGCGCTGGCGGCGTCGCTGCTGGCGGCGCCGCGCGTGGTGCGGGACGGGCGGCGGCTGGCGTTCGTCCGGGGCGCCGACACGCTCGCGACGTTCCGGGCCGACCCGCCCCGCGAGCCAGGACCTCTCGACGACACCGCGTGGGACCTGGTGACGCTCGACGGGGCGCCCGCGCTCGACGCGACGGTCGCCACGCTGCGGTTCTCTTCGGACCCGCTGGGGCCCGGCCCCGAGGACGGGTTCGACCAGTTCGGCGGGTACTCCGGCTGCAACTGGTTCGGCGGCGGCTACCGGCTCGCCGCGCTCGGCCCGGAGCGGTGGCGGCTGACCACGGGCGGCCCCGTGATGTCGACCCAGCGCGGGTGCGTCGATCCGATCGGCCAGCAGGAGACGGCGTATTACGCGGCGCTCGAGGCGGTGCGGACGGTCGCGCGCGACGGCGACCGGCTGGCGCTCGCGGACTCGGCGGGCGCGGTGCGGCTGGTCTTCCGCGCGCACCCCGAGCGGTCGGTCGACGCGGCGGCGCTGCGGCGGGGGCGCTGGCGGCTGGCGTCGTCGGACTCGCCCTACGCGCCCTCTCCCCTGCCCTCGGTCGAGGTCGCGTTTCGGGACTCGACGGTCGAGGCGACGGTCGCGTGCCGCACCTTCCGGGGCACGTTCGCGCTCGACGGCGCGGCGTTCCAGATCCGCGAGCTCGCGGCCGACGACACCGGGTGCGCCGACGGCGTCCCTGAGACCGCGTACTGGAGCCCGTTCGGCGGCGGCGAGATCGAGGTCTCGGACACCCGGCTCGTGCTGTTCGACGAGAACGGCCAGCCGTCCACCTTTACGCGCTGACGCCGTGCGCCCGCTCGTCCTCGCCCTCGCGCTCTCGGCCTGCGCCCCCGACGCCCCACCGCCGGACGCCGCGAGCAGTGATCGGCTCAGCCCCGCCCCCGTCGTGCTGTCGGGCACGTGGCGGCTGGCGGCGCTCGACGGCGCCCCGCTCCCCGACGGCACCGGGGCCACGGCCACCTTTTCCGGAGGTCGCCTAAGCGGGGTCGGGGGCTGCAACGAGTACTGGACCGGCTACGCGCTCGACGGCGACCGCTTCCGGCTGGCCGACGACGTGGTCTGGCACCTCCAGGCGTGCGGCGGGGCGGCCGACTCGCTGGAGGCCGCGTTCAGCGTGCGGCTCGGCCTGGCCCGCCGCGTGCGCCTCGATGAGCGGCTGGTGCTCCTCGACTCGCTAGGTGCCGAGCGGCTGGCGTTCGGCCGCTGACGGGGTGGGGGGCGACTGGCGCCAGCATGGGGGCTCACCAGAAACGCCACCCTTTCACCGTGTCATCCTGAGCGGAGCCGCGCAGCGGCAGAGTCGAAGGATCTCCGCCGCGCACAGCGTCCGGTCCGCGCTGTAGCTGGGGGTTGCTCAGCTGAGATCCTTGGCTCCGCCGACGCTTCGCGTTCGACTCGCTCTGCTCGCTCAGAGACTGTTTGGGGAAGCCGATTCCCCTCAAATGAGTCATCCCCGCGCAGGCGGGCCCCCGCAAGGGAAGGCGCCAGCCAATCCATCCGGCGGTGCTCGGCTGGCACCTTAGCGGCCCGTCGCCCCTCACCCTGGCTGCGCCGACGCTGCGCGTTGTCCCTCTCCCAATGGGAGAGGGGACGCCTTTGGAGGGCTTGCGCCATTCCCCAGACAGTCACTCAGGATGACACGGTGGAGAGGTCACAGGATCAGCTGCGCCCTCGGCGTCCGTGGAGGTCGCCAAGCCGCCAGCACGTGGCTGCCTGGACGCCGGACGCCAGCGAAACGGAGGCTGGGGCGACCGCGAGCCGGCCAGTCTGTGTGAAATCAGGATGCGGACATAAAAAACGAAGGCCCCCGAGCCGATCCCCCTTCCGAATCTCGGTACACTCGCCCCGTCTCCCCCGCCGCCCGTGGACAAGCTCGACGACACCGACGTTCGCCTCCTCGACCTCTTGCAGCGCGACGGCCGCGCCAAGCGGACCGCGCTCGCCGAGGCCGTCGGCTTGTCGACGCCGTCGGTCTCCGACCGGATGCGCAAGCTCGAGGCGCGCGGCGTGCTGACCGGCTACCACGCCGCCGTCGACGCCAAGCGGCTCGGCCACGACGTGATGGCGTTCGTGTTCGTGCAGTCGACCGGCAGCGAGCACTACGCCGCCTTCGTCGCGGGTGTCGCGGCGCTCGACGAGGTCCAGGAGCTCCACTCCGTGACCGGCGACGGGTCGCACGTGCTCAAGGTGCGCGTCCGGACCACGACCGCGCTGGAGCGGCTGCTGGCGACCGTCCAGGGCCTGCCCGGCGTGCGCGGCACGCGGACGAGCCTGGTGCTCTCGACGCACAAGGAGACGACCTACCTCCCGGCCGAGCCGATGACGCTCGCGCCGACCGACTAGCCCGGCCCACGCCCTCCCCCCCCCGACTTCCCGACCTCCCGACTCATGCCCACGCTCACCCGCCCCACGATGAACGGAAACGGCCACCCCGCCCCCTCCGCGCTGCAGGACGTCGAGGCCCTGTTCGGCCAGAACACGTTCGGGCTCGCCGAGATGAAGACGCGCCTGCCGAAGGCCGTCTACAAGCGGCTCACGGCGACGATCGAGGACGGCGAGCCGTTCGACGAGACGGTCGCCGACGCCGTCGCGCTCGCCATGAAGGAGTGGGCCGTCGAGCGCGGCGCGACGCACTACACGCACTGGTTCCAGCCGCTGACGGGGCGGACCGCCGAGAAGCACGACTCGTTTATCACGCCGAACGCGGGCGGCGGCGCCGTGGCGGAGTTCTCGGGCAAGAACCTCATCCAGGGCGAGCCCGACGCGAGCTCGTTCCCCGGCGGCGGCCTGCGCGCCACGTTCGAGGCGCGCGGCTACACGGCCTACGACCCCACGAGCCCGGCCTTCCTCGTCGAGCACAACGGCTCGGCCACGCTGTGCATCCCGACCGCGTTTGCGTCGTGGACCGGCGAGGCGCTCGACCACAAGATCCCGCTCCTGCGCAGCCTGGAGGCGCTGAACCGGCAGGCCAGCCGCGCGCTCGCGCTCCTGGACGACGACGCGACCCGCGTGTCCGCGACGTGCGGCTCGGAGCAGGAGTACTTCCTGGTGGCCGAGGAGTACGTCGCGTTGCGGCCCGACCTCCAGATCGCCGGGCGGACGCTCGTCGGCGCCGCGCCGCCGCGCGGGCAGGAGTTCGACGACCACTACTTCGGCTCGATCCCCGAGCGGATCCTGGCCTACATGAACGCCGTCGAGCTCGAGCTCTACAAGCTGGGCGTGCCCGTGGCCACGCGGCACAACGAGGTGGCGCCGGGGCAGTACGAGTTCGCGCCCATCTTCGAGGACGCGAACGTCGCCGCCGACCACCAGCAGCTCATGATGATGACGCTGCAGCGCGTGGCCCCGCAGTTCGGGCTGGTGTGCCTGCTCCACGAGAAGCCGTTCGCCGGCATCAACGGGTCCGGCAAGCACGTCAACTGGTCGATGTCGACCGACACGGGCGAGA
Organism: Rubrivirga halophila; assembly: GCF_046845755.1. Classification (GTDB taxonomy): domain Bacteria; phylum Bacteroidota; class Rhodothermia; order Rhodothermales; family Rubricoccaceae; genus Rubrivirga. The sequence goes on from NZ_CP177357.1 coordinate 3,365,219, forward strand.
ACCTGCTGGAGCCCGGTGACACGCCGCACTCGAACCTGCGCTTCCTGTTTTTCTGCACGGCCGTCGTCCAGGCCGTCCACCTCCACCAGGACTTGTTGCGCGCGTCGATCGCGACGGCCGCGAACGACCACCGGCTCGGAGCGAACGAGGCGCCGCCGGCGATCCTGTCCATCTTCCTGGGCGAGCAGCTCTCGCACGTGTTCGAGCAGATCACGGCGACCGGCGAGGCGACCGAGTCCAAGCCGTCGGGCTTCCTGGGCCTGGGCACGCCGGTCTTGCCGACGCTGCCGCGCCACGCGGGCGACCGCAACCGGACGAGCCCGTTCGCCTTCACCGGCAACAAGTTCGAGTTCCGGGCGGTCGGCTCGTCGCAGAGCGTCAGCTTCCCGCTCACGGTCTTGAACACGATCGTGGCCGAGGCCATCGACGACCTCGCGACCAAGCTCGACGCGAAGCTGGGCAAGCGGCCCTCCAAGAAGGCCCTCGAGGCGGCCGTCCGCGAGGTCATCACCGACTCGATCCGCGAGCACACCAAGGTCGTCTTCAACGGCGACGGGTACTCCGAGGCGTGGCACCGCGAGGCCGTGACCGAGCGCGGCCTGCTCAACCTCAAGACGACGCCCGAGGCGCTCGCGGCCCTGCCGACCGAGGCGAACGCGGCCCTCTTCGCGGCCTACGACGTGCTGTCCGAGCCCGAGCTCGCGAGCCGCGCCGACATCCTGACCGAGCAGTACGTGCTCACGATCAACGTGGAGGCGGCGACGACCGAGTCGATGGCGCGGACGCTCGTGCTCCCGGCGGCCATCCGCTACCTCGCCGAGCTCGGCGAGGCGGCCCAGGCGCTCGGCGACCTCGGGCTCGGCGACGACGGCACCCGGGCGACGGCGCGCGACGTGGCCGAGCAGGTCAACGCGCTCCGCACCACGGCGGGCGCCCTCGCCGAGGCGCGCCACGCGGCGCACCAGGCCGACGACGAGGCCGTGGCGATGCAGGCCGAGGTGATCCCCGCGATGGCGGCGGTCCGCGCGGCGTGCGACGCCCTCGAGGCCCACGTCCCGGCCGACCTCTGGCCCTTGCCGACGTACCGCGAGATGATGTTCTCGGGCCGCTAGCCCCGGCGCCCCGTCTCGACCCGAACCGCCCCGCCGGCCTCTGCGCCCGCGGGGCGGTGTCCTGTTCGCCCACCGGGCCGGGCACGCTCTGGAGGGCGCTGTGATGGCCGGGGTTACTCCGGGAGAGGCGATTAGCCTGCGCAGCAACTCCGCTCTACTTTCGGGCTCCCACCGCCATCGCCATGCGTGTCACAGATGCCCCCCCTCGCCCCGAGGACCGCGTCGGCGAGGTGACGGCGCTCCTGTCCGAGGTCGCCGCCGGCGACGCGTCGGCGGAGGCGCTCGTCGAGCGGCTGATGCCGATCGTGTACGACGAGCTCCGCGACATCGCGCGCGCCCAGCGGCGGCGCTACGACGTCGACGGGTTCCAGACGACGGCGCTCGTCCACGAGGCGTACCTCCGGATGGCCGGGCAGTCGCTGGTGCCGGACCGGGCCTACGTGTTCGCCTCGGCCGCCCGCGCCATGCGCAACGTGCTCGTGGACCACGCGCGGCGGCGGCACGCGGCCAAGCGCGGCGGCGACGCCCGCCCGGTCGGCCTGACGACGGCCGGCGCCATCCCCGACACCGCCGACCTCGACCGCCTGACGTCGCGCCTGCTCGACGTCGACCACGCGCTCGACGGGCTGGCGGCGCTCGACGCGCGCGCGGCGCAGGTCGTCGAGTGCCGCTACTTCGGGGGGCTCTCGTTCGAGGAGACGGCCGCCGCGCTCGGCGTCAGCGTGGCCACGGCCAAGCGCGACTGGCGCCGGGCCCGGGCCTGGCTCCACCGCTCGCTGGGCGACGACGCGGACGCCGATGCCGCCTGACCCCGCCGCCGACTGGACGCGCGTCGGGGACGTCTTCGACGCCGTCGCGGACCTCGCCCCGGCCGCCCGCGCCGCCGCGCTCGACCGCCTGTGCCGCGACGTCGACGGCCGCCCCGACGACGCGCTCCGCGCCGAGGTGGAGAGCCTGCTGGCGGCCGACGCCGACGCCGGGGGGCTGGGGCCGCTCGACGCCGCGGCCGCGGCGGCGCTCGTGGCCGACGCCGCCGTCGCGGGCGAGCGGATCGGGCCGTGGCGCGTCGTCCGCGAGATCGGGCGGGGCGGGATGGGCCGCGTCGACCTCGTCGAGCGCGCCGACGGGGCGTACGACCAGCTCGCCGCGCTCAAGCGGCTGGGACTCGTCGCCGGCGACCGCGTCCGGCTGTTCGTGCGCGAGCGCCAGATCCTGGCCCGCCTCGAGCACCCCGGCATCGCGCGCCTGCTCGACGGCGGCGTCGGCCCCCAGGGCACGCCGTACCTCGTCATGGAGTACGTCGAGGGCGAGCCGATCACCGCGTATGCCGACGCGCACGGCCTGTCCGTCGCCGACCGGCTCGACCGGTTCCTCCAGGTCTGCGACGCCGTCGGGTACGCGCACCGGCACCTCGTCGTCCACCGCGACCTCAAGCCGTCGAACATCTTCGTGGCGGCCGAGGGCGGGGTCAAGCTGCTCGACTTCGGGATCGCGCGGCTCGTCGACGAGGCGGCCGAGCCGGGCGGGCCGCAGACGGCGCTCCCGCTGCTGACGCCCGAGTACGCGGCGCCGGAGCAGGTCACCGGCGGCACGATCACGACGGCGACCGACGTGTACGCGCTCGGCGTCGTCCTGTACGAGCTGCTGGCCGGCGTGCGGCCGTACGCCATCGAGCGGTCGACGCTGAGCGGCATCGTGGCGACCGTCCGCGACACCGAGCCCCCGCCGCCGTCGGCGGCCGCGCCCGAGGGCCGCCGCGTGCCCCGCGACCTCGACACGATCGTGCTCAAGGCGCTCGCCAAGGACCCCGCCCAGCGCTACGGCTCGGCCGACGACCTCGCCACCGACCTCCGGCGCCTGCAGCGCGGCGACCCCGTTGGGGCGCGCGCGCCGACGGTCCGGTACCGCGCCCGGCGGTTCGTGGGCCGCCACCGGATCGGCGTGGCGACGACGGCGCTCGTGCTGCTGGCGGCGATCGGCGGGACGGCGTTCTACACGGCGCGGCTGGCCGCCGAGCGCGACCGCGCCGAGCAGGCGGCCACCCGCGCCGAGCGGACGGCCGACTTTCTGGAGGGCATCTTCGCCGGCTCCGACCCGACCGGCGCCGGCCACCCCGACTCGCTCTCGGCCCGCCAGATCCTGGACGCGGGCGCGGCCCAGGCGCGCGCCGAGCTCGCCGACGAGCCGCTCGTGCTGGCCCAGATGCTCGGCACGATCGGCCGCGTCTACCGCGCCGTCGGGCTCTACGACGCCTCGGAGCCCGCCCTGCGCGACGCCGTCGCCCTCTACGCCTCGACCGGCGGCGACCCGCTCGGCCACCGCGACGCGCTCCTCGAACTCGCCAACCTGGAGTACCGCAAGGAGGCCTACGACACGGCCAGGGCGTACGCCCGCCAGGCCCTGCGGCTCGACTCGCTGCACGCGACGCCCGGCGAGAGCGAGCGGCTGGCGATCCTGAACACGATCGGCCTGGTGCTCTCCGACACCGGGCAGCTCGAAGCGGCCGTCCGCGTGATCCGCGAGGTGGTCGCGGGCCGCCGCGCCGACGGCAGCGAGGAGGCCCGCATCGACCTGGGCGTCAACCTGAGCAACCTCGGCCTGATCCTCATCGACCTCGGGCGGTTCGACGAGGCCGAGGCCATCCTCGACGAGGGCATCGCGGTGAGCGAGGAGACGCGGGGGCCGAACCACCCGTACGTGGCGTTCGCGCTCAACTCGCGCGTGGCGATCCACCAGCACCGCCGCGACTTCGACCGGGCCATCGCCGACCAGGAGCGGTCGGTCGCGATTGGCGAGACGGCGCTCGGCGTGGACCACCCGTTCACGGACTACGCGCGGGGCAACCTGGCGAGCCTGCTGGCGCTGCGCGACTCGGTCGGGCGGTGACGCCAGCGGGTGGACTCGCGCACGCCTCTGGACCCACGGGGGCCGAGGTGGCGGGCGGCCGCGCTCCGGGACGATCCCATCGCTACGGGTGGGCTTGCGCCAGCAAGTGGCAAAGGCGTCGGACCTGACCTCCCCTCCAGCCTGTGCCCGCGCAGGCGGGGAGGAGGGGCCGGGGGAGGGTGACCGGCACAGCGCCAGCCCGGCTTGCGACGGAGGGCGGGCTCGCGCCAGCCGTGGCCCCTCACCCTGTCCCTCTCCCAGCGGGAGAGGGGACGTCGTAGGGAGGGGACCCGCCAGCAGGGGGACGGCGGGTGCCTCCCCTCCCCTGCTGGCGACGCTCAGCGCACGACCACGGCGCGCCGGGTGACGACGCCGCCGCCAGCCGCCAGCCGCAGCGCGTACACGCCCGCCGCCAACCCCTCCGGCAACCGGGCCTCGTGCCAGCCCGCGCCGAGCGGCCCGTCGAGCAGCACGGCGACCTCGCGGCCCCGCATGTCGACCACCGCCAGCCGCGCCGGGCCCGCCTCGGGGAGCCCGACCCGGACCGCCGCCCCGCCTCGTGACGGGTTCGGCGCCGGGGGCGCCAGCGTCAGCGCTTCGACCGCGTCGGCCTGCGCCAGCGCCGCGCCGATGCGGAGCACGAACCGGTCCGTCGCCAGGGTGCCGTCCGAGAGGTCGCGCGCGGGGATCGCGACGAGCGCCGGGCGGGACGGCTGGCGGAAGGCGTGCGCCGAGACCGTCCGCACGTCGATCTCCTCCCCGCTGGCGAGGTCGACCAGCGTGACGGGGAGCCCGGCGGGCAGCGTGCTCGCGTCCCACGACAGCGTCAGGTCGGCGGCGGCGCCGACGGCCTCGACCGCCAGCGGGATCTCGGCGGGCGCGAAGGGCCGGACGTCGAAGCCCGCGAACGCGCCGGGCGTCCGGGCTCCGACGGCGACGTAGGCCGTCGCTGGGGGCTGGAGCTTCTCGGCGTCCTCGTCGGCGTCGAAGGCGGGGCGGGCGCCGGGCACGAATGCGACCGTCAGTGCCCCGTCGCGGAGGGGCCGGCCGTCGGCAGCCTGCCCAGTGAGCGAGAACGCGAGCCGGGGCGCCCCGCGAGCGGGATCGGAGACCTCGCGAGCGGGAGGGGCGGTCCGGGCGAGCGCGCCGGGCGGGACGATGGTCAGCGTCCGGTCGTTGCCGTTGGCGCGGGGGCCCTTGGCCTTGAACCGGAACGCCTCCCACGGCCCGATCACCGTCTCGTCGTCCTCCCACGCGAACGTGGCGTCGTCCCAGGTCCAGACCGGGCTGTTCGGGCCGATCCCGAGGCCGCCCTGCCAGTCGCGGATGTCGGCGAGGTCGAGCGGGACGCCGAACGGGTTCGCGAGGTGGTTGAACCGGTTGCCGGCCGTGACGAGCGTGACCCGGACCTGGCGCGTGTTGGCCGGGAGGTCGGTCGACAGCGTGAACGGGAGCTCGACGCTGGCGCTGATCGCGGGGTCGCCCAGGACGCGATCGAGCATCTCCCAGCGGAACGCCTGCGCGAGGGGGAGGACGTGGCCCGCGCCGTGCGTGGGGAGCCACGTGCCGGCCTCGGTGTCGTACTCGGTCCACAGCGTGGGCACGGGGTAGGTCTCGTAGTAGCCGGGCACGCCGCGGACGAGGTTCTGGGCGGCGAGGTCGTCGACGGTGACGCCGTCGGCGGGCGGGCCGAGGTAGCGGACGCCGCGGCCGCCGTCGATGACGATGCTCGTCGTCGGCTCGGGCGGCGTGCCCTCCTCGACCGTCACCGTCAGCGGGACGACGATGCGCGCGAGCCACGGGGCCGTCGTCGTGATCTCGACGTCGTGGACCCTCGCGCCGGCCGGCGCGCTCACCGAGGCGTAGACCGTAAGGGCAACCGTCTCCGTCGTGCCCGGCTCGACGGTCGCGGCGGCCGGGCGCGGCGTCACCCACGTCTCGGGTGGCGTGTACCGGGTCGCCATGCGCGACCGGAGGTAGGGCTCCTCGAACGCGACCTGGAGCCCGACGTCCGCGTCCCGCGCGATCCCGACCGTCACCTCGTCGAGGGCGTCGCCGAAGAGGAAGAAGTACTGGACCTCGATGGTGCCGTCCGGCGAGAGGAGGACCTGGAACGTCAGCGACTCCCCCGGCGCGCCCGGCCACCACTGGAGATCCGTCCACTGGACGACCGCCCGGCCATCATCGAGCACCTCGAAGAGAATCGACGAGTCGGAGGTGTTGTTCTTGAGGTCGTCCCACAGGGCGGCGACGATGAGGGTCGGGGCCGCCGAGTCCGGGAGCGCGGTGTTGCCATACGCCGGCCCCTCGATGGGGGCGAAGGCGACGAACCCGTTGACCGAGACCCACATCGAGCTGTACGTCTGGCCGTAGAACGGGAAGTCGAACGGGAGGGCGACCTCGGCGGACCCGTCGTCCATCGGGCCGAGGAACACGACCGTCGCGTCGGCGCTGAGCGGGGTCCAGCCATACGTCGGGCCGTCCGGCTCGTCGGAGTCGGCGAACGTATAGCCGCCGCCGTCGGGGCCGCCCGCGAGCCCGTCGGGGTCGGTGAGGGCGGTCGCCACGGCGATGTCGAACGGGTCCGGGCCGTCTGTGTGTGCGACCGCGAGGGAGAGCTCGGCCGCCTCCCCCGGCGCCAGCGTCACGCCGAGGGCGGCGGGCGCGACGGCGAACTCGGCGACCGGGAACGCCGCCGCCTCGTGGGCCCCGCGGTACGGGTAGAGCGGGCTCCGCGGCGTCCCGTCGACGTCGTCCGTGACCTCGGCGTGCGGGGTGCCCGCCAGGCGGACGTCCCCGTGCGACGCGGGCGCGAGCCGGAGGTCGACGTAGATCTCCTCGAATGGGGCGGGGACCTGGGTCGCGGCCGCGTCCTGCCTCGTCGCCGCCTGGTACTCGGCCACCGTCGCGTAGTCGACCCCGTCCCACCGGACGCCCACAGACCTGCCCTCGTCGGGGGCGTACACGTTGTAATCGGCCGTGACCCCGGCCCCGGCCTCTACGCGGAGCGCCTCCACGTTCGTGGACGTGGAGTACAGCAGGTTGCCGAAGACCGTCACGCCGTCGACGCCCCCCTCGATGGCCAGTGCCTCGTGCTGGGCACGCACCGTGTTGTGGAGGACTGCGACGTGGTCGCCCTCGACCCCGGCCATCTCGATCCCACTCCCCCCCACCCGGCCGACCAGGTTGTTGGCGACCAGGAACGGCTCCCCGGGGAGCCCCGACGCCCGCAGCAGCGAGATCCCCAGCGGGTCCACGAATAGGGCGTTGTACCCGTCCAGCTGCAACTCGTTGCCGACGATTCGGCCGACGCCCGCGCCCGGCACGCGGGGGGCCGAGACGACGATCCCCGCGAAGGTCGCGCCGATGTCGATGTCGTCGGTGAACAGGTTGTCCTCGATGATCGGGTCGCCGACGCCGCGGAGCGAGAGGGCCGTCTCGCGGACGCTGTCGAACCAGTTGCCGCGGACGACGACGCCCGCCGAGACGACGTCGCCCTGCCCCGGCGGGAAGTCGACGCCGCGCCAGCCCCTGCGGAACGTGTTGTCGATGATGGCGACGTCGTCGAAGGCCTCGGTCCCGTCGCGGTAGAGCAGCGAGCTGCGGGCGTCGTCGGCGTCGGCGCCGTCGCCATCGAAGAGGCACTGCTCGATGGTCAGGTCGTGGGCGCCGCTCGCGAGCACCAGCAGCCGCCCCCGGTTGCCCGGCGCGGCGACGCCGAGCGTGAGGCCGTACAGGGTGACGTGCGCGGCGCCGTCGAGACGGATCACCCAGTTGGTCGCGGGCGTGGTGGCGGGCCGGATCTCGACGGAGCCCGGCTGCTGAGCCACGAACGTCACGTCGTTCGTCGCCGTCGCGCCCGCGATGGCGGGGATCGTCACCTGCTCGGCGTACGTGCCCGGCTGGATCTGAAACGTCGTCGGGCCCGCGACGCCCGACGTGGTGAGGTCGGCGACGGCGTCGGAGATGGTCGCGTAGTCGGGCGAGGCGCCGCCGACGGTGTAGGTGCCCGCGAGCTGGGCCGCGGCGGGGGCGGCGAGGGCCGCCAGCAGGGCGAGGGCGAGGAGCGGGCGCATCGGAGCGGCGGGGGTGTCTCCGTCCGTGCGCCGGGCGGGGGCGGCGGGGGTCACGCCGCCTTGCATGGGCACCTGTCGGCCGGTAGTCTGTGCGACACGCCGGCCCCATCCCCATGTCTTCGCTCGCGATCACCGAGGCCCTCGACGCCCTCCAGAAGGGCGACGACGACGACGCGCGCGAGCGCCTGGTCCGGGCGGTCTACGACGAGCTCCGCGTGATCGCCCGGGCGACGCTGCGGCGCGAGCGGGCCGGCCACACGCTCGTCACGACGGCGCTCGTCCACGAGGCGTACGAGAAGGTGCTCGGGGCAGACCCGTCGTTCAACGGGCGGAGCCACTTTTTCGGGGCGGCCGCGCGCGCCATGCGCCAGGTCCTCGTGGACCACGCGCGGCGCCGCGACCGCCTCAAGCGCGGCGGCGGCGAGCGGCCCCTCGCGCTGAGCGACGTCGGCGAGATCGCCGCGCCGGGCGCGCCGGGCGTCGACCTCTTGGACCTCGACGCGGCGCTGACGCGGCTGGCAGCGCTCGACGCCCGGCAGGCCGCCGTCGTCGAGTGCCGGACGTTCGGGGGGCTCACGGTCGAGGAGACCGCCGAGGCCCTCGACCTCTCGCCGTCGACCGTCAAGCGCGAGTGGCGGACGGCCCGGGCCTGGCTCTACGCCGCCCTGCACGACGACTGACCCCCCGCGCCGCCGTCCGGCGCACGGACTCCCGATGCCTGCCCCCGCCGACCCGACCCGCTGGCCCGACGTCAAGCGCGTGTTCGAGCGTGTCGTGGACCTGCCCCCGGCCGCGCGCGCGGCCGCGCTCGACACGGCCTGCCGGACGGCCGACGGCGCGCCCGACCTCGACCTCCGCGCGGCCGTCGAGCGGCTGCTCACGGCCGACGCCCGCGCCGACGCCGACCCCGCGAGCGGCTTCCTGGCGGCCCCGACGCTGGCGCTGGGCGGCCTGCTCGACGGGCTCGGCATCGACCCGGCCGAGGCGCCGCCCCACGCTGAGCCCGGCACGCGCGTCGGGCCGTACCGGATCGTGGCGCTGCTGGGGCGCGGCGGGATGGGCGACGTGTACCTCGCCGAGCGGGCCGACGGGCTGTTCGAGCGGACGGTCGCGCTCAAGCGCGTCCGCGCCGACCTCGCGCCGGTTGCGGCGGCCCGCTTCGCGACCGAGCGCCAGATCCTGGCCGACCTCGTCCACCCCAACATCGCGCGGCTGTACGCGGCGGGCGCCGACGACGACGGGCGGCCGTGGCTGGCGATGGAGCCCGTCGAGGGGCAGCCCCTGCCGGCGCACGCACGCGGGCTGGGGGTCCACGAGCGCGTCGGGCTGATGATCCAGGTGTGCCACGCCGTCCAGCACGCGCACCAGCGGCTCGTCGTCCACCGCGACCTCAAGCCGTCGAACGTGCTGGTGACGGCGGATGGCCGCGTGGTGCTGCTCGACTTTGGGATCGCGCAGATGCTGGGCGCCGGGCCCGAGCGCCAGCGCCTCCTGACGCGTGCGTACGCCGCGCCCGAGCAGCTCCGCGGCGACGCGGCGACGACGGCGTCGGACGTCTACGGGCTGGGCGCGCTCCTCGTCGAGACGCTGACGGGCGAGCGGCCCGTCGGCCCGGGCGCGACGGCCGGGCTGGGCGGCGACCTCGGGGCCGTCGCTCGGCGTGCGCTGGCGGCCGACCCCGCCGACCGCTACGCGTCGGCGGCGGCGCTCGCCGACGACCTGGACCGCTGGTGTCAGGGCCTGCCCGTCCGCGCGCTCCCGGCGACGCTGGGGTACCGGGCGCGGCGGTTCGTGGGGCGGCACCGGGCGGCCGTCGCGGCGGGCGCGCTGGCCGTCGCGCTCGTGCTGGCGGCGGCGGGCGTCGCGGCGACGCGGATCACGGCCGAGCGCGACCTGGCGCGGGCGGCGGCAGCCGACGCCGAGGCCGTCGCCGAGACGCAGAGCCAGATCCTGCGCATCCTGGAGCCCTCGTTCCGCGCCGAACTGGACACGGCGGCGACGGCCGAGCCGCCCTCCGTCTCCGAGCTGATCGACCGGATCGTGGAGGAGGCCGAGGCGGCCTACGCCGACAACCCGGCCGTGCTCGGCCGCCAGCTCGCGACGCTCGGGACGGTCCTCTTCGAGCGGGGCGAGATGGCCCGGGCCGACTCGCTCTACGCCCGGGCCCTCGCGCTCCGCCGCCCGCTCGGGCGGGAGGGCGACCCCGTCGTCCACGAGGCGGTGTTCGGGCGGGGCCTGATCGCCAGGACCGACGCGCCGGAGCGCGCCCTGCGGTGGCTCCGCGAGGCCGTCGCGATGGAGCGCGCACACCCCGACCTCGCCGAGCCCGAGTCCGGGGCGGTCGTCCACCTCGCGGGCATGCTCGAGGACCCCGACGAGCGGGAGGCGGCGCTCCGCGAGATCCTTGCCCGCCGCCAGGCGGCGCTGCCGGACACGTCGATCGCCCTCGCGCTCGCGCACAACGAGCTCGGCGTCCACCTCTTCAACCAAGCGGCGTTCCGCGGGGCGCACGCGGAGTACCGGGCGGCCGAGGCCATCGTCCGGCGCAACTGGGGCGAGCTCCACCCGGCGACCAACACGCTGCGCTCGAACCTGTCGTACACGTCGGCCGCGCTCGGCCGCTACGCCGACGCCGAGCGCCACGCCCGCATCGCCCTCGACGCCGCCCGGCGCGGCGGGCTCGGCGAGGCCCGCGAGGCGCTCCTCCGCCAGGCCATCGGCCAGGCCCTGTTCTTCCAGCACCGCCTCCCCGAGGCCGAGCGCGAGCTCCGCGCCGCGCTCGCGACGTTCGAGCGGGCGGTGGGGCCGTCGTCGCCCGAGGCGCTCGGCGTGGTGAACAGCCTGGTCGTCGTGGTCGGCGAGCAGCGGCGGTTCGCGGAGGCCCGGGCCCTCCAGGCGCGCGTGGCCGCGGCGGCCGCGCCCGACGACCTGCTCGGCGCCTTGTACTCGCGGATGATGGACGCGGCCCTCCGGTTCGCCGAGGGTGACCGCGCGGCGGCAGGGGTGCTGGAAGACGTGCTCCGCGAGATGCGGGCGCTCGACGACGTCCCGCCTATGAGCCGGTTCGGGGTCCTCTCGATGGTGGGCGACGCGCGGCGCGCGGTCGGCGCGCCGGGGCGGGCGGTGCCGCTCCAGCGGGAGGCCCTGGCGATCGCCCGGGAGGCGAAGGGCGACGCGAGCCGCAACACGGTCCAGGCGCGGCTCGCGCTCGGGCGGTCGCTCGCGGAGGCCGGCCACCTGGAGGCCGCCCGTCCCCACCTCGAGGCCGCCCGCGGGCAGATCCCGAGCGTCGCGTTCCCGGACCCGCTCGACGACGTCGACGCCGAGATCGACCGGCTGCTGGCTCGCGGCCGGTGACGCTCAGCGCACGACGGCCGCGCGCCGGGTCACGACCGCGCCGCCGGCCTCGAACCGCACGACGTACACGCCCGCCGCGAGCGATGCCGGAAGGCGCGCCTCGTGCCGGCCCGCCGCCAGCGACCCGTCGACGAGCACGGCGACCTTGCGGCCCCGCGCGTCGAACACGCTCAGCCGGACGGCGCCGGCCTCGGGGATCCCGAACTCGAGACGCGCGCCGCCCGCCGACGGGTTCGGCACGGGGGCCTCGAGCACAACGGCGGTCACGTCCCCGGTCGTCGCGAGCGCCGCCCCGATCCGGAGCACGAACCGGTCGGCCGCCGCGGCCGGGTCGGCGAGGTCGTCGAGCGGGACCTCCGCCAGTGCCGGTCGGGTCTCCGCGCGGAACGCGTAGCTCGACCGCGCCCGGACGTCGACCTCCTCGCCGGTCGCGAGGTCGACGAGCACGACGGGCAGCCCGGCCGGGAGCGCGCTCGCGTCCCACGACAGCGTCATCGCCGCCTGCGCCCCGCGCGCCTCGATCGCCAGCGGGATCTCGGCCGGCCCGAACGGCCGGGCGTCGTGCCCCAGGATCTCGCCACCCGCGCGAGCGCCGATGAGCGCGTACGCCGTCGTCGGCGGCTGGAATTTTTCGACGTCCTCGTCCATATCGAACCCCGCCGTCGCCCCGTCGAAGGCGACGGTGAGCATCCGGTCGGCGAGCGGCCGGCCGGTCTCCGACGTCGCCGCGAGCGCGAACCGGAGCACGGGGCGCTCGGCCGTCCGCGCGGGCGGGGCCTGCACCGAGGCCGGGATCGTCAGGTTGCGCGGGTTGCCATTCCGGCGGGGGCCCTTGGCCCGGAACCGGAACGCCTGCCACGGGGCCACCTCGGTGGCCACGCCCCACGCGCCCGTCGCGGGGTCGTAGGTGTAGACCTCCGAGTTTGGCGAGAGCCCCAGGCCGCCCTGCCACGACCGGATGCCGGACACGTCGAGCGGCTCGGCGAACGGATTCGCGAGGTGGTTGAACCGGTTGCCCGAGGTGTCGAGCGCGAGGCGCACCTGGCGGTCGTTGGCCGGGAGGCCGGTCGCGAGCGTGAACGGGAGGGCCCGGCTGACCGACACGGCGGGGTCGCCGACCCCGTCGCGGTCGAGGAGGTACCACCGGAACACCTTCGCGAGCGCCAGCACCTCGCCGGTGCCGGCCGACGGGACCCACACCCCGGCGACCGGGTCGTAGCTCGTCCACAGGGTCGGGTTGGGGTTGCCGGAGTAGTAGCCCGGCACGCCGCGGACCAAGTTCTGGGCCGCGAGGTCGTCGACGGTGATGCCCTCGGCTGGGGGGCCGAGGTAGCGCACGCCGCGCGCGCCGTCGATCACCACAGACGAGGTCGTCGGCGGGCCCACGCTGAGCACCACAACCCACTCACCGTCGAACCCGCTCCCGATCTGCTGGAACGGTGTCGGCGGGATCCCTCCACAGTCGGGCGTGCTGAGGTACGTGACCCCATCGGCCGGCGCCTCGTTGGCACCTGGCGTGGCGTCGTACTGGCGGGGCGTGTTCTCGTTGGGGTCGAAGGTGCCCGCGTCGAAGGCCAACTCGACGACGAGCAGCTCGCTGCCCGTGAGCATCAGCGGGGCGCTGAACGGGGTCGTCACGAGCGCGAGGCTATCCGCGGCGAACGTGACCTCCTCCGAGGCGAGCGGCGTCAGCGCACTCGTCGCGAACCCGTTCGACACGTCGGTCCCGGCCGGCAGCGTCGACACGATGAGGTCGCCGGTGGCGGGGCGGGTCCCCTCGTCGAAGATCGTGATCCGGACGCCGTAGTCGATGCTGTTCAGCACGGCGTTGTCGGGGACCGAGTACTGGGTCAGGTCGAACACGCGGTAGAAGCTGTTGACCGTCGAGCCCTGGGGCGTCCCCCCGTCGTCCGTGCTCGACGCGCACCGGACCGTGCCATCTGTGACGTCGATCGACGAGTTCTGAGTGATCGCGATGAGCGCGGACGATTCATCGAGCGCCGGAGGCGAGGGTGCGAGCGCAGAGGCGGGCGCCACGGCCAGCGCTTGCGATTGCGCGAAGGCCGCGGGCGCGAGAAGGAGCATTCCGAAGGCGAGGACGAAACGGGGCATTGGTGTGCGCGCGAACATGAACACAGAGGATAGGGCAAACCGAATTAAGGCGCGCCAACGTGCCCCCTTCGGGCCTCTCCCAGCGGGAGAGGGCACGCCGCCGTCGGGGGGTCTCGCTGGGGGGTGGGTGTCCACTCGGCCCACGCCGCGGTGCCCGGTGCTACGGGTAGGCCGGCGCCGGCTGGCCGGCGGGGAGGTCGGCTCGGGCCACTGCCCCTCCCGGCTGCGTCCCCCACCTTCGCGGGGGCAGGCGTGCGGCGCGTTGTCCAGGGGGGACTGGCCTTGCCAGTCCGCACCCTCCGCGCGCCAGCGGTCCGGCGGAGAGTCCGCCCTGGCCTTTGCCTCATGCCCTTTCCACTTGACCTCGCCTCTCAGCACTCGGTAAAGCGGACCGAGACGTTCGTCGCCAGCCCACCCTGCGACGTCTCCTTGTAGCGGTCCGACATGTCCTCGGCCGTCTGGCGCAGCGTCCGGATGACGGCGTCGAGCGAGACACGGGCGCGCTCGGGCGCCCCGGCGAGCGCCAGCTCGGCGGCGTTGATGGCCTTGACGGCGCCCATCGTGTTGCGCTCGATGCAGGGGATCTGGACGAGCCCGCCGATGGGGTCGCACGTCATGCCGAGGTGGTGCTCCATGGCGATCTCGGCGGCCTGGAACGCCTGGGCGGGCGTGCCGCCCTGGGCCTCGCACAGCGCGGCGGCGGCCATCGCGCTCGACACGCCGACCTCGGCCTGGCACCCGCCCATCGCGGCCGAGATGGTGGCCCCCTTCTTGAAGAAGGTCCCGACCTCGCCCGCGACGAGCAGGAAGTCCAAGATGGCTGCCTCCGTCACGGGCTCCTCCGAAAAGCAGACGTGGTAGAACAGGACGGCCGGGATGACACCCGCCGCGCCGTTCGTGGGCGCCGTCACGACGCGGCCGAGGTTGGCGTTCTCCTCGTTGACCGCGAGCGCGAAGGCGCTGACCCATCGCAAGATCTGGGGGAAGCGGTAGGTCTGGGCGCGGATGGCGGCAACCCAGGCGTCGGCGCCATCGCCCGGGTCGGCGTCGCCCAAGAGGGCCCGGTTGATGGGGGCCGCGCGGCGCTCGACGCCCAGCCCGCCGGGCAGGATGCCGTCGGTGTGGCAGCCGCGCCAGACACCGTCGCGCATGACGGCCCAGATGGCGCCCAGCTCGGCGTCGATCTCGGCGTCGGTGCGCCACGACCGCTCGTTGTCGCGGACCACGTCCGCCAGCCGGCAGGCGCCGTCGGCGCAGTGCGCGAGCATCTCGGCGGGGACCTGGGCGGGGTGCGGGAGGCGGATGCCCGCCGCTTGCGCCCGCGCCTCGCCCTCGGCGACCACGAAGCCGCCACCGACGGAGTAGTACACGGACCGCCGGACCGTGCCGCCGACCGTCGCCTCGCACGCCATCCCGTTCGCGTGGCCGGGCAGCCGCTCGTCGCGGTGAAGCACGATGTCCGTCGCCGGGTCGAACGGCACCGGGCGGCCCGCGAGCGTGACCGCCCGCCGCTCGGCCAGCTCGGCGACGTAGGCGGCGATCCGGTCCACGTCGACCGTGACGGGGTCGTGCCCCAAGAGCGCAAGCGCGATGGCCTGGTCGGTGCAGTGGCCGCGCCCGGTGAGCGCGAGCGAGCCGTAGAGGTGGACGCGGACGCCCTCGACCTCCGCCAGCACGTCGGCGGCGGCCAGCTCCGCCAGCCACCGCTGGACGGCCCGCCACGGACCCAGCGTGTGCGACGACGACGGGCCGACGCCGATCTTGAGCATGTCGAAGACGCTGAGCGCTTCGGGGTCGAGGGCGGGGGTCTCCATCCCGGAAGGTCGCGCCGGCGGGGACCGCAGACCACGGACGGCGGACGACGCTCTCGCGAAACCTCGGCGGCCGGTCAGCCCAGCACGGCCGCGGCGTCGACGCGCTCAGGGAGGGGGCCGACGCGCGCCAGCTTGAGGGCGGCCATCCGACCTCCGGCGCGCGCGCAGTCCGGCGGAGGCGCCCCCGCCAGCCACGCGGCCAGGAAGCCCGACCAGAACGCGTCGCCCGCACCCGTCGCGTCGACGGCGTCGACGGGCGCGGCGGCCACCTCGACGGCCCCGCCCTCCCAGACGACGAGCGCGCCGTCGGCGCCGCGCGTCAGGCAGACGAGGGAGGCGCCGAGCCCACGCAGGCGGTCGGCGGCGGCGGCGTCGCTGGCGGGGGCCGCGCCCCAGAGCCGGGCGAGGTCGTCGCGGCTGCACTTGACGAGCGGGCCGAGGGCCAGGAACTGCTGCGCGGCCGCCTGCTGCTCGGCGCGGCGGGCCGGCGTCTTGGGCGCGAAGTTGACGTCGATGGACAGCGCCAGCCCGAGCTCGGCGGCGCGCGCGGCGGCGGCCAGGAGCGTCCCGCGCGAGGGCTCGCGGCTGAGCGCGAAGCCGGAGGTGTGGAAGAGACGGGCGTGGCGGAGCAGGCGGTCCGGGAGCTGGTCCGGGCGGAGGTCGCGGTCGGCCATGCGGTAGACCGCGAAGTCGGGCGTGCCGGCGGACCGGGCGACGGTCACGACGCTCGTGGGGCGGTCTGGGCGCGTCGCGAAGCGGGCGTCGACGCCGACCGACAACACCTCGCGTTCGAGGAACCGGCCCAGGCTGTCGTCGCCGACCGAGGCGACGAGGGCGACCGGGACGCCCAGGCGAGCCAAGTTGGTGGCCAGGTTCGCCGGGCTCCCGCCCGCGTGCCGCTCGAACGTCGCCGCCGCGCCCAGGTCGTAGACGGGCTCGGTCGTGATAAAGTCGACGAGGACCTCGCCGGCGACGACGACGGACGGCGCGAGCGGCGACGCGGGCGCGGCGGCCTCGGGGACCGCCGCGTCCGTCAGCCACGGGAGCGGGCCGCGCAGGGCGGCCGCGCCGATCACGTCGCCGGCCGCACTCCACGCGAGCGGCGTCGTGCCCAGCCGCTCGCCGTGCTCGGCGTCGAGGTACTCGGGGAACGTGTCGGCGTTCGCGGCGCGGACGCGCGCCAGCAGGTCGGCCGCGTCGACGGGCCGCCCGGCGTGGGCGAGCGCGGCCACCCACCAGCCGTTGACCATCGGCCAGCACCCGCCGTTGTGGTAGTGACCGGGCGCGTTCGAGAACGTGTCTCTCACGTTCCCGCGCAGCGTCGCCCACGCCGGGTCGCCGGGGCGGACGGTCGGGGCGAAGGCGGGGACGAGCGACGGAGCGGTCGCCGCCGCCAGCCTCAGCCCGTGCGTCAGCAAGGTGTCGCGGCGGTCGGGCCACAGGTCCGCCAGGACGGCGAGCGCGGAGCCGAGCGCGTCGAAGCGGCGCGCGTAGCCGCCGGGCGTGAGCGCGGCGTACGGGAACGGCGCCTCGGTCTCGGCGGCCGCCCGGTACGCGGCGGGGTGGTACGCGGCCTCGGCGTCGCCGCCGGGCTCGGGCCAGTACGTCGCCTCGATCAGGGTCGCGAGGCGGTCGGCGCGGGCCGCGAGGCGGTCGGGCGACGGCGCGAACGGGACGACGGCGCGCAACGCGAGGAGCCGCAGCACCTGGTCGTAAAGGAGGTACCCGTGGAGGTCGTACTCGTCGGCCCAGTCGCCGGACTGCGGGACGTAGACGAGCCCGCGCGCGTTGAACTCCCAGGCGTCGAGGAGCGCGAGCGCGTCGCTCGCCGGCCCCGCCAGCCGGGCTACGAACGCGGGGTCGACCTGCGACCGGGCGACGGCCGCCGCGCCCAGCACGGCCCACGGCCCGGCGTCGACGCGCCCCGCCAGCCCGCCGTAGCTGACGGCCCCGTCGGCGGCGACGTTCGACGGGACCTGCCCCTGGGGCCCGGCGTGCGCGAACAGCGTTTCGACCGTCCGCCGCAGGCCGTCCGCCAGCGCGGCGTCGCCAGACGCCAGGCCGGCCAAGCCGCAGATGACGCCGTCGCGCGCCCACACGCGGCGGTAGTTGGTCCGCTCGGTCGGCGAGGCGAGAAAGCCGTCGGCCGCGAGCGAAGCGCGCAGAAGGTCGAGGGCGGTCACGGGGTGATGGGTAAACGGTGATGGGTGATGGGTGACGGCGGCCGATCGAGAGGGAAATGCCCTTCGATCGGCCGGAGGCCGGCTCGACAGGCGGAAACGGCGACGGTTGTGATTGGAAGGCTCATCACTCTTTACTCATCACTCCTCACCCTTTCGAGCATCACGAGCCCCTGCGCCACGAGCAGGTTGGTGAGCAGGAAGAACAGGGCCTCCTCGACGGGCAGGCCCGCGAGCTCCCAGCCCGTCCGCGTGGCGTCGGTGATGTCCCAGATCCCGAGCCCGATGGCGATCCGGTCGGCGACCCACAGGTAGAGCGTGATGGGGACGACGGCGAGGGCGACGAGGCGCCGCCGCGCCCAGATGAGGTGTCCGCCCAGCCACCACATCCCCGCCAGGACCGGTGCGGCCCAGGCCACGATGAGGCCGAGGTAGAGCCAGTGCCCGCCCGCCACGACGCACGCCGCGCCGAGGATCGCCGCCAGCCCGAACGCGCTCGCGCCCACTGCCCGGACGCCCAGGTCCGGCCCAGGCTGCTCGCGGACCGGCCAGCGCGCCTGAAGAAGCCGCACCCAGAGCCCCGTGATGACGGTCTGGATAACGAAGAAGGCGTACTCCTCGACCGGCACGTAGCCGATCGTCGCGAGGACGCGGTCCGGCGGGTACGTCCAGACCGCGCGCGCAACGAGGTAGTTATCCCAGGGCGTCGTATACACGAACGCGATGCCGACGAGGGCCAAGAGCGGCCACCACGGCTCGCGCGTCCGCCGCTGGACCAGCGCCAGCGCCGCCAGCAGGGGCAGCGTAAAGACGAGGTGGAACTGGAGGTACGTCACGGGGGCCGGAGAAAAGGGCCAAGAGGCAAGCGGCGCGGATCGGTTCCCGTGCCTCGTGGCTCACGCCCCCATCTGTCTCGCTACCAGAAGAAGCCCACCAGGATCGCCGTCAGCGTCACCAGGATGGCCGACTGGATGCGGTAGTTCTTCCACCACGCGACGGACGCCAGTTCGGCGCTCTCGGCGCGGAAGAAGGCCAGCGTCCACGTCGTGTCGTCGGTCTTGTCGGCCGCCGGCGCCGCGCCCTGCAGGCTCACGATCACCATCACGATCATGCTCACCGAAAGCAGGAGCGGCGCGAGGTACAGGAAGTTGACGTTGAAGATCTGGGCGAGCGGCGCGCCCGTCTGGGCCGTCCAGATCGGGCCGCCGATCAGGAACAGGACCGCCGTGAGGTGGCCGGCGGCCATCCCGGCGATGGCGCCCGTCCCGTTCGCGCGCTTCCAGAACACACCCACGATGAACAGCGCGAGCGCCGGCGGGGCCACGTACGCCAGCGTCGTCTGGAGGTAGCTCCACAGCGTGTCGAACCCGACGATGATCGGGCTCCAGGCGATGGCGAACACCATGCACAGGAACGTCACGATCCGGCCCCAGCGGACGAGCGCCCGGGGCGACGTGTCGGGCTTCTTGCGCTTGATAAAGTCCATCGTCACGAGCGTCGAGGCCGCGTTGAGCGTCGAGTCGACGGACGACATGATGGCGGCGAGCATGGCCGTGAGCACGAGCGCGCGGAAGCCGCCCGGCAGCAGATCGAACAAGAGCGTCGGGAAGACCTGGTCGGCGCGCTCGAGGTTGGGGTAGAGGACGCGCGCGAACGTCCCAGGCATCACCATCAGGAACAGGATCGGCAGCTTGAGCAGGCCGCCGAAGAGCGCGCCCCAGCGCCCGTGGTCGAGGTTTTTGGCGCCCAGCACGCGCTGGACCATGAACTGATTCGTGGTCCAGAAATAGAAGCCCAGCAGGAAGACGCCCGTCATCAGGCTCAGCCAGGTCATCCCGTTTTCCTGGTACCACGGGAGGTCCGGGTCGAGGTCGAACGACTGGACGAGCGACAGGCTCTCGGCCGGCGTCACAGCCGTCACGGCGTCCCAGCCGCCAATCGCGTTCCAGGCCATGACGGACACGGCGCCGGCGCCGATGAGGAGGAGCGTGCCCTGGATGGCGTCGGTGTAGACGACCGCCTTGAGCCCGCCCGCGATCGTGTACGCCCCGGCGATGAGCGCCAGGATCGCCATCGTCATCCACATCGGGAAGTCGGGGTAGACCAGTTCGATGACGAGCGCGCCCGCAAAGAGGGCCGCGGCGGTGTCGACGACGACCGACAAGAAGATGCTCATCGCCGAGAAGTAGACCCGGCTCCGACCGTCGAACCGCTTCTCCAGAAACTCCGGCATCGTGTAGATGCCCGTCTTGATGTAGAACGGCAGGAAGAACAGCACGAAGACGACGAGCACCATCGCCGCCATCCACTCGTAGTTGAAGACGGCCAGCCCGATCCCGCCGTACGCCTCGCCCGCCATCCCGATCATCGACGACGACGACAGGTTCGACGCCAGCAGGCTGATCCCGATGAGCCCCCAGCTCAGGCTCCGGCCCGCCAGGAAGTAGTCCTCGCCGTCCTCCGTCTTGCGCGAAAACCAGAGCCCGATCCCAAAGATCACGATGGCGTAGAGGACGACGGCCGAGATGTCGAGCGTCGTGAGAGCGAAGTCGGGCATGGGGGAGCGCGTGGAGGGTCTGTGAAGGTACACGCGTGATGTAAGCGGTTCCACACACGGCCCCTGCAGGCTGGCGAGCGGCTCGGCGCCGTCCACTCAGCCACCCTTACGCGAGCCCCGGCGGCGAGAGCCTGGTACCATGTCGGCCGTCCCCACCCCACCGACCCATGACGCCCCTGACCTCAACCGGCTTCGTTCTCTTGCTGGCGGCCCTGCTGTGGTCGTGCGCCCCGCAGCGCGAGCTTGCGCCGCCCCCGCCACGCGCCGCGGCCGAGCAAGAGGTCGAGCAGGACCTTCTCGACCTGTCGCGCCAGAAGTGGCAGTGGATGGCCGACAAGGACGTGGGGGCCCTCCGCACCCTGTTCCACCCCGACGCCCGGTTCGTCCACATGAGCGGGACCTGGGGGACCGCGCGCGAGCTCGAGATCATCCGGAGCGGGAGCATCCACTACAAACGGGCCGACGTCCACGACGCCGTCGTCGAGACGTTCGGCGACGCGGCCGTCGTGTGGAACCGGATCACCCTGCTGGCGGACGTGCGGGGCATGGAGGTCACGAACCCCTTTACGGTGACGGAGGTCTATCAGAATGAGGGCGGGGCGTGGACGCTCCTGGCCCTGACGTTCAGCAGCATCCGGGACGGCCACGAACTCGAGCACTAGACTCAGATTCTGCGTCCGCCTCCGGCCTCGCCGGCGACGTCGTTCCGCTCCTCCGAACCTGCCCTCATGCCTCGTCTCCTCGCGCTTGCCCTCCTCCTCTCCGCCGGCCCGGCGCTCGCGCAAGAGCCCGCGTCCTACGCCGTCGGCGACTCGCTCGGCGTGGCGGGCGCCGACGGCGCCTTCGACCCGGTCTCGTCCAACGTCACGGTCTACGGCGCGATCGTCAACGCCGAGAGCTGCGCCTACGACGCCGATCGCGGCCTCGTCGTCGTCGTCAACCGGGGCGTCTCGCAGGCCGTCCTGGCGAATGACGCCTGGGTCTCGCTCGTCCGCTCCGACGGGTCGGTCCACACGGCCCGGTGGATCGGCGTCCAGCGGCCGGACCAGCGCGCCGGCCTCGCGCCGCCGCTGGTCCTCAACGACCCGCTGGGGAGCGAGATCGCGGGCGGCGTCCTCTATGTCGCCGACCGCGACGGCGGCACGTCCCCGGACGACCCGAGCACCGCCGTCGTCCGCCGGTTCGACGCCCGCTCGGGCGCGCCCCTCGGTGAGACCCGGATCGAAGAGTCGCCCTGGATCAACGACGTCGCCGTCGCGCCCGACGGGACCGTTTACGCCACGCAGACCGGCGACCTCGGGCCGGACCCCGACCCGGCGTCGTTCCGCGTTTACAGGATCGCCCCGGACGGGGCCGTCTCGGTCGTCGTCGAGGGCGCGCCCCTCGACCTGCCGAACGGGATCGCGCTCGATGGGGGCCGCCTCGTCGTCGCCAACTACGGCGACGACGCCGTTTTGACGTTCTCGACCTCGGGCGAGCTGCTCGAAACCCGGCACGCGGCGCAAGCGGGGAGCGATGGGCTCGTCATCATGCCGGACGGGACGACGTACGTGTCGAGCGTCACGCAGGGCGGCGTCTCGCGCTTGCGGCCGGGTCAGCCGGCCGAGCTCATCGCGCGGGGCATCCCCGGCGCTGCCTCGATGTGCTACGACGCGGGTGCGGACCGGCTCGTCGTCCCGATGCTCTCGCACAACGGGCTCGCGCTCGTCCCGCTCGACTGACCGGCCGCTAGACCGGCCGCTGGAACGCGCTAGGCCGCCGCCTGCCACGTGGAGCACCAGCCGTCCGGGGCGACGGGCCCGGCGAAGAGCTGGCACCCACCGCACGGCGACGCGCCCTCGGGCGCGTTGTAGAGCCGGCAGTTGCTGCACAGTTGGCCCGGCGTCGCCGAGTTGTCGACGTAGTTGAGCGCGGCCCGGTTCTGGAGCGCCTGCCCGTCGAGGTCGCCGTAGCCGGCGCACGAGGCGGCCGTGACGGCCGAGTCGCCGCCGCAGGCGGCGAGCAGGGGGCTGACGCCCAAGACGGCGCCAGCAGAGACGAGGAAACGACGGCGGGAGACGGGATCGGACATGACGGGGTGGAGGACGTGTGAACGGAGTCTACGGCGGACAGTCGCGCAGGACCCCGGGTCTCCCCTGTTCCTTGCCGTGCGGCGTCTCACAGAGGGGACGAGCAAGATGTCTGCGCCCGTGCCACACGGAGAGGCTCTGCCCCTTCCCCGTCCGCGAGCGAAGCGAACCGGAGGTCGGCGCCGCTAGCTACCCTTCGCTCGCCTTCGAGAACTGCTGGTCGAAGACGATGTCCGACGGTGGGAAGTCGATGCGCTTGACGAACGCGGCGGCCTCGGCGGCGCCGTGCTCGCGGTCCATCTTCATGTCCTCCCACTCGACCGACAGCGGGCCGGTGTAGCCGACGTCGTTGAGGGCCCGGATGATCTCCTCGAAGCGGATCTTGCCCCGGCCCAGGCTGCGGAAGTCCCAGCTCCGGCGCGCGTCGCCGAACTCGGTGTGGCCACCGAGCGTGCCGGCCTCGGTCCGCACGTCGGACCACCAAACGTCCTTCATGTGGACGTGGAAGATGCGGTCGCCGTGGTCGCGGATAAAGCGGACGTAGTCGGCGTTCTGGTAACCGAAGTGGCTGGGGTCGAAGTTGATCCCGAACATCGGGTGGCCGCCCATCGCGTCGAGCGCGCGGGCCCAGCTCGGCCCGTCGAAGGCGATCTCGGACGGGTGGACCTCGAGCGCGAACCGGACGCCGAGCTGCTGCATCCGGTCGAGAATGGGGATCCAGCGGTCGGCGGTCTCCTGGAAGCCGGCCTCGATGTCCTCGGGCAGGTTCGGCGGCCACGAGTAGAAGAGGTGCCAGATCGGCGAGCCGGTAAAGCCGGTGATCACGTCGAGCCCGAGCGCGGCGGCGGCCTCGGCCGTCTTGACGACCTCCTGGGCGGCCCGCTGGCGGACGCCCTCGGGCTCGCCGTCGCCCCAGACGTGGGCCGGCACAATCGCCTTGTGGCGCCCGTCGATCATCTTGTCGGCCACGGCCTGCCCGACGAGGTGGCACGAGATGGCGTACACGCTCAGTCCGTGGTCCGCCAGCAGCTGCCGGTGCGACTCCGCGTAGCCGTCCTCGTCGAGCACACGCGAGATGTCGAGGTGGTCGCCCCACGTCGCGAGCTCGAGGCCGTCGTAGCCCCACGACGCCGCCTTGGGCGCGAGCTCGGCGATGGGCATGTCGGCCCACTGGCCGGTAAAGAGGGTGACGGGACGCATGGGGGTGATGGGTGAACGGGTGATGGGTGATGGGCTCTCCGCCTGGTCCCACGGCGACCACTGGCGCGCGTCGGGGCGGGGCCCCGGGGGGCCTTGCTACTCAGCGGCGGCGGGCGGGCGCATTAGAGGAGGCCGTGGGCGGCGAGGTCGCGGCGCAAGGCGGCAGGGTCGGTAAAGTGGATAGCGTGGAAGCCGAGCGCGTCGGCCGCCTCGACGTTCGGGACCGAGTCGTCGACGAACACAGCATCGCCGGGATCGAGCTCGAAGCGGTCCATCAAGTGCTCGAAGATGAGGACGTCGGGCTTGGCCAGGCCGACCTCGCCCGAGACGACGATCCCGTCGAACCAGCTTAAAAACTCGAACCGCTGGCGGGCGATGGGGAAGGTCTCGGCGGACCAGTTGGTCAGCGCCAGCAGCGGCACGCCGGCCGCCTTGAGCTCGCGAAGGATCTCGACGGTGCCGTCGATGGGTCCGCCCAGCATGTCGGGCCAGCGGCTCCACCACGCGTCGAGCCACTCGGCGTGCTCGGGGAAGCGCCGCTTGCGCTCGGCGATGCCGTCGGCAAAGGGGCGCCCGGCGTCGAACTGGCGGTTCCACTCGGACGTGGCGACGTGGTCGAGAAAGTGCTCGATCTCGGCCTCCGTTCCGCCCATTGCGCGGTACGCGTAGCGCGGGTCCCAGTCGATGAGGACCGCGCCGAGGTCGAAGACAACCGTCGAGGGACGAGGCATGGAGGGAGTCGGGTCGGAGGGATGGACAGATCAGGACACGGCGGGACGAGCGCGTTTGCCCATCCCGCATCCCTCATCCCCCATCCCTCCCCGTCGGCGGCGTGTAGCGGGCGTCGACCCACGCCTCCTGGCGCCCGCTCTCGAGCGCCGTCAGGATAAAGTGGACGCCGCGCGCGCCGTCCTCGACAGTCGGGAAGTCGAGGTCGAGCGGGTCGGGCGTCTCGCCCGCGAGCCGGGCGGCAATCGTGCGGAGCGCGTTCGAGTAGACGTTCGCGAACGCCTCGTTGAACGCCTCCGGGTGGCCCGGCGGCAGGCGGCTGGCGTGCTGGGCGGCGGGCGACAGGTGGTCATGGCCCCGGCGGATGACGCGGGACGTCCCCGCGAGGGGGTGGTGGTGGAGCTCGTTGGGATCCTCCTGGTGCCACGTCAGCGTGCCCTCCGTGCCGCTCACGCGCAGGCGCAGGTCGTTCTCGATGCCGGCCGCGACCTGCGAGCAGTGAAGCACGCCGCCCGCGCCGCCCTCGAACCGGAGCAGCACGTTTGCGTCGTCGTCGATGGCGCGGCCGGGGACGAATGTGCGGACGTCGGCGCACATCCGGTCGAGGTGCAGGCCGGTCACGTACGTCGCGAGGTTCTCGGCGTGGCTGCCGATGTCGCCGAGCGCGCCGGCGCCGGCCTTCTCGGGGTCGGTCCGCCAGACGGCCTGCTTCATGCCGTCCTGCTCGATGGGCTCCGAGAGCCAGCCCTGGCTGTACTCGGCGACCACCTTGCGGACCTCGCCGATCGCGCCGTCGGCCACCATCGCCCGCGCCTCCTTGACCATCGGGTAGCCGGTGTAGTTGTGCGTCAGCGCGAACGTGACGTCGTTGGCGTGGACCGCCTGCACGAGCGCCTCGGCGTCCGCCAGCGTCGTCGTCATCGGCTTGTCGCAGACGACCGAGATCCCGCGCTCGACGAACGCGAGGGCGGCCGGCGCGTGGAGCCAGTTCGGCGTCACGATCGACACCACGTCGATGCCGTCGGGGCGCGCGGCCTCGGCCTCGGCCATCTCCTCGAACGAGCCGTACGCCCGCTCGACACCGAGCGTTTTGGCGTGCGCGCGGCTTCTGTCGGGGTCGGAGGAGAAGACGCCCGCGACGAGGGTCGCGAGCCCGTCCATGCGCATCGCGCGGCGGTGGACGTCGCCGATAAAGGCGCCGGGGCCGCCGCCGACCATGCCGGCGCGAAGGGGTCGATCGAGAGACATGCGTTCAGAGAGGAGAGGGCGGGTGACCCGGCTTACACCATGTCGGCGACGATGGTGCCGAGGCCGATGGCGACACCGAGGGCGTATGCGACTTTGCCCGCCGACTCCGCCCACGCCGGCCCGCCGCGGCGCGCCCACACGAACAGCGCGCTGCCGACCGCGAGCGCGAGGGCGATCGCGCCCTGCCCGAGGTCGACGTAGCCGGGCACGGCCAAGCGCAGGACGGCGACGGCTGCGAAGAAGACGCCGACGGCGGCGAAAAACGTGGGGGAGCTTGACGGAGAGGCCATCGTGGGACTAGAGAACGAAGCTGGAGATGGCGCCCGCGAGGCCGAGCACGAACAGGCCGACGGCGGCGGGCTTGACCCACGGCGGGGCGCCGCGGAAGGTCCAGAAAAAGAGCGCGTTCGCGGCGGCGAACGCGAGCTCCCACCCGGCCGCGAGCGCGTCGGGCGGCGTGGCCGTCATGTCGCGCACGCCGACGACGAGGAAGAACAGCGCCAGCACGGCGTAGCTGCCGCCCTGCATCGGGTTGGAGCGCGGGGCATCGGTCATACGGTGCAGCGCGCGATGGCGTCGGCGAGGGCGGCGCGGGGGTCGCCGGTGGGGATAAACTCCTGGGCCACGAACCCGTCGAAGCCCGCCGCGTCGAGGGCGCGCATGATGGCGGGGTAGAACAGCTCTTGGGACTCGTCGATCTCGTGGCGCCCGGGCACGCCGGCCGTGTGGATGTGCGCGATGGCGTCGAGGTGGTCCGTGACGGTGCGGATCACGTCGCCCTCCATGATCTGCATGTGGTAGATGTCGTACAGGATCTTGAAGCGCGACGACCCGAGCCGCTCGACCAGCGCCAGCCCCCACGCCGTCGAGTCGGCCTGGTAGTCGGGGTGGTCGACCTTCGAGTTGAACAGCTCGATGCACAGCGTGACGCCCAGCCGCTCGGCGTCGGGCAGGATCTGCTCGATGCCCTGCGCCATCGTCTCCAGCCCGGCCGCGTCGTCGAGCCCGTCGCGGTTGCCGGAGAAGACGATGAGGTTGGGCCACCCGGCGTCGGCGGTCGCCGCGAGCTGGCGGCGGTACGCGGGCACCAGCCACTCGTGGTGCGCGGCCCGATTCCAGCCCTTCCGGAGGGCGTCGACGGCGGCGTCGGGGTGGGCCGTCATCGCGCACGTCAGGCCGTAGCGCGCGAGCACGGGCGCGTCGGCCGGCTGCACGAGCTCGACGGAGGCGATGCCGAGGTCGGCGGCCGTCTCGCACAGCTGTTCGAGGGGCCAGTCGCCAAAGGGCCACCGGCACACGGAGTGCCGGAACGAGGGGGCGCGAAGCGGGCCCGCCATCACCGGCCCGGCCGTCTCCAGCGGCGGCGCTGGCGTCTGCGCCTCGGCGGGCGCGAGCGCGGCGGGCGCGCACCCCGCCAGCGGCAGCGCGGCCCCGGCGGCGCGGACGAAGTCTCGACGGTTCATGGGGCGGGTCCGAGGGGTGGGGTCTGAGGTCCGAGTGGCCACGGCCGGCAGGGCTCCGACCCTCCGAGCCGTTACCGCAGCGAGTCGACGTAGGCCATGCTGTCTCGGGCGAAGGCGAGGCTCCCGTCGGGCGGGTTGTCGGCCTCCAGGAAGGCGTGGCGCAAGCCGGCCGTCTCGCTGGCGGCGAAGATGCGCGGCCAGTCGATGGTGCCTTGTCCGACGACCGTCTGCGCCATCTCGTCGCCCGCGCCGTCCTTGACGTGCCACAGCGGGAAGCGGCCGGGGTACCTCCGAAAAATGTCGACGGGGTCGTGGCCGGCCACGACGGCCCAGTACAGGTCGAGCTCGAGCGTGACCAAGTCCGGCTCGAGGCGCTCGACAAAGTCGAAGTAGGCCGGGCGGTCGGTCCCGAAGGTGTCGAACTCGAAGTCGTGGTTGTGGTACGCCAGCCGGACGCCCGCCGCGTTCGCGCGCTCGCCCATCCCGTTGAGCTGGTCGGCGAGGCGGAGGTAGCCGTCGCGGTCGGGCCGCGCGTCCGGCGGGAGCCACGGGATCACGAGGTAGTCGTGGCCGACCGTGGTGACGGTCTCCAGCGCCGTGTCGAAGGCGGGCAGGCCCGCCTCGGCCATGCTCGCGGAGTCGGCGACGAGCTCGGCGACGAGCTGGTGGGCCGCGGGCGTCGCGAGCCCGTGCGCCGCGAGCGCGTCGCGGAAGGCGGCCGGGTCGCGGTCGGCGTAGCCCGCCGTCTCGACCTCGCCGATCCCGACCCGCGCCAGCATCTCGAGCACGCCGTTGACGTCGCCGGGGAGCACGTCGCGGACGGTCCACAGCTGGATCCCGATCTCGGCGGGGATGTCGGCGGCGCGGGCCGCGGCGAGGGCGCGAGCAGCACCCGGCCCAAGCGCGGCGCCCAGGGCGACGGCGGCGCCGGACTGGCGGAGAAAGCGGCGGCGGTTCATCGGGTGATGGGTAATGGGTGAGGAGGGATGAGAAGGGGTCTAGGAATGACAGCGCCCGGCGCGAGAGCCCATCACCCGTTGCCCATCACCCATCACTCCGGAAGCTCCCAGCCGGCGCGGTAGGGGCGCGTCAGGATGGAGGCGTCGTGGTTCGTGATCGTGCCGTCGGGGGCGACCGTGAGGGGGTGACCGGCGGCCATCGCGGCGACGCCGAGCAGCATGATCTCGTTGAGGTGGGCGGCGTACGCGAAGGGGCACGAGACGGCCTCGGTCCCCTGAATTGCGCGGATCCAGTTCGCCTCGTGCGCGCGGATCCCGCCGTCGATGCGGCGGAGCGAGGTCGGCACGGCGGCGGCCTCGGCGGCGAGGTCGAGGTCGGGCGCGGCGGGCAGGAAGCGCGGGTTCGTGCCGTACGTCTCGTGGATGAGCATCCCGCGGTCGCCGATGAAGATGACGCCGCCGTTCGGGTCGAGCTCGAAGCCCTCGGGCGCTTGGGGCGGCGTCGGGGGGAGCAGGCCGCCGTCGTACCACGTCATCGTGACGGACTGGCCGGCGTCGGCCTGGCCGGCGGCGGCGCCGAGACCGTCGAACTCGTAGCGCGTCAACGTCGCCAGCGGGTACGTGCCGCGCGTGTCGCCCTCGCCGCCCCACGGCGTGTGCCGGGTCTCGACCCGTGCGGGGCGGCCCAGGTCGAGCGCCCACACGGGGAAGTCGACGAGGTGCGCGCCCATGTCGCCGAGCGAGCCGACGCCGAAGCCGACGAAGCCGCGCCAGCCGAACGGGTGGATGCCGGGGCGGTACGGCTGGGCCTCGTTCGGGCCGAGGTAGAGGTCCCACGCCACGCCCTCGGGCACGGGCGCCGGGTCGGGCAGCGGGACGCCTTGGGGCCACCAGCCGTTGGGCCGGTTCGTCCACGACTGGACCTCGCGGATCGGGCCGAGCACGCCCGCGCGGACCACCTCGACCACGCGGCGGCCGTCGTCGCCGGAGTGGCCCTGGTTGCCCATCTGCGTCACCACGCCGGTCGCCGCGGCCTTGGCCGCCAGCCGCCGGCTCTCGTCAACGGTGTACGTCAACGGCTTCTGGGCGTAGACCGCGAGCCCGCCGTTCATCGCCATCAGCGCGGCGTGCGCGTGGACGTGGTCCGGCGTGGCGATCACGACGCCGTCGAGGCCGGACTCGCGCGCCAGCAGCTCGCGGTAGTCGGCGTACGCCGTCGCGCCGTCGTAGGCGTCGCGCAGCGCCGCGCCGGCCTGGCGTGCGCCCGCGTCGTCGGAGCCGAGGCGCCGCGCGATGCCCGCCCGCACGTGGCCCATGTCGATGTCGGCGATCGCCGCGATCCGCACGTCGTCCATCATCGCGAGGGGCGCCGCGTTCGACGCGCCCATCCCGCCGGCCCCGATGATGCCAATCGCGACGGTGTCGCTGGGCGCCACGAATCCGGCCCCGCCCAAGACGTGCCGGGGCACGATAAACGGCGCGACGCCGGCGGCGGCGGTGGAGCGGACAAAGTCTCGACGCTTCATGGGTGAGGAGTCATGGGTGATGGGTGAGGAGCGGGAGGAGGGAAAGAGCCCATCACTCTTTACCCCTCACACCTCACACCCGGAGGTCGCCGTTGTTGACGGCCTTGACAGCGTGGTCGACGGCGCGAGCCGTCATGGCCATGTAGGTCAGCGACGGGTTCTGGCAGCCGGCCGAGGTCATGAAGGCGCCGTCGGTGACGTAGAGGTTGGGGATCTCGTGGACCCGGTTCCACGAGTCGACGCAGCCGGTCTCGGGCGTGGCGCTCATGCGCGCCGTCCCCATCTCGTGGATCCCCTCGCCGAGCCGGTACGGGGCCTCCCACTCGTTGACGTTGACCGCGCCCGCGGCCTCCAGCATCTCGGCGCCGTCGCTCTTCATGGCCACGCGCATCCGCTGCTCGTTGTCGCGGATGGAGCCGACGATGCGGGGGATCGGGATGCCCCACTGGTCGACCTCGTCGGTCAGCTCGATCCGGTTGTCGTCGTACGCCAGCGTCTCGCCGAAGGGGAACATGGTGAAGCTCCACTGGCCCGGCTCCTGGAGCGACTCCTTGAGCGCCACGCCGACGCCCGGCATCCCGGCGCCGCGGCCCCAGTTGCCCCGCCCCGAACCGCCCTGGTAGCCGTAGCCGCGGATAAAGTCGCGCGTCGAGCCCGGGTCCCACGGCAGGTTCTGAAAGCGTGGGATGTAGATGCCGTTGGGCCGGTTGCCGTACGTGTAGCGGTCCTCGAAGCCGGGCATCTCGCCCGACGCGCCCACCATGAAGTGGTGGTCCATGATGCCCTTGCCGAGCAGGCCCGACTGGTTGCCGAGCCCGTCGGGGAAGCGCGCGGTCTTGGAGTTCATCAGGATCTGCGCCGACCCGAACGCGCTCGCGTTGAGGAAGACCAGCCGTGCGTTGAACACCATCTCCTCCTTCGTCAACCGGTCGATCACGCGGACGCCCGTGACGCGGTCGGCGGTCTCGTCGTAGACGAGCGAGTGGACGATGGAATCCGGGCGGAGCGTGAGGTTGCCAGTCGCTTGGGCGGCGGGGAGCGTGCTCGAGAGCGAGCAGAAGTAGGCGCCGGCCGTACAGCCGCGGTCGCAGGGCCCGCAGTAGTGGCAGCCCGCGCGGCCGTTGTGCGGCTGCGTCAGGATCGCGCACCGGCCGATGGTGAGCGTCCGGCCGTACTCGTCGGCGATCGACTGGCGGACCTTCTTCTCGACGGCCGTCAGCGGCATGGCCGGGATGAACTCGGAGTCGGGGAGCTGCTCCAGCCCCAGCGACTCGCCCGAGATGCCGACGAACCGCTCGACGTAGGAGTACCACGGCTCGATGTCGGCGTAGCCGATGGGCCAGCGCGTGCCGCGGCCGTCGCGCTCGTTGGCCGTGAAGTCCATGTCGGAGAGCCGGTACGTCTGGCGGCCCCACATCACGGACCGCCCGCCGACGTGGTGGCCGCGCACGTAGAGGACCTCATTCGGCGTGTCGTCCTCGGTCTCGTAGGGGTGGTCCACGTCGTCGACGTACCAGTGCGCCGTGTTCTCGTTGTACGGCCCGGCCTTCTTCTGGCGGAACTGGCGCTCCTCGGCGTGCCGACGGTCGCCGCGCCCGCGGAAGGGCGTCTCCCAGGGCGCGCGGTGCTCGGTGACGTAGTCCGTGCCGTGCTCGACGTTGCGGCCGCGCTCGAGCACGAGCGTCTTGAGCCCTTTCTCGGTGAGCTCCTTGGCGGCCCAGCCGCCCGACATCCCCGAGCCGATGACGATGGCGTCGTACGTCTCGGCGCCCGCCTGGACGGGCTCGACGCGGAGCGGGGCGATGGTGGATCCGTGGGAATGCTGCATATCGATCGAGAGGTTCAGGATTCGGAGTTCAGAGGGTGCAGAGCGGGTCGGCGGCGTCCAGCCGGGGCGGAGGGGCACCAGGCGACAAACCCGGACCCCTGACCGCACTCAGGCCCAGGCGCGGCCGACCTCGGAAAGGGGCACGTCGGCGTCGTAGCGGCCCGGGGAGGCGAGCCACTGGAGCTCCTGGGTGGCGCCGGGCTCGGACGTGTAGTAGCCCGCGAGCGTGAGCTCCTTGAGCTGGCGGTAGAACGGGGGCGCGTCGGCGGCCCCGCCGGTCGACGTCGTGCCCTCGCCGGTGTTGAGTTCGGTTGGCTCGTCGTCGTCCATCGCCTCGCCCAGGTCGCCCTGCATGCCGGCGACCTCGTTCTCCTCCTCCTCGCCGGCCTGGTACGTGCCCTCCTGGGCCGCGCCCGCCACATCCCCGTCGGGAAGGTCCTCGTCGGGCTGAGCGGCACCCCCGACGGCGCCGGGCTGGGGCGCGAACGCCTCGGCGTCCATCGTCGCGACGAGCGTGGCGCGCGCCGCGTCGTCCAAGCCCACGAACGATCCCTCGGCGCGGCGGTCGACGGCGTCGAGGCCGGCCAGGAAGCCGGCGCGCTCCTCGTCCGCGTACCAGTCCGTCAGCATGGTGTCGATAAACTGGGGGACGCCCGCGTCGGCCGCGCCGGGCGTGTCGGTCGGCGGGATGATCTGGTCGACGAGCGCGGCCAGCAGGTCGGGCTGGCCGCCGGTCAGCGTCCGGTACTCGTAGGCCGCGAGGTCGGCGCCGCCGGGCGTCCGGCAGCCGCCGAGCAGGCCCGCCGCGAGCGGGGCCGTGGCGACGCCGCCGAGCACGGCCGACAGGCGGCGGAGCGCGGAGCGGCGGTCGATGGTGGGATTGAACATGGAGGGGAAGGCTGGATTCGTGATTCGTGATTCGTGAGGGTGCCGTCGGTCAGCGGGATGCGTTGGGGCCGGGGCTCGACCTCGTCCTACCCGTGGCGCCCGAGTGCGGGCCCCAGCGCCGAGCGGTATTGGGAGAGTCACGCATCACGGAGCACGCATCAGATGACGCCCGGGACGCCGGCCTCAGTCGCCGGGGTCAGGCTGGCGCCCGGGGCGTCGGCCGAGGGCGCGACGGTCTCGTCCGAGCGGTCGACGCGGTCGTTGAAGAAGACGATGAACAGGACGAGCACGGCGCCCGCGAAGGCGGCCGGGATCCACCAGAACTGGGCCCACTCGGCGAGGGGCAGCGCGGCGCGGTCGGACAGAAACCCGTTGTAGACCTGCCCGGCCACCTGCGCGCCGATCAGCATCCCGACGCCATACGTGACGAGCACGAGCAGCCCCTGCGCCTGTCCGCGGACGGCCGGCGTGCTCTTTTTCTCGACGTAGATCTGGCCCGTCACGAAGAAGAAGTCGTAGCAGATGCCGTGGAGCGCGATGCCGCCGACGATCATCCACGTGACGGAGGCGGGCGCGGCGAGCGCGAAGAGCGCGTAGCGGATCACCCACGCCAGCATCCCCGCCGCCAGCATCCACTTGACGCCCCACCGCACGAACAGCAGCGGCATCAGCAGCATGAACAGGACCTCGGAGACCTGCCCCAGCGACTGCGTCGCGGCGATGTTCTCGAAGCCGGTCGCGCCGAGGAAGAGCTGGGTAAAGTTGTAGTAGGCCGCGAGCGGGATGCAGATCAGGAAGCTGGCGGCCAGGAAGATGTAGAACGGGCGGCTGCCGAGCTGGCGGAACGCGTCGACGCCCGCGATGGAGGCGACCGAGACGGGCTGGCCCTTGGCGACCGGCGGCGTGTTCGGCAACGTGAACGAGAACAGCCCCAGGATGATGGACCCGATGCCGGTCAGGTACAGCGGCCACGCCGTCGCCTCGGCGGACTCGACGCCGAGCACGGGCGACAGCACGAACGAGATCGCCAGCCCGGCCACGATCCAGCCCAGCGTCCCGAACACGCGGATGATGGGGAACTCCTTTTCCTGGTCCTCGAGCTGCTCGAACGCGATCGTGTTCGACAGGCCGAGCGTCGGCATGTAGCACAGGTTGTACGCCAGCAGGGCCAGGATGAACAGCGTCGGGCTCCCGATCAGCGACGGCGCCGCCAGCATGAACACGCCGCCCAACAGGTGCAGCACGCCGAACACGTTCTGGGCCGCGAAGTAGCGGTCGGCCACGAGCCCGAGGAAGAACGGCGCCACGATCGCCGCGATCGGGTTGACGGTGTACGGCCAGTGCGTCAGGTCGCCCAACCCCTCAGCGGCCATGTAGACGGCGACGGTCGTGTACCACGCCCCCCAGACGAAGAACTCCAGGAACATCATCGTGCTCAGCCGAGCCTTGATCGCGGTCATGCGTGCGTGGGGTTAGAGGGTGCGGATGCGGACGCGCCGGATGCGCAGCGTGTCGCCGTGGTCCTGGAGCCCGACGAAGCCGGCGCGGCGCGTGCCGTAGCCGGGGAAGGCGTCGCCGTCGCGGAACTTGCTGACGGCGATCCGCGCGTCCCAGTCGGCCGAGCCCTGGACGGCGTCGACGACGGTCCGGCCGTCGAGCATGTGCGTGATCCGGTCGCCGTCGGCGACGATGCGGGTCGTGTGCCACGCGCCGCCCTCCGTCGGTGCGTCGGTCTCGGGCGTGTACAGGTCGTAGAGCCCGCCCGCGCGGTGGCTGGGGTACGTCCCATCCGGGTGGCAGGTGTCGTCCAGGATCTGGGATTCGAGCGAGGTCCGCCAGATGGGCGCGAGCGCCGGGTCCTCCTCGCCCCGGTAGAAGATTCCCGAGTTGCCGCACGGCTGGACCCACCACTCGACCTCGAGCTCGAAGTCGCCGTACGGCCCGCCGGGCGCGACGAGGTCGCCGTCCCAGTCACCTTGAGGCGTCAGCGTCATCACGCCGTCGACGACGGACCACTTGGGCGAGCGGTCGGCCGTCGCGTAGCCGTGCCAGCCGTCGAGCGTGGCGCCGTCGAACAGGTCGACCCAGCCGGCGTCGGCGGGGGCGCGCCCCTCGGCGCCGCCGATCTGGCCGCAGGCCGCGAGCGGGCCGAGAAGGAGGAGGGCGAGAGCAGCGCGCGCGTGCATTAACAGACCGTGAAGGACCGTCAATGTAAAGGGGTCCGGACCCGAATGGAAGCCCTTTCACCCCCGACCCACCGCGCGGCCCCGGTTAGATCCGCCGGGCCACCAGTTCGATCTCCACGTCGCCGTTCGCCTCGCCGCGCCCGGTAAACGTGCCCCGGATCCTCCCCGGGTCGGTGCCGACGAGCGTCCCGCTAAGCGACCCCATAAACGGCGGGACCTCGTAGCGCAGCGTCAGGTTGACGATCGTGCCGATAAACGTGCCGTCGACGACCAGGAACGGGAGGTCGCCCTCGGGCAGGCTCGCGACGACGCCGTTCCCGGTGACGCGGATACCGTCGTCGGAGAGCCGCAACGTGACGGGGTAGCGCGGAGCGCTGGCGTCGTTGGGGTCGAAGATCTCGCCCTCCCACGTGCCTGTCAAGCCGATGGCGTCGGAGCCGGAGTCGCAGG
Source organism: Rubrivirga halophila (assembly GCF_046845755.1). Lineage (GTDB taxonomy): Bacteria > Bacteroidota > Rhodothermia > Rhodothermales > Rubricoccaceae > Rubrivirga. The sequence goes on from NZ_CP177357.1 coordinate 3,399,859, forward strand.
CGGGGAGCGCGACGAGCGCGAGCAGGGCCAGCGAGAGGACAGCGAGGCGGCGGATCATGGCGTCGGTCGGGAGGGCCGGAAGCTAGCCTGCGCGCTGGGCGATCAGTCCTCCCCCGGCGGGCCTTATCGCTGGGCGACGGGGTCGGCGCGCGTCGCCAGCCGCTCGACGTGGAGCGCGCCGACGCCCCGGCCCTGCGCGAGCCCCTCGCTCGCGGCCATCGGGTAGTGGATGCCGCCGTACAGGCGCGAGATGGCGGCCTCCTCGGCGGCCTGCCGGAACGACGTGAATGGCCGCGCGGGCAGGCCGTACGGGATCTCCGTCGTGTCCAGGAAGGCGAGGTCGCCGTAGAGCGCCGTCAGCGCCTCGGCGGCGGCGGCCGAGATGACGCTGTGGCCCGACGAGTACTCGGGGAACGGGGGCGTCTGCAGGAGCGGCATCCAGTCCTCGTCGAGGTGCTCGTTGATGACGGTCTCGGGGCGGACCAAGCGCGAGCGGTACTTCTCGTCCCACACCGACAGGAACCCGTCGGCGAGCGCGAGCGCGGTCCGGACGTAGGCCTCGGCGGCGCCGGCCGCGTCGTCACCGGCCTCGCGGCTGGCGATCGCGGCGATGCCCATCCAGTGGCCGCCCGGCGTGATCTTCTTCGTCGCGAACATGGCGTGCCCGCGCGTGTGCATCACGTACGGGTTGCAGTCCCAGAAGCTGGCGATGGCACGCTGCTCGTCGGTCATCTCGGTCGTGACGGCGTAGACCTCGTCGACCTCCTGGCGGAACGGGGTGCCGGGCTCCAGGGAGTACGGCGGCGGCGGCGGCGGCTTGAACTGGGCGGCCGAGTCGAGCACGAACGGGCGCAGCGTCTGCCAGTTGGGCTCGATCGCGTCGAGGTAGGCGGGCGGCGTGGGCTGCCACTCGCCCTCAGCGCCGGTGACGGTGTACGCGGGCCCGCTCCGCGTCTGGGCGTAGCCGTCGGCGTCGGCGTACGCGAGCACGTGGCGGGCGACGGCCTCGCCGTGCGCCTCCGACGTCGCCAGCAGGCGCCTTGACATGCCGCTGGCGCGGAGCGCGTCCTCGACCTCGACGCGGTACTCGGCCACGCGGTCGCTCGAGAACGTCAGCGCCTCGCCGACGGCGAGCGCGGCGTAGACCGCCGCCGTCGGCCCGTGGACCTCGCCGTCGGCGGCGGGCGGCGCGTGGTAGTCGCGGAGCTGGCCCGCCAACGACGCCAGCTCGGGGTCGGTGGGCGCGACGGCCTCGTAGGCCGCCAGCGACGTGTAGGCGTAGACGCGGCTCGCCTGGGGCGGGCTGAAGATGTCGTACGTCATCACGTCGGTGACCCGCTGGATCGCCCCGTGGAGGAGTTCGGGGTCGGCCGCCTCGGGCGGGGCCGTCGCCGGGCCGCCGTCCTGGCAGCCGGCCGCCAGCAGGGCGACGAGGGCAAGCGGAAGCAGTCGCATCGTCATCGAGTCCTTCAGTCGTATCCGGTCAATATCGGGGGTTTGCGGGGCGGCGACAAGGCACGCCCCCGCCCTCATCGGGCGGCGAGAACGCTGGACCCGAGGCGCAACGTCTGCACCGGCCCGTCGCTCGGCGCGGCGATCAGCAGCGACCCGTCGGCGATCGCGAGCGCGCGGATCTCGCCCTCCAGCACGATCCCGGCCGACAGCGGCGCGGGCGCAAACCCGCCGGCCCCGTCGCCGAGCAGCGCCAGCCCGAGCCCGGCGTCGTAGCGGCCCCGGCTGGGGCGGACGCCGAGCAGGCCGCCGCCGAGCACCAGGTCGAGCACGCCGTCGCCGTCGAGGTCGGCGTGCGTGATGGCGTAGACCGGCTCGATCTGGGCGAGGTCGGGGAGAGGCGTGAGCGAGAAGCGGCCCGTGCCGTCGTTGAGGGCGATGGCGCTCGCGAACGTGGTCGCCGTGCGCTGCTCGGCGCTGCGCGCGGTCGCGCCGAAGAGGTCGGGGACGGTCCGCGCGCCGAACGCGGCGTACGAGTCGTAGCGCTGGCGGAGCACGGGGAACTGCTGGCGCAGCACGTCGACGCCCGCGAGCGGGTAGTCGTCGCCGTCGCGAAACGAGGTCAGGATGCCGTCGAGCACGTCGTTGCCGTCGAAGTCGGCGAGCCACAGCCGCGCGGGGTGCTCCGGCGAGGCCTTGATGCGGGAGTTGAGGCCGAGGTTGCCGAGCGCCAAGTCGAGGTCGCCGTCGCCGTCGAGGTCGGCGAGGTCGAGGGCGGTCCACCAGCCCGTCGCGTCGCCGAGCCCGGTGTCGAGCGGCTCGAAGCCGGAGCCGGTCGCGCGGTAGACGGTCGGCGCCATCCACTCGCCGGCGAGAACCAAGTCGTCGCGGCCGTCGCCGTCGAGGTCGCCGAAGGCGGCGCGGCTGACCATCCCGACCTCGGCGAGCCCGGGCGCCAGCCGGGCGGTGGCGTCGGCAAACCGGCCGGTCCCGTCGTTCTCCAACAGCGCGCTCGGCGCGGGCATCCCGTAGGCGCGGGGCACGACGCGGCCACCGACGAAGAGGTCGAGGTCGCCGTCGCCGTCCCAGTCGCTGGCGGCGACGGCGCCCGCGTGGCCAAAGCGCTCGGGCAAGGCGCCAGCAGGTGCAGGGGTGAAGCCTCCGGCGCCGTCGCCGAGGTAGAGGCGGTCGCGGATCTCGTCGCGCTCGCCCCGGAACTCGTTGCCGGCCGTGGCGACGTAGAGGTCGAGCGCGCCGTCGCCGTCGGCATCGAAGAACAGCGCGTCGACGGCTTCGGGCTCGGTGTCGGCCGCGAACGCGGGCACGTCCGCTTCGACAAACGCGCCGCTGGCGGTCTGGATGAAGAGGGCATTCGCTTGCGCGCGCGCGCCACCGAGGAACACGTCGTCGCGCCCGTCGCCGGTCACATCCGCGACGGCGAGGGCGGGCCCCAGCCGCGACAGCATGTGGGGCATCAGCCGCTCGCGGTTGAAGTCCACGAAGACGTTCTCGACGTGCGTCCAGTCGAGCGCGTCGGCGGCTTGCGCGAGCCGGACGGCCGGGGCGGGCGTGGGGGCTTCGGAGGCGGGCCCGGCGTCGCGCTGGCGGAGGGTCAGCGGCCCGGCGGGCACGTCGGTCAACGTCTGCACCCGGCCGTCGGCCCACGTGACGCGGACCCGGTCGGCGCGGTCGGCACCCGCCAACCCGACGACGAGCCTCGGATCCACAGACGACAGAAAGCCGCGCGTAGGCTGGGCCTCGGTCGTCTGCGCCAGCCCCCCGGCCTCGACGACCACGCGCGCGCCGATCCCGCCGGTGTTGGCGTCGTCGCCGTCGAGCGTGATCACCAACGACCGCCCGCCCCGGTCGGCGGCGGTGTTCAGAAAGATCCCCGCGGGCGCGTTGACGTTGTTGACAACCACGTCGAGGTCGCCGTCGTTGTCGAGGTCGACGGTCGCGGCGCCGTTCGAAAAGCCCGGCGCACCGAGGCCCCAGTCGACCTCTTGGAACCGGACGCCGCCGAGCCCGCGGAACGTCTCGTTCGGGATCTCCACCTGGGGCATCTGCTCCAGCAGCGCCACCTCGTCCTCCCCGATCCCCAGCGCCAGCGACTGCTGGATCTGGGCGTCGGAGACGTAGTTGATGTAGTCGAGGTCGTTGGGCCGCCGCCAGATGCCGTTCGTGACGAACAGGTCGCGGTGGCCGTCGAGGTCGAGGTCCGCCAGCAGGGCCGTCCAGCTCCAGTCCGTCGCCTCGATTCCCGAGAGCGTGGCCACATCCGAAAAACGGGGCGTGCCGTCGGCGCCGAGCCCGCGGTTGATCTGGAGCGAGTTCCGGGCGACCTGGGGGCCGTAGCCGATCTGGCGCTTGAGCTCGGCGAGGTCGTAGGTGTCGTCGCCGCCGGCGGTCTGGCGGATGGCCTCGTCGCGGGGCATCATGTCGAGCACGACGACGTCCGCGTCGCCGTCGTGGTCCACGTCCGCCACGTCGGCGCCCATCGAGAAGCGCGAGGCGTGCGCGAGTGCGGTCTGGGCGACCTCGCGGAAGGTGCCGTCGGCGTTGTTGAGGTAGACGAAGTCGTTCTCGTGGAAGTCGTTGCCGACGTAGAGGTCGGTCCACCCGTCGCCGTCGAGGTCGCTGGCGACGACCGAGAGCCCGTAGCCGCTGATGCCGGACACGATGCCCGCCTCCTCGGTGACCTCCACGAAGACGGGCGTCTGGCCTGGCTCGCCGTCGTTGCGGTACAGGCGGTCGCCGGAGCGCTCGTCGCGGGCGCGCGTCTCGACCGGTCGCTTGTACGTCCGCGCGGTGTGGACGGCGTGGTTCAAGAGGTACGCGTCGAGGTCGCCGTCGCGGTCGTAGTCGAAGAACGTCGCTTGCGTGCCGAACCCCTCGAAGTCGAGGCCGACCTCGGCGGCGGCCTCGCGGAAGCGCGGGACGCCGTCGGGCCCGGGGCCCTGGTTCAGAAAGAGCTCGTTGCGGCCGCGTCGCCCCTGGTGGGCGCCGAGCGCGGCGACGTAGATGTCGAGGAGCCCGTCGCCGTCGACGTCGGCCATCGTGGTGCCGGTCGTCCAGTCCGACGTGCCCGCAACGCCCGCCGCCTCGGTGACGTCTTGGAAGCGGACGCCCGTCTCGTCGGAGCGGTTGAGGTAGAGCCGGTTGGGCTGCTCGTTGGCGGTGAAGTAGAGGTCCGGGCGGCCGTCGCCGTCCACGTCGCCCGCGGCCACGCCGCCGCCGTTGTAGTAGTAGAGGTAGCTCAGGATGTTGAACTCGGCGCTCTCCTCCAGGCTGTTTTGGAATGTGACACCGGAGGCCTCGGGCGCGAGCGCCTCGAACAGGGGCGCCTCTCCCCCACCGCCGCACCCGGCGAGCGCGAGCGCGAGCGTGGCGACGGCGACCCGCCAGCCTCGCGTCCCCTCTCCCCGAGGAAGAGGGGACGTCGTAGAGACGCTTGCGGCTGGTAGAGAATCAGACGTGAGCACAGGCTTCCAGAGGGCGTCCCCTCTCCCACCGGGAGAGGGACAGGGTGAGGGGTCAGACTACTCGCGCGACGCGCCGACGGGCGCGAACACGGCGGGCGCAGCGCCATTGCGGACGGCGACGACGACCGCGCCGGCCGCGCCGTTGAGGCGCACGAGGTGGCGGACCTCGCCGCGCACGCGGAAGCCGCCGGGCACAGATGCGAACCCGCCGCCGGTCCCGCGCAGCAGCGCGCCGACGCCCGACATCTGGCGGCCGAGGTCGGGCTTGAGGTCGTCGCGGTTGCCGGCCGCCAGCAGGTCGAGCGTGCCGTCGGCGTCGGCGTCGAGCGCGAGCGGGGCGGCGAGGGGGGCGAGCTGGGCCTCGAACGGGAGTCGCTGCACGCGCCACGCGCCGCCGTCGTTGACCAGCACGACCGACGCCAGCTCGGCCGCCTCGTACACGTCCGCGCGCTCGAGCTGGGCCGGCGTCAGCAGGTCCTCGATGGTTTTGCCGACGTACGACGACGGCGTGAGGTACTCGCGCTTGAGGCTGGGAAGCTGGGCCGTCAGCTCATTGCGCAGCGCGAACGGCAGGCTGCGGCCGCGGTTGGGGACGGAGAGCAGCGGGTCGCTCCGGCCGTTCCCATCGAAGTCGCCGACGTGGAGGCGGAGCGGCTCGTCGGCGCTGGCGACCAGTCGGCTGTTGAGTCCCCAGTTGGCGGCGACGAGGTCGGTGTCGCCATCGCCGTCGAGGTCGGCGGCGGTGAGGCCCTGCCACAGGCCCGTCGTGCCGGGGATCGGCGCAGGTGTGAACCGGCCGGCGTCGTTCGCCCAGACCGTGATCGGGCCCCACTCGGCGGCCGTCGCGAGGTCGGTGTCGCCGTCGCCGTCGGCGTCAAAAAAGGCGGCGCCCGCGATCATCCCGGCCTCGTCGAGACCGGGCGCCGTCCCGCGCGTCACGTCGACAAAGCGGGGGGCGCCGGGCCGTCCGTCGTTGCGCAGGAGGGTGCTCCGAGGAACGACGCCGTAGCTGCCGGGCACCAAGCGGGCGCCGACGAACAGGTCCGTGTCGCCGTCGCCGTCCCAGTCACCCGCGGCGACCGTCCCGACCGCCTCGGTCGTCGCGGGGATGGCGCTGTCGGGCGCAGGCTCGAAGCCGCCCGCGCCGTCGCCGAGGTAGAGGCGGTCGCGCAAGCGGGGGTCGCCGGGCGCCATCTCCGACCCGCCCGAGCCGACGTACAAGTCGAGGTCGCCGTCGGCGTCGGCGTCGACGAACGCCGCGGCCACGTCTTCGGAGGCCGCATCGCTCGCGAAGGCCGCAGGCTCTGCAAGGACAAACCGATTGCCGCGCCGAAGCCAGAGCACGCCCGGCTGCCCGGCCGCGCCACCCAAAAAGAGGTCGTCGTCGCCGTCGCCGTCCACGTCGCCGACGGCGGCGGCGGGGCCGTCTTGCGACCGCGGCCATGGCATCAGCAACTCGCGGTCGTAGTCGACGAACGCGTTCTCGCGGTGCGTCCAGCCGGGCGCGGTGGTCGCCGTCACGTCTTGGAAGAGCGAATCCGCGAGCGGGACCGCGAGCGGGCGAAAGGCGCCGGTCGCCTCGCGCTGGCGAAGCGTCAGGCGCCCGGCCGGCACGTCCGCCAGCGCCTGCGTCCGCCCGTCCGGCCAGCGGACCACGACCGAGTCGGCCGCGAGCGCGTCGCCCAGCCCGACGTGGAGCACGGGGTCGACGCTCGACTGGAAGCCGCGCGTGGGGACGGCCTCGCGGACCTGGACCTCTCCCCCACTCCACACGGCCACTTTCGCGCCGATCCCGCCCGTGTTGCCGCCCTCGCCCTCCAGCGCGACGGCCAGCGATCGCCCGCCGCGCTCGGCGGCGTGGTTTAAGAAGAAGCTCGCGGGCGCGTTGACGTTGTTGACGACGAGGTCGAGGTCGCCGTCGCCGTCGAAGTCGCCCGTCGCGGCGCCGTTCGAAAAGCCCTCTTCGCCCAGGCCCCACTGGGGCGCGCGCTCGAAGGCGACCGAGTCGCCCCGGCCGACGTTGCGGAAGGCGACGTTCGCGAGCGGCGTCGACGGCATAACCTCCAACAGTTCCAGAAAATCGACGCCCTGCCCGGTCGCCATCGCGTTCTGGTTCTGGGTGTCGGCCAGAAACGCGATGTAGTCCTGATCGGTCACGTCGCGCATCGTGCCGTTCGTCACGAAGAGGTCGGCGCGGGCGTCGAGGTCGAGGTCGGCGAAGATCGCGGCCCAGCTCCAGTCCGTGGCGTCGACGCCGGCGACGGACGCGAGCTCGGAGAACGTGCCGTCGGCGTTGTTGCGCTGCAACGTGTTGCGCATGAACTGGTGGTGGTACCCGTTGGCCACCTTCGCGCGCTGGAGGTTGTGGCCCTCGTAGCTGCTCGACGCCTTGAGCCGGTCGTCGTCGTCGGGCAGCATGTCGACCACGAACACCTCGGGCCGCCCGTCGCCGGTGAGGTCGGCCATGTCGGCGCCCATCGACGAGAGCGCGATCGTCGGCATGGCGTCTTCCAGGACCTCCTCGAACGTGCCGTCGCCGTTGTTGAGGTAGAGGTAGTCGCGCTCGAAAAAGTCGTTCGAGACGTAGATGTCGAGGTCGCCGTCGTCGTCGGTGTCGCCGAGCGTGACGCCGAGCCCGAAGGCGATCTCCGAGCCGTAGATCCCCGCCGCTTCGCTGGCGTCGACAAAGCGGGGCGCTTCTCCGGCCCCGGCCTCATTGCGGTACAGCTTGTCGCCGCCGACCGCGTTCCGCTCGTCGCGGATGTTGCGGAGCCCGAACGACGAGACGGGCCGGAACGAGTTGTTGAGGACGTAGAGGTCGAGGTCGCCATCCGCGTCGGCGTCGAAAAAGGCGCCGTGCGTGGACGTGCCCTCGTCGGCGACGCCCCACGCGGCGGCCACATCGCGGAAGCGGGGGACGCCGTCGGGCCCGGGTCCGAGGTTGCGGAACAGCTCGTTCGCCCGGCCCTCGCCGTCCGCGGTGCCCGCGTTCGAGACGTAGAGGTCGAGGAGCCCGTCGCCGTCGACGTCCGCAACCGAGACGCCGGTGCTCCACGACCGCGCGCCCGCGACGCCCGCGGTCTCGGTCACGTCCTCGAAGCGGATGTCGCCGCCGGGCTCCGTCCGGTTGAGGAAGAGCCGGTTGGGCCCGAGGTTGGCCGTCAGGTACACGTCCGGCCGGCCGTCGCCGTCGACGTCGCCCACGCCGACCCCGCCGCCGTTGAAGAAGTTGCGGTAGGTGAAGACGTTGAGCTCTTGGGTCTCCTCGATCCGGTTCTCGAACACCAGCCCGGTCGCGTCGGGCGCGAGCGACGTGAACAGGGCGTCGTCGTCGGCGCCGTCGGCGCAGCCTCCGAGGGCGGGCGCCAACCCGACCAGGGCCGACGACGTCAGCAGGGCGAGGAGGAGTCGACGGGGCAAGCGGAGAGCGGGCATCGAGAGGCGAACGGGACGGCGGGGCGCGGCCGTGCAGGCCGGAGGAACGGACGAGCGCCCCGCCCTGTGGGGGGCGGGGCGCTCGCGTGTTCGGCGGAGACCGCCAGCGGTCGGGCCTTAGTAACCCGGGTTCTGGGCCAGGATGCCGTCCGACGCGTCGATCTGCGTCTGCGGGATCGCGAACAAGACGCGGAACGGCGCGCTGCCGTTCTTGAACGCCCAGTCGCCCGAGACGAACTGGTCGAAGCGGATCAGGTCCTGGCGACGACGGGCCTCGTAGGTCAGCTCCAGGAGCCGCTCTTCCAGGATGTCGTCGAGCGAGACGCTCGTGAGCGCGTCGGCGCCGACGCGCGTCCGGATCGTGTTGATGTCGGTGAGGGCGCCGGCCGCGTCGCCGGTCCGCAAGCGGGCCTCGGCGCGGATCAGGTACATCTCGCCCAAGCGGAAGTACGGGTAGTCGTTGTTGCCGTTCTGGCCGACGCGGTTGACGTCGACCGGAAACTTGAGGACGCGGATGCCGTCGCCCTCGCCCGCGCCGCCGCCGGCCGGCGTGACGCCGTTCGGGAAGTCGGGCGTGAACACGAGCGGGTCGCCGTTGCGGTCGTTGATCGGCTCGCCGGTGTCGTAGTTGATGGCCCGGCCCTCGGCGAAGATGACGCGGCGCGGGTCGGTGTCGAACTTGGCGTAGGTCTCGGCGATCGTCGAGAAGCCGTTCCAGCCGCCGCCCGCGAACGAGTTGTAGTGGAGCGCGCGGAACGGGAAGTTGACGCCGTAGCCGTCGGCGTTGAGGTGCTGCACCACGAAGACGTGCTCCGGGTTGTTCTCGTTGGTCGGCGAGAACTGCCCCTGCCAGGCGTCGATGCCCTGGTTGAGGCTGTAGGGCCCGTTGATGACGCGGTTGGCCGCCTCGGCGGCGTCGGCGTAGCGGGCGGGGCCGCGCTGGAGGCCGCCGGCCGTGACGGTCCCGCCGAAGACCTCGGCGTTGAGGTAGAGGCTGGCCAGGATCGCGTCGGCGGCGCCCTGCGAGAACCGGCCGCCGTTGCCGGCGCCGGCGACGGGGAGGTCGCCGCGGATGTCCTCGAACTCGCCGACGACGAAGGCGAACACGTCGGCGCGCGTCTCGGTCGGGGGCACGTTGTCCGGGTCGACGGAGAACTCGCCCTCCTCGTCGCCGATGAGCGGGATGTTTCCGAAGAGGTCGAGGAGCGTGTAGTAGTAGAAGCCGCGCAAGCCGCGGATCTCAGCGATCAGGCCCTCGCGGTTCGGCACGTTCTCGATCGACTCGAGGTCACGGAGCAGGCTGTTCGCCCGGGCGATCCCGGAGTACGACGTGTTCCAGGCGTCGTTGAGGAAGCCCAGCGTCGGCGTCCAGCTGTGCTGGTGGAGCGAGAGCCAGTCGCCGCCGTCGAACCAGTCGTTGCCACGCGTCGGGACGATCGTCTCGTCGGAGGTGACCTGGCTGAGGTTGTGGTAGGCCCAGAGCGTCCCGCGCAGCTGCGAGTACACGGGCGACAGCGCGGCGATGACCTCGGTGTCGTTCTGGTAGAAGTTCTCGGGGGTCACCGAGCTGAAGGGGTCGACCGAGAGGTCGGTGCAGGCGCCGAGTCCAAGGACCGGCACGAGCACGGCCGCCAAGAGGGCGACGCGTCCGCGGGTAGAATGCGTATTCATGGTGTATGGGGGGGCGGGCCGGCGCCAGGATTCACCGGCCCGCCTGTTGGTGGACGTGTCTAGAGGCCGAGGTTGACGCCGATCGTGAACGTCCGAGCGCGGGGGTACGACAGGTAGTCGACGCCGACGGAGGAGATCCCGGCGACCGACGCGCCGGGCGCGTTGACCTCGGGGTCGATGCCCGTGTAGGGCGTGATCACGAACAGGTTGTTGCCGGTCACGAAGACGCGGGCGTTGCGGATTTGCGGGAGGACGTTGCCCAGGCGGTAGTCGAGCGTGAGCTGGTCGAGGCGCAGGAACGAGGCGTCCTCGATGTAGCGCGAGGAGTACACGCGGGCGGCTTCGATCGACTCGTCGGCCGGGAAGTCGAGGTCGAGGAAGTTGCGGTTGCCGGCCGAGTTGCGGCCGCCGTAGACGAGCGCCGTGTTGTTGAACAGCTCGCGGCCCTGCTCGCCCCGGAAGAAGGCGCGCAGGCCGAAGTCGCCGACGGTGCCGTTGAGGCGGATGCCGTAGGTGAAGTCCGGGCGGGGGCTGCCGAGCTTGACGCGGTCGCCGTCGTCCGGGCTCTGCGTCGTGCCGACGAGCTCGCGCTCGAGCGGGCCGATGACGCCGTCGCCGTCGAGGTCGACCGGGTTGTAGTCGTTGTAGACGGCCGTGCCGTTCTGGAACTCGCCGGTCCACTCGAACCCGTAGAAGACCGGGAACTGCTCGCCCGGGGTGAGGAGGAGCGTCTGGACGTTGCTCTGGCCCTCGCCGGACACGTTGCCCGTCAGGAGCTGGGTCGCGCCGCCGAGGTCGAGGATCTCGTTCTGGTTGGTGTTGAACGTGAACCCGAGCGTGAAGCTGGCCGCGTCGTTCTCGAACAGGAGCGCGTCGAGCGCGAGGTCGACGCCCGTGTTGCGGAGCGAGCCGACGTTCTGGAGCTGGGTCGAGACGACCGAGGCCAGGATCGGCACCTGCAGGAGCAGGTCGTTGGTCGTGTTCCGGTAGAACTCGACCGAGCCGTAGAGCCGGTCGCTCAGCAGGCGGTAGTCGAGGCCGACCGTGACCTCCTCCTTCTCCTCCCACTGGAGGTCGGGGTTGGCGAGCTGTGTCGGGGCGTAGCCCGGCACGATGACGCCGTTGAGGACGGCCGAGTTGGCCGGGTTGGCGCCGAGCAGCGGCAGGAACAGGTAGTCGCCGATGGCCTGGTTGCCGACGACGCCGTAGCCGGCGCGCAGGCGCAAGTCGGTGACGGCCGTGCCGCCGTCGAAGAACGGCTCCTCGGTGATGCGCCAGGCACCCGAGACGGCCGGGAAGAGGGCGTACCGGTTGTCCTCCGAAAAGCGCGAGGACCCGTCGTAGCGGAGCGAGCCCGTCAGGTAGTAGCGGTCGCCGTAGTTGAGGTTCGTCCGGGTAAAGAACGACGCCAGCAGGTTCTCCCCGCGGTACGAGAAGGTGCCCGGCCCGGCGGCGTTGCCGTTGACCTGGATGAGCGCGCCCGACTGCAACAGGTCGTCGGCCGTCACGTCGGTCACGAAGCCCGAGGCCTGGACCGAGGTCTCGCTGACGTTGAACGACTGGTACTCGTAGCCGCCCAGGATGTCGAAGTTGGTGTCCTGGCCCAGGCGCGAGGCGTAGGTCAGGTAGGTCGACAGCGTCGCCGAGGTCCGCTCCAGCGTCCGCCGGTAGCCGGAGCCGCCGTTCGTGGTGGCGCTGGCGTAGGGCTCGCCGAGCGGGCTGGCGCCCGGGATGTACGAGCGGCGCGTGCCGACCGAGCGGTCGCCGCCGACGTTGAGCGAGGCCGTGAGCCCGTCGACCAGCTCGAGCTCGGCCGAGATGTTGCCGAGCGTCCGGACGGTCCGGGCCGTCTCGTCGATCTGCTCGGCGAGCGCGACCGGGTTGCGGAACGAGCGCTGGTTGGGGACCTCGTAGAACCCGTCGCCCGACGCGTCCGAGTAGATCGGGGCGACCGGGCGGTACTGCAGGGCGTTCTGGAACAGGCCGCCCTCGAACCCGCCGACGTCGTTGGCCGGGACGAAGTCGTCGTCGGTCAGCGCGGACGTCAGGTTGAGGCCGAGCCGGAGCTTGTTGTCGAACAGCTGGTTGTTGGCGTTGAGCCGCGCGGTCACGCGCTCCAGGCCCGACGAGATCACGATGCCCTGCTGGTCGAGGTAGCTGAGGCTGGCGCGGTACTGCGTCGTCGGGGTGCCGCCGCCGAACGACAGGTTGTGCGACTGCGAGACGGCCGTCCGGAAGATGGCGTCGACAAAGTCGGAGTTCGTGTTGTTGAAGTCGATCGAGCCGTCCGGCCCGGCGAGCGCGCCGGCCCCGAAGATGCTGGCGTTCTGGGTCACGAAGGAGCGGTACTCGTCGCCCGTGAGCACGTCGTAGTTGTTGGACGCCGACGAGAACGAGGTCGTGCCCTCGTAGTCGACCGAGACCTGGCCCGAGGCCCCGTTCTTGGTCGTGATCAGCACGACGCCGTTCGCGCCGCGCGAGCCGTAGATGGCCGTCGCCGAGGCGTCCTTGAGGACGGTCATCGACGCGATGTCGTTCGGGTTGATGAGCGTGAGCGGGTTGCGCGGGGGGCCGTTCGAGGCCTCACCGGCGCCGCCGGGCGTCACGTTGTCGTTCGAGATCGGGATCCCGTCGATGACGTAGAGCGGCTCGTTCGAGGCCGTGATCGACGTGCCGCCGCGGATCCGGACGGACACGTTCGCGCCCGGCTCGCCGCCGTTCTCGATCACGTTGACGCCGGCCACGCGGCCCTCCAGGAAGTCGGTCGGCGCGCTGATGAGCCCTTCGTTGGCGTCGTCGATGTCGACCGTCGAGACCGAGGCCGTGACGTCGCCGCGGCGCTGCGTCCCGTAGCCGACCACGACGACGTCGTCCAGGATGTTGGAGTCCTCGGCGAGCGCGACGTCGATGACGGAGCGGCTGCCGACGGTCTCGACGTGCTCGACGTAGCCGAGGAAGCGGTAGACGAGCACGGCGTCCGGGCCGTCGACCGCGATCGAGTACTCGCCGTCGATGTTCGTCGCGGCCCCCCGGGTCGTGCCCTGGATGATGACGTTGACGAAGGGGAGGGTGTCGCCCGAGTTGGCATCGGTCACGGTGCCGGTGACCGTCCGCGACTGGGCGGTGGCATCCGGCGTTCCGAGCGTCAGCAGGAGGGCGGCCAGCCCGAGGAGGGTAGCGATCCGACTCATCTGGAGTGTGGTGTGTGTGTGTGTGTCCGCGCGAGCGCCGCGCCCCAGCGTACCAGGGGCCTTCGGAAGCGCTATCGGTCAGAGAAGAGGTTAACGGCTCGACAATCGCTGTGCAACCGCTTACATCCGCCATTCCAAGCCGAAACGCCGCCTTGCCGGGGACAAAGGGGGCCTTGCACGTGCCGTGCTCGGGCCGGAAGCGCTTCCATAATCTTCACTGTGGCAGGGGCAATTTTCTGCGTCCGCGCTACCCGTCGGCCGGGGCCGGCGGGCGGAGGGTGGTGATGACGACGACGCCGTTCGCCCCCCGAGCGCCGTAGATCGCCGTGTCGCTGGCGTTCTTGAGCACGCGGATCGACTCGACGTCGCGAGGGTTGAGCCCGTCGAGCGCGCCGTCGAGGCCGAGGGGGAGCGCGACGCCGTCGACCACGAAGAGCGGGTCGGCGTTGCTGTTGCCGAAGGAGTCGGCGCCCCGGATGCGGATGGCGAAGCTGGAGCCCTGCTGGATGACCTGGACCCCGGCGACCTGCCCGCGGAGCATCGCCTCGATGCGCTGGAGGTCGCGCCGCTCGATGTCGTCGCCCTCGATCACGTCGGGGTCGCTCGCCTCACGCACGCCATTCCCAGACCCGCAGCCGGCGACGAGGAGGGCGGCAAGGACGAGGGCAACACGCATGGCGGCAGCGGAGATGCCCCGTCAATGTAGGGGATCGCCGGTCGCCCCCCAAGGCCCTCCGGCGGCCCCCTTAGGTCCCCCCGGCGACCCGCTCGGCTCGGCCGGTGCCCTCCACCAGCCGGAACCGGCCGCCGGCCGCCAGCCCGTCAACGGCCTCCTCGGCGCCGCCCGGCCACCGGACCGTCGCGCCCTCCACGACGCCGTCGCCCAGGCCGACCTCGAGCGCCAGCGTGCCCGCCCCGAAGCTGGCGCCGGTGCCGACGGTGCGGAGCAGCGTGCGCGCGGGGCCGTCGGGCGGGCGCACGCGGAGCGCGAGGCGCGCGCCGTGCGCGGCGTGCGCGCGGCCGACGAGCGTGACGGTCAGCCAGCGCCCGCCGTCGGGGCCCTCGAACAGGACGTTGCGGGCGCGGTCGCCCTCGACAGCCCCGCCCATCACCCCGTACACGTCTTCGTCGCCGTCGCCGTCGAGGTCGCCGAAGGCGATGGCATGGCCCTTTTGGAGGTGACCGAGGCCGGACGTGAGGGTGGCGTCCTCGAACGCGGGCGCGCCCGGAGCAGAGCGGTTAAGGAAGACGCGGTTCGGGATCAGTGAGGCGAGGTCGGGCGCGCCCGTCCCGACGTAGAGGTCGAGGCGGCCGTCGCCGTCGAGGTCGCCGACGCCCAGGCCCATCCCGAAGAGTGGGACCGCCAGCCCGGCTTGGGCGCTGGCGTCGCGGAAGGTGCCGTCGCCGGCGTTGAGGAAGAGCCGCGTCGTCTCAGCGGTCGGCGCCAGCCCCAGCGCCTCGCGGGCGGCGTCGGCGGGCGTCTCGAAAAAGTGCGTCACGTCGTAGCTGACGACCACGAGATCGTCGCGCCCATCGCCGTCGGCGTCGAACCACGCGACGGGGAAGCTGAAGGCGGGCCCGGCCACGCCCGCCTCGGCGGCGCCCTCGACGAACCGGACGCGCCCGTTCTCGGTGCGGTTGAGGTAGAGCGTGTTCGGGCCGCCGAGCACGGACACGTAGAGGTCGGGCCGCCCGTCGCCCTCGACGTCGCCGAACGCCGCGCCCTTGACGAACGCCGCCAGCACGACGCCCGCCTCGACGGAGACGTCGCGGAAGCGGGGGACGCCGTCGGCGTCGGTCCCCTCGTTGAGGAAAAGCTGGGACGGGTGCTCCGTCGAGGTCGCCGTCTCGCCGAGCGCGTCGGGGTAGGCCCCGCCGCTCTCGTTGCCGACAAAGAGGTCGAGGTCGCCGTCGCCGTCGATGTCGGCGAACGCGGCGGTTTGGGTGGGGTGCTCGTCGCCGAGCCCGGCGGCGTATGTGACGTCCTCGAACCGACCCGTCCCGTCGTTGAGCAGGAGCGAGTTGGGCCACCCACCGACGGCCCCGAACCAGCCGCCGCGCAGGACGAGCACGTCGGCGTCGCCGTCGTGGTCGATGTCGCCGTGGATGGTATTGAGCCCGCCGGTCAGGCCCGTCAGTCCGGCGGCCTCGGTCGCGTCGACGAACTGGCCGCCCCGGTTTTCGAGGTAGCGGATCGGATCGGCCAGCCCGTAGCTGGTGACGAGCAGGTCGGCGTCGCCGTCGCCGTCGAAGTCTTGGGCGGAGACGCCGCCGGAGATGCCGTCGAGGGCCGCGCCGCGCTGGGGGGCCGTGTTGCGCCAGCGGGGCGCGGCGTCGGGCGCGCCGAGCCCGGGCAGGGTGTGCTCCCCGGCGCCGTCGGGGTACGTGCCCAAAGCTTGGTGGGCGACGTTGAACAGCCACCGCGCACCGAGGTCGTCCGGATCGGCCGCGAGCAGGTCGGCGAGCACGTCGGCGGCGCGTTGGGCGCCGTCGGGGTCGGCGTGGACGGCGGCGCCGCGGAAGGGCAGCACGCAGACCTCGCCGGCGTGGTGGTTGGCGAGGCAGTTGGCCTGCTCGCCGCGCCGGAGGTGAGCCGTCGCGAGCAAGGTGTGGACGGCGCGCGCGAGGGGGCTTGCGGCGATGGCGTCCGGGCCGCCCGTCGCGTCGGCGAGGTCCACGAGGTGGCCGATGGCGGCGTCGGTGTCGCCGGCGTTGAGGCGCTCGCGCGCGAGGTCGAACCGGGCGCGGAGCAGGTTGTCGCCTCGGTACTGCCCGGCGGCGGCTTCCAGGAGGTCCGCTCGCGCCGTGTTCAGGACGAAGTACGGCATCGGGCTCGCGTGGGCCGCGGCGACGCGGGCGGCGAGCGTGTCGGCCATTCGCGCGGTGCCGGGGCCGACGGCGCCGGGCGACTCCCCGCAGCCGGTTACGGCGACGGCGAGCGCGAGCAGAACACAGCGGGCGATAGGCATCGGCGCCAACCTAGCGCGGGCGCGGAGCGACACCGAGTGCCCGCGCGCCCCTGAGGGCGCCGCTACCGGAGCGGGACGACGATCTCGCGGCGGACGTACCCGGACCGGTCTGGCGGGCCGTCGAACGAGAGCAGGAGGTCGGTGGCCACGCCGCGTGCACGATCGGCCGCCGAGGGCTCGATCGAGGCCACGCCCTGGGACCGGAGGGCCTCGGTGTCCGTATCCCGGTCGGTCCAAACCGCAAGCGCATAGGTCTGGCCACTACGCCCCTCGACGGTCAGACGGAGCGCGCCTTCAGAGGCGACGGACCGGAGCACGCGGAGTTGGCGGCTGACGTCGCCCGGCTCCGCCGGCTCGTAGCGGATCGCCACGTCGGTGCCGGCGCGCGCCAGTTCGACGACGACCCAGGACGTGCTCGCGGGCGCGAACTGGAGCGTCGCCCGCTGCACGTCGCCCTGGCGGTCGACCTCGAACGGCACCTCGACCCCGTCCACGGTCACCCGCGAGACGACGGCGTCGAGCGGGAGCGCGGGGGCGACCTCGACAGTCGAACCCGCGAGCCCATCGATCTGGACGCGGAGTTCGCCGGAACGACGCGAGACCAGAAGCCCAAACGTGCCGTCGCCAGCGGGCGCGTTCCGAACGCGAACGCGGTCCCAGTCGATGGGCAGGCTGGGCGCAATGCGGACGTGGCGCCCGCCGTCGGCGACCTCGATGCCGAGCAGCCCGCGGACGACGGGCGTGGCGACCATCGCCTCCGACCAGATCTGGTGGTGGCTCGACCGCCCGAACGCCGTGTTGTAGTCGCCCGAGAGCAGCTCGGTGACGTAGCCGAGCGCGTCCTGCCGCGTCAGCAGCGCGTTCGCATACAACGCCTGGGCGCCGACGTGGGGGCGGCCGTAGCGGTAGGCGCCCATCGAGGTCCACCCGCCGAAGAGGGCCCAGACCGAGCCGTTGTGGTAGCTCAGCGGGTCGTAGAGCGCGCTGTTCTTGTCCAGGATGCGCGCGCCCCAGTCGGTCGCGATGCCGGCGGCGCCGAACGCGGTGACGGCGCGTTGGGCGCGGGCGTCGTCGAGGAGCCCCCACCAGAGAGGGACGCCCTGCATGGCGGTGTTCTCGCGGATCACGCCGAGGTCGCCGAGGTCGCGGTTGCTGGCGTCGAGGAAGCGGTCCTGCTCGCGCAAGTCGGCATCGGTGATGGGGCCGCGGCGCTCGCCGAGTGTGGGCGCGCCGGGGAAGGCGGTGGCGACGGCGTAGAACCCGTCGGCGTCGTGCCAGAAGGCCTCTTCGGCCGCGGCGCGCGTGGTCTCGGCGAGCCCGTGGGCGCGGGCGGCGGCGCCCGCGTCGCCCAGCGCGTCGGCGAGGTCGGCGAGGTCGCGGGCGGCCTGCACGAAGAGGCCCTGGAGGTAGAGCGTCTCGTGGGGCGGGTACAGTGCGCCGCCCTCGACCCAGCCGTGACCGACGCCCGTGTTCTCGACGAGCCCGTTGCCGTCGGTGTCGGTCGCGGCGGTAAACGCGAGGGCGCGCTGGGCGGCGGGCCAGTGCTCGCGTACGAAGGCGAGGTCGCCGGTCTGGCGCCAGTAGTCGGCCAGGACGATCACGAAGAGCGGCGTCGCGTCGGCGCTCGCCCACGGGTACGGGTAGTCCTCGAACCAATTCAGAAACGCGGCGGACTGGCTGATCTCGTGGGGGACCTTGCCGCCGGCGCGCTGGAACTGCGCCAGAAAGCCCAGCGCCGCGCGCGTCGTCTCGTAGTCGCCGACGGCGGTCGTGGCGAGGGCGGTCCACAGGGCGTCGCGGCCGAAAAACCACGCGAAGCCGGGCCGCTCGGAGTTGCCCGACGTCCGGTACCCGGCGACGAGCCCGGTCCCGAGGTCGGGGTTGGTGGCGACGCCCTTGTCCATGCCCACCTTGGCCCAGGCGAACGCCTCGTCGAGCCGGTCGTCGGGCGTGTCGATCCGCATCGTCTCGTCGAGCCGCCGGTAGTGCGCCGCCGTCGCCTCGAACTGCGCAGGGACGGTGGCCAGCAGCCGGTCGTAGACGGCCTCGGCGTCGGCGCGGCCCGTCGTGCTAGCCGTGACGACGATGGGGATCAGAAAGTCGCGCGCCACCTCGGGCGAGACCGTCATCTCGAACCGGTTCGGCAGGTCCTGGGGCTCCTCCTGATAGGGCTGCACCGACACGTCGACCGCCAGCGGGCTCCCCACGATCCCGTAGAAGCGCTGCGTCTCCTCGCCCGTGAAGTAGCGGCCCCGCTCGGCGTCGAAGCCGACGAAGCCGGTCATCAGCCCGGCCGGCCACATCAGGCCGAGGTCCGGCGTGAAGGCCATCGAGACCGTCAGCGGCCGGAGCGCGTCGACGTCGAGGAGCATCACGATGCCGGGCTCGTCGATGGGCGCCAGGATCGTCTGGCGGACGGTGAACGCGGGGTGCGTGTAGACCAGCGTCGTGGCCTCGGGGCGGACCTCGATGCGCCGCATGATCTGGAGCCCGTCCGACGGCACGGGGTAGTCCTCCAGGTTGAACGTCAGCCGGGCGTCCTCCAACACCTTGAGCGGGTAGACCCAGGCCTCGAACGGGCGGTTCTCGTAGCCGAAGACGGCGGCGCGGCGGCCGACCACGTCGAAAAAGGCGCCGGTCGTCGTCGTCCGCTCCAAGAGGGGCCCGCTCTCGGGGAACGCGAACCGGGGCACCAGTCCGTCGGTGCTCTGGGCGCTGGCGGCGGCCGCGAGCAGGGCGAGGAGGAGGAGGGCGCGCATCGCAGGGGGCGGTGGGGGCCGCCAAGCTATTCCGTCCACCTCGACCGCGCGGGCGAGCGGCTATGGCGCGGCGTCGAGGGCGGCCCGGATCTCCTTCAGCGCGACGGTCCGGCGCCCCGTCGACGGGTGGACGAAGAACGTGCCGTCGGCCCCCACCAGGAACTTGGCGGGGTACCCGCCGACGCCGAAGGCGCTCGCGAGCGGCCGGTCGGGGTCGTCGTGGAGGACCGGGTAGTCGACGCCGTGGTCGACCATAAAGGCCCGGACCCCGTCGACATCCTGGCCCCCCGTGACGGCGTCGACGTTGATCGAGACGAACGCGATTCGGTCGCCGTAGTCGGCCACGAGCGCCTGGAGGTGAGGGATCTCCGCGATGCACGGGCCGCACCATGTCGCCCACAGGTCAACCACGACCGTCCGCCCTCGCAGGCCGGCGAGGTCGACGGGCTGGCCGGTCTGGAGGTCGGTGTAGGTGCCCGCGAGCGGGGCGGCGGCGTCGGAAGGGACGAGCGGGGCGAGGTCGGTGCCGGTCATCCGGACGAAGCGGTCCGGCCCCTGCTCGGGCGACGCCTGGGCGTACCACGCCGCGAGCGTGTCGGGCGCGAGGTCGACTGCCGAGAAGCTCCGGGCGGCGAGGTCGAGGGTGGCGAGGGCGTAGTCGTCCGCACCGGCCTCGTCGTAGGTCCGCCAGACGGCCTCCGCGAGCGGGACGAGGTAGTCCGGCTCCACCGCGCGCGTGGTGGCCGCGGCGAGTCCGGCGAACGCGGCGTCGAGGGCGCCTTGCGCGACGTCCTCGCGGATGGCGTACAGCGGGGCGTTGTCGGCGAGAAACTGCCGAGCCCTCGTCACCTTGCTTTCCACGTCGTCGTTGGGGACGGCACCGGCGTCGAGGTACGACTGGTAGAGCGCCGGTGCGGACCGGAGCGCCGGCCCCAGCGCGGCCCACTGCTCAGCGTCGAGATCGCACCGGAACGCGAGCGGGCCGCCCACATAATTGTGCCCCCAGAAGATGAGCGGGGCGTGGGCGACGTCGACCTCCCGGACGCGCTCGAGGTCGGCGAGGAAGGCGGGGACGACGAACTCGGTGTAGGCCCGGCACTCCGTCGCCTCGGGGAGGGGGGCCTCGGCCAGCGAGTACACCGTTTTGAGGAGCCACAGCGACACGTAGGGGTTGAGTTGCCCGACCAACGGGTCCTCCCCTGCCGCCTCGGCGGCCCATACTGTAGCCGCGCTGCCTATCAATGCGTCGACCTCGGCGTCGGAAGTCGGGAGAGGGTCGTCCGCCCGGGCGCGGAGGAAGTCGACAAGGGCGACCTGCTGGCGAAGGTTCCGGTTGAGGAACGTCGTGTCGATGTCGGCGCTCTGCGCGGACGCGGGGGCGGCGAGCGCGAGAACGAGGGCGAGAGGCAGAAGACGTCGCATGGCAGGAAGCATGGTGTTCCGAGCAGAAGGATAACGGGGCGTGGGACGCCGACTCCATCCCAAATCGGAGACCCACGCGCGCAGGTCGCCGCCGTGGCGTTCCGGCCGCTCTTGGAGGACGGCTGGGCGGCCGCGGACGGCGCCTAGCGCGTCAGGCGGACGAGCGCGCCGACGAGCGCCGCGAGCGCGGGGGTCGGAGGCGCGCCGGCCCACGAGACGGACCGGCCGCCGATCACGAGCGTGGTGACGACGGCGCCCTGGGCGGGTGGCCTCGCGTCGAGATCGACGGCCGCCGCCAGCCGGTCGAGGGCGCGACGGTCGCAAGCGGTGAGCCGCCCCGAGCGGCGCCCGCCGGTGACGTAGCCGCCGTGCTCGGCGGTGTAGCAGCCCTCGGCGTCGACGGCGACCTCGGACTGCGCGTCGTACTCGCCGGACTGGCGGAGCGCGAGCTGGGTCACGGGTTGTCCGCGAGCAGCCGCTCGACGGCGCGCCGGAGCGCAGGGAGATTCTGCTCGACAGTCTCCCATCCGAGGCCAACATCCACGCCGATGTAGTCGTGAACGAGCACGTCGCGGAACCCGGCGACCTGGCGCCAGGGCACCTCTGGCGCCCGCGCGCAGGTCTCGTCGGACAGCCGCTTGACAGCTTCCCCAATGACCATGAATCCCCGGATCGTGCCGTCCTGGTGCAGGGTCGAGGCCATGAAAGCCTCCCGGCCGACGGCGGTGTATGCCTCGATGCGGTCGGCCCACTCGGCAATGTGGCCGAGGTAGAAGGCGTCGTGCTCCGTCACGGCGCCAGTGCGACGGCCTCCGACAAGACACGCTCACGGAGAGCGGGGTGCAGCGCCGCCTCCGTCACGATGTCGACGCGCCGCGACGCGAGCGCTTCAAGGTCTTGCTTCAGCCCGACGAGGTCGAGGAGCGACCGGCCGGGCTGGAAGCGGACGAGCAGATCGAGGTCGCTGTCGCTGTCGGCCGTGCCGCGCGCGAACGACCCGAACAGGCGCACGTCAACGGCGCCGTGTTGGCGGCCGAGGCGTACGATGTCAGCGGGAGCGACGGGGAGCGTCATGGCATCAACGTACGTCGCTACACGACCTCGCCGGCGGCGATGGCGCGGACGGCGGCGGCCTGCGCGTCGGCCCAGGCGTCGTCGCGGCCGGTCTCCGCGGCCACGAGTGCGGCCACGGTGTCGGCGGCTTGAGCGCTGGCGTCGGCGTCCAAAAACAGTCCGCGCGTGCGGCGGGCGAGGGCGTCGGCCGCCGTCCGGGCCTGCTCGTGGCGGGCGGCATAGACGATCTGCGCGCCGGTGACGGACGGCAACCGGGGGTGGACGGGCGCCGCCAGCGACGGGTCGTCGTCGGCGATGGCATGGACAGCCGCGGCGTCGGCGCCGTAGCCTGCGAGGGCGTCGCCAGACTCGGCGAGGGCGTCGGGCAGCCAGCCGCGCAGGCGCAAGTCGGAGGTGTCGTGGGGGCGCTCGGCGAGCCCGGCCGTGTCGGCGGCGTGGTCGACGGCGTCCTCGGCCATCACGCGGTACGTGGTCCACTTCCCGCCGGTCACGGTCACCAGGCGCGAGGCCGAGACGGACACGACGTGCTCGCGCGAGAGCGCGGCCGTGCCCTCGGCGTCGGGGTCGGAGATGAGTGGGCGCAGGCCGGCCCAGACGGCGCGGACGTCGGCGCGCGTGGGCGCGGGCGTGAGGTAGCGGCCCGCGTGCTCCAGGATGTAGTCGACCTCGTCGTGCGAGGGCTGGGGCTCGGGCGTCGGCGCGTCGACCGGCACGTCGGTCGTGCCGATGACGGTGCTGCCCAGCCAGGGAATCGCGAAGAGGACGCGGCCGTCGTCGGTCTTGGGGACCATCACGGCCGTGTCGCCGGGCAGGAAGCGCTTGTCGAGCACGATGTGCGCGCCTCGGCTCGGCTCCAGCATGTTGTTGGCCGACGGCTTGTCGAGCCGGCGCACGCGGTCGGCCCAGACGCCGGTCGCGTTGATGACGACGCGCGCGCGGACCGTCCGCTCGGTCCCGTCCTCCTGGTCTCGGACGCGGACGCCGTCGATGACGCTGCGGCTCTTTTCGAAGCCGACGGCAGCGGTGTGGTTGAGCACGACCGCCCCAAGATCGGCGGCGGTCCGGGCGAGCGCGACGGCGAGCCGGGCGTCGTCGAACTGGCCGTCGTAGTACAGCACGCCGCCGTCGAGCCCCTCGCGGTTCGCCGTCGGCACGCGCTCGACGTACTCGTCTTCGGAAAGCAGCTCGGTCGAGCCGATGCCCAGGCTCGCCGCGAGCCGGTCGTAGGCGA
The DNA here is from genome assembly GCF_046845755.1 of Rubrivirga halophila. GTDB lineage: Bacteria > Bacteroidota > Rhodothermia > Rhodothermales > Rubricoccaceae > Rubrivirga. The sequence goes on from NZ_CP177357.1 coordinate 3,422,545, forward strand.
ACAGGCCCGCGCCGTAGTACGGCTTCTCCCACCACGAGTAGGCGGGCACGGCGAAGGCGCGCGAGTGCGCGATGTGGGGCGCGTTCGCCAGCAGCCGCCCCCGCTCGCGCAAGGCCTCACGGACCAGCCGGACGTCGCCGCGCGCGAGGTACCGCACGCCGCCGTGGACCAGCTTCGTCGACCGCGACGACGTGCCGGCCCCGAAGTCGACCCGCTCGACGAGCGCGGTCCGGTAGCCGCGCGCGGCGGCGTCGACGGCGCAGCCCAGGCCGGTCGCCCCGCCGCCGACGATGACAATGTCGAAGACGCCCGGGGCGGCGAGCGCGTCGCGCATGGCGTCGCGGCGGAAGGGGATCGGGGTCATGGCGGCGCGGGGTCGGGCGGGTAGAGCGCGCGGGCCGGGCGGGCGGTTCCGCTCCGCGCGGGGCGCGGCGGGGAGAGAAGAGGAGAAGAGGGTCTCGACCGCGACGCTGCGCTCGCCTTCCTCCTCTACTCTTACTCTTCCTCTCTTTCCGCCTCCTCCCGCGCCCAGTCCTTGGCGCGGTCGACGGCGCGGCGCCAGCGCGAGCGCGCGGCGCCTGGGTCGGCGTCGGGGTCCGGCGACCAGCGCGCCGAGGCGGCCCACTGCGCGTCGAGGTCCGCCTCGGTCCAGACGCCCGCGCCCAGGCCCGCGAGGTACGCCGCCCCGAGCGCCGTCGTCTCGGCGACCGCCGGGCGGACGACCGGGACGCCGACCAAGTCGGCTTGCGTCTGCATCAGGAGCCCGTTGTGCGTCATCCCGCCGTCGACGCGGAGCTCGGCCAGCGCGCCGCCGGCGTCGGCCGTCATCGCGTCCAACAGATCGGCCGACTGATGGGCGACGCCGTCGAGCGTGGCGCGAGCGAGGTGGGCGCGGTTCGTGCCGCGCGTGATCCCGAGGACGGTGCCCCGGGCGTACGGGTCCCAGTGCGGCGCGCCGAGCCCAACGAACGCGGGGACCACGACGACGCCGTCGCTGTCGGGGACGGAGGCCGCGAGCGCCTCGACGTCGGCCGAGGTCTCGATGATCTGGAGCTCGTCGCGGAGCCACTGCACGGCGGCGCCGGCTACGAAGACCGACCCTTCGAGCGCGTACTGCGCCGGCTCGCCCTCGATCTGCCACGCGACGGTCGTGAGCAGCCCGTGCTCGCTGGCGACGGGCTCCGACCCGGTGTTGTAGAGCAGGAAGCAGCCCGTGCCGTACGTGTTCTTGGCCATCCCGGGGCGGCAGCGCTGGCCGAAGAGCGCCGCGTGCTGGTCGCCCGCGACGCCCGTGATGGGCACGGCCGCGCCGAGCACGTCGGCGTCCGTCTCGCCGAACGCGCCCGACGACGGGCGCACTTCGGGCAGTGCCGCGCGCGGCACGTCGAGCAGCGCGAGCTGGTCGTCGCTCCAGTCGAGCGCGTGGATGTCGAAGAGGAGCGTCCGGCTCGCGTTCGTCACGTCGGTCGCGTGGACGCGGCCGCCGGTCAGCTTCCACAGCAGCCAGCTGTCGACCGTCCCGACCGCCAGCTCGCCGGCTTGCGCCCGGGCGCGAGCGCCGTCGACGTGGTCCAGGATCCAGGCGATTTTGGTGCCCGAGAAGTACGGGTCGAGCACCAGACCCGTGCGGGCGCGGACGGCGGGCTCGTGGCCGTCCGCTTTGAGGCGCTCGCAGAGGTCGGCGGTGCGGCGGTCCTGCCACACGATGGCGCGGTGGACGGGCTCGCCCGTCGCGCGGTCCCACACGACCGTCGTCTCGCGCTGGTTTGTGATGCCAATCGCCGCGAGGTCGGCCGCCTCGACGCCCGCCGTCGCCAGCGCCTCCCGGGCGGTCGCGAGTTGGGTGGCCCAGATCTCGTCGGCGTCGTGCTCCACCCAGCCGGGCTCGGGGAAGTGCTGCGTGATCTCGCGCTGGGCCGTCGCGACGGCGGCGCCGTCGCCGTCGAAGACGATAGCGCGGGAGGAGGTCGTGCCCTGGTCGAGGGCGAGGACGAACGGCATAGCGGCGGCGGGCGGGCGGGGCAATCTATCGGCCTGCCTCGGCGCCGCCATCGAGGTAGCCGGGGTGGGCCCGACGAATCGCATAGCACGGCCGCTCGGCCCCGGTCGAGGGCCGAGCGGCCGTGCGGGCTAGCGGTCGCCGCGGGGCACGGCCATCGGGTCGGGCGGGAGAGTCACCATGACGCGCTCCGGTCCGCCCGGGCCGTTGACGAAGCGGAGGGCCGGGCCGTCGGGCTCGGTCCCCTGCACGATCACCAACGTGCCCGGCGCGGTCGGCCGGCCGCCGAGCGCGCCGGGACCGGCCGTCGTCTGCCAGCCGTCGGACCACGCGTAGAGCCACTGCGCGTCGGCGGTCACCATCCGCACGCAGCCGTGGCCCTGGGGCGGGCCCGTCGGGACGACGTCGTACTGGTGGAGGTGGATGCCGCGCGCGGCGTGGATGTTCATCACGTAGCGCATCAACCAGCGCTCGCCGGGCGGGGCCTCCGAGGACTCGCGCTCGAGCGTCCGCCAGTTCATCGTAAAGCGGCCGCTCGGCGTCGGCGTCTCGGCGGCGCCGGTCGAGGCCGGGCCCCAGCGCGCGAGCCGGCCTCGGTCGTAGGCCGCCCACGTCTGGGTCGTCTTGTCGACGACGACGGCCTTCTCGATCTCGGCGGCGCCGGGCCACGCGCGGGGGTACGGGGCATACGCGATGGGCGACAGGTCGAAGTCGGCGGGCCGGGCGGGGAGCACGAGCCTGTCGCCAATGCGCAGGTCCTCGATACGCGGAGCGCCGAGGAGTTGGCCGAGGGTGAGGCGGTCGCGGCCGAGCGCGGCGTCGCCCTCGCCGATCTGCTCGTAGAGGGCGTGCCGAGCGACGAGCGAGTTGCCCGACGGGTGCTCGATGCGGTACGTCGCGTAGCGGACGGGCGTGTCGGGGAGCCGGGCCTGGCGTTCGAGGATCGCCCCGAGGACGGACTGGTCGTAGGTCTGGGCCGCGGCGGACCCGACCGCCAGCACGCCCAGCAAGGTGAGAGTGAGGAATCGCATGGTCAGGAGGGGAAGTCTGCAGAGGTGGACGGCGCGGGCTCGCGCGCCAGCGTCCGGAGGATGGGGCGGAGGGCGGGCTCGAGGAGGAGCCCCTCGTGGCGGAGGCGGACGCGGCCGGCCCGGTCGATCACGAGCGTCGTCGGCAGGACCGGCGCGTGGGGCATCGCGCCCGACAGCGGCGGCCCGACGAGGAGGGGGTACGGCACGCCGTGCCGCGCGGCGAAGGCGCGCACGTCGGCCGGGTCGTCGTCCACGGACAGGCCGAGAAACTGGACGTCGTCGGCGAACTCGCGGGACAGGTCCACGAACCCGGGCGTCTCGACGACGCACGGCGGGCACCACGTGGCCCACACGTTGAGCACGACGACGCGGCCCCCGAAGTCGGCCGGGCCGGTCGGGTCGCCGTCGAGCGTCGCGTGGCTCGCGTCGGGCGCGGGGCCGAGGTCGGGGAGGTCGTAGTCCGGGACGTACCGGCGCACCACGACGACCGCCAGCACGGCGACCAGCGCCCACCCGGCGACCGACCCCAGCCGGGCGCCGAGCGCGCGGGAGGCAGTGGGGCGGCTCATGACGACGGAGCGGGCTCAGCCAACAGCTCCGTCAGCAGCGGCTCGAGGTCGGGCCGGAGAATCATGCCCGGGAGGTAGTGACGGACGTTCCCCGCGCGGTCGATCACGAACGTCGTCGGGAACGAGACCGTCGGGCCGTAGAGCCCGTCGACCGTCCCGTCGTCGACGGCGATCGGGTACGTGACGTCGAGCGCGTCGGCAAAGGGCCCGACGGCGTCCCAGTCGTCGTCGAGCGCGACGCCGACGACGGTCAGGCCCTGGCCGGAGAGCTCGTTGTGGAGCGCGACGAAGTCGGGCATTTCGCGGCGGCACGGCGGGCACCACGTGGCCCACAGGTTGAGGACGACGACCTCGCCGCGGTGGTCGGACAGCCGGAACGGCTCGCCCGACCGCGTCGGGAGCTCGAAGTCCGGGGCCGGGATGGCGTCTGGGTCCGCAGCGGGCTGGGCGTCGTCCGACACGGCGGGGTCGCCAGCGGCGGCCGACGGCTCGGCGCGAGCCGCTGGCGGGGCGGCGGCGGCTGGCGAGGCCTGCGACTCCGGCCTGGCGGCAGGCGGCGGCGCGGCGCGGTCGGCTGGCGATGCCGCCGGAACGGGCGGCGAAGCGACGGCGACGGGCGATGAGGCCTGAGCGGGGGGCCTGTCGGCGGCGGCCCAGAGGGCGACGGCGGCGAGGGCGAGAACGGCGAGGGTCGCCGAGAGGGTCTGAATGCGAGGCATGAGAATGGGGCAAACGGGTCGGACGGAACACGAGCAGCCGACCGCGAGCGCGGCCGGCGTCAGTCCGTCTAGACCCGCAGCACCACCGTGCCGAGGGCGCACAGGGTCGCAGGGGGCGGTCCGCGCGGGGCGACCCTCCGCGAGCTGCGGCTGGCGACATCGAGGCGCGGCGCGGCCACCGGGGCCGCAATCGCGACGGGCGCCGGGGCCCTCAGGTCGGGCGCGGCCGCGAGCGGGGCCGGGGTCGCCTCGGGGACCACCACGCACGCCCCGGCGGCCCGGTCGTCGGCCGTCACGCCCGGGAGCGCCGCCCTCTTGGGGCACGGCCGCTCGCCCCACGAGGTCGTCACGCCCGCGTCCGTCGCGCACACCACCAACCCGGCCAGCGCCGGGAGCGCGACCAGGGGCACCAAGAGCGCCGCCAGCAGGCGGGCCGTTCGGGCGAGGCGGGGGGACGGCGAGGTCACAGGGAAAAACTAGGTCGCGGAGTCCATCGGCTCGCGGAGGGGTCGGCGAAGGCGACGGGCCTTCCCCAACGCCGACGCCCGGCCGGTGGTGCCCGCGCGGGCGTGAAGCGCCGCCACATCGGGACGGGCTCTGAACGCCGCCTGAACATCCGGTCCCGACCCTGGGGGTGTCTCCTCTGCCCCACCCCGATGCCCACCCTCGCCCTCCGGCTCGCCCGGGTCCTCCCGCTCCTGGCGCTGCTCGGCGCCGCCGCCTGCGACACCTCCGCCGACGACGGCGACGACGGCACGCCCGGCGAGCTCCACGCCGCTTTCGCCGCGTTCGACGCCGACAACGTCTTGGCCGTGCTCAGCGGCGCCAGCGTGATCATCGAGAGCAACGGGATGCCCAACCACACGTCGCCGTACTGGTCGCCGACGCACCCGCTCTACGTGGCCCCGACGGCGGGCCAGGGCCTAGCGCCCGGCTACATCGACGACTTCAACGGGAGCTACGCTCTCACCGTCCCCGCCAGCCCCACGAAGGCGTCGAGCCCGACGGCGACCGGGCTCGGGCCGATCGGCATCGCCGTCAGCGGCGCCATGATCTACGACGACCAGGAGGGCCCGAACGTCCCGCTCGACAACGCCATCGGCTCGTTCGACTACACCGGCGCCCACACCGGCCCGCAGAGCTACCACTACCACATCGAGCCCAAGGCGTGGTCCGACGACGACAACGCGCTCATCGGCATCATCTCGGACGGGTTCTTCCTCTACGGCCGCCGCGAGGCCGACGGCACGTATCCCGTCGACCTCGACGCCTCGGGCGGCCACACCGGCCCGACCCCGCACAACGCCGACGGCGAGTACCACTACCACATCCAGAACGAGCTCTACCTGAGCCGCTACTACATCCTGTTTCCTGGCGACTACCAGGGGTCCCCAAATGCGATCCGCTAGCGCCCCCGCCGTCCTGCTGGCGGCCGCCGTCGCCCTCGCCGTCGCGGCGTGGACCGCGGCGGCACCGCCCGCCCCGGCCCCCGTGTCCGTCGACGCGGGCGAGGTCGCCGCCGAGCAACTGTCTCGGGACGCCGCCGGCCGCGTCACGTTCGAGGGCGCGCTGTTCACCGGCACCCTCGTCCGCGAGGAGGCCGGCGCGCTCGTCGAGCGGGCCGCCTACGTCGCCGGCCGCCGCGAGGGGCTGACGGAGCGGTGGTACGCCGACGGGACGCTCGCGTACCGGGCGACGTACGCCGCCGACCGGCGCGACGGGACCGTCGAGACGTGGTGGCCGACGGGCACCCGCCGGTCCGAGGCGCGCTACGTCGGCGGCGTGGCCGACGGCGTCCAGCGCGAGTGGTACCGGAGCGGGGCGCCATTCAAGGAGCTCCACCTCGCGGACGGCCGCGAGGCCGGGCGCCAGCGCGCGTGGCGCGAGAACGGCGCGCTCTACACCAACTACGACGCCCGCGACGGCCGCATCTACGGCCTCAAGCGTGCCGACCTGTGCTACGAACTCGACGACGAGACCATCACCCTCGACCCATGATCCCCGCGACCCGCCTGCCCACCTGGACCCCGTTCGCCCTGGCGCTGGTGCTCGCCGCCGGCCTAGCCGGCGCGGCTTGGTCCTCCTCACGCGACACCGCGCCCGCCCTCCCCTACTACGCCGACGCCGCGTTCACCCCGCAGTGGTTCGCGCCCGGCGAGGTGCCCGACGACTTCCACACTGTCGCCCCGTTCGCCCTCACCGACCAGCGCGGCCGGACGGTCACCGAGGCCGACCTCGACGGCCGGATCACGGTCGCCAACTTCTTTTTCGCCTCGTGCCCCGGCATCTGCCCGGCGACGATGGGCAACATGGCCCGGCTGCAAACGGCGTTCGCCGACGACGACGGCGTCCAGCTCGTGTCGCACTCCGTGACCCCGGAGCGCGACAGCCCCGAGGTGCTGGCGGCGTTCGGCGAGCAGATGCACGCCGTGGCCGACCGCTGGCGGCTGGTGACGGGCGACCGCGCGACGATCTACGCGCTCGGCAAGCGCTCGTACTTCGCCGACGAGGATCTGGGCGAGGCCCGCCCCGCCGACGACGCGGCGTTCACGCACACCGAGAGCTTCCTGCTCGTCGACGGCGACCGCCGCATCCGGGGCGTCTACAACGGCATGAACGCGGCGGCCGTGGCCCAGCTCATTGAGGACGTCCGCACGCTCCAGCGCGCCGGCTGAGGCGGGGGCGCCCTCCGCGCGCGTAGGCTTGCGCCAGCAGGGGACGCGAAACGGCCCCGCCGTCTACACCGCGTCTGAACATCTCGGGCCGATCCTCCCGACGGACCTCCCGACCGCCCATGCCCCGCCTCGTCGCCCTCGCCGCCGTCTCCACCCTCGTCGTGCTCGGCGCGTTCACCGCGCGCGTGGCCGGGACGCCCGTGCTCCCGGACACGCCGTACGCCTACGACACGCCGCTCCCGGCGCACCTCCGCACGCCGCCGATCCGCGACGAGGACAACACGCCGGCGGGCAACGTCCTCACCGACGAGGGCGCCACGCTCGGGCGCGTGCTGTTCTACGACGTGCGGCTCTCGCAGAACGAGACCGTCGCGTGCGGCTCGTGCCACCTCCAGGAGCGCGGGTTTTCGGACCCCGCCCGCCTTAGCGTCGGCTTCCTCGGTGGCGAGACCGCGCGCAACTCGATGGGGCTGGCGTTCGCCCGCTACTACCGAAGCGGCCGGTTTTTCTGGGACGAGCGGGCGGCCACGCTCGAAGAGCAGACGCTGCTGCCGATCCAGGACCACGTCGAAATGGGAATGACGCTGCCCGAGGTCGAGGCGCGGCTGGCGGCGACCGACTTCTACCCCGACCTCTTCGCCGACGCCTTCGGGAGCCCCGAGGTCACCAGCGCGCGCGTGTCGCAGGCGCTGGCGCAGTTCGTCCGCTCCATCGTCGCGCCGAACAGCCGCTACGACCAGGCCCGGGCGGCGGCCCCGAACGGCCCGCCCGGCCAGCCGCTCGCCGGCCTGACGGCGCAGGAGAACCAGGGGATGCAGCTCTTTTTCGGACCCGGGCGGTGCGCCCAGTGCCACACCGGCGACCTGTTCGTCGGCGACCAGGCCCGCAACAACGGGCTCGACGCGACGGTGACGGATGAGGGCGCCGGCAACGGGCGCTTCAAGACCGGCTCGCTCCGCAACATCGCGCTGACGGCGCCCTACATGCACGACGGCCGGTTCGTCACGCTCGCCGACGTGGTCCAGCACTACAGCACCGGCGTCCAGAACAGCCCCGACCTCGACAACCGCCTCCGAAACCAGAACGGCCAGCCCCGCCGCCCGAGCTTCAACGCCGGCCAGCGCGCCGCGCTCGTGGCCTTTCTGGAAACGCTGACCGACGAGACGATGGCGACCGACCCGCGCTGGTCGGACCCGTTCGTCGCCACCCCGACGGCCGCCGAGGAGGCCCCACCCGCGGCTGAGCTCGCGGTCATGGGCGCCAACCCCACGCGCGGGCCCGTCGCCTTCCGCATCCGGCTGGCGAGCCCCGCCGACGTCCGGCTCGACGTGTTCTCGACGACCGGCCGCCGCGTCGCCACCCTGCTCGACGGCCCGCAGGCCGGCGAGGCCACGGCGCGCTGGGACCCGGCCGGCGTCGCCGCGGGCGTCTACCTAGCGCGGCTCGTCGTCGGCGGCGCGGTCGTGTCGCGGACCGTCACGGTCGCCCGATGACGACGCTGCTCGTGGCCGACGACGAGCCCGCGATCCGCGGGCTGCTCCGGGACTTTTTCGAGGCCCAGGGCTACGCCGTCGTGACGGCCGCCGACGGGCACCAAGCGCTGGCGCACGCCCGCGATGCCGCGCCGGACCTGGTGCTGCTCGACGTGATGATGCCCGGGCCGGACGGCTTCGAGGTCGTCCGCCAGCTCCGCCGCGACGGACAGATCCCGGTCATCCTGCTGACCGCGCGCGTCTCCGAAACCGACCGCGTGGTCGGGCTGGAGCTGGGCGCCGACGACTACGTCACCAAGCCGTTCAGCCTGCACGAGGTGGCCGCGCGCGTCAAGGCCGTGCTCCGGCGAACGAGGGCCAGCGCGCCCCCGACCGTCCTGCGCGGCGGCGACGTGGTGCTCGACCCCGACCGGCGGCGCGTGACGGTCCGGGGCGCGGCCGTCGACCTGACGCCGTCCGAGTTCACCGTCCTGCACACGCTGATGGCCGCGCCCGGCCGCGTGATCTCGCGCGAGCAGTTGCTGGACGCGCTCGGCGCCGACGACAGCGTGCCCCGGACCGTCGACGTGCACGTCCGCAACTTGCGCGTCAAGGTGGAGGCCGACGCGAGTGCGCCGACGCACGTCGAGACCGTCTTCGGCGTCGGCTACCGGTTTGCGGAGGGCGCTGCATGACCCGTTCGCTACGCTCGATCCGGACCCGGTGGACGATTGCCCTGGTGGCCGTGTGCGTGCTCGAAGCGGTGCTGGTGGCCGTCGCCGTCCGCGTGAGCACGGCCCGGGCGTTCGAGCGCTTCCTCGTTGAGGAGTCGCTCGTCGGCTTCGCCGAGGACGTGGCCCAGGCGATCGAAGAGAGCGGCTCCATCGAGGCGATCCGCCCCCGCCGAGCCGGCGCGGGCGGGCGACCTCCAGGAGGGCTGCCACCCCGCGCGGGTGTCGGACCGAGGCCGCCCGCCGGGGGACCGCCAGCCGCCGGGCAGCCTCCCTCCCGGCCTCCCCCGGGTGGGGGGAGGAGACTCGACTCGCGACTGCCGCCAGGGGGCGGGCCTGCCGGGGCGCCGGTCGTCCGCTTCGGGCTCGCCGACGCCGACGGCCGCGTCGTCCTGCCCTTCGACGGCCACCCGGTCGGCGCCGTCCTTCCGACCGACGTGCTCGCGGACGGCCGCCCCATCCGCGTCGACGGCGCGGTCGTCGGGACAGCGCTGATCCCGACCGACGCCGCGCAAGCGCCCTCCGCGTTCGGCGCACGGAGCCCCGAGGCCCGCTTTCTCCGCGCCTCGTCGGCGGCGCTGCTGTGGGCGCTCGCCGGCTCGCTGGCGCTCGCGCTCGGGCTCGGCGTGTGGCTGGCGGGCCGCACCGCGCGGCCGCTCCGCGACCTCACCGCCGCCGCCCGCCGCATCGCCGACGGCGACCTCCGCCAGACGGTCGCCGTCGAGACGGCCGACGAGGTCGGCACACTGGCGACGGCCTTCAACGCCATGAGCGCCCGGCTCGACACCGCGACGGCCTTGCGCCGCCGGATGACGGCCGACGTGTCGCACGATCTGCGGACCCCGCTCACGGCCGTGCTCGGGACGCTCGAAGCCATCCAGACCGGCGCCCTGCCCGCCACGCCCGAGCGGCTGGCGACCGTCTACGCCGAGGCCCAGCGGCTGGGGCGCCTCATCGACGACCTCCACACACTCGCGCTCGCGGATGCCGACGAGCTCTCGGTCCACACCGCCCGCGTCGACCCTGCCCAAGCGCTGCGGCGGGTGGCGCACAGCGTCGAGGCCGAGGCCCGCGCCGCCGATGTCACGGTCGCCGTCGACCCCGCGCCCGCGCCGCCCGTCGCCGCCGACCCCGACCGGCTGTCGCAGATTTTGGGCAACCTGGTGGCCAACGCGCTCCGCCACACACCGGCCGGCGGCACGATCACGCTGTCGGCGCGGCCCGCGGCGGAGGGCGTGGCGCTGTCCGTCGCCGACACCGGCGCGGGGATGGCGCCCGACGTGCTGGCGGTCGTCTTCGAGCGGGCCGTCCGCGGCGACGCCGCGCGATCCGGCGAAGGCGCCGGGCTGGGGCTCAGCATCGTCCGGTCGCTCGCGCAGGCGCAGGGCGGGACGGCCACGGCCACCAGCGAGCTCGGCGTGGGGACGACGGTGACGGTCACGCTGCCCGCGTGGACGGACGCGAGATGAGGCGAGATCGGGACGGGACCTGAACCCGCCCTGAACATTGACGCGGGATCCTGTGGGCGTCCCCCTCCCCACCCCGATGATTCGCCTCCTCTCCCTCCTTTCCGCCCTGCTCGCCCTGGGCGCCTGCGCCTCGTCGGCCGACACCGCGCGCGACGACGACCGTATCGCCCAAACGCTCGCGTCGATCGACACCGCCGTCGACCTGACCGACGCCCAGTCCCAACGCGTCCGGGAGATCCTGGTCGCGCAAGAGGCCAACCGGCCCTCCCGTCCCTCCCGGGGCGGGCAGGGGGGGCAGGCCGGCCCGCCTCGCGGCGGCGACCGGGACGCCCAGCGCGCCGAGGTCGACCGCCAGATCGAGGCCGTGCTCACCGACGACCAGGTCGCCGCTTTCCGCACCTGGCGCGCATCCCAGCCGACGCCGCAGGACCGGCCCCCGCGCGGCAGCCGCTGAGCCCACCGGCGGAGGGGCGTCGTGCGAGTCTCCCCTACCGCCCGGACCCGACCACCACGCCCGCCCACGGCCCGAGCGCCAGCCTCTCCCCGACCTCGGTGCCCTCCTGCCCGCGCGCCGTCGCCAGCCGAACGCTCGCGCCCTGGAAGGCGGGCGGCACCACCACCTCAGCCACGCCGTCGCCGAGGTGGAGCAGCACGAGGGTATCGCCGCCGCGCACGAACGCGAACACGTCGTCCGGCCCGCCGTCGACCGCGACGTAGTCGCCGGATTGCAGCGACGCCGACGCCCCCCGCACCGCGAGCGCGCGGCGGTAGAACGCGAGGGGCGAGTCCGGGTCGGCCGTCTCGGTCGCCACGTTGACGGTCTCGTGGGTCGGGTGGAGCGGCAGCCAGAAATCGGACGGGTCGGCGTCCGAAAAGCCCGCGCCGGGCGTGGCGTTCCACGCCATCGGCGTGCGGCAGCCGTCGCGGCTCAGCTCCGGCAGGCCGCTCCGGATCCCCCACGGGTCCACGCGCCGGTCGGCGGGCACGTCCACCTCGGGCATCCCCAGCTCGTCGCCGTAGTACAGCGTCGGCGCGCCGCGCAGCGTCAGCAGCAGCAGCCCCGCCAGCCGCACCGACGCCGGCCCGAGCCGGCTCGCGATCCGCCGCTCGTCGTGGTTGCCGAGCACGTAGTTCGGCCACGCCCCGTCGGGCAGCGCCGCCTCCAGCGCGTCGACGTGCGCGCGCACGGCCGCGGCCGTCCACTCGGTCGCCAGCAGGCCGAAGTTGAACGGGAGGTGCAGGCCACCAAGGGTTCCGTCGGCGGTCGGCGTGCCGTAGTAGCCCGCCCACTTGGCGAGGTTGTCGAACCCGTGGATCTCGCCGATCGCCACGCGGTCCCGCCCATCGAAGCCGTCGACCGTCTGGCGGATCTGGGCGAACAGGCCGTGCACGTCGGCGTGCCCCTGGTCGTGGACGTGGATCTGGGAGTCGTACTCGCCGCGCGGCTTGTGGAGCACGGCCGGCGCGTCCGCCAGCGGGTTGTCGCGCAGCGCCGGGTCCTTGGCGATGAGGTGCGCCACGTCGATCCGGAAGCCGTCGACGCCGCGCGCCATCCAGAACCGCAGCGTGTCCAGCATCTCGGCGACGACCTCGGGGTTGCGCCAGTTGAGGTCCGGCTGCTCGCGCAGGAACGAGTGCAGGTAATACTGGCCCGTCGCCTCGTCGAACGTCCACGCCGGGCCGCCAAAGTGGCTCAGCCAGTTGTTCGGCGGCGACCCGTCGGGCTTCGGGTCCCGCCACACGTACCAGTCCCGCTTCGGGTTGTCCCGCGACGACCGGCTCTCCACAAACCACGCGTGCTGGTCCGACGAGTGGTTGGGCACGAAGTCGACGATGAGCTTCAGGCCCAGCCCGTGCGCCGTCTCCGCCAGCCGGTCGAAGTCCGCAAGCGTCCCGTACGGCGGGTCCACGTCGCGGTAATCGGACACGTCGTATCCGAAATCCGCTTGCGGGGACGGGTAGAACGGGCTCAGCCAGACCGCCCCCACGCCGAGGTCGGCGAGGTACGGCAGGCGCGCGGTGATGCCGGGCAAGTCGCCGAGCCCGTCGGCGTCGGCGTCCTGAAACGAGCGGGGGTAGACCTGGTAGACGACGGCCGTCTGCCACCACGGGCGGGACATGCGGGGCGGGGAGTGCGTGCCCGGTGAAGCGCGCCCGGACGGTCCCGGTTTCCCGGTAGGCCCCTCCCCCACCTGCTGCCGCAAGCCCGTCACCCTCCCCCGGCCCCTCCACCCGACCGGCCTGCCCCCGCGCCGTAGACTCCTGCACCCCTGCCCGCCTCGCCATGTCTCGGACCTTGCTCGCGGCGCTCGCCCTCGCCGTCCTTGCGACCGCCGGCGCCGCCCAGACGGCCACCCTCTACGCGACCCTCGACTTGCGCCAGCCCCTCGCCGACGGCTGGGTCGACCCCGGCGAGACCGTCGGCCTGCGCGGCAGCGTCGCCCCGCTCTCGTGGGACGCCACGGCGCCCGCCACCGACCCCGACGGCGACGGCCTCTACACGCTCGCGGTCCCCTTCGCCGTGTCCGAGGATGGCCTCCGCGTCGAGCTCAAGATCAAGGTCGACGACCGCGACGGCGACGCGCCGAACGAGGGGTGGCAGGAAGGGCCGAACCACGCCGTCGCGCTGACGGCCGGCGTCGGCGCCGGGCTGATGCTGCGGTGGCCCGCCCGGCCCACCGCCTCGCCGTCGAGCATCACCGGGCGGATCGACACGATGCCCGCCGTCGAGGGCGCCGGGCTCGCCCCGCGCGACGTCTACGTCTGGCTTCCCCCGGGCTACGCCGACACCGACGCCCGCTACCCCGTCCTCTACCTCCACGACGGCGCGGGCGTGTTCGGGACCGAGGCCGGTTCGGAGTGGGGCATGGACGAGGCCGCGACGGCCCTCATCGAGGCCGGCGAGATCGAGCCGCTCATCATCGTGGCCGTCGCCAACACCGACCGCCGCACCGACGAGTACACGCCGACCGCCACGGCGTGGGAACGCACGATGGTCCGTGTCGGGCCGCCGACCGCCAGCGACCCTGCCCTCGGCCCGATGACGGGCGCGTTCCGGATCGAGGGCGCGCCCGACGACGACCCCGCCGTGGTGGCCCTCGCCGACAGCGCGCTGACGGTCACGGTCCCTGGACAGGGCGGGCCCCAGCCGCTCCAGCGATTGCCCGACGGCCGGTTCTACCTCGCCAACGGCGACATCACGCTCGAGCCCGTCCGCGACGCCGACGGCGCCGTCCGTACGGTCCGCGCCACGCGCCCGCCCGCGGGCGGCCTCGGCGAGGCCTACGGCCAGTTCTTGGTCGACGTGCTCAAACCCCAGGTCGACGAGCTCTTCCGCACGCGGCCCGGCCCCCAAGACACCGGGCTCGGCGGGGCGTCGCTGGGCGGGCTGATCACGATGCACCTCGGCGCCATGCGCCCCGACGTGTTCGGCCGCCTCCTCGTCGCCTCCCCGTCCGTCTGGTGGGACGACAAGGTGCTCTTGCGCACCGTCGCCGCCGTCACCCCGTCGCCCGGCCAGCGCGTCTGGGTCGACATCGGGACCGACGAGGGCGGCTCGATGGTCCCCGACGCGCGGCGGCTGGCGGCGCTCCTGGTCGAAACCGGGTGGGACGCCGCGCTCGTCCGCTATGTCGAGGCGGAGGGCGCGGGCCACGACACGGGCGCGTGGCAGGCCCGGGCGCCCGACATGCTCCGCTTCCTCTTCCCCACCGAGTAGCCTCAGGCCCGCATCTCGGCTACTCCACCAGCCCGACCTCGACGAGGAGCGCGTCGTACCGGGGGTCCGCGCGGAGCCCCTCGAAGACCGGCCCGACCCTGAGCATCCGGACGAACCAGCTCCGCTCGGCGTGGGCCTGCGCGAGCAAGGGGAACACCCGGTCCGTCTCGCCGAGCGCGTCGTGGACCACGGCCCGCAAGAACGGCGAGACGTAGCGGTCGTCCGCGAGCGCCTCCAGCTCGTCCAGGACGGCCCGGGCCTCGGTGCGGCGCCCCAGCCCCACAAGTGCCCGAGCCCGCGTGCTCAGCGCGTCGGGGTCCGCGCGGTCGGGGTCGGCGCGGTCGAGGGCCGCCAGGCTCTCGCGGTAGTCCCCCGTGCCCAACAGCACCAGCCCGGCGAACAGGTCGGCCGCGGGGTACGGCCCGTGGACGCGCTCGATGCGCCGGAGCACCGCGAGCGCGTCGTCCGGGCGGCCGGCGAACCACAGGATGATCCCCTCGATGAGCCGGGCGTAGGGCGAGAGCGGGTCGAGCGTCTGGGCCGCCGCGATCTCGGCGAGCGCGGCGTCGAAGCGGCCCTGGTCGCGCAGGAGCTCGGCGTACGACAGGCGCGCCAGGGCGTCGCTGGGGTCGAGCGCGAGGGCCCGGCGGAAGTGGGCCTCGGCGGCGTCCCACTCGCGCGGGTCGTTGGCGAGGACCGACGCGAGCGCGTTGTGGGCGCCGGCGCTCTCGTCGTCGAGGGCGAGCGCCCGCTCGGCGGCGGCCTGCCCGCGCGCGGCGGCCTCGGGCGCGGTGAGCAGGCCGAGGTAGCCGAAGATCACCGCCGCGTCGGCCAGGCCGGCCCAGGCGTCGGCGAACGTGGGGTCGCGGTCGAGCGCTTGTTGGAAGTGGTCGCGCGCGGCGGCGAGGGGCTCCGGCGCCCACGTGTGGAGCAGGTGGCGGCCCTTGAGGTAGTGGTCGTAGGCGACGGCGTCGTCGGTCCCGCGCGTCGCCAGCCGCCGCCGCTCGTCGGCTCGGAGCGTCACGCCGAGCGCCTCGGCCACGCGCGCCGCGATCGCCGGCTGGACCCCGAGCACGTCGCCGCCGCCGGCGTCCACCACGTCGGCCCACCGGACCTCTCCGCTCTCCGCGTCCACCAGCTCGGCCGCGACGCGGACGCTCTCGCCGGACCGTTGGACCCGCCCCCT
Source organism: Rubrivirga halophila (assembly GCF_046845755.1). GTDB lineage: Bacteria > Bacteroidota > Rhodothermia > Rhodothermales > Rubricoccaceae > Rubrivirga. Next base: position 3,438,114 of record NZ_CP177357.1, read on the forward strand.
GAGCAGGGCGCCCGCCCCCAGCTCGCGGCCGATCTCTTCGACGGACGCGTCGGAGCCGCGGTACCGCCCGCTCGACGCCCCGGCGATGACGCGGAGGCCGCCGACGGTCGAGAGCCGGGCGATGAGCGCCTCCGTCAGCCCGTCGGCGAGGTAGGCGTCGTCGGGCCCGGCGCCGTCGTCGGCGAAGGGGAGGACGGCGATCCGGAGGTCTCCAACGGGCGGGTCGGGCGCCGTCGGGCGCGGCCACAGGACCGCCACGGCGACGATGGCTGCGGCGAGCGCCAGCGCCCCGACCCAACGGCGCCGCGGCCGCGGCGCGTCAAGGGCGGCGAGCACGGCGTCGGCATCGGGAAACCGGCGGGCGGGCTCCTTTTCGAGGCATCGGTCCACGACAGCGGCGAGGCGTGCGGGCACGTCGGGGCGGAGGACCCGGACCGGCGCCGGGTCGTCGTGGCGGACGGCGTGGATGACCGTCGCGTCGGTCTCGCCGCGGAACGGCCGCTCGCCCGTCAGCATCTCGTAGAGCACGACGCCCCAGCTCCACAGGTCGGCCCGGGCGTCGGCCGGCTCGCCGCGCGTCCGCTCGGGGCTCATGTAGGCGACCGTCCCCAGCGTCGCCCCCTCGCGCGTCAGGTCGCGGCCGGCGGCCTTGGCGATCCCGAAGTCGACGAGCCGGGCGCCCCCGGGCGCCAGGAGCACGTTCGACGGCTTGACGTCGCGGTGGACGACACCCGCGCGGTGTGCTGCCCCGAGCCCCTCCGCCAGCCGCCGCGCCACGGCCACGGCCTCGGCGACCGGGAGCGGCCCGCCCTCGAGCCGCTCGCGCAGCGACGGCCCCTTGATGTAGGCCATCGCGAGGTAGAGGCGCCCGTCGTCGGCCTCGCCGATCTCGTGGACGGCGGCGACGGCGGGGTGGTCGAGCGCGGCGGCGGCCTGGGCCTCGGCCACGAGCCGGCGCCGGGCGCCGGGGTCGGCCGAGAGGTGCGGCGAGACCAGCTTGAGCGCGACGGGCCGGCCGAGCCGCGGATCCGTCGCGAGGTAGACCACGCCCATCCCACCCCGGCCCAGCTCCCGCTCGATCCGGTACGGCCCCACGGTCTGGCCGACCGGCGCGTCCGCCTCGCCCACGAGCGCCGCGGCGTGGTCCGCGTCGATCGTGTCGAGAAAGCCGTCGGCCTGGTCGTGGGCGTCGAGGAGCGCGTCGAGCTCGGCGCGGAGGGCGGGGTCGCCCGCGCAGGCGGCGTCGAGGAAGGCGGGCCGCTCGGCCGGCGGGCGGTCGAGCGCCTCGGGCAGGAGGCGCCGGGCCTGCCGCCAGAGGTCGGCGGCGCGCGCGGGGTCGGGAGCGGTCATCGCGGCGACGGCGAGTCGCCCCAACCTAGGGCGCCGGCGCGGCGTGGAGCGCGCGGTACAGCCACGCTCGGGCCGTCGCCCAGTCGCGGCGGAGCGTCCGCGTCGTGACGCCGAGCACGTCGGCCGTCTCCTCGACGCTGAGGCCCCCGAAGTAGCGGCACTCCACCAAGTGCGCCGCGCGGGGGTCGAGCGCGGCGAGCCGGTCGAGCGCGGCGTCGAGGTCGAGGAGGTCGGCCGCGAGTCCGTCGACGGCGAGGTGGGCCTCGTCGAGCGTGACGGCGACGGCCCTGCCGCCGCGCTTCTGGCGGAGCCGGTGCCGCGCCCGGTCGACGAGGACCTGCCGCATGGCGCGGGCGGCGGCCCCGAAAAAGTAGGCCCGGCTCCGGACCGGTACGCGCGTCTGGTCGACCAGCTTGAGGTAGGCCTCGTGGACGAGCGCCGTCGTGTCGAGCGTCGCGTTGCGGCGCTCGCGCGCGAGCTGCCCGTGCGCCATCCGCCGGAGCTCCTCGTAGACGAGCGGCACGAGCCGATCGGCGACGGCGCGGTCGTCGGCGTCGGCGGCGAGGAGCACCTCGGTGATGGCGTGGGACCCGGGCATGGCGGCGGGGGGGAGCTGGCAACCTAGGGCAACCGGTCGGTTGCTTCCTCTAATGCGGGAAGGACGACGTCGGGCCCGCCGCCATGCCTGTTGGACATCCCCCACCCCTTCGGGGCACCCCCTTCAAAGGGGGACTTTCTCCGTCTGGAGCGACCTAAAAGTCCCCCTTAGAAGGGGGACGCGGAGCGGAGCGACGCCGGGGGATGTTCGGGTCTAGCACGAGGGTTGCCCCCGTCGTGTCCGGCCCGGCGCCCGGAAGGCGCAGGAGGGGACGACGCCCGCTCCTCCCTGCCATGACCCTGCGCCCCGCCCTCCTCCTCACCGCCGTCCTCGTCGCCGCCTGCGACAGCGCGGCGCCGGCTCCCCCCGCCCCCACGCCGCCGCCCGTCTTCCCCCCCGCCGAGACGCTCGCCGCCGAGCTCGTCGACCCGGCCATGATCCGGGAGGTCGTCGACGCCGAATGCACGCCGTTCCAGGACGCGGCCCCGGACGCGGCGCTGTTCCACATTCCCCAGAGCGAGGCCCGCCGCGGCGCGTGCGCGCCCCTGCTCGCCCTCGCCGACCCGGGCGGCCAGCCCATCACCGCCGAGGCCTGGGCCCGGGCGTCGGGCGAGGTCACGCTGACGTGCGTCGGTGCCGGTACGCGGTACGCCTTCCGGTTCGACGGCTTGGTCCCGGGCGGGGTCTACACCATCTGGCACTTCCCCGGCTCCGGCGGCGGCGCCCTCGCCACGCACCCCGGCGGCGCCCGCAACGTGTTCACCGCCCAAACCGGTACGACGACGTTCACGGTCGTCGGGACGGCCGGGGCCATGACCATGTGGGGAACCGTGCCGGCCTGCACGCTGCCCGTCCCCCCGCGCGCCGAGGTCGGCGACATCGGCGGCGAGCTGTTCGTGGTGGTGTACCACACGGATAACCGGAGCTGGGGCGACGTCCCGGGACCCGACGAGACCATCGCCGGACACCTCGTGGTGATGGGCCGCTGACGCCCGGCGTGTCCGGTGTCGGCGCCGGATGTCGCAGGCCTCCGTGTCCCCCCTTCCCATTCCCCCCTGCTGCCATGCGTACTGCCTTCCCTCTCCTCCTCGCCCTCGCCCTCGTGGCCGGCTGCTCCGACGCCGGGCCCACCGCGTCCGACCCCACCGACGCCCGGCCCGTGCTCGACGTGAGCGGCACGTGGGATTGGAGCGAGGTCACCCACATCCGCGCGACGCCGTTCGCCGCCGGAGCCATCTTTGGCGTCACGCCCGAGGGCCCGGTGACGCACCTGTCATGCCCAAGCGCCGGCACGCTCACCGTCGCCCAGACCGGCGAGACGTTCAGCGGGACGTCGACGCAGGCCCCCGCCGTCTGCACGACGCGCGGCGGGCAGACCGCCCCGGCCCCGTTCCCGCTCGCGCTCGACATCACGGGCGAGGTCCGCGGACGCAGCCTCCGGTTCACGTTCGAGACCGGCGGCTTCCCGTGCCACTACCGCGGCTCGCTCCGCGCCACGGGCGGCACCCCGACCGCGTGGCGGGCGACGGGCGGCTGCGAGGTCCCGCCGGAGTTCGGGAAAGACAAGATCCTCGACTTTGTGGCGACCCGGCCGTAGCCGTCGGCGCCGGGCGGTCAGGGGCGGCCGCCCGGCAGCCGGAGGGTGAACGTCGTGCCCTCGCCCTCGGCGCTCTCGACGGCCAGCGTCCCGCCGTGGCCCTGCGCGACGATGTCGTGGCTGAGCGAGAGCCCCAAGCCGGTCCCCTGCCCTGCCGGCTTCGTGGTGAAGAACGGCTCGAACACCTTGGCCGCGACCTCGGGCGCCATCCCCGGTCCGTTGTCGGCGACGGCGATCTCGACGCCGCCGTCGGTCCCCCGCGTCGAGACGGTCACCGTCGGCGCGTAGCCGCCCGCCCCGGCGTCGGCGCGTTGGCGGGTCGCGTCGAGCGCGTTGTCGACGAGGTTGACCACGACGCGCCCGATCTCCTGGGGCTCGACCACGACCTCGCCCACGTCGCCCGCCAGGTCGAGGCGGAGAGTAGCGGAGAACGCGGGGTGGCGGACCCGCACCGCGTGCGCGGCATGCGCGGCGTGCTCTTCGACGAGCGCGTTCAGCGCGACGGGCCGGTGCGGCCCCGAGCCGCTCCGCGCGTGCTCCATCATCGCCTTCACGATGGCGTCGGCGCGGCGGCCGTGCTCCTCGATCTTGGCCGCGTTCGAGGCGAGGTCGGCCAGGATCGCCCGGCGCTCCTCGGGGTCCGTCTCCCCGGCCAGCTCCTCGACGAGCTCTTGGGACAGGCTGGCGAAGTTGTTGACGAAGTTGAGCGGGTTCTTGATCTCGTGGGCGATCCCGGCGGTCAGCTGGCCGAGGCTCGCCATCTTCTCGCTCTGGATGAGCTGGGCCTGCGTCGCGCGGAGCTCCACGAGCGCCCGCTCGGTCTGGGCCTTCTCTTCGAGGACCGCCCGGTGGTTGGTCTCCGCCTGCTGGAGGTCCTCGAACCGGCGGTACGCGAGGTCGAAGGCGGCGGTAAACCGGACGAGCACGTCCGTGGCCTCTAGGCTGGGGTCGGCCTCGCCCCACAGGGCATAGCCGATCTCGCCGTGCGAGGTCCGGGCCTGGACGAACGTGAGCCCGCCCAGCTCGCGCGCGATCTCGGGCGTGATGCCGTCGGGGTCCACCTGGTGGAAGTGGCCCTTGGTGTTCATGTGGTGCACGTACCGGGCGGCGGCCTCGGCGTCGAACCGGAAGACGCCGACCGGTTCGTCGCCGTGCTCCCACGCCGCCAGCGCGGGGACCATCGAGAAGTCGCGGGGGAGCTCCATGATGGCCGCCACCTTCCGGCCCCCGACGCTGGTCACCGCCTTGTGGTAGCTCTCGGGCGTGTACCGGGTCTGCCAGAACACCTCGGCGGGCAGGCCGAGGCCGGAAAACTCCTGGTGGATCCGGACGATCACGTCGAGCAGTTCGTCGGACGTGGTCATCGCGAGCGCGCGCGAGCGGACCCGCTCCATCGCCGCTTCGATCTGTGCCTCCCGAGCCCGCTCCTCCGCGCGTTGCAGGTCGAGGAACCGGGTGTACGCCTGTTGGAAGACCTTCCCAAACCGCAGCAGCGTCCCGTTGTCCTCGTCCGTGTACGGCCGCCCCGAGAAGTTCTCGACGTACAGCCCGACGTTGTCTAAGAGCACGGTCGAGATCGAGAGCGCGGGGCACTGGCGGTAGAACGCTTTGGCCTCGTCGGGCACGCCGGGGATAAGCTCGAAGAGCTGCTCGTAAAAGGCGTTCTTCTCCTCGAAGCCGAGCTCGTTGGTGAAGACCTGCGTGCCGTCTCGCTTGGCCTCTCGGAGGCTGTTGAAGTGTGCCGAGTCGAAATAGGGGATCGTCACCTCAGACGCGACCTCGTTGGGGTCGGCGAGGTAGATGTGCATGTCCTCCCGGCTCTTGTAGTCGATGATGAACCCGGCGTGGTCCACGTGGAGGCCGACGTCCACGATCTGATCGTTGACAATCCGGATGACGTCTTTGAGCTCCTCGCTCTTGTGCATCCCCATCGTCCGGGAGCGCACGCGCTCCAGCGCGGTCTCGATCCGGGCCTCGCGGGCCTGCTCCTCCGCCTGCTTCAGGTCCAGAAACCGGGTGTAGGACTGCTCGAACACCTTGGCGAACCGCCGGAAGATGTCGTGGGCGTGGGGGACCGCCTCGAACGTGACGAAGATCAGGTAGCCGTACCGGAAGAACGCGACGTGGTCGACCTGGGCCTCCGGGAACGGGACGCCCGAGGCCTGGAGCCCGAGGAGCACGTCGCCCACGCCGGGCACGGCGCAGAGCGCCTCGTAGTGCTCGGCGCACCGGTCCGCCCCGATGGCCTCCACATGCAGGTCCGCGCCCGACTGACCGATGGCGTGGTAGCGCTCGAAGACCCCGACGCGGGGGATGGTGTACTCCGGGTAGAACCCGTCGGCGTTGGCGCCCCACTCCGTCGAGCTCTCATCGCCCTCGTCGTAGATGTGGAAGGCGCAGTGCCAGGTGTCCACGCCCAGCGCCCGGACCTGCTTGACCAACTCGTAGGAGAGCTCGCCCAACTCGTCGCTCGACTGCATGGCCAGGCTCCGGCTCCGGACGCGTTCCAGCGCCGCCTCGACCTCGGCTTCGCGGGCCTGCGCCTCCGCCTGCTTCACGTCGAGGTAGCGCGTGTAGGTCTGGTCGAACACGTTGGCAACGCGGCGGAGGACCGCTGCGCTCTCGTCCGCCAGGGGCTCGAGGCTGGCGGTGTGCAGGGCGCCGAAGGCGGTGAACGAGGCGGTGAGGAGGACCCGGTCGGGCGCCGCCATACCGACTTTCACCTCGTCGGGGAGCCGCGCCAGCTCCGTCTCGGAAAAGAGCACCGTGTCCCAGGTCGCCTTCAGGTCGCCGTGGAGGTCGTAGGTCCACAGCGGGTCCTGCCGGTCCCAGGCGTCGAGGAACGCGTGGTACGACGGGTGGTCGTGGTAGGGGATGTGGTAGCTGTCCGGCTCGTCGGGGCGCTCCGCGTTCGCCATCCAGAAGCGCGCGCTCCGCGTCTCCGGGTCGATGACCCAGAGGACGCACCGGGTGAGGTCGAGGTCAAGGTGTGTCAGCTCGCCGAAGATCCGGCCGATCACGTCGGAGAGCTCGCCGCTCGACCGCATCCCCATCGTCCGGCTGCGGACCCGTTCGAGGGCCGCCTCGATCCGGGCCTCGCGCACCTGCGCCTCGGACTGCTGGATGTCCTCGACGCGGGTGTAGGTCAGGTCGATCACTCGGGCAAACCGCCGGAGGACCGCGGCGTTCTCGTCCGAGAGCGGCTCGGGCCCGACGGCCTGCACGACGCCGTGGGTCGTGGCGGCGTTCGAGAGCCAGATGTCGCCGAACCGCCGCATCCCCTCCTTCGCAGGCTCGGGCAGCCGGCGGAACTCGGTCTCCTCGTGGAAGAACCGGTCCTGCTCGCGCTTGACCTCGCCGGCCAGCTCGATCTCGAAAAAGGGCGCCCCCTGCCGCCACCCCTCGAGGAGCGCCTGGTAGGTCGGGAGGTCGTGGTACGGGACGCGGTAGCGCTCGGGCAGCGCGTCGTCCGTGAGCCCGGACATCCAGAAGTCCGCGTCGCCGGTCTCGGGGTCGAAGAGGACGATGGTGCACCGGCCGGAGGGGAAGGCCAGGGCCTTCATCTCGGTCAGGATCACGAGCACCATCTCGCGGAGCTCGTCGCTGCTCCGCATCGCCATCGCGCGGGAACGGACCCGCTCCAGGGAGGCCTCGACCTCGGCCTCGCGCCGGGCCGCCTCGAGGTCGCCGTGGAGCCGCCGGTAGAGGTGCTGGTCGCGGTCGTGCTGGTTCTCGAGGTCCGCGCGGTGCCACTCGGAGCGCTCGAGCTTCTTCTTGAGGACCCGGAGCTGCTTCTCCAGCGTCTCGACGGAGAGGGGGGCGTCGCTCATGCGTCTTCCCCGATCAGGACGGTGACGAAGGTGCAGTTGTGGTGGAACGGCTGGGGCGAGGCCGGGAGCGGGCAGATCTCGCCGTAGGTGTAGAACCCGAGCACCGGCACGTCGGCCGGGAGCCGCTCCTGGAGCTCGCCGAGCTCCAGGCCCACGCGCGTCCCCAGGACGGCGTGGCGGGCGGCGCAGGAGAAGACCAACGCCAGGTCAGGCGCCCCGCCCGGGAAGGCCCGGGCCGCCTGCTCGGCCGACGACCCGGCGCCGGACAGGACCCGGCCGCGCTCGGGGTCGGTGAACCGGATCCGCGCGCCCTCGACGACCGGGTTCAGCGTGGCCAGGCTCCCGTCGTCCTGGAAGTGCGACGGCGTGCAGAGGTAGAACTCCTCGGAGGGCGCGCCCTCGGCGGCATCGGGGTACACCGCCAGGACGCCGCGCGTGCCCAGCAGGTCGGCCGAGCCGAGGTACCGCACCCAGACGTCGCGCGGCGACTGCCCGTCGATCTCGTGGAGCACCAAGCCGTCGACGCGCGTGGCCCGGAGCGCGTCGCCGATCGGCTCCCACCCACTGGCGACGCCCGTCGAGACGCGGACCGGCCCGGCGACGAGCAGGACGGGGACGGCACCGACATAGACGGCCCCGTTGCAGAACTGGACCGTCCGGTCGAACCGGAGGCCGTCGGCGGCGAACCCCCCGTAGACGAGGACGTCGGGCCCCAGGTCCGTGCCCAGGGTGTCCAGGACCGCCGCGGCGTCGAGGCCGAGCCCCTCGGGGAGCGTGAGGCACAGCGCGGGCGCGTCGCCGAGCCCGTCGCGCGCCATCGCCAGCGCCTGCCGGGCGGCCGCGCGAGGCTCGGCGAGCGCGTCCGTCCCGACGCCCGCCCGGAACCGGACGTGGTCGGAGTGCACGAGCAGGAGCACGACGGAGTCCTCGGCGAAGCCGTCGGAGGAGAGCTCCCCGTGCGTCGTGCAGCCGACGAGCTGGACCCCCGGGTACCGGGCCTCGACGCCGTCGAGCAAGGCCTGGTGGTCGTGGTCGATCCCCGCAAAGAGGAGGCCGGCCTGCGGCGTCTTCCCGCCGAGCGCGGCGGCGCAGGCGTCGAGCGCCTCGGCGATGGCGTCGGCCGAGTCGAGGTCTTGGCTGTGTCCGGTGGCGACGGTCATGGGGGGTGGGGCGCGGAGCGCCCATCATAGCGATCCGGAGGCGATCTCCGTGCGGGCGCCCGTCGCCTAGTCGGCCCGGGCGGCCTGGAGGGCGCGGAGTCCGTCGTAGAGGTCGGCGCGGAGCGCGTCGAGCGCCGCGGCCCGCCCGGTTTCCCGCACGCCGCCGACGCGGAGCGCGCGGCCGACGGGCCCGGCGACGTCAGCGACGGCCCCGAGGTCGTCTGGCCCGTAGCCCGACCCGTCCGGCCGCGGGCCGAGCCCCCCTCTCGACGGCGAGGTCCCCGCCGGCCGGGCGTCGCGTTCCGCCCGACCGACGTCCCGCGGGGCCACGGGGGCCGGCGGGGTGGGGCGTCGGTCACCGCTCGACCTGGGCCTCGATCCGCTGGCGGAGCGCGGCGGCGCTCTCGCGCATCCGTCGGTGCGTGCCCTCGATGTGGCTCAACTCGAGCGAGAGCGACCACGCGCTGGTGTACATGGTCGGGTCGGCGTAGAAGGCGTCCGCGTCGAGCGGCATCGGCGAGACCCAGTCGCCGGTCGGGTAGAGGCCCACGTAGTTGGGCCGTCGCGACCGCGCCTCCCGCGCGCTATCGGAGGCCGTCGCGAACGCGTACTCGGAGAGGTCCACCCGCTGGGTGATGCGCTGGCCCGCTGCCTCCACGATGTCTCGCTGGAGACGCTGCTCTTCCATCAACTCCTCGTTCAGGTCGAGGTAGGCGACGATCGCCGAGCGGAGCGAGTCGTCGCGGATGAGGTCGATCGTTCCCGAGGAGACGAGGGCGTTCGACGTGCCGAGGACGGGGCGGAGGAACCCGAACCGCCACGCGTCGGGGAACCACGTCAGGATGGAGTCGGCCGGGGGCTTCGGCTCGTAGCCGAACGAGCGGAGGAGCTTGCGGGCCGCCGGGAGGGTCCGGGCGAACCGCACGGAGTCCTCGGCGGCGACCAGCCGCTCGGTCTCGGCGAGGTCGGCGGTGAGTTGGCGGAGGTACGTCTGCTCGCGCGCCGCGTCCGTCTGGGCCTGCCCCCACGCCGTCACCTGGAACCCGATGACCACGCCGAGCACGACGATGGCCAGTTCCAGCACGACGGCGAACCAGTTCTGCTCGCGGACCGCCTGCGCCAACCGCCCGAGGATCGTCCACGCCCGCCTCGGGGGATCTGTCGAGGGGGGCGGCGGCGGTGCCGAGGTCGCAGATCCCGAGCGCGGGGTGGGCGGGGTGGGCGGGGCGTCGGTCATGATTCCGTGTGGGTCTCGATGCGGCGGAGCAGCGCGAGGGCGTCGTCGCGCATCGCGGCGCGGAGCGATCGGAGCTCGTCCTTCGCCCGCGTCATCCGCCACGCGGCCCCCAGCAGCTCGCGGTCCGAGAGGAAGGCCTCGGCGTCGAGCGGGAACCGGACGCGGGTCTCGCCCAGGGGCGGGTAGCTCGGCGACCCCTCGACGGCCGCCTCGACCCGCGCCTGCCCCCACGCTTGGTGGTAGGCCTCGATAAGGTCGAGCCCCCTGTCCAGGCGGTCGAGCCCGGCCCACCAGATCCGCCGCTGCTCCTCCTGGGAGTCCAGCTGGCGGCGGGCGGTCTCGAGGTAGGCCGCGATGGCGGTGCGGAGCGAGTCGTCGCGCACGAGCCCGAGGTCGCCGGTGGCGACGAGCGCCTCGACGGTGCCGAGGACGGGCCGGGCGCGGCCGACGCGGGCCAGCTCCGCGCGCCACGCGAACAGCGAGTCCCGGGGCGGGGGATCCGCCGCGTAGAAGGCCGCCCAGATCTGCCCCCCGGCGCGATCGGGGCCGAGCTGCGCCGCGTCGACCTCGGCCGTGAGGCGGGCCGTCTCGCGGAGGTCGGCCGCGAGTTGGTGGAGGTGGCGGTGCTCCCGAGCCCGGTCCTCCCGGTCGCCCCACCCCGCGTTGATGCCGACGGCCGTGAGCACGCCGAGCACGACGATGAGGTACTCCGCGGCGAACCAGCGGAGCTTGGGCCGCCAGTCCCAGCGCGTCGGGCGGGGCTCAGAGGTCATCGCACCCCTCCTCGGACAGGGCCACCGGCGCCGCGATCGGTGCTCGGTCGAAGATCTGGTCGACGAAGGCCTGGAACTCGTCGCTGTACCAGTGCCGCCGCTGCTCCCAGTATTGGTAGACGCCCGGGTAGCGCATCACCTCGTCCAACTGCCGCTGGAAGCCGCGCCAGATCCGCGCGTCCACCATCCCCTCGAGGGAGTAGTAGTGGAGCTGCTCGGCGGAGCGGAGCAGGTGGAACCACATCACGAAGTACTGATAGCGCTCGATGCCGGTGAGGTTGTCGAGCCCGCTGTTGCCGCGGACGTAGATGCAGGCCGACTCGGGGGTCTTGGCGAGAAGGTCGACGGCGGTCTCGTAGTCGACGACGAGCGTCTGGGTCGCCGTCACGCGCTGCGCGAGGGTGTTCTGGCGGAGCTCGATGGCGACGAACACCAAGCCGACGACGACGGCCAGGCTGCTGACGATGGTGGCGACCGTGGCGGCGGTGTCGAGGGGGGTCCGCGGGGCCGGGGCGCGGTCGGATGCCGGCGGAGAGGGCTCGGGACGCGCGCGGCTCGGCTCGCCCTCGGCCGTCGGGGAAGGCGTGGTCGGCTCGGGCGGGGTGGGGGCGTCGGCCATCAGCTCAGTCCTCCGGGGCGTCCCCGGCCGGGCCGGCGCCGCTCGCGATCCACTCTGTAACCATCGCCATCAGCGCGTCGGGGCCGACGCCGCCGAACCCGTGGTCCATCGGCAGCACGTGGGCTTGGAGGGCCGGGTGCTCCAGCGCCCGGAGCCGCCGGTAGAGCGGGACGAGGTGGTCCTCGGCGTAGCACACCGCGTCGTCGAGCCCGCCGAGGAGCAGGAGGCGCGTGCCGAGCAGGCCCTCGGCGTGGGCGGGGAAGCGGTAGGCGTCGGCGTTCTCGGAGAGGTCGCCGATGAACGCGGGCCCGCCGCCCTCGACGGGGCCGCCCTCCCCGAACAGCGACGCCGTCACCCGGTCGAGGAAGCCGCGGATCTTGGAGTCGGGGTCGGAGAACTCGCCCCCGAAGTAGCCGTGGTCGCACGGCGCGAGCGCGGCGACCCCGTCCACGCGGTCGTCGCCCGAGGCGCCCACGAGGGCCGCGGCCGTCCCGAAGCTGTAGCCCACCAGGACGACCGCCGACGGCCTGTGGCCGAGCCGGTCGGCGAACGCGGGCGCCGTGACCACGTCGAGCACGGCGTCGAGGTCGCCGACTGCGTGGGCGAGCGTGAAGGCGCCGCCGGTGCCCCAGAGCCCGCGGTACGTGACGCGCACCACGTCGACGCCGGCCGCGACGAGGGCGGCCGTGACAAGGGAGTCGACGCGGCCCGGGGGCTGGTCGAGGGGGCGGCCGGGGTTGCCGTGGAGGTAGACCGCGAGCGGGCGGGGGCCGTCCGCGTCGGCGGCGCGCGTGAGCGTGGCCGGCAGCGCCACGCCGCCGCTCTCGACCGCGAGCGCGACCGGCTGGGCAACGGCGAGCGCCGGCGCGAGCGCGAGGAGGACGGAGAGGGCGAGGCGTCGGAGCATGGTGGGGAGGAACGCTGGGACGGGAGGAGGCTACCCCCGACGGGCCAAACGGCAAGCCGGTCAGCGCACCGGGCACGCCGGGCCCTCGGCCTCCGCCAGACGGCCCATCGCGGTGCCCATCGCCTCGACGAAGCCCGCCGGGTACCGGTCGCGGCGCGCGGTCCACCACGGGCCGCCGCCGGGCGTGCACAGCCACCGGGCCAGGGGCGGGGCCGCCGACCGCTGGAAGTTGGCCGCCTCGAACAGGCCGCGCCGCGTCCGGTCCCAGATGTGGACCGTCGCCCAGGCGTGCTCTTCGAGGAGCCGGTCGAAGCGGGCCGCGTCGACGGCGTCGAGCGAGTCGCCGGCCAGCCCCTCGGTCCAGACGCGGGCGGCGTCGCGGTCGCCCGCGATCAGCAGGCGGATGGCCTGCCACTGGCTCTGCGTCGCGTTGCTCTCCTGCCGCTCCAGCTGGTCGGTCGCCTGCCGGAGCTGGACGCCGACGTAGACCAGCGACACGAGGACGGCGACCGTGCCGGCGATCTGCGCGAGGTCGGCCCACTCGCTCAGCCCCAGACGGCGGCGGAGGGGCGGACTGGCCGGGGCGTCGGTTGGAAGATCGGGGGGGAGCGAATCGGTCATGGCGAGGGAGGCTACGAGCCGAAGGCCCCGGGAAGGAGGCGGAAGACGAATCCGGCCGCGACGTACGTCGCCAGCGCGAGCCCGGCGATGGCGCGCTGCGCCCGCGCCCCGCCGAGCACGGCGCCCGCCCCGTACAGCCCGACCGTCCACAACTGGATCGGGCGGTACACCGTCCACCACGTCGTCTCGGAGCCGACCGCCCACCCGTCCAGCATCACGACGACCGAGAACAGCGCCATCACGACCATGAACGGGACCCGGATCTGCTCGAACGCCGCCCCCGGCCCCGCCTCGTCGCCGTCGGTCGAAACGAGCAGGCTCGCGGCGATGTGCAACAGCGTCGGGGCGAGGAGCATCCCGAAAAACAGCGGGAACCGCCACTCGGCCGCGCGCAGGTCCCACAGCGACCACCAGTAGAGCGCGGCGACCAGGAACAGCGCCGCCGCCCACGCCAGTTGCAGCGGCTCGACGCGGACCGTGCCCCGCCGCCGGACGATGTCGGCCACGCCCTGGACCAGGTGCGTCACGCCGATCGCGAGCACGAGCGAGACCATCACCAGGATGAAGCTGAAGAGGTCGGTCATGGCGCGGCTGGGGGGAGGGGCCGGCCGGCGAGCTCGGCTTGGAGGGCGGCCCTGGCGCCGCGCAGCTTCCCCAGCGCCCGGTCGTTGAGGCTGGCGCCGGCATCGGTGAGGTAGCGGACCTGGGACACGGCGCCCTGGAACGCGGTGTCGGCGCAGAGCGCGTCGAAGTCGAGCGCGAGCTCGTCCCAGCCGACCGGGCCGAACGGCGTCCTCGCGTCGGGGTAGAGGCGGACGGCCCGCTGCCACGCCACGCCCGTCAGCGGCGCGAGCTGCCCGACGACGGCCTCGAACACGTTCTGCTGGTAGGCCCGGTCGCGCGCGAGGCCATTCAGCACGTCGCGGACGTCCGGGTTCTGGAGCAGCGAGAAGTGCCCGGCCGAGAGCATCTCGTCCATCGTGTTGAGCACGAACACCGACGGCCCAACCTTGCCGAGGTCGGCGATGCCGTCGGCGAACGCGTCGCGGTCGGCCTCGGCGAGCGCGCACGCCTGGAGGCTCGCGACGACGAGCACCTGCCCGGCGCTGTACTCCCGCAAGCGGCCCTGGTTGGCAGCCGTCGTCTCGATGGAGAGGTCGACGTCGGCGAGCAGCCGCTCGAGGTAGACCCGCTCAAGGCGGCGGTCGCCCCGCTCGGCGCTCCACGCCTGCGCCTGGATGCCCACGAACACGCCGACGACGACGATGACGAAGTCGATGGCGACGGCCGTCCAGTTCTGGTCCCGGACGTGTTGGGTGAGGCGGCGTAGGATCATGACGGGCTGGGGCCCCCGGCCCCGCGGCCGTCGAGCTCGGCGGCGACCCGGTCTCGCAGGGCGCGCGCGGCCGGGATAAGCACGTCGTCGGAGATCTTGCTCGACGTGCGCATGATGGACAGCGCCTGGTACAGGTCGCCCCGGAGCGCGTCATCGCGCGTCAGCCGGCCCGCCAGCGCGACGAGGTCGGCACCGCCGGCGGGCGGCGGGCAGGCGTCGAGCACGTGCCGGTGGGCGCCCTCGACGCGGTGGCACGTCATGAGGTGGGCGTGGACGTCGGGCGGGATCACGCGCCGGACGGCCCGCCGGTAGGCCGGGATGTCGGAGCTGAGCTCGACGCCCCACGAGTTGGTGTAGTAGGTCGTCGTGCGGTCGCGGAGGTCGGTGTCCGAGACCAGGCCGAGCTGGCCGGAGCTGACCATGTCGGTGTAGGTCCCGTCGCGGAGGCTCAGCGGGAGCGTGTTGCTGGCGTGGTGGAAGGCCCGGACGACGCGCCACGCCTCGTCGCGCGTCGGCGCGGCCGGGAGGTCCGCCGCGAGGGCGTCGAGGCCGGCCGCGGTCGTCTGCTCCCAGAAGGCCTTGCGCGCGTCGAGCATCACGAGGTCGTCCGAGAGGTCGTCGTGGAGGCGGACGAGGTAGGCCGTGGCGCGGCGCTCGTCGGCCCGGGCGGCGTTCCAGTTGCCGAGCTGGATGCCGAGGAACACGCCGACCACGACGATCACGAGGTCGATGCCGATGGCCGTCCAGTTCTGGTCCCGGACGTGCTGAAGGACGCGGCGGAAGATCATGGCGAGGGGGGAGCGGTCGCCGCGGGGAGGGCGTCCAAGACGTCGAGCGCGCGGCGGAGCCCCGCGAGTTGCTGCTCTTGGTGGCCTCGGAGGACGGCCGCCGCCAGCCGGGTCTCCCGGAGGGTCGCCCGGAACGAGGGGTCGTCGAGCGCATCGGCGATGGAGGGGGCGGCGACGGGCCGCCGGTCGGCGGGCAGCCAGTCGCGCGACGACGCGAGCGAGTCGAGGCGGGGCGTGAAGCCGTGCACGGCGATGAGGTCGTCGATGCTCACGCGGCGGTTCAGCTCAAACAGGGCGTCGAGCAGCCGGGACCGCCAGAGGGTTGCGTCGGCGGCGAGGTAGTCGGCCTCCTCAACGGTCTCGACGACGGCCTGCCGGAGCGGCGGCGGGAGCAGGAGGAGGTCGCCCGTGGCCCCGAGCGCGCGCGCCGTCCCGAGCGTCGGACGCGGGTCGCTGTAGTAGTTCAGGTCGAGGGTCCACGCCACGAGCGAGTCCTCCGGCGGCCGATCGGCCGCGTAGACGGCGCGCTGGAGCCGGACCGCGGCCCGCTCGCTGCCCCGTTGGATCGCGAGCTCGCGGTCGAGCTGGGCGACGCTGGCCGCGAGGTCGGCGCGGAGTTGATCGGCGTAGGCTCGCCCCCGGACCGCGTCGCTCCGGGCCTGCCCCCACGCCGTCACCTGAAACCCGATCACGACGCCGACGACGACGATGGCGAAGTCGAAGGCGACGGCCGTCCAGTTCTGCTCTCGGACGTGCTGGGCAATGCGGCGGAGGATCATGGCTCACGTGGGGGCGAGTCGCGGCGCCCACCTCGGCGCTCCGCGTGGTCGGCGAGGAGGCCAGAGTAGGCGTCGAGCCGATCCGCGACCTGGTCGAGGTAGGCCACGTAGAAGGCCTGCGTGAGCGCGGCGTTCGACGCCAGTGCGGCGAGGTCGGGCCGGTTGCAGAGGCGCTCCGGGGTCCGGAACTCGAGGTCTCCGGTGACGTCGCGGTAGAAGCCGCGGTTGTCCTGGTCCCACTCCAGGGGGGCCGTCTGGACCAGCCCGGCGTCGAGATAGACCTGCTCGGCGGCCCGCTTGACCGGGACGTACCGCCGCCACTGCTCGGTCACGAACGCCATCTCGACCACGACCTCGCGGACGGCGGTCTGGAGCGCCTCCGACTGGAGCAGCGCCAGCCGCCCCGACTCGGCGGCCTCGGCGGCCGTCGTCAGCGCGAACCGCGGCGGCGGGAAGTCGCCGACGCCGAAGATCTGGGCCTTCTGCTCGTTCGTCTCGGCCTCGCCGCACCGGGCCGGGTCCTCAAGCCGGGCCACGAGCGCAACGATCTGCTCCGAGTTGCCGGCGTGGAAGGCCCGGTGCTCGGCGAGCGCGCGCCGAGCGTCGCCGGCCTCGTCGAGCAGGCGCCCGACGAGGGCCGCCTCCTCGGCCCGCGCCTTCCGCGCGTCGTTCCAGTTCGACACCTGGATGCCGAGGAACACGCCGACGACGACGATGGCGAGATCGAGGCCGACGGCGGTCCAGTTCTGGTCCTTTACGTGCTGGGCGATGCGGCGGAGGATCATGCGAGTGCGGCGTCGAGGGCAGCGAGGAGGGCCTCCACCTCGGCGATGGTCCCCTCGTAGAAGGGGATCTCGGTCCCGACGACGATCTCGCGGCGGTACGCCACGAGGTTGCCGAAGTAGGGGTCGGCACGGGTCCGCTCGTAGTCGAGGGGCGTCGCGGTCACCCCGAACACCATGTCGCTAAAGTGGGCGAGGACGTACGGCCGCATGAGGTCGAGGACGGCGCTCCGCTGGGTCTGCTGGAGCTCATCGAGAAGGTCGTAGCGGAGGTCGTAGAGCCGGGCGGCCTGGGCGCGGAGGGCGGGGTCGGCGAGGATCCCGAGGCCCCGGGACTTGAGCGACTCGTAGGGCGAGGCGTTGACGGTGACGAGGCTGAGGCCGTAGACCGCGCCGAAGTAGGCGTCGAGCGTGTCGGCGTAGAGCCCTCCCCCATCGAGGTGGGCGCTGAGCGCGTCCATCCGCCGGACCTTCTCGTGGAAGGCGGCGAGTTGGTCCTCGAGGATGCCGAGGTCGTCACGGAGCGCGTCGCGGAGCTCGAGCTGGACGGTCCGCTCGTCGGCCGCC
Source organism: Rubrivirga halophila (assembly GCF_046845755.1). GTDB lineage: Bacteria > Bacteroidota > Rhodothermia > Rhodothermales > Rubricoccaceae > Rubrivirga. Next base: position 3,455,058 of record NZ_CP177357.1, read on the forward strand.
GCGCGCCGTGCGTCGCCCCACGCGGTCACCTGGAACCCGATCACGACGCCCACGACGACGATCACGAGGTCGAGGGCAACGGCGAACCAGTTCTGCTCTTTGACGTGTTGCGTGATGCGGCGGAGGATCATCGGAGTTGTGCCTCGAGTTGGGCGATGAGCTCTTGGTTTCGCACGAGATCACGGCGCGCGATGTTGAGGACGATCAGCCGGATGGAGATGCCGTATCGGATCGCCTCGGCGAGATCGGGGTCGGTCCGCAGTGCCGATAAGGCGTCGGCGATCTCGGAGGCGCCCCCGAACGGCGGGCAGCCCGTGCGGCCGTCCCCGCTCGACCGGTACACGTTCTCGGAGTAGCACGTCACCCAGAAGTAGCGCTGGAGCGCGGGCGGGTACTTGCTGCGGATCATCTCCCGGAGTGGCGTTTCGTAGGTGTAGAAGGGGTCGGACTCTGCGATGCGCGCGTAGTAGTCGCTGATGGACCGGCGGAGATCGGCGTCGGCGATGAGGCGGATCTGGCCGGTGCTGCGGAGCTCTTCGTAGGCTGTCTTGTCGGGGGCGAAGACCCCCCAGCCGGCGCGGTAATAGGCCAACTGCGCCATTTCCCAGGGGGTGCGCTCGTCCAGGTCACCCTTCTCCACGTAGACGAGCATCGATTCTAGATCACGCTCCTCGTCCTGCCAGCTCTGAAGCCGGGTCTCGAAAACCTCGGCGTCGGTGCGTAAATCGCCAGCGATGCGCTGCAGATACGACGTGCCTAGCTCCCGCTCCTGACGCTCGGCGTTCCAGTTGCCGATCTGGATGCCGAGGAACACGCCCACGACGACGATCCCGAAGTCGATGGCGACGGCGGTCCAGTTCTGCTCTTTCACGTGCTGGGCGATACGGCGGAAGATCATGGCGCGGCCCCGAGTTCTCGGTCGAGGAGGGCGATCAGGCCGACCACGTCCTCCTCGAGTTGGAGGAGCGAGGCGACGAGGATCGGGTGGAGGTAGGCCGCCCAGTCCACGAGCACGGCGTACTCCGTCGACGCCGCCAGCGCCGCGTAGTCGACGGGCGTGGCCCGCTGGGTGGGCACGAGGTCCCGGAAGTGCGCGGTGTAGTACGGGAGCACGTTGTCGAACACGAACGACGACGTCCGGTCTTGGAACTCGACGACCGTGGGGTACCGAACCCCGTAGAGGCGCCCGACCTCGGCCCGGAGGGCGCCGTCCGTGATCGTCTCCAGGCCCCGCTGCTTGAGCGTCTCGTAGGCGGTCCGGTCCTGCACGGAGTACGTGACGCCCATGACCCGCCCGAAGTGGACGTCGAGCGTGTCGGCGTAGGGCCCCCCGGCCGCCAGGTGGCGCTGGAGCATCTCCGCGCTCGCCGCGAAGCGCCCGTGGTAGGCCGCGTTGCTCCGGACGTCCTCGAGGTCGTTCGCGAGGGCGGCGCGGAGCGCACGGAGCGACTCGGTCTCGACCCTCCGGGCCTGCTGCGCCTGCCCCCACGCCGTGACCTGGAAGCCGATGACGATGCCCACGACCACGATGACGAGTTCGAGCGCGACGGCAAACCAGTTCTGCTCGCGGACCGCCCGAGTCAGCCGGCCAAGGACCGTCTCCGCCCGCCTCGGGCGGAGCGCGGGGGCGGCCGGCGGAGGCCCCGAGGTCGGAGATCCCGTGTGCGGGGCGGGCGGGGATGGGGCGTCGCTCATCGGTCCAGGTCGGCGTCGACGAGCGCGCGCAGCGTGGCGGCGTCCTGCCGCATCCGCTCCCGGCCGCGGCGGAGATTCTGGGTGCCGAGCACGAGCTGCTCCGCCGCGTGCCGGGCGTCGCCGTCGCTGAGGAACCGGTCGACGTCGAGCGGCCGGGGCGACCGCCGGGGCCCCTCGAAGTACGCGGTCCCGTCGAGCGGCACGCCGAGCGCACGCTCGATGCGGTCGGGGGGGAGGACGGCCATGATCGGGACGGAAAAGTCGACGTGGCGGCGCAGGCGCTCCTCGGCGGACGCGCGGGTCTGCTCGAACCGAGCCTGGACGTCGATCTCCTCCCGCGCGTCCTCCAGGTACTCCGTGAGCGCGGAGCGGAGCGAGTCGGTGCGGATCAAGGCGAGGTCGCCGGTCGCCACCAGGGCCTCCACCGTCCCGAGGACCGGGCGGCGCGGGGCCCCGAACGCGGCGTTGCCGACCCACCGCAGGAGCGAATCGCGCGGCGGGCGCTCCGGGGTGTAGAACGCGCGCTCCAGGAGGTAGATGGCCCGCTCGATGCCCAAAGCCCCCGCGTCCGCCTCGGTCATTGTCCGCTCGGTTTCTGCGAGGTCGGCCGCGATCTGTTCGAGGTAGCCCTGCTCCTTCGCGGCATCGGCCCGCTCGGCGCCCCACGCCGTGACTTGAAACCCGATGACGACGCCGAGCACGACGATGACCACCTCCAGGGCGACGGCGAACCAGTTCTGCTCACGGACGGCCTGCGTCAGCCGGCCGAGGATCGTCCCCGCCCGCCTCGACGGGACGGACGGGGGCGGCGGGGTCACCGGGGTTGCAGATCCCGTAGGCGGGGCGGGCGGCGTGGGGGTGTCGGTCATCGGGTCCCCTCAGGGTCGCGGGCTTGTGGGGGCATGCCGTCGAGGCGGTAGCCCGAGCGGCGGCAGTTTTGCTCGAAGGTCCGGTCGGCGTCCAACCGGTAGGCGAGGCACTCCGCCCACTGCGTCATCACCTCGGTGTCGCGGCGGTACTCGCGGAGGCGGTCCATGTTGGCCTGGAAGCGGGGCCGGAGCCGGCCGTCGACGTCGTAGAAGGTCGAGGCCCCGGCGATCTCGCCCGGCAGCACCTCGTCCTCGACGAAGAGGACGTAGCGGACGTACTTCTGCCCGATGCCCTCCAGCTCCGAGTAGTAGTACGTGAGGTCGAACAGGGTGAACGGGTCGAACAGGTCGGCCAGCCCCATCTGCTCGATGGTCGACCACGTGTCGGGCGCGGTGTCCCCCCCCTCGATGCGGTACGTGAACGGGGCCGGCCGCTCGCCCCGCGCGCGCGCGGCGTCCCACGCCGCCAGCCCGGCGTCGATCTCGGCGACGAACCGGTCCTGCACGCCGATCGCGTCGCGGAGGTTGGTCTCGAGCGCGTCGACGATCTGGCCCCGCCGCTGCTGGCCGAGCCGCTCGGCGTTCCAGTTGGCCACCTGGGTGCCGATGAACACGCCGACGACGACGATCACGAAGTCGATGCCGACGGCGGTCCAGTTCTGGTCCCGGACGTGCTCGGCAATGCGGCGGAAGATCATGGCGCGTCCCCGAGTTCGGACTCAATGGTGGCGAGGGCCCGCTCGCCGAGGGCGATCAGGCCATCGAGGCTGACCTCGACCCCGCCCGCGAACCCCGTCCACTCCGTCAGGGCCGCGTGGACGTCGGGGTGCGCCACGACCGCCGCGACGCCGGCCTCGGAGACGGCCGGCGCGACGCCTGGGGGGCAGTCCTCCAGATAGCGCTCCTCGCCGTCGGCCAGCACGAAGCAGCGCTCCCAGTACGGCCGGTGGGCCGCGAGGGGGACCAGCCCCCGCACGAGCGACCGGTACGCCGGGGCCTCTTCGAGGGGCCGGGCAAACTGGTCGGCCTGGCGGTGGTACGCCTCCATCGCGTCCACGACGGCGCGGTTGCGGGGCCACCCGCTCCGGCGCATCTCGTCGTAGGTCGAGCGCGGGACCGCGACCTGCTGCCACTGCGAGGCGTGGTAGAAGTCGACGAGGATGGCCCAGCACCTGTCGCCGCACTCCGCCCCGGCGTCGAGGAACGCGACGGCCCGCTCGCCGGACCGGCCGACCTGGGCGTAGGCGGCCCGCTTGACGGCGAGCTGGTCGATGGACTCGGCGACCTCGGCGCGGAGCTCGCCCAGGAGCATCCGCTCGCGGGCGTCCTCGGCCCGCGCCGCGTTCCAGTTGCTGACCTGGATGCCGATAAAGACGCCGACGACGACGATCACGAAGTCGATGGCGATGGCCGTCCAGTTCTGGTCGCGGACGTGCTGGGCAATGCGGCGGAAGATCATGGCGTGGCCTCCGAGAGGAGTGTTTGAGTCTCCTGCAGTTCGCTCCGGACGGCCTGGAAGGCCGTCGGGACGTTCCCCTGCCAGAAGAGCCACGTCCGGTACGACTTGATCAGGTCGTTGTCGCGGCACGCCTCGGGGATCGGCACCTGGAGCGAGAGGGGGTAGGCCACGGTCGTGAACTCGGCTCCGTAGAACGTGAACGCCCCTTCCCTCGGCGCGCCGATACCGATCAGCGGGTTGTTCTCGAAGCGTCCCTCTTGGGGGTAGAACTCGGAGATGATGGCCTCCCGAGCCATCATCTCGAAGGTGAACAGCAGATCGGCCAGCCGCTGGCGCTCCGCGGCGGATTGCTGGGCCAGCAGCGCCGGATCTGACGTCAGCTCGTCCAGGGCGCTCCGCCGGAGGTGGAGCCCGTGGGTCCCCACCAGGGTGTTCAGGCTCCGATTGACAGCCTCTCGGTTCGCCTCGGTCTCCTCGCACGTCCGCAGCGCTGCAAAGCCGTCTCTGGCGCGTTCCAGCCGCCCTTCGACCTCGTCGTCGAGGTCGTCTAGGGTAGCGAGGTTCGCCACGACCTCGGCATCGAAGCGTTCGAGCGCCCGGCCATACTCCGCTCGGTCGGCGCGGGCGGCGTTCCAATTGCCAAGCTGGATGCCGAGGAACACGCCGACGACGACGATCACGAAGTCGATGCCGACGGCGGTCCAGTTCTGGTCCCGGACGTGCTGGATGACGCGGCGGAGGATCATGGGGCGTCGGGGTCGAGCCGGGCGAGGAGGGCCTGGGCCTCGTGCCGGAGGTCGCCCATGAGCTTGAGGTGGCGGTTCGTGAACAGCCAGTAGGTCTTGGCCGCCGCCACCAACGCCGGGTCCCCGCGGAACCGGGCCGCCAGCGCCGCGGCCGGGAGCGCGTCGACGGGCGAGAGCCCGGCCCGCTGCTGCTCGGCCACGAGCCGGTCCCAGTTCAGGCGGAGCTCGGCCTCGAACGTCCGCGCCTTGTCGACCTGGGCGTAGTACTGCTGGATCTCGCGGACGAGCCCGGCGTCGCCGATCACGCCGATCCCCTCCGTGCTCACGATTGTGTCGTAGGTGAGGCGCGTGCCGTCGAGCGTGGTCAGGATAAAGGCCGAGATCCCGACCGTCCGCGCGTCGGCCGGGTCGTACGGCGGGACCGGTTCGATGGCGATCCGCCCGCGCGCCGAGTCGAACCCGTCCGGCAGCGGCTCGCCGGTCGCCGACTCGATCAGCCATGCGAGGGCCGACATCCGGACGGTCGCGACGTGGAGGACGGCGTCGATCTCGGCGACGTCGCTCTGGACGTCGCGGGCGAGGCCCGCGCGGAACGTCGCCTCGCGCCGCTGGTCGACGCGGTCGGCGTTCCAGTTCGAGGCTTGGAGCCCGACGAACACGCCGACCACGACGATCGCGAAGTCGATGGCGACGGCCGTCCAGTTCTGGTCGCGGACGTGCTGGGTGATGCGGCGGAGGATCATCGCTGGATCTCGGCGTCGAGGAGCCGGAGGAGGGTCTCGATCAACTCGCGCACGGGCTCGCCGTCGGCGATGATGAACCGCGTCTGGACCCAGCGCTCCTCTACGAGGTTGGAGAACTCGAGGTCGGCCAGGAGCGCCCGCCGCTGGGCCGGGAACGCGTTGGGCCGAACGGGCTCGATGAGGCCCGCGCGCGCGTCCACAACGGCGACCGGGTACCGAGTGGCGAGGTACGGGATCACCCGCTTGGTAAGGAGCTCGGCGACGAACTGCTCGTTCTCCTCCATGTTGGCGAGCACGGTCGGCCACCGCGCGAGCGCGGCCTGGAGGCTGTCGCTCCGGACGAGCGAGATCTGGCCCGACCCGAGCACGGCGTTGATGCGGCCCACGGTCGGGTCGAGGTTCTGCCAGTCGACGAACGCGGACAGGAGCGAGTCGAACAACGTCGGGTCCGGCTCGGGCGGGTTTGGCTCCGTCAGGGCGTGGAGGTCGCGGAGCTGGCGCATGTGAAGGTCCCGGATCTCGGCGACCCGGGCGTACGTCGCGCGGTTCTCGACCATATCCGCCCGCAGGCCGCGCAGCAGCACCTGCTCCCGGGCCCGCTCGGCCCGCTCGCTTCCCCACGCCGTCACCTGAAAACCCATGGCGACACCGACGACGACGATGACGAAGTCGATGGCGACGGCCGTCCAGTTCTGGTCGCGGACGTGCTGGGTGAGGCGGCGCAAGATCATGGCGCCTCGCGGGTGTCGAGGACGTGGAGCGGGTCGGCCTCGGCCTCCTGGAGGATCCGGTCGATCAGGTCGTCGGCCTCGCGGTACTGGTCGGCGAGGAACTGGGCCATCACCAGCTTTTCAGCGACGTAGTTCTCGAACCGTGGATCCGTCAGGAGCGGGCGGTTGCTCACCGCCAGCGACGACCGCTCGGCCCCGATGCGGCCGTGGTTCGTGTTCCGTAGCGACCCGTTCTCCTTCACGTAGTCGATGAGGTCCTGGGAGCTCCGCTCCATCCGCCGGTTCCCCTCGTCGACCTGCCGCATGTGGCGGCCCCACTCGAAGAGCAGGGGTTTCAGCCCGTCGTCGGCGAGGGCGGAGAGCTTGCCCGAGCCCACCAGCTCCTGCGAGGCCGCGCTGCTGGGCGTCCACGTCGGCCAGAAGAAGGTGAACTCGATGAGGCTGTCGAGCGCGGCGTCCGACGGCCCGGCGTCCGGGCGGCCGACGAGCGCGAGGACCTGGCCGCTCGCGCCCATGATGGCGTCGAGGTCGGCCCGGGTCGCCGCCAGGCTGGCCCGATTCGAGGCGAACTCGCCCCCGAGGTTCTGGACCAGCGCCCGGACGTCGCGCTCGGCCGTGCGCGTCTCGTTCCAGCGGTTGGCCTGGAGGCCGAGGGCCACCCCGACGACGACGATCGCCAGCTCGATCGCGACGGCGGCCCAGTTCTGCGCGCGGACGGCCCGGGCCAGCCGGGACAGGATCGTCCCCGCCCGCCTCGGTGGATCCGTGGGCGGGGGCGTCGGCGGGGGCGCCGAGGTCGCAGATCCCGTGTGCGGGGCGGGCGGGGTGGGAGCGTCGGTCATCGGGCGTCGGCGGGCGTGTCCATGAGCGCATCGACGAGGGCCTGGAAGTCGGCGCTGAACAGGAACCGCTCGCTGGCCCACGCCCACTGCGTCTGCCGCCGCCGGAGCTCGAGCTCGTCGGGCGCCCCCGTCGCCGAGCGCGGGGCGCCGTAGCTGGCGATCTCGCGGACGACGGCGTCGTAGATCGCCGGGTCCACGGTCCCGTTCTGGTGCTGGCGGTGGACGTCGGCCCAGATGTGGAAGAGCGCCCGCCAGAACCCGAGCATCTGGACCTGGGCCTCGGCCGGGGCCGCCGCGGGGTCGGCGGCATGCGCGGCGAACGCCCGCGCGAGGGCGGGGCTCGAGGCCTGGAGCAGGCTGAGGTCGCGGAAGGCGTCGGCGACGGCGGCGTTCGTGGCCGCGCGTGTGGCGACCGAGCTCTGGCGGATCTGGAGCCCCACGAACAGCAGCGACCCGACCACGCCCACCAGCCCCACGACTTCGATCACGCGCTGGAGCGTGAGGTGGCGGCGCGGCGGGGCGACGGGCGGGGGGGGCGGTGTCGGGTCGAGCGCCGAGGGAGGGTCGGTCATCGGGTCGCCGCGCGCGGGCTCATCTGGAGGGCCAAGAGGCGGGCCATAGGCAGAGGGGGATCAGGTGCCGAGGGCGCGGTCGATGGCCGCGATCGCGGCGTCGGCGCGGGCGCCCATGTCGGGGTAGAAGGCCAGCGCGAAGACGTTCTGGCCGATCCAGAACCGCAACTGTGGCGCCAGCTCGGGATCGGCCCGGACCGACCGGAGCATGGCCTGGACGTCGAGCGCGCGGAGCCCGTCCACGCAGTCGCTGGGCAGCGATTCCAAGTGCCCCTCGACGTCCCCGTAGCAGCCGTTCCAGAGAACGACGGCGGCCTCGGGCGAGAGGTGCCCGCGCACGCGCTCGCGGTAGGCGGGCGGCACCTCGTTGACGGTGTCCCACCCATCGATAAACTGGTAGAAGTCCTGCACGGCCCCGGCGGTCGCCTCGTCGGTGGGGAGCCCGAGGCGGACCATCTCCTCGTACTTCGCCCGGGTGTAGCCCGCCCCCCACACCTGGGAGGCGTGGAACAGGTCGACAAGGACCGTCTCGCAGTCGGCGGCGCAGTCGGCGTCGGCCTCCAGGAAGGTGAGGGCCGCGCGCCCGCCCTCGACCACTCGCTCGACGTACACCGCTTGGTAGGCGATGGCCTCGGCGTTGCTAGCGATCTCGCTCCGGAGCTGGGCGAGGTAGGTCGCCTCCCGGGCCCGCTCCACGCGGTCCGCGTTCCAGTTGCTCACCTGGATCCCGATAAACACGCCCGCGACGACGATCACGAAGTCGATGGCGATGGCCGTCCAGTTCTGGTCCCGGACGTGCTGGGTGATGCGGCGCAGGATCATGGCGAGCCCGGGGCGAGCGTGACCACCGGGAGCACGGGCTCGGGCGCCCTCCCCGGGCAGGGGTCGACGGCGTCGGGGAGGCCGAGCCCATCGGCCAAAAGCCGCGCGGCGATGGCGGTGTTGTTGACGATGATGTTGAGCAGCGAGTAGTGCTCGGCCAGGAGCCGGGCGGCCTCGGCGTCCTCGCGCAGCGCGGCGGCGGCGCGCGCGACCTCGCCCGCGGGTGCGTCGAGTGCGCACGTGCTGACCAGCGTGACGGCCTCGCCCGAGCGGTCGTCGCTGCACCGCGCCCGGATCGCCTCCTGCACGGGGTGGGCCATGCCCCGCCGGATGTGCACCCGGTACGGGGCCGTGTGGGCGTCGCGGTACGCACGGGGGAGGTCGTCGCTCCCGAGAACGTTGAGCAGGCTCGTCGTCAGGGCCTCGTCCTCGACGGCGCCGAGGCGCCCGGCCGACACGATGCTCTCGTACACCCCGCTCTCCCGGCCGAAGGTGATCGCCTCGGTCGGGCGGTACGCGTGGACGACGAGTTCGGCGTCCGTGCCCGGCGCGGCGTGGAGCATGGCGAGGGCCCGGTCGGCGGAGAGGCGCGTCGTCGCGTAGTAGGACCGAGCCGCGCACAGCTCGCGCATCTCTTCCTCGGCCACCTCACGCAGTTCGACGGCGTCGGCGCGCGCCTGCTCGGCCCGGGCGCGCTCGGTGCTCCACTCCTGCACCTGAAGGCCGAGAAAGACGCCCACGACGACGATGACGAAGTCGATGCCAACGGCCGTCCAGTTCTGGTCCTGGACGTGTTGGAGGACGCGGCGGAAGATCACGGGCGGGGTGGTGGGATCGGCGCGGGAAGCCGGAGGGTACGGCGCGGCGCGTTCACGGCACGATGGCGGTCTCGACCCGCTGGCGGAGCGCGGCGGCCTCCTCGCGCATCACGAGACGGCTCCGCCCGAGCTCGCCGATGGCGACTCCATACATCCCGAGCGCTCGGTAAAACGCCGGGTCGCTGTACAGGGCGTCGACGTCGAGCGGGAAGGGGGGCTGCCACGGGGCCGTCGGCGAGAGGGCGGGCAGGGCGCCCCAGAACGTGGGGCGGCCATCGTCGTACGTGCGGCTCCCGACCGTCCGAATGTCCACGTGGTCGCGGTAGAGGACACCGAATAAGACGTCGAACGCGACATCTCGCGCATCCGCCTGGTCGCCCACGTTCTCGCGCGAGGCGTCGAGGTAGCGGAGGACGGCGGCGCGGAGGGCGTCGTCGGCGAGGAGGCGGAGGTCACCCGTCGCGACGAGCGCCTCGGCGGTCCCGAGCACGGGGCGCGGCGAGGCGACGTACAGCGCCTGCCGGAGCCAGGCGGCGACGGAGTCGGCCGGGGGGCGCTGGGGGGCGTCGAACGAGCGCAAGAGGCGGTCGAGGCCCGCGTGCGTCGCCGCGTCCATCCGGGCGTCGCGCTCGGCCACGATCCGCTCGGTCTCGGCGAGGTCGGCGGCGAGCTGGCGGAGGTAGGTCTGCTCGGTCGCCCGGTCGGCCCGGGCCTGCCCCCAGCTCGTGACCTGGAACCCGATGACGACGCCGACGATGACGATGACCACCTCGAGGGCGACGGCGAACCAGTTCTGCTCGCGGACCGCTTTGGACAGCCGGCCGAGGATGGTCCACGCCCGCCTCGGCGAATCGGGTGGCGGGGCGTCCGAGGCTGGCAGAGGGGGAGGGTGGGTCATGGGCCTCGTTCGTCGGAGATCCAGCGCAGGACGTCGTCGATCATCTCGCGGCCCCGCTGGCCCGACCGCAGTTGAAACTTGGAAAGGATGTACCGGTCCTCGACGAGATTCTCGAACTCCATGTCCGACAGGAGCGCGTCGTATTCCTGCGCGAAGCGGCTCGGGCCGTCGCCCTCGTAGAGGCCGGTCCGGTAGTCCATCGTCGCGAGCGGCACCCGCGACTGGAGATACGGGATAAACCGGTGGATGACGGCTTCCCGAACGTTCTCCTCCTCCTGCTCCAGGATCTGGAATGCGTCGGGCCAGGCCGCGAGCGCCGCGCGCAGGCTGTCGTGCTGGATCAGGACGATCCGCCCGGTGCTCAGGAGGGACTGCACCTGTCCGGTCTCGGGCGCGAAGTCCGGGAAGCCGAGCAAGCCCACGAGGAGCGAGTCGATCTCGGCGGGGCGGTGCGGCTGGGGGGTTGGGCCCGTTAGGGCCAGGAGTCGCTGCGCCTGATCCATGGCGCGACGGAGGCGGGCCGCGTTCGCGTCATAGAGCTCGCGGTTGGTCTCGAACTCGGTCTGGAGGTTGGCCAGCAGCTCCTGCTCCGTCGCCCGCGCGGCCCTCTCACTTCCCCACGCCGTCACCTGGAAGCCGATGACCACGCCGACAATGACGATGAGCACCTCGAGGGCGACGGCAAACCAGTTCTGCTCGCGGACGGCCTGTGACAGCCGCCCGAGGATGGTCCCCGGCCGCCTCGGCGTCGCTGTGGGGGGAGCCGGCTCCATCGGCGGAGGGGCCGAGGGGGGCGGGATGGGAGTGTCGCTCATCGGTCCAGTTCGGCCTCGACCCGCTCGCGGAGTGCCGCCGCGTACTCAGCCATCTCCCGCCGGTGGAACGCCATGTTGTCCTTGGCGATGACCATGAGCACCATCAGGCGGTGCATCCGCTCGTCGCGGACGAACGCGTCGGTGTCGAACGCGGGGAGTGGCACGCCGGGGGGCGCGAGGGCCATCCAGTTGTCCGCGCGGTCAAGCGAGTCCAGCGCGGCAGGCCCGAGCGATTCTGCGAAGATCGTGGCGATGGGGGCGTATCGGCCGTAGTCGTGCGTGTGGTGGACCAGCCCCTCTTTCCATACTTCCCAGCCCCGGACGTTCTCGCGCGACTTGTCGAGGTAGGCCGTGATGGCGACGCGGAGGGAGTCGTCCTGGACGAGACCGATGTCGCCGGTCGCGACGAGCGCCTCGGCCGTCCCCAGAACGGGGCTGGCATCGAAGTAGACCGGCGCGACGCTCGCCCAGGCGAGGACGGAGTCGCGGGGCGGCGGCTCGGGGAGGTAGTGGGCCTGGGCCAGGCGGCGGGGCGCGCGCTCGAGCGGGACCATCGTCCGAGCGAGGTCGTCCGCCAGCCGCTCGGTCTCGGCGAGGTCGCGCGAGAGCTGGCGGAGGTAGGTCTGCTCTTTGGCCCGGTCGGCGCGCTCGTTCCCCCACGCGGTCACCTGGAAGCCGATGACCACGCCGACGATGACGACGACGACCTCAAGCGCGACGGCGAACCAGTTCTGCTCGCGGACCGCTTTGGTGAGGCGGCCGAGGAACGTCCACGGGCGCTTCGGGTGGGGCGCCGGGTCGGTCGGCGGGGGGGCCGAGCGGGGGAGGTCGCTCATCGCCCGCCCTCGGCCTGTGCCAGCGCGGCCTCCGCGGTCCGCAGCACGTCGAGGGCTTCGGCCCGGATCCGGCCGAGGCCGGCGTAGAGCGTCCCGTGGATCCGAGCCATCCCCTTCAAGCGTGTCGCGTACGTCGGGTGGCCCCGGAGCCCCTGGCGGATCGCCGTCGCGTCCTCGGCGGAGACGTCCAGCTCGTCCGCCCACGGCGGGACGGGGACGCCGTTGACGTGGGCCGTGACGGCGTGGCGGTGCCGGACGTCGAGGACCTCCGGGAGCACGGCCTCGAGGTCCATCTGGATCCGGCGCCAGTTACCGGTCCACTGCCCGGACCGATCGATCGTCTGGTAGTACTCGGAGAGCTCGCGCCGGAGGCCGGCGTCCCGGATTAGCCGGAGGTTCCCCGTGCTCGTCAGCTCCGAGACGGTCGTGCGGGTGTAGGCGGGGAAGTTGAACCACATCGTCTCCTCGACGGCGACGGCTAATTCGAGGGGCGAGAGGCGGGCGTCGCCCTCGATCTCCGCGAGGAGCTGCCGCGTGGCCCGCCCCCGGCGCTCCGCGTCGTCCATCGCTCGGCGGATCTGCGCCGAGTCCGCCCGGAGGTCGGCCACGAGGGAGCGGAGGTACTCGCGCTCGCGCGCGCGGTCGGCCCGGTCCTGCCCCCAGGCGGTCACCTGGAACCCGATCACCACGCCGACGATCACGATGACGACCTCGAGGGCGACGGCGAACCAGTTCTGCTCCCGGACGGCCTGTGCCAGCCGCCCCAGAATCGTGATCCCCGCCTCGGTGGGAGTGGGGGCTGTGTGGGATCGGTCGGTGGGGTCATCGAGGTAGGGTGCAGCAGGATAGGACGGCGAGCGGTGGGGCCGCGCGCTCGGGCGCGAATCGCTACTCGTCGACGCGGTCCAGCAGGAACGCGGGCTCCCCCCCACGCATCACCTGCACGCCCGACGGCGCCGGCTCGAGGGTGAGGGCGGTCCCCAGCAGGCGCCACTCGCCGCTCCCCAGCCGGACGATGCGCCGCCGGCCCGGACCGGCCTCGAGCATCAGCACGTCGCCCTCCAAGGTGATCTGCGCGTTCGCGAAGGGGCCGTCGCCCTCGTAGCGCCCGACCCAGGCGTCGAGGTCGGACGGCGTCGCGACGGCCACGCGCGGCAGGCTGGACGGCTCCACCCAGCGGTTGTACCGGCGGAGAACGTCCTGGAGACGGTCGTGCGGGAGCGCGTGCGCGGTCAGGCCGTCGCGGCCCGTCATGGTCTCCGCGGCGACCATGGCGTTCAGGATCGCTTCCTCGGTCGCGTCGACGGTCGCCCCGAACAGGTCGGTCATGTCGTCGTTGGGCATCGACGCCAGCGCCGCGACCGGGCGCTCGGCCCAGGCCCCGGCGTTCGCCGTCGAGAAGGCGACGAAGATGTCGCCGGACCCGTTCGAGGCGACGCCCCCCATCCGACCAATCGCGAGCGGGACGCGCTCCGCCAGGCGCTGGAGCTGCTGCGGCAAGAGCGGCGCGTCGGTCGCCACCACCACGATGATCGAGCCGCGCGGGATCGCGTCCCAGTTGGGCATCAGGTCCGTGATCTCCTGCCCGACAGGGACGCCGGCCACCTGGAAGCGGTCGCGGCCCCCGTAGTTGGCCTGGACCAGCACGCCCAGCGTGTGCCCGCTGCCGGTCAGCCTCGAGGAGGTCCCGATGCCCCCCTTGAAGCCGTGCACCATCATGCCCGTCCCGCCGCCGACGTTGCCCTCGGCGACCGGACCGGGCGCGGCGGCGTCCAGGGCGGCGAACGCGTGGGCGCGCGTGACGTGCTGGCCCAGGATGTCGTTGAGCACGTCGTACGTCTCGGCCACGAGGGGGTACGTGTACCACAGCCCGCCGGCGGGGTCGGCGTTGAGGGCCGTCGAGTCCATCCACGCGATCACCGCGTCGCGGACGACGCCGACGCTGAACGTGTTGGTGATGGTGATGGGCGTCTCGAGGTAGCCCGACTCCTCGATCCAGTGGACGCCGGTCATCTCGCCGTTGCCGTTGAGCGCGTACGTCGCGGCCATCACGGGGTCGAAGGTGCGCCCTCGCGGCAGGATGGCGGTCACGCCGGTGCGGACCGGTCCCTCCCCCTTGACGAGCGCCCCGTCCCCCTCGATGATCGTGGTGTGCCCGACCTCGACGCCGGGCACGTCGGTGATGGCGTTGAGCGGGCCGGGGATGCCCTCGAACGGGATGCCGAGGTCCCGGGCGCGGAGGCCCTGTCCGCTGGCGACGGGCACCGCCAGCAGGACAGCGAGGAGGAGCAGGGTCAGTCGGAGCATCGCAGGAATGGGAAGGCGGAGAGAACGGGTGAGTGGGGCGCGGTCATGAGGAGCGGGCGGCACGAAGGCCCTGGAGGTCGGCGCGGAGCGCGTCGAGGGTCTCGGTGATGCGATCGCGGTCGGCGCGGCGCGCGCGCGCTCGGCTCTCCCGCACGCGGACGACCTGAAGCGCACGTCCGACCGGCCCCGCGATCTCGGCGACGGCTTCGAGGTCGTCCGGCCCGTAGCCCGAGCCGTCCGGCCGGGGCCCCAAGAGCAGCCACCCTTCGGTCGCGATCTCGCCACCGCCGCGCTCGGCTCGGAGCGCGACGCGGACGGGGAACCGGCGGTCGGTCGCCTCGCGCCAGACGACCTCGCGCCACGGCTGGCGGCGCGTCGCGGCGAGGTCGGGCGGGGTCGACAACCCGGCGGACGACGCCCAGCCGGTCGCGGCCTCTCGCGTGATCCCCTCGGCACCGACGGCCTCCCAGCCCTCACCTTCGGGCACCACCAGCGCGGCGTGCGTGGCGTGGACGACCGGCGCCACGCGGTCCGTGACGGCCTCGGCGATCCCTTCGACGCTCTCGGTCTCGCGCAGGTGGCCCACCAGATCGGGCAGGCCCGTCTTGAGGTCTTGGAGGTCGCGCAGGAAGCGGTGGTCGGCCCAGGCGCCCAGGCGCGTTTGCAACGGCACAAAAAACACGGCCGCGGCGGCCGTCGCCAGCCCCAGCGCCAGCGGACCGGTCGCGCCGAGCACCGACTGGACCAGCGCCGTTCCCCCAGCGATGATGGCCGTGAGCGCCAGCGTGAGGGCGCCCGCGGTAGCAGATCGGCTCCACGCCGACTCGGCGTCCCACAGCCGGTACCGCGTCAGCGAGGCCACCACGCCGATGGGCCAGAACACCAGGCCCAGCGCGAGCCCGTTCGCCGCGAGGATCGTCCGCCAGTACCCCACCGTCCGGACCTCGACCGGCCATGCCGAGATGACGATGAGCGCGCCGAAGCACGCGAGCCCGACGGTGACCCCGAGCGTGGCCCACTTGGTCTGCTGGCGCCCGACGCCCGGCGGCTGGCGGCGGTACCGGACGGCCTGCGCCGCGACGAGCACACCGAGGAGCAGGGTGACCTGGAGGGGACGGGCAACGGCCGCGGCGGACAGGACCGCCGGGTCCGAGACGAACAGCCGGACGTGGAGCAATGGCCAGAAGCCGACGACGTGGAGCGCCATCGCGGCCCAGGCCCACCGGGGGCGGACCCGGCCGTCGGGGAACACCATCAGAAACGCGATCATCACGCCGCCGACCACGAAGTCGAACCCCCAGCCCGAGGTGGCGAGGGCGCCCAGGGCCACGCCGTCCGCGGTGGGGAGCGCCCAGCGCCCCCACTCCTGGAAGGGCATCGTGAACCCGAACCCCGCAAAGGTGGCCGCCCCGAGCAGGGCGACGCCGCCCCGGCTCCGCCGGAGCACCAGCACGACCGCCCCGATGAGAAACCCGAGGCACACCAATACGACGATGCCGTTTATGATCCCTTCGTAGGTGCCGACGTCCATCCCCATGTTCGCGATCTCGGGCGAGAGCGCGTCGGTGCGTGGGACGACGACCGCGACCGTGTCGCCCTCCAGCGCCGCCACGGTCAGCCGGACGGCATCGCCGGGCGTGGCGCGGAGGAGCGCCGCCGCGTCGAAGTACGTGTCGTCGCCGGCGACCGGGCGGTCGCCCACGGCCAGGAGCCGGCCTTCGGGGAGCCCGGCCTGCTCGGCCACGCCGCCGGACTGCGGACGGACGCGGACCCCGCCGTTGCGGAAGTCGATGTCGATGTGCAGCGGCGCCGCCGCGTCGATGGCCTCCCCGTAGGTCGCCCGGTAGACGGGCATGCCCTGGACGTTGAGCGCGACGCCCCACACGACCAGGAGGGCCAGCCCGGCCCACGCCAGCCGCAGCCGCCAGCCGGAGAGCGGCGGCGCGGCGGGGGGCCCGGGCGCCGCGGTGGCCCCCGGCGTGGGGGCCGTCGCCTCGGGCACCAGCGGCTCGGAGGTCTCGCGGGAGGCTCCGGGTGGGGGCGGGGCGTCGGTCATCGGGCCCCCTCGGCGATCTGGGCTTGTCGCTCGCGCAGGTCGCCGATCAACTCGGTGGTGGCGCCCTCCAGAGCCTCGATGTCCTCGATGATCTGCCGGATGTTGTACCGGCGGTTGTAGAGCAACCCCTCGAACTGTCGCGAGGAGAAGAGTCCGGTGAGGTCGTGATCGAACCGGCTGGCCTGTTCTGTGACCCCTATTCCCACATCGACATCCGGCCAGGCGATGTACTCGAACGTCAGACCGACGATCAACTCCTCGCCGTGGGTGCGCTCGATCAGCTGCCACTCCAGCACCTCATCGGCCTGCGCAGGCCAAGCGGTCAGCCGGCTCTGGAGTTCGAGGTCGCCGATCAGCTGCAGCTCTCCCGAGGCGATGAGCGATTGGGTGGCGCCCAGTCGCGGGCTGAACGTCGGATTGTTCAGGCTGGCGAGCAGCGTGCGCGCGATCCGCGCCGTGTCGGCCGGCAGGTCCGGGTCGGGGCCGATCATCGACAGCAGCTGACTGGCGGCCTCGAGCACTTGGTGGTGCGCCTCCCTGTCGGATTCGAGTTGGGACAGGTTCTCGGTGTGCTCCACGAGCAACCGCTCGATGGCCGCGTGCTCCGCGCGACGGTCGCCCTGCCCCGCGTTCCAGTTGTTCACCTGGAGGCCGACGAACACGCCGACGACGACGATCACGAAGTCGATGGCGATGGCGGTCCAGTTCTGGTCCTTGACGTGTTGGGTGATGCGGCGCAGGATCATGGCGTGGCCCCCTCTCCGAAGAGCGTGTACAGCCCGTACGTCCGGAGCGTGAAGTCCAGGTCGTAGACCCGGACGCCGAGCTGGGCCTGGCGGAGGCGCAGCGTGCGCACGATCTCGGGGTCGCTCTGGAGCGCGCGGACCCCGGCGGCCAGCTCCTCGGGGCTCGAGTCGAGCGGGCAGGGCCCCCCGATCACGAGCAGCACGCCGTCGACCTCGTCGCTCGCGACCTCCTGGTCGCCGCAGTTGCGCCCCAGGTCGTCGTGCAGCGACGGCTCGATGGTCATGCGGAACAGGGAGCGATAGGCCGCGGCCTCGCCCTCCTCCACGATGAGGCCGAAGACCGGCGTGGTGTACATCCCGATCGCCGCCTCGCGCAGGGCGACGTCGGAGATGAGCGCCATCGCGCCGGACGACACGATCTGGTCGAAGGCCGCCCGTCGGCGCTCGTACCAGTTGTACTGGGTCGCCCGGTACGCGTTGGCCAGGAGGGCTTGGTCGTCGAGGGGCGTCTGTCCGGTCAGGCCCCGGTACGCGAGGTCGCTCGCGTGGTGCAGCGAGTCGTAGTAGGCGGTGAGGGCCCGGGTGTAGACGAACTCGGTCCGGAGCTCGGCCCGGAGCCGTTCCGAATAGACCGCAGCGCGGGCGCGGTCCTTCCGCGCCTCGTTGAGGTTCGAGACCTGGGTCCCGATAAAGACGCCCACGACGACGATCACGAAGTCGATGGCGACGGCCGTCCAGTTCTGGTCCTTGACGTGCTGGGTGATGCGGCGCAAGATCATCGGCTCGCCGGGGGGATCATGGACAGCAACTCGTCCGCGCGGTCTTCCAGGCCGGATGCGAATGAAGCGTGCAGGACGGCCATTTCTCGCGCCTCGCGGAGCGTGGCCGCAAACGCCGGGTCGGTGCGCGCGCGCTCAGCCAGCGCCTCGGGCTCAACGGGGCCGAGGGGCGAGAACCCCGCCCGACGCCCCGCAGCGACCACGGCCTCCCACGCCGCCCGGAACTGCCGCTCCTGCACCCGTTCGAGCCCCTCGAACAGGTTGTAGTACGCCTGCAGGGCACGGACCAGGTCATGGTCGCGCAGGAGGCGGATGTCGCCCGAGTTGACCAGGGCGTCGTACCCGCTCTGGTTGGCGTTGACGACGCGCGTGAAGTTGATCGTCGCCCACAGGAGAGGCGCGGTCTCCGGAGCGGGGGGCGGCCCCTCCGGCAGCGGGATGGCGCGGGTCCCAATCGTCGACAGGGAGCCGGTCGGGATGCGGAGGCTATCCGGTGGCGCCTCCCCCAGCGCGTCTCGCAGGATGGAGTTGACCGCGAGAACCCGAGCGTTCGCCGACTCGATGACCGCGACGATGTCCAGGTGGTCCTCGCGGATGTCTTCGCGGAGATCCCGGAGGTACCGCGCCTCGGCCTCGCGGTCGACGCGGGCCGCGTTCCAGTTCGAGACCTGGATGCCGATAAAAACGCCCACGACGACGATCACGAAGTCGATCCCGATGGCCGTCCAGTTCTGCTCGCGGACGTGTTGCGTGATGCGGCGCAGGATCATAGGCCCAGCCCCTCCCGGCTGTCTTCGAGCGTCTCCTGGATGCCGCGTGTAAGGTTGGGGACGAAGCTCTGCCAGTACTCCCAGGTGTAGAAGGCCTTGACGAGCGCGTCGTCCCGGCACGCCACGTCCAGCGGCTCGGCCAGGACGAGCGGATGGAGCGCCGGGAGGTGATCGGCACCTCGCGTGTACTTCTCGAATTCGTCGATCTCCCGCTCGCCCAGGCCGAGCATGGGGTTGTCCTGGACGGCAATCGCGTGCGGCCGGCTCTCAAGCTCGGCTCCCGAGCCGAGGAGGTAGTCGATCCGGACGCGCGTGTCGTTGAGGAGTCGGCGCTCGGCAGCGGACTGCTGGGCCAGCAGCGGGGCCGACTCGGTGAGTTCGTGCAGCGAGGTCGTCCGGATCCCCACGCCGTACGTGCCGATGATGAGCCGGACGCCCGCCTCGACCGTGCGCCGGTTGTCTGGGCTGTCTTGGCAGGTCAGGAGCGTGTCGAGGGCGGCGAACACGATGGCCCGCCGGTCGAGAGCCCTCGCTTCGAGATCCTGCAGGTCGGCCAGGTTGGCGTCGATCTCGGCGGCGTAGCGCTCGAGCGCCCTCTCATAGTCGTGGCGTTCGGACTGTTCCGCGTTCCAGTTCGAGACCTGGATGCCAATGAAGACGCCGACGACGACGATGACGAAGTCGATGGCGATGGCGGTCCAGTTCTGGTCCTGGACGTGCTGAATGATGCGGCGCAGGATCATGGGCCTCCCTCGGAGTGGGCCGGAGCCCCCGCCCCGCGGCCGGCACCGTCCGCGAGGCTCGCACGGTAGGCCTCCAGCCGGACGGCCACCTCGTCGAGGTAGTCCACGTAGATCGACTGCGTGATCGCCACATTCGAGACGAGGGCCACCATGTCGGAATTGCCGCACACGCCCTCCGGCGTGCGGAACTGGTATTGGTCCAGATCTTCGCCCCACCAGACGGTCCCCGGCACGGTCGCCAACCCACCCTTGAGGGCGAGCCCCGCCGCTCCGTAGAAGGGTTGCTCGATGTCGTGCTTGACGCGGGAATAGCGCTGCCACTGCCGGTTGATGAACGCCATCTCGTCGGCGACGGCCCGGACGCTGTCGCGGACGGCGGGCGACCGGATGAGGGAGAGCCGGCCCGTCGCCAGCGCTTCCTCGGCGCTCGGCAGCGAGAACCGCGGCGGCGGAAAGTCGACGACCCCCATGGCCCACGCCTTCATCTCGTCGTCCATCGGGAGGCAGGACGCACTGCCGAGACGCACCGCCAGCCGGACGGCCCCATCGAGGATGAAGGCGTGTTGCTCGCGGTAGGCCGCCATCTCGGCGCTGGCGTCGGACGCCTCGATCCTCATCCGCGTCAGGAGGTCGCGCTCTTGGGCGCGCAGGGCGCGCTCGCCGTTCCAGTTGCTGACCTGGATGCCGAGGAACACGCCGACGACGACGATCACGAAGTCGATGGCGACGGCCGTCCAGTTCTGGTCGCGGACGTGCTGGGTGAGGCGGCGCAGGATCATGGCGACGGGGGGGCGACGCGGGCGATCAGCGCCTCGGCTGCGGCCCGGTTGATGGGCAGGACGACGGCGACGATGCCGAGCGTCGAAGCCCAGTAGCGGAGGTCCTCCGCGAGCCCCGGAGCGGCGCGGTAGCGATCGAGGAGCGCGCGGGCTTCGGTGTCGGAGATCGGCGCCGGGCAGTCGGTCAGGACCTGGTCGAAGCCCTCGAAGGTGCTACAGGACGCGTTGACGTAGCGCTGGACCTGAAGCGACGTCAGGCCGCGGACGCGCTCGCGGTAGGCGGGCACTTCCTGGAGTAGCCAGCCGCCTTGCGAGACCTCGGTGTCGTTGTAGTAGGCGCCCAACTCGGCGCGCAAGGCCGCGTCGCGGACGAGCCGGAGGTCGCCGGCCTCGCGCATCTCGTCGAAGGTGCGCCGGGTCGAGGCGTAGGGCAGGATCTGCGAGGCGTGGTAGTAGGCCACGACGGTCGCCCAGGGCGAGCCGTCGCGGAGCGCGCCCGTCTCGACGTGCGCGACGGCCGCCTCGGCAAACCCCGTCACGCCCGCGTAGTACGCGATCCGCGCGTCGAGGGCCCCGGTGTCGGCCAGGAGGTCCTCGTGGACGCGCTCGAGGTAGCCCCGCTCGCGGGCGTGGTCGGCGCGGGCCTGCCCCCACGCGGTGATCTGGAACCCGATGACGACACCCAGCACGACAATGCACACTTCGAGCGCGACGGCGACCCAGTTCTGCTCGCGGACGGCTTTGGACAGCCGCCCGAGGAACGTCCACGGCCGCCACAGGGGCGTGGTGGGGGCGTCGGGCCCGGTCGGGTGGTCGTCGGTCTCGGCCATAGGTCAGCGTGGGGCGTGGGGCGGCGCCAGCTCGCGGTCGATCCGCTCGACCATCCCGACCATCAGCCGGCGGACGGGCGCGGCCTCCGCCAGGATCGCCTCCGCCATCACCCACCGGTTCTCGGTGTGGTTCTCGAACACCACGTCCGCCAGGATCGCGTCGTAGCGCTGGGGGAACCGGCTGGGCCGGTCGACTGCGAGGGCCCCGACCTGGCGGTCCGCCGTCACGAGCGGGGTCCGGTCCACGAGGTAGGGGAACAGCCGGTCGAGCACGTCGGCCCGCATCTCGTCCTCGACGGCGCGGAGCCGCTCGAGCCGGTTGGGCCACGACGCCAGCATGGCCCGGAGGGTGTCGTCGCGGACGAGCCCGAGGTCGCCGGCCCCGAGCATCGCCTCGACCTCGCCCATGGCCGGGTGGAACGCCGGGATCTCGTTGATGAGGTCGGTGATGAGCGTGTCCAGGACGGCCGGCGGCACGGCGGCGGGGTCGGGGCCCGTCCACGCGAGCACGCGGCGGGCCTGCCCGATGGTCTGGCGGTGCTCGTCGGCCACGCGGTCCAGCAACTCGACGTTGGCCGCGAGCTCGGCGCGGAGGCCCCGGAGCATCTCGCGCTCCTGGACGCGGGCGGCCCGCTCGGCCCCCCACGCCGTGACCTGGAACCCGATGACGACGCCGAGCACCACGATGGCGACCTCGAGCGCGACCACGAACCAGTCCTGCCGCCGGACGGCCGCCGCCAGCCGGCCGAGAAAGGTCCGCCTCGGCGACGCGGCGAGGGGTGTCGGCGGATCGGCCGAGGCGGGCGGATTGGTGGGGGCCTCGCTCATCGCTCGATGTGGGCGTCGACCTGCTCGCGGAGCGCCGCCGCGTACTGGGCGATCTCTCGCCGGTTGATCGCCATGTTGTCTTTCACAATGGCGATCCGGACCATGAGGCGGTGGACCTGCTCGTCGCGAACGAGCGCCTCGGCATCCAGCATAGGAAGGGCCACGCCCGGGGGCACGAGCGCCATCCAGGCGTCGGCGCGGTCGAGCGAGTCCAGCGCGGCGGGGCCGACCCACTCCGCGAAGAGCAACGCGACCGGCGTCGTCGCGCCGTACTCGTCGGTCTGTTGGAGGAGCACGTCCTTCCAGGCCCCCCACCCCCTGATGTTCTCCCGCGCTTTCTCGAGGTAGGCGGTGATGGCGATGCGGAGGGAGTCGTCGCGGATGAGCCCGATGTCGCCGGTCGAGACGAGGGCCTCGGCGGTGCCCAGGACGGGGCTGATCTCCCAGTACGCGGGCGCGACGGCGGCCCAGTGGACGACGGAATCGCGAGGCGGCGGCTCGGGGTGGAAGTAGGCCTGGGCCAGCCGGCGCGGCGCTCGTTCGAGCGGGGCCATCGTCCGAGCGAGGTCGACCGCCAGCCGCTCGGTCTCGGCGAGGTCGCGCGAGAGCTGGCGGAGGTAGGTCTGCTCCTTGTCTTGGTCCGCGCGCTCTTGCCCCCAGGCCGTCACCTGAAAGCCGATGACGACGCCGAGCACGACGATCACCAGCTCCAGCCCCACGGCGAACCAGTTCTGCTCGCGGATCGCTTTGGACAGCCGCCCGAGGATGGTCCACGGCCGCCCCGGGCGCGGAGGCGGCGGAGCCGGGTCGGTCGGCGGCGAGACCGAGGCGGGAGGGGTGGGGGCGTCGGTCATCGCTCGATGTAGGCGTCGACCTGCTCGCGCAGGGCGGTGGTCTCGCGGAGCAGCCACGCGCGTTGGCCCCTCAGCTGGATGCGGACGTTGCGCATGATCTCGGCGTCGTTGTAGGCGTCCTGGTCGTTCAGGAACGCGCCCACGTCGAAGGGGAACCGGGCGCGGGGGGTGGCGGGGATCGGCCAGAGCGGGTCCCCGCGGAGCGAGTCGACCTGGGCCGGCGTCCGGCCGTGGGCGTCGAACGCGACCGGGTCGAGCCGCGAGATCAGCGCCGTGAACGGGACGGCCCACCGGGCGAGCATGTCGTCCTGGACGTAGAGGGCGCGGCGGACGACTCCGAGGTGAGCGGTGATGGCGCTCCGGAGCGAGTCGTCGCGGATGAGCGTCAGGTCGCCCGTCGACACGAGCGCCTCCTCCGTCGCCACGACCGGGCGGACGTAGAGGGTCCGGGTGGCCCCCCGGAACCACGCGATCACCGAGTCCTCGGGCGGCTCCTCGGGGAGGAAGAACGCGCGCACGAGCCGGGTCCCCGAGCGGGCCTGCGGGGCCATCAGCGAGTCGACCGTGCGGATGTCTCGCTCGGTCTCGACGAGGTCGGCGTGGAGCTGGCGGAGGTACCGGCCCTCGCGGTCGGCGTCGGCGCGGGCCTGCCCCCACGCGGTCACCTGGAACCCGATGACGACGCCGACGATGACGACGACGACCTCGAGGGCGACGGCGACCCAGTTCTGCTCGCGGACGGCCTGCGCCAGCCGCCCCAGGATGGTCCACGCCCGCTGGGGTCGCATCGTGGGCGGAGGCGCCGAGGAGGGCAGGTCGTCCATTCGCAAAGGGTTGGCATCCGTCCGTAAGGTCGCCGCTAGAGCGCGAACGTGGTCGTGTACTTTGCCAGCACGGCCCGCTGGGCGGTGAGCGGCCGCCCGGCCGACGCCCGCAGCCTGTCGGTGTGGAAGCCCCAGTTGACCACGAGGTAGAGGTCGTTCCCCTCGCGCGGGTTGTAGCGCAGCCGGACGTTCGCGAGCCCCGCGCGGGCCGCGCTGTTGAGCTGGAGGAAGGACGCCAGCGACCACTGCGTGTCGAGCGCCGCCCGCACCCGGAGCCGCCCGACGTGCGCCGTGAACGTCTGGTCGCGGTCCGGGAAGCCGATCCGGTTGACCTCGTAGTCGCCGCTCAGCGTCAGGTGCTTCGAGACCACCCAGGTCGGGGCGACGCCCGCCGTGGCCCGCCAGCCGTCGTAGAAGGCGCCGCCGCTCGCGAAGACGGTGCCCGCCTGCGGGCGCCCGCCGGGCGTGTCGTAGGACAGGCTCGCCGCGGCGTACGTGTACTCGCCCGCCGGGACGGCCGCGTCGTCCGAGAGCGAGAAGCCGTCCCGGAGGTCGTCGTAGGTCACGTCCAGGCCGGCGCGGAGGGACGCGGCCGACGTGAAGGTGCCCTCCCACGAGGCGCTCGACTCGACCGTCTCGACGGTCCCGTCGGCGTTGCGGAAGTACGTCCCGCTGCCGACGAGCACCTGGTGCCGGGCGAGCGGCGACCCCGGCCGCGGGCCCCAGCCGCGCCAGAGCTTCGCGCCGCCCACCGTGAAGTCCTCCCGGAGCTCGAACCCGAGGTCCGGGCGGTAGGCCCGGCCCGCCCGCTCGACCTTGGCCGCGTAGCCGAGCCCCGTGTACTGGCGGCTCTCGATGGACGCCCGCACGCGCGTGTGGTCCAGGAGGCCGCCGCCGTCGACCGCGTCGTCGAACGTCTGCGCCCAGCGGAGCTCGGCGAAGGCGTCTCGGCCCAGGCGGAGGTCGCCGTCCAGGCCGTAGGCGACGTTCGTCGTCCCGTCGTCGCCGAGCCGGCTCGTCAGCATCCCGCCGACCGTCGACTGCGAGTTGAGGACCTGGCGCCGCAGGCGGAGCACGCCGACGTTCTCGGACGGCAGCGCGGCCCCGTCGAGCGGCGTCCGCCGCGCCGTCTGCAGGTTGATCAGGCCCACGTCCCACCCGCCGACGCGGCCGACCGCCCGGCCCCCGCCCAGCAGCCGCACCGCCTGGCCGTCGTTGAGCCCGATCCGGCGGCTGTAGAACAACCGGTTCGAGCCGCCCAGGTCGAAGTCAAACAGGCTCGCGCGCTCGAGGAAGAACTGCCGCTTCTCGGGGAAGAACAGCGAGAACCGCGTGAGGTTGACCTGCTGGTTGTCGGCCTCGACCTGGGCGAAGTCCGTGTTGAGCGTCAGGTCGAGCGTGAGGTTGTCCGACAGGCTCATCTTGACGTCCGCGCCTAGTTCGGTGACGGTGTCGTCGGTGCGGACGACCGCCGCCCCGGGATCGTCGAGGTCGAACGACTGGCCCAGCCCGCCCAAGACGTAGGGCGTGACGTAGACCGGCCGCCGGGCCTCGATGTCCTGGAACACGACCTTCTGGAACTGGGAGGGCTTGTTGAAGCTCCAGAACCCCCAGTTCGGCTCGATGGCCGGGTAGATGTCGAGCTCGTTCTTTTTGCCGAGGTACCGCCACGCGCTCAGCCCCATCGTCACGCGCCCGTCGGCGTCGGGCTGGAAGCGCAGGCTGGAGAACGGGATCCGCATCTCGGCAAACCAGCCCTCGGGCGTGATCGTCGCCTGGGCGTCCCAGTAGGTGTTCCACGTGTCGTCGTTGGCGCCGGTGTCGCCCGCGTGGGTGGCGTCGGTGCGCGAGCCCGTCGGGGTCGTGTGGAAGGCGACGCCGGTCGTGTTGTCGTTGTAGGTGTCGAGGCTGAGGTTGAGGTAGTCCGTGGCGAGCGTGCTGAGGTCGCGCGCGAACGAGGCGGCGAAGACGGCCTCGGGCGGGGCGTAGCACCGGCACGAGAGGTAGACCGCCTCGTCGTCGTAGGCCAGCCGGATCTCGGTCGGCTCCGACGGCGCGTCGCCGAACGTCGGCCAGTGCGTCACCAGGTCGAGCGGCGCGACGGCGTCCCACGCGGCCTCGTCCACGCGCCCGTCGAGAGCGATGGGGCCGCTCAGGCGCGGGACGACGAACGGCGCGTCGGTGCCGCTGGGCTGGGCGCCGGCCCCGCCGGCGACGACCGCCAGCAGGGCGCCGAGGCGCAAGGACCGGGCGACCGGAGAGGGGCGGCGGCGAGCGAAGACGTGGATCACGGGACAGGGGGCGAGAGGGTCGGTCAGGCGACGGCGCGGACAGGGCGGGCCGCCGGGGCGAGGGCGAGCTGCACGGCCTGGGGCACCGACAGCCGGCGGCCCTCGTCGGTGAGCCGCTCCAGGGCCTCGGCCGAGACGGCCGCGCGGGCGCGCTCGACGTAGGGCCGGGCGGGCGAGTCGTCGGCGTAGACCATGACGATGCCCTGCTGCTCGGAGAAGACCTCGGCGGCGGCGGCGAGCCGGACGGCCCGCTCGGGCTGGCCCTCCGCCTCGGCCGTCGCGGCTAGGCCGAGCAGGGCGACGCCCACGCCGCGCTCGCTGGCGATCTCTTCGTAAGCGCGGAGCGACGCGAGAAAGTGGCCGCGCGCCGCCTCGGTCCGCTCCAGCGCCAGCGCCGTCCACCCCATCCCGTCCAGGACGCGGGCCTCCTCGGGGCGGTCGCCCAGGGTCTCGTAGGCCTGCTGCGACCGGGCGTAGAGCGCGAGGGCCTGCTCGTGGTCGCCGTCGGCCGCGGCCAGCGTGGCCAGGGTGCTCAGGGCGAACCCGGACCCCTCGTAGTCGCCGATCCGCGTCAGGGTCTCGAGGGCGGCCTCGGAGACGCGGCGGGCCTCCTCCGGGCGGCCCGTGAGCAGGTCCAGATACCCGATGAAGCTCTGCGCCAGGGCAGCGGTCCACTCGGCGCCGACCTTGTGGGCGCGGGCTACGCTCGCCTCCAGATGACCCCGCGCCTCCGCCATCCGGCCGCTGACGAGGAGCCCGATGCCCAGGAGGAAGCCGGCGACCGCGAGGTCGGGCTCGCGGCCGGCCTCGCCCGCGAGGTCCACGGCCAGCTGCCACTCCCGGACGGACCGGTCCGTCTCGCCGAGCGACCACGAGGCCATGCCGGCCGTGTTCAGCGCGCGCGCGCGCGCCAGGCTCCGCGCCGGGCTGGCGGGCGCGTCGAGAAACGCGTCGGTCCACGCCCGCGCGCTGAGGTGCCGGCCCCGGATGTGCCAGTAGAGCCACAGCGCGCCGCACAGCTGCATCCCGCGCTCGGCCGCCTCGGCGTCGCCGCCGAGGGCGCGCTCGCGGAACCACCCGAGCGCCTCCTGGAGGTTGGCGGTTTCCCGGTCCGCCCGGTCCATCGAGGCCAGCTGGGTGGCGCCCGTGATGCCCGCGCCGACCTCCTCCGCGACCGTGAGGACGTACGCCGCGTGGCGGGCCTTCACGTCATCGGTCTCGCCGCTGGCGTCGAGCTGTTCGAGCGCGAACGCGCGGATGGTCTCGAGCAGGTCGAACCGCCCCGCCCCGTCCGGCTGCACGAGCCCCTTCTCGACGAGGGACGTGACTTCGTCGAGCGCCCGGCCGGCGTCGGCGTCGTAGCCGACGGCCTCGGCGGCGCCCTGGGTCCACCCGCCCGCGAAGACGGCGAGCCGGCGGAAAAGCTGCTGCTCGGGTTCGGTGAGCAGGTCGTGGCTCCAGGCGATGGTGGCGCGCAGCGTCCGCTGGCGCTCGGGGAGGTCGCGGTCGCCCGTGGTCAGCACGTCGAGGGCGTGGCCGAGGCGGTCCAGCAGCGCCTCCGGGTCGAGCACGCGCATCCGCGCGGCGGCCAGCTCCAGCGCGAGCGGCAGGCCGTCGAGCCGCCGGCAGATGGCGGCCACGGCGTCGGCGTTGTCGGCCGTCAGCGCGAAGCCGGGCCGGGCCTTCTGCGCGCGCGCCACGAAGAGGGCGACGGACGGGGTGCCCGCGAGGTCGCCGAGCGCCGCGCCCCGGGGCGGGAGCGCGAGCGGGTGCAGCGGGACCTCCGCCTCGGCCCGGATCTTCAGGGGCGCGCGCGAGGTCGCCAGGATGCGGAGCGCGGGGCAGCGCGCCAGGACCGCGGCGAGGCCCGGAGCCGCGTCCAGCACGTGCTCGCAGTTGTCGAGGACCAGGAGCACGCGCCGGTCGCCGATCCGGGTCGCGACGCCCTCGGCGGGCGAGCGCCCCTCGGCCTCCGGCACGTCGAGCGCGCGGGCGAGGGCGGGCAGCACGTCGCCGGCCTCGGCCACGGGCGCGAGCGAGACGTACGCCAGCCCTCCGGGGAACGCGGCGCGCACACGGTCGGCGACGGCGATCGCGAGCCGCGTCTTGCCGGTCCCGCCCGGCCCCGTGATCGTGACCACGCGGGCGTCGCCGCCGAGCCGCTCGGCGACGGCGTCGAGCTCGGCGGTGCGACCCACGAGCGGCGAGGTCGGCGCCGGCGGCGGACGCGAGATCACGGCGACGCCGTCCGCGCCCGTCGCCGGCGCGCGCCCGTCGTCGGCCGGAAGGGCCCGGCGCAGGCTCTCGGGGTCGAAGCCGGTCAGCCACGACACGACGACCGCCACGGGCAGGCCGAGCAGGATCGCCACGACGAGCGCTCGGGCGAGCCAGGGCGGGCCGCCCAGCGTCGGCACCAGGGCGACGACGACCTGGATGGCGACCCACGCCAGACCGGCGTAGATCAGCGTCGGGCGGATCACCTTGCGGCGGTGGAGCTCGGCGACGAAGGGGGCGAGCGAGGCCATCAGGCGGCGGTCGCGAGCGTGGCGAAGTCCGTCATCCCGAACGCCTCCAGGAGCCCCGCGTCGTGCGGCGCGTCGTCGGCGTTGCGGTCGCGGACCCCGAAGTCCATCCCGACGACGGTCCGGAGCGGGCGCGTGCCGGGCGCCATCGCGATCAGCTCCGCCATGGCGTCGACCACCATCGCCGGGTCGGTCGGCGTCTCCGGGTTCTGGAGCATGGCCTGGAAGTCGGCGCCCATCGCCTCGAACGCGCCGGTCACGGCCGGGGGGTACCCCGCGGCGCGGCCGTCGGCGTCGGCCGGCGCCGTCATCTTGGGGAACAGGCTCGTCGTGAACGGGCCCGGCTCCACGATCACCGCGTCGACGCCGGTCTGGGCGAGCTCCAGGCGCAGCGCCGCCGTGTAGCCCTCGAGCGCCCACTTGCTGGCGTGGTAGACCCCGAAGAACGGGAGCGCGCAGCGGCCGGCCGTCGAGCTCACGTTCATGACCAGGCCCTCTCCCCTCTCTCGCATCGCGGGCAGGAACGCCCGCACGACGCGGTGCACGCCGACCACGTTGACGTCGAGCTGGCGCGCGAGCTCGTCGGGCGAGAACGCCTCGGTGATCCCGCCGAACATCTGCCCGGCGTTGTTGACGACCACGTCCGGCGCGCCCCATGTTTCCAGGACCGACTCCGCCGCCGCGCCCACCGAGGCGTCCGAGGTCACGTCGAGGTCGAGGACTCGGAGGTCGAGGCCCTCCGCTTGGGCGAGGTCGCGCAAGGCGCGGGTGGGCGCAGCGTTGTTGCCGTCGGGCGCGCGCAGGGTGGCGGCGACGCGGTGGCCGTCGCGGG
The DNA here is from genome assembly GCF_046845755.1 of Rubrivirga halophila. Lineage (GTDB taxonomy): Bacteria > Bacteroidota > Rhodothermia > Rhodothermales > Rubricoccaceae > Rubrivirga. Next base: position 3,484,065 of record NZ_CP177357.1, read on the forward strand.
CGAGGAATTGGGCGAGGTCGTGGCCGAAGCCGGAGCTGCAGCCGGTGATGACGACGGTCTGGGGCATGGGTCTGGAGGGCGTCGGTGGTCCGGTCGTCCCGCTGGCGGCTGGCGCCTGCGCGGGGGAAGCCGTGGGCGGTCAGGGCTTGTGGGCTTCGAGCTCGATCTCGATCAGGAACTCGGGCAAGGCGAGCCCCTTCACCTCGAGCCAGCTCCCGGTCGGGAACTGCGCCGTGTAGATCGTGGCCCGATAGGCGGCCGCGTCGAGGAACCCGGCCATGTCCGTCGTGAAGACGTTCTCGACGACGACGTCGTCGAAGGTGCAGCCATAGTGGGCGAGAACCTGGCGGAGGTCGGCGTAGACGTTCTCCATCTGCTGCGCCAGGTCGCCGACCGCCGTCGGCGCCCCCTCGTCGTCCATGCTGACGGCGCCGGAGACCTTGATGTCGGGGCCGATCTTGACGGCGTGCGCGTAGCCGTAGGCTTTCTCGATCTCGGGACGGAGGTGGAAGTAGTCGGGTGTGCTCATCGCTGTGGTCGTGTCGGGTTGGTGGATGGGGGGGCCAGGGAAGCGGTTCATCGGAACGAGGAGGGAGAAGAGGACCCGGCTCAGTGCGATCGGGCGGCGGACGGGGCGGGCGCCTCCGCGGCGCGCCGGACGGAGACCACCACGCCGTCGATCACCCGCCACTCCGTGCGGACCGGTGGCCCACCGGGCGGCGCCTCCGTCGCGACGACGCGACCCTGGGCGGCGACGGTGAGGGTGGTCGGGTGGGTGATCGCGAGCAGGTGGGCGGCCACCGCCGCCCGCCCGAACAAGGGCGCGTCCCCGCCGTGTGCCGTCACGTGGTCATCGAGCACCGAGGCGATGGCGGCGTGGTCGCCGCGGGCGGCCGCCGCGTACACCTGCCCGACGACGGCGCAGGCGGTCGCGGCCGGCGCCTCCGGCGCGAGCCGCGGCAGGCACGACGGGTCGGGGCCGAGGGACTCGACGCAGGGCGGGGGGCACGGCGCCAGAGACGCGCCGGCGCCGGGCTGGGCGGCGGGCCACGTGGCCGGTAGCAGGACGGCCAGGCCAAGCAGGACAGTTCGGAGAGGGCGCGTCATCGGGATGGGGGGGCGGACGGGGCCGCGGAGTGGGGCTCGAGGCGCCGCGGCAGCAGGCGCTCGACGGCGGCGCGCAGGCTGGCGGCGTTGAAGGGCTTGGCGAGGAACCCGTCCTCGCAGGCGGGCTCCCCCCGCGGCTCCCCGCTGACGAGCAGCACCGGCACGTCGCGGGTGGCGCCGTCGGCGCGGAGCGCGGCGCAGAGCGCGTGCCCGTCGAGCCCCGGCATCCGGACGTCCGCGATGACGAGGTCGGGCGGGAGCCGGAGGGCGAGGTGGAGCGCCTCGGTCCCGTCGACGACCTCGCTGACGCGGGCCGAGGTGCGGAGGCTGTGCCGGATGTAGGCCCGCATCTCGTCGTCGTCGTCGGCGACGAGCACGCGGGGCAGGGGGGCGTCGGGCATGGGGTCGGGGGAGGGTGCCGCCGAGGGCGGGGCACGCCCACCACGGCACGCCCGCCCTGTGCCGGCCCGTGCCGCAGAGGTGCGACGGGGGCCGGGTGGCGACCTCCGCAACCTGCGCCGCCCCTTCTCCCCCATCGTTGCGTCCAGGACGCGCCCCGATGCGCCTGTGCCCCATGCGTCACAGACGCACGGGTTTGCGTCCGAGGCGCAACACGTCGCCCTCCTGTGCGCCTCGTCCCGACGGCGCCGGCTAGCCCTCGACCTCGGCGTAGACCGACGGCCGCGACCCGGTGTGGGCCAGGAAGGCGTCCGAAAAGTGGGCGACGCTCTTGAAGCCGACCCCGTAGGCCACCTCGCTGACAGTCCCGGCGCGGGCCGCCAGCAGCGTCGCCGCCCGGTCGAGGCGGGCCGTCCGAATGAGGTCGCTCGGCGGCGCGTCCATCAGCGCCGTCGTCCGCCGCAACAGGTGGCTCCGGCTCATCCCGACCGCCCCGGCGAGGGCCCCGACGGAGAACGTCTCGTCGCTGAGCCGCTCGTCGATGGCCGCGCGGACGGCCGCCACGAACGCGTCGTCGGCCGACACGGGAAGGCCGGGCGCCTCGGGCTCGGGCCCGGCCGCGCCGTCCCCGCCGAACCGGTCCCGGAGGCGGCGCCGGAGCGCGATGAGGTTGTCGACGCGGGCGACCAGTTCGCGGACGTCGAACGGCTTGGTGAGGTAGGCGTCGCAGGCCTCGGCGAGCCCGTCGAGGCGGTCCTCGGGGGCGGCCTTCGCCGTGAGCAGCAGGACGGGCACGAAGTCGGTCTCGGGGTCGGCGCGGAGCGCGCGGCACAGGCCGAGCCCGTCGAGCCGCGGCATCATCACGTCCGACACGACCAAGTCCGGCAGCCGGCCGCGGACCTGGTCGAGCGCGTCCTGCCCGTCGGCTGCCTCCACCACCCGGTACCCGGCCCCCTCGAGGTGGCGCCGCACGTAGGCCCGGATGTCGGCCTGGTCGTCGGCGACCAGCACCGTCGTCACGTCGCCGTCGGGCGCGTCGGCCTCGGGCCCGTCGAGGGCCGGCTCGGCGGCGGGCTCATGGAGGGCCGGGGGCGCCTGGGGGGCGCCGGCCCAGGGCCGGTCGTCGATCTGGTCGGGCGCGAGGTGGGCGCGGCCCAGGGGCAGCGCGAGCGTGAACGCGCTCCCGGACGGGGCGCCGCCCGGCCCGCCGACCGAGCTCTCGGCCGTGAGCGCCCCGCCGTGGAGCACCGCCAGTTCGTGCGCCAGCGACAGCCCGATGCCCGACCCGAGCGGCTGCCCGGCCCCGCCCTCCGCCTGGTAGAAGCGGTCGAAGATGTGCGGGAGGTCCGCCGCGGCGATGCCGGGGCCCGTGTCGCGGACCGTCACGCGGGCGCGCCCCGCGTCGGCCTCGGTCGTCACGCGGACCGTCTCACCGGGGCGCGTGAACTTGAACGCATTCGAGAGCAGGTTGGCCAGGATCGTGCCCGCGTGCTCCGGGTCGGCCCAGACCTCGACGGGCGCGCCCGGGGCGGCCGCCTCGACCGAGATCTGGCGGCGCGCGGCGAGGGGGCGGAACGCCTCGACCTGCGCCTCGACGAAGGCCCCGAGGTCGAGACGCCGGGCGCGGAGCGGCGTGTGGCCGGCCTCCAGCCGCGACACGTCGAGGATCTGGTTGATGAGGTCGAGCACGCGCTCGGCCGAGCGCCGCGCCAGCCCGATCGGCGCCGCCGCCTCGTCGGGGACCGGCCCGTACTCGCCCGCGAGCACGTCGTCGAGCGGGCCGAGCGTGAGGGTGAGCGGCGTCCGGAACTCGTGGCTGACGTTCGCGAAGAACAGGCTCTTGGCGCGGTCGAGGTCGCGGAGCGCCGCGGACTCGGCGTGCTCCATCTCGAGGCGGTGCCAGAGCTGCACGCGGCGCCGGCGGTCCCGGTAGACGACCGTCGCCAGCGCCGCGGCGGCGAGCCCGTACAGCACGACCGCCCACCACGCCCGCCACCACGGCGGGGCGACGACGAGCCCCACCGACGCCCCCTCCTCGTTCCAGACGCCGTCGCTGTTGGCGGCCTTCACCCGGAAGGTGTACCGGCCCGGCGGCAGGTTCGTGAACGTGGCCGACGGCTGGGTCCCGGCCTCGATCCAGCGCTCGTCGAAGCCCTCCAGTCGATACGCGTAGCGGTTGGCGTCGGGCTCCTTGAAATGGAGCGCCGCGAACTCGAACGTCACGTGGTTCTGGTCGTGCGCCAGCCGGATCGTCTCGGTCTCCGCGAGCACCGGGCGCCGCGAGGGGCCCGCCCCGGCGACCGACTCGTTGAACAGCCGGAGCCCCGTCAAGGCCACCTGCGGCGGGATGCGGTTGATCTGGAGCCGCTCGGGGAGGAAGGACGTCACGCCCGCCCCGCTCCCGAAGTGGAGCACGCCGTCGGCCCCCGCAGCCGCCCCGTGGGTGTTGTACTCGAGCGCGATCAGGCCGTCGCCGAGCCCGTACGCGCGGAACGCCTCCGAGCCGGGGTCGAAGGTGGCGATCCCGTTGTCGGTGCTCATCCAGAGCGCGCCCCGCCCGTCCTGGAGCACGCCGTACACCACGTCGCTCGGGAGCCCGTCGTCGGTGGTGAAGTGCCGGGCCGTCCCAGTGCGGGTGTCGAAGCGGTTGAGCCCGCCGCCGCGCGTCGCCAGCCACAAGATGCCCGGCTCCTGGGCACGCTCGGCGATGTCGAGGAGGAGGTTGCTGCTGAGCGTCGTCGGGTCCGCCGGGTCGTAGGCCGAGGCGACCGTGGCCGCGCCCGACGGCGTCCGCCGCACCAGGCCGACGGCCGTCCCGGCCCACAACGTCCCGTCGGCGCCCTCGTGCAGGACCTCCACGCTGGGGTCGGCTTCCATCCCGTCGAGCCCCAGCGGGACGCGCGTGAACTGACCCGTGCGCGTGTCGAAGCGGTCCAGACCGCCCACCGACCCGACCCAGAGCACGTGCCGGTCCGACGCTGTGGGCAGCAGGGCGTAGACATCGTTGCGACGGCGGCCGTCCGGCGAGGTCTCCGGGTGGAGAAAGCGGGTCACGCGGCCGGTGGCGCGGTCGAGCCGGCTGAGCCCCCGCTCCTCCGCGACCCACAGGCCCCCGCTCGGGTCCTCGGCGAAGGAGCGGTTGACGCCCGGGTAGAGCGCCGTGGGGTCGGTCCCGTCGTGCCGGTAGCGCACGGCCCGGCCCGTCTGCGCGTCGACCCGCGTGAGGTAGAACTCGAGGTCGCCGACGTCGGTGTTCACCCAGAGCGCGCCCTCGCGGTCCTCGTAGATCCCCCACACGATGCCGGGCGCCAGGCTCTGGGCGTCGCGGGGGGCGTGGCGGAGGTGGGCCAGGTGCGCGGCCTCCGTGTTGAACGCGCTGACGCCCTGGGTCGCGTAGCCCACCCACATCGTGCCCGAGCGGTCGGAGGCGACGGTGAAGACGGAGTTCTCGGCCAGGCTGTACGGGTCCCCGGGGTCGTGGCGGTAGCGCGTGAACGTGGCCGTGCCCACGTCGAACCGGGCGATGCCGGTGCCCATCCCCGACACCCACAGCACGCCGGGCTCGCCGGGGTCCGGGACGACCGCGCGCAGGGTGTTGCGCGAGTTCGGCGCGCCCTCGGTGGGGACCAGCAGGAACCGCTCGGCGGCGCCGGTCTCGCTGTCGAGCCGGACCAACCCGTTGCCCGTCGCGAGCCAGACGGCCCCCGGATCGTCGGGCGGGTGGTAGTGGTCGAAGACGTACGACGGGGTCGCCAGCCCCCCCGCGCTCGCCGGGTCGAACAGGAACCGCGTCATCGTGCCCGTCGCCGGGTCGACGCGGACGACGCCGTTGGCGGTGCCCACCCAGAGCCGGCCGTCGGGGGCCTCCGTCATCCGGTACAGCTCGTCGGACGGGAGGCTCTGCGGGTCGTCGGGGTCGTGGCGGTAGCGGGTGAACCGGCCGTCGTCGCCCGCCCGCATCCGGTTGAGGCCGCCGTCGAGCGTGGTCACCCAGAGGTCGCCCTGGCGGTCCTCGATCACGTCGCTGGTCTTGTCGCTCGACAGGCTGGAGGGGTCGCCGGGGCGGTGGCGGTAGTGGCGGAAGGTGCCCGCCGCCCGGTCCATCCGGTTAAGGCCGCCGCGCTGGGTCGTGACCCAGAGGTCGCCGTCGGCCGCCTCCAGGGTGGCGTTGACCCAGCTGTCCGAGAGCGAGGTCGTGTCGAACGGGGTGGTCTTGTACACGACGACGGCGTGGCCGTCGTAGCGGTGGAGCCCGCCCTGCGTCGAGAGCCAGAGGAAGCCCTCTCGGTCCTGCATCACCCGGCGCACGGTCCCCTGGGCCAGCCCCTCGTCGATGGTGAGGTGGCGGAACCGGACGGAGGGCGCGGCGCGCCCGGCGTCCGGGCGTGCGTCGTCGGCCGGACCGGGCACCCCGCCCCCGGCCACCGCCGCCGCTCCAGACGGCGACGCGGACCCGTCCGCGCCAGACGGCGCGCAGCCGGCGGCGAGCGCGACCATCAGGGCGAGGGCCGTCCCGCGGAGCGGGACGTGAGTAGTGCGTGGGGCCAAGGACGATTAGTGCGCGAGTCCCCCGAACGTACACTGGGCCCCTCCCCCTCGCCCCTCCCGTACCTACTCTATTTCCAGGACCCTCGCCGTGCGGGCCGGGAGCGTCAGCGTGTCCCCGAGGCGGACCGTCGCGCCCGTCAGCACGTCGCGGGCACGGGTGTGGCCCAGGATCCGCTCGGCGAACCGGTCGAGCGCCAGCGTGCGCGGCTCGGCCGCCGTGTTGAGGGCCACCATGACGCTGTCCTCCTCATCCCACCGGAAGTAGACGTAGACGTCGTCGCGGGGGATGAACTGCGTGAGCCGCCCGTGATGGACGACGTCGGCCGTCTGGCGCCACGTCGCGAGCGTGCGGACCGCGTCGAAGGCGGCCTGCTCGATCGCCGTACGGCCCGACTCGGTGAACGCGTCGCGGGGGTCGCCGGGCCAGCCGCCGGGCATGTCGAGCCGCTTGTAGCCGTCGCCGCCGGTCCGCGCGCCGTTGGGCATCCCGATCTCGGTCCCGTAGTAGATCTGCGGGATCCCGCGCGTGGTGAGCTGGAGCGCCAGCCCGAGCCGGAGCGCGTCGACATCCTGTCCGTAGGCGCGGTCGAGGTCGTGGTTGTCGAAGAACGTCACCAGCGCGTTCGGGTCCGGGTAAACGTGGTCCTGCGCGAGCGTCTCGTAGACCTTGAAGAGGTCGCCGCCGGGCGCGTCGCGCATCGCGAACGCGAGCGGGAAGTCGGTGACGGAGGGGAGGTCCGAGTCGTAGCCGTCGCCGGGCGCCGCGAACCCGTCCTGCCAGTAGGCCTCGTGGGGGACGTTGCCCACCCAGCTCTCGCCGACGATGTTGAACGTCGGGTACTCGGCCATCACGTGCGCCGCCCAGCGCGCCATGTAGCCCTTGTCCGGGTAGAGGTAGGTGTCCATCCGGATCCCGTCGACGCCGGTGTGCTCGATCCACCAGACGGTGTTCTGGACGAGGTACTGCGCGAGCAGCGGGTTCTGTTGGTTGAGGTCCGGCATCTCGGCCACGAACCAGCCGTCGACGAGCTGGCGGCGGTCGGCGTCGGAGGCGTAGGGGTCGATGGCGGCGGCGCCCGTGTAGTTGGTCTGCCCGACGGCCTCCCAGTCGTGGACCCAGTCGGGCGTCGGGAGGTCGGCCATCCACCAGTGGCGGTCGCCGATGTGGTTGTGGATCATGTCCATGATGACCTTGAGGCCGCGCCCGTGGACGGCGTCGACGAGCGCCACGAACTCGTCGACGGTCCCGAAGCGCGGGTCGGTCGCGTACATGTCGGTCGCCGCGTAGCCGTGGTAGGCGCCGTACGCGGGCGTCATGTCGTTCTCGAAGATGGGCGTGAACCAGATCGCCGTCATTCCCAAGTCGTCGAGGTAGCCGAGCCGTTGGGCCACGCCGGCGAAGTCGCCGCCGTGGCGGGCGTTCGGGTCCGAACGGTCGGCGCCTTCGAGCAGACCGGGGAGCGTGTCGTTCGTCACGTCGCCGTTCGCGAACCGGTCGGGCATCATCAGGTAGATGACATCCTCGCTCGAAAAGCCCTGGGCGTACGTGCCCGGCTCGCGTGTCCGTGCCTTCAGTTCGTAGTCGAGCGTTGTCGTCCCATCGGGGCCGGTGAGCGTGAACGCCAGCGTCCCCGGCTGCGCCGCCTCGGTGATCGTCAGGTCCAGGAACAGGTAGTTCGGCGAGTCGACGGCGACCACGCGGTCGAGCGTGACGCCGGGCGTCGGCGCGAGCGTCGCGCGGGCGGCGCCGATGCCGTCGCCGTGGAGCAGGATCTGGAGCTCGGGGTGGTGCATCCCGGCCCACCAGAACGCGGGCTCGGCGCGGTCGATGGTCTGGGCGAGCGCCGCGAGGGGGGACAGCAGGACGAGGAGGGCGAGGCAGCGCCGCGCGAGCAGGGTCGGAACCATCGGCGGGAGAGAGGTCGCGAGCGCCAAGAAACGACGGCCGGGCCGCGAGCACCGCTAGGTTCGACGCGCACCGCCCTCTGATCCATGCCCTCCCTCCCGTTCCCAGGCCGCACCGGTCTGCTTCTGCTCGCGCTCGCCGCGTGTGCGCCCGCCGACGCGCCCGAGGCCGACGACGCCCCGACGCTCGCGGTCGACACGACGCGCGTCGCCGGGCCGACCAGCACCGTCGTCGTGGCCTACAAGGGGCGGCTGGAGGACGGGTCGGTGTTCGACGAGAGCGAGCGGTCCACGTTCAATCTCCAGCGCGTGGTCCCCGGCTTCCGGGCCGGCATCACGGGGATGCACGTCGGCCAGACGAAGGCGGTGTTCGTGCCCCCGGAGGCGGGCTACGGCGCCGACCCGCCGCCCGGCATCCCGCCGAACGCGGCGCTGAGCTTCGAGGTCACGCTGCTCGACATCCGCTGAGGTCAGGCGCCGTGCGTCGCGGCCTCATGCTGGGCCGAGACCTCGACGATCTCGACAAAGTCCGGCGCGTCCTCCGCGAGCGCGTTCGGCCCGAAGCCCCACCGCACCCAGACGGGAATAAGCGCCAGCCCGGCGCCGAGGTAGACGAGCGACATCAGCGTCGAGGCGTCGGGCGCGGGGATCAACAGGCGGCCGGCGCCGACGAGCACCAGGAACAGCGACGCCGCCGTCGTGGCCGTCAGCGCGAGCCGGTTGCCGAGCTGGCGCGGGCCCCGATTCGGGTCGTCGCCGGCCGCGAGCGCCGTCTGCGTCCAGAAGCCGAAGGGGCGGACGCGGGTGTAAAAGGCCACGCGCGTGGTCTCGTCGGTCTTGGGCGTGACGAACGTGACGCCGACGGCCGCGACGGTCGACGCGAGCGCCATCAGCGCCAGCCGGAGCGCGTCCTCGTCGGGGGCGTCCGAGAGGTCGAGGCCGAACAGGAGGATCGGGGCGACGACCAGGCTCGTGGCGATCGCCGCGAGTTCGCTCCACAGGTTGATCCGTTCCCACAGCCAGCGAAGGACGAGGACCGAGCCCATCCCAGCGCCGAGCAGCAGCGAGGTCGTCCACCCCTGCTGGATCGAGTTCAGCTGGGTCATCACGCCGAGCGCCAGCACCAGCAGGACCACGTTCGAGATGCGGGCGACGGTCACCAGCTCCCGGCTCGTGGCCTCACGCTTCTGGACGTGCTCGGCCCAGAAGCGGCCGTACAGGTCGTTGCTCCAGTAGCTCGCGCCCCAGTTGAGGTGCGTGTCGATGGTGCTCGCGAGCGCCGCGAGCAGCCCGACCAGCATCAGCCCGCGCGCCCCAGCCGGGAGTGTGTCGGCGATGCCCGTCACGAACAGGATCTCGCGCCCGGCGACGAAGCCCTCAGCCGAGGCGTCGCCCGCCGCGAACGGGTAGACGACGAGGAGGGCCACGGCGATGACGAGCCAGATGAGCGACCGCGCGACGATCTGGGCCCACGCGAACACGACACCCGCGAGGCGCGCGTCGCGGTCCGACTTGCAGGCCATCGAGCGCTGGGCGAGGTAGCCCGTCCCGTCGGAGTTCATTTGGAAAAACCACTGCAACCCGACGATGGTCAAGAACGGACCCAAGATGGCCCACCCGGTGTCGGGCGCCGAGAAGCTCAGGAGCTGGCTCGCGCGCAGGTCGCCGTAGATGTCGACCACGCGGTCGGTCAGCCCGCCCAGCCCGCCGGCCGTGTCGACGATCACCCAGGCATAGATCAGCGTCCCGACCATCGCGAGCGCGAACTGGACCACGTCGGTGGCGACGACGGCGCGCAGGCCGCCGGTCGTGGAGTACAGCGCCGTGAACCCGACGATGAGCAGGATCGAGAGCAGGTTGTTGGCCGCCGCGACGGCGGGCGCCAGCCCCGTCGCCGTGGTGCCGAGCACGGACGCGAGCCCGGTCGCCTCGACGAGCCCCACGAATAGGCCGTGGAGCGCGGGCGCCCACAGGTGCCACGGCAAAAAGACCTCGGCGATCCGCATCGCGGCGACCAGCACGAAGGCCATTACCACGCAGTTGATGAGCGTCCCGTAGTACAACGACTTCAGCACGCGGAGCGCGAGCACGCCCCGCCCCGAGTAGCGGACCTCGGTGAGCTGGGCGTCGGTCAGCACGCCGCTCCGCCGCCAGCCGACGGCGAACACGAACGCCATCAGCAGGAACGCGATGCCGTAGATCCACAGGCGCCACAACAAGAAGACGCCGCCCGTCGCGACGAGCCCCATCACCAGCAGCGGGGTGTCGGCGGCGAACTGGGTCGCGGCCATCGAGAAGCCGGCGCGCCAGCCGCCCAGCGTCTTGCCCGCGAGGAAGTACTCGCCCAGGCCCTTGGAGGCCTTTTTGCGGGCGCTCAGGCCGGACCACAGGGCGTAGCCGACGAAGCCGAGGACGATCGCGAGGTCGAGCATGGGGCGCGGGGTGGGTGCCCGAACCTAGCGCGGGCGGGAGCGGACGGCCACGCGCGCCTGCGTGGCGGCGCCCGGCCACACCGCGAGGCGCCCGGCCTCAGTCGGCCTGGCCGATGAACTCGGCCCAGGGGTCGCGGTCGAGCACCCAGACGTAGAACAGCGTCCCGAGCGCGCCGTGGGCGACGCCGAGCGGCCACACATTCTGGTCGCGGAGGTAGAGCCCGGCAAAGGCGCCGCCCATCACGGTCGTGGCGGCCGTCAGCGGCCAGTTGGGGGCGTGGACCGAGCCGAACGTCGCCGCCGACAGCGGCACGACGGCGACGGCGGGGAGCCCGGCGGCGTCGAGGTGGCGGGTCACGAAGCCCTGCACCAAGAGCTGCTGGGTCAAGCCCCACGCGGGGTAGAGGACGAGGAGGGGCACGAGCGAGGGCTCGACGCGGAGCGAGCCGTTCGCCGCGCCGTAGGCGCCCATCGCCAGCACCGTCCCGGCGGAGACCAGGGCCACGTCGCGCGTGGCGCGGCCGAGGTTCGTGCCGGTCAGCCCCAGCTCGGACAGGACGCCGGGCTCGCGAAGCGCGCGGGCGCCGAGGTAGCCGCCCCACCCCACGACCACGACGGGCACGTACAGATTCGAGACGCCCGCCTGGCTGGCGGCGAGGTGGCCGACGCCGGTGAGCGCGACGGCGCCCATCTCGGCGATCGCGCGCGGACCCAGGGCGGCGCGCGCCGGGCGGTCGGCGTCAAGCGGGATCGTCAGGCGGACGGTCTGGGCAGAGGCTGCGGGGACGAGGAACAGAAGAGCCAACAGCACGCGCATGGCCCCACGCTATTGGCGGAGCGCAGCGGCGGTCTGGTACAGATGCACCAGCTGGGGGACGCCCGACACGCCCCCCCGGACGTCGCGCCAGCGTAACGGTCACGGGGGGAATCCCTAGCACGACATGGGGAGGACGCCCGCGTCCGAATCACACGGAACGGACCGGAGCGGAGGCACATAGCCCTCCCCTGTCCCACCACCGATCCCTGGCATGACCCTTTCTACCCTCCGCAGCGTCGCCCTGGCGCTCGCGCTGGGGCTCGCGGCGCCGGCCGCCGCCCAGTCCCCCGTCATCTTTACGGTCACCTCGACGGCCGACGACTCGAACGCGCGCGACGCGAATCCGGGCGACGGCCAGTGTGTCGACACGTTCACCGACTCGAACCCGAGCGCCGAGCCGCGCTGCACGCTGCGCGCGGCCGTCGACGAGGCGAACGCGCTCGGCGGCGACGTGGTGATCAACCTGCCCGGCCAGCTCGCCGGCGGCGCTTCGGGCAACTACACGCTAGCGCGCGTGGCCCCCAACGACGCGGACAACACGTACGAGGACGACAACGCGTACGGCGACCTCGACCTCGACAACGGCGGCTCGATCACGATCCGCGGGACGGGCACGCCCGGCCCGACGGTCACCATCAGCCCCAACGACCGCGTCTTCCACCTGCTCTCCGGGACCGTCCGCATCGAGCGGACGACGATCACCGGCGGCACGGCGCAAGCGGGCGACAACGGCGTGAGCAGCCCCGGCCCGGGCGAGTCGGTCGACGGCGAGGACGGGGCCGACGGCGGGTGCGTGCTGGTCGCCGACGGCGTCACGGCGACGCTCGACCAGGTCTCGATCAACAACTGCTTTACCCAGAGCGGCGGGAACGGCGCGGCCCCGGCCGCGGCCGACACGCCCGGCGGCAACGCGGGCAACGGCGGGAACGGCGGCGCGGTCGCCAACTACGGCACGCTGACGGTCACGCGCGCCTTTTTCTACTCGAACGGGACCGGCGACGCCGGCTCCGCGGCGAACGGGACGGCCGGCTCCGGCGACCCGGTCGCGGGCGGGAATGGCGGGAACGGCGGGCTCGGCGGCGCGCTCTTTACCGCGGGCACGCTGACGGTCGAGGAGACGACGATCGTCAACAACGCGGGCGGCGACCCCTCGACGGGCGCGGCCGGCACCAACGGCGGGCCCGACGGCTACGACGGCGAGGGCGGCGCCGGTGGCGGCATCGCGGCCATCAACGGCGGCACCGTCTCACTCCGCAACGCGATCGTCGCCAGCAACGCGGCCGGCGACGACGTGAACAACCCCGAGACGGGCAACACGCCCTCGGCCTCCAAGCAGCCGGGCTCGGACCTCTACGACGGCACGCCGGCCGACGACGACACGGTCTCCCCGGGCTTCCCGCCCTACACGCCGGGCGTCTTCACCGACGGCGGCAACAACCTGGTCGGCTCCAACAACTCGGTCGAGGCCACCTTCCCGGACACCGCGCCGGGCACCGACGTCGACCAGAACGGGAGCATCATCGGCTCGGGCCAGATCGACGCGCCGACGCGCGTCGACCCGGGCATCACGGGCTCGAACCAGAACGAGGACTACACGGTCGCGGCGATCGTGCTGGCGTCCGGCAGCCCGGCCGTCGACGCCGGGGCCAACACCGATCTCAGCGGCGACGACATCCGGGTCGACGGCCGCGGCTTCCGCCGGCCGGGCACGTCGAGCGGCGACACGACCGTCGACATCGGCGGGTTCGAGCTCGACTCGCGGCCCGTCATGGGCGACCTCGTCGTCAACGAACTCGACAGCGTGACGGCGCCGAGCGACGAGGACGACCGCGCCGAGTTCGTCGAGATCAAGAACACGGGCGACTTCGAGGCCCAGCTCGCCGACTACGCGCTCGTGCTGTACAGCGGCGACGACGACGCGGCGTACGCGAGCTACAACCTGAGCGGCGCGCTCGCGCCCGGCGAGACGATCATCGTCGGCGACCCCGGCGTGACGAACGTCTCGCAGGAGCTGTTCACGGGCACGCCCGACGACGTCCGCGACGAGGACGGGGCCGTGGGCCTCTTCCTAGGCAAGGCGTCGGACTACCCCGTCGGCGCGGTCGCCGGCCAGAACAAGGCCACGCGCGTCGACGTGCTGGTCTACGACAACGGCCAGCAGGCCAGCCTGACGGTCGCGAGGATGAGCGGCTCCAGCCTGGCCGAGGCCTTCGGGCAGAGCGAGGACGACGTCGCCTCGGGCGACACCGACGGCACGTCGATCCAGCGGGCCAACGACGGCTCGTACCAGGCTGGCGCGCCGACGCCCGGCGAGGACACCGGCGCCGGGACCGGCGGCGGGGGGGGCACGGGCAGCCCGGTCGTGACGCTCTCCATCGGCCAAGACCGCATCCGTGAGGGTGAGTCCGTGACGGTGACGGCGACGCTGGACCGGACGACGACCGGCGACGTGACCGTCGACCTCGCGTCGACCAACACCGCCGACCTCACAGGCCCGGGCACGATTACGATCCCGGCCGGCGAGACGTCGGCCTCGGTGTCCTACACGGCCGTCGCCGACAGCCAGCCCGAAACCGACGAGACGGTCACCCTGTCCATCGACGCCGTCTCGAACGGCGTCGAGGACGGCGCCCAGTCGGTGAACGTCGTCGTGGTCGACCAGGTCAGCGGGACCGGGCAGCTCCCGCCGACGACGACCTCGGCCGACGTGCCCGCTCGCGACGCCGACGGCGACGGGGTCGAGGACGGCGGCGTCCGCCTCGTCTCGCTCCCGGTCGATGGCGTGACGGCGGGTGAGCTCGCGGACGCGGCCGGCGGCGACGTGTTCGCCTTCGACCCGGCCACGGGCACCTTCGTGCCGGCCGACGACGCGACCGTTCTCGACGCCGGCCAGCCGGTGGTCGTCGAGGTCGCCCCCGGCGCCACGATCTCGCTCGACGGGACGGCCCCGAGCGGCCCGACGACGTTCGCCACGGCCACCGCGGAGGGCGACGCCGCCGACCGCGTGCTCGTCAGCGTCGGCAACCCGACCGACGGGGCGCTCTCGCTCGCCGACCTCCAGGTGGTCGGCGGGACGTTCGCCGACGACGTGCTCGTGCTCGACGCCGGGACCGGCGCCTTCCGGGCCGTCGCCCTCGGCGACCTCGCGAGCGCCACGATTCCGGCCTTCGGCGCGGTGATCCTGCAGGTGACGCCCGACGGCGACGCCGGCGACGTGTCGGTCTCGGCCGCCTCGCCGAGCGCGGCGACGGGCCGCGACCTTACCGAAACCGAGACGGAGGCCGACGTCCTCGTCACGCTCACCGGCGAGGACGTGGGCGATGTGCTGGCCGTCTCGTTCGACGGCGCCGACGGGCTCGACCCGGCGGATGCGGTCGACGTGGATAGCCCGACCGGCGCGACGTTGTCGGCGCTCGCCGATGGCCTGGCGCTGGCGGCGCTCGCGCTCGACGGCGGCGTGATGACAGGCGAGACGATCACGGTCCCGCTCTCGGTCTCCGGCCCCGCCGGCACCTACACCCTCGCGGTCGACACCTCGACCATCGAGGTCGACGGCCTGACGGTCGCCGTGGCGTTGCTCGACAACGGCATGCCGGTCGGCGGCTCCGCCGACGTCACCTTGACCGGTGGCGAGACGGACCGGTTCGCCCTCCGCTTCTCCGTCCAGGGCGGGGTGGCGACGGGCCCGGGCCCGGGCGTGACGGCCGTCGGCTCGGTCTTCCCGAACCCGACCGCTGGCGCCTCGGCGCTGGAGGTGTCGGTGGCCGAGGCCCAGGTGGTCCGCGTGTCGGTGTACGACGTGCTCGGCCGCTCGGTCGGCGTGGCCTTCGACGGCACCGTGACGGCGGGCGACGCGGTCCGTGTGGAGCTGGGCGCGCGCCTGTCGCCAGGGACCTACGTCGTCCGCGTCGAGGGCGCCTCGTTTGCGGAGACGCGGCGGTTCACGGTGACGCGCTAGCGTGGGTCCGACTCGATGACTCTCGGCGGGGCCGGGCGCCGCGCGCGTCCGGCCCCGCTCTTTTTGTCCCCCGGCGCGCGGGTGCCCGCCCGCGAGCGCTGTCGGGATGGTCGGTAGGTTGCCGCCATGCCCCTCCGCCTCCTCGCGCTCGCGCTGGCGCTGTCCGCCTGCGCCTCGGCCCCGCCCGCCCCTCCGGCGTCGCTCGACGGCCCGACGCTCGTCGTCCTCGGCATCGCCCAAGACGGCGGCGTGCCCCAGACCGGTGACACCAACGCGCCGGGCTGGACCGACCCCGACCGCCGACGCCGGGTCGTCAGCCTGGGCCTCGTCGACCCCACCAGCGGGCGGCGGTGGCTGGTCGAGGCGACGCCCGACCTCCCCGAGCAGCTCGCGCACCTCGACCGGCTCGCGCCCCGGCGCGGCGCGGCGCTCGACGGCGTCTTCCTGACGCACGCCCACATCGGCCACTACACCGGCCTGATGTTTTTGGGCCACGAGTCGCTCGGCGCCCGTGGAGTGCCGGTTTTCGCGATGCCGCGCATGGCGGACTTTCTGCGCACGAACGGCCCGTGGAGCCAACTCGTCCGGTTCGAGAACGTCGACCTCCGCGAGCTGGCCGACGGCGTGCCCGTGCCGTTGGCGGACGGGCTCTCGGTGACGCCATTCCTCGTCCCCCACCGGCAGGAGTTCTCCGAGGTCGTCGGCTACCGCATCGACGGCCCACGGCAGTCGGCGCTGTTCGTCCCCGACATCGACAGCTGGCGCGAGTGGGACGACGCGGGGACGCGGCTGGAGGACGTCCTCGCGACGGTCGACGTCGCCTACCTCGACGCCACGTTTTACGACGACGGCGAGATTCCGGGACGCGACATGTCAGGCTTCCCGCATCCGCTCATCACGACGACGATGGCGCGCCTCGCCGACCTTCCTGCGGGCGAGCGGGCCAAGGTGCGGTTGATCCACCTCAACCACACGAACCCGGCGCTGTGGCCGGGCCCGGCGCGAGAGGCCATCGAGGCGGCTGGGATGCGGGTCGCCGAGGAGGGCGAGACCGTCGCGATCTAGTCGCCCGAGGTCCCACACCCGGGGCTCGCGACCCCGGGCCCGAGGCGGGGCCGGGCAATCCATCCGATCTCCGGATCCCCCGCGGCGCCGCCGAGTCCGACAGGCACCTCTCCTTCTATTCCCTGACGCCCATGGCTACCGACCCCACCAAGCCCGACGGCCCCCTCCTGACGACCGCCGACGGCGCCCCCATCGCCGACCAGGAAAACTCCCTGACCGCTGGCCCGCGTGGGCCGCTCCTGATGCAGGACGTGGTCTTGCAGGAGCAGATGCAGCGGTTCAACCG
Source organism: Rubrivirga halophila (assembly GCF_046845755.1). Taxonomy (GTDB): domain Bacteria; phylum Bacteroidota; class Rhodothermia; order Rhodothermales; family Rubricoccaceae; genus Rubrivirga. The sequence continues at coordinate 3,500,582 of NZ_CP177357.1, forward strand.
TGAGCGCGTGCCCGAGCGCGTGGTCCACGCCAAGGGCTCCGGCGCCTTCGGCACGTTCACCGTCACGAACGACATCACCGAGTACACCAAGGCCGCGCTGTTCTCGGAGGTCGGCAAGGAGACCGACATCGCCATCCGGTTCTCGACGGTCGCTGGCGAGCGCGGCGCGGCCGACGCCGAGCGCGACCCCCGCGGCTTCGCGCTCAAGTTCTACACCGAGGAGGGCAACTGGGACCTGGTCGGCAACAACACGCCGGTGTTCTTCGTGCGTGACCCGTACAAGTTCGCCATGTTCATCCACTCGCAGAAGCGGCACCCGCACACGAACCTGCGCGACGCCGACATGCAGTGGGACTTCTGGAGCCTGTGCCCCGAGTCGCTCCACCAGGTCACGTGGCTCTTCGGCGACCGCGGGATCCCGCAGACGTACCGCCACATGAACGGGTACGGCTCGCACACCTACTCCCTCGTCAACGCCGAGGGCGAGCGCGTCTGGGTCAAGTTCCACTTTAAGACGGACCAGGGCATCGAGACGCTGACGAACGAGGCTGCCGCGGACTTGATCGCGCAAGACCGCGAGAGCCACCAGCGCGACCTGTGGGAGGCCATCGACAACGGCGACTTCCCGTCGTGGACGGCCTACATCCAGGTGATGACGCAGGCCCAGGCCGAGGCCCACCCGGACAACCCGTTCGACCTGACCAAGGTGTGGCCCCACGGCGACTACCCGCTGATCGAGGTCGGAAAGCTGGAGCTCAACCGGAACCCGCAGAACTACCACCACGAGGTGGAGCAGGCGGCTTACAACCCGAGCTCGCTGGTGCCCGGCATCGGGCCGAGCCCGGACAAGATGCTCCAGGGCCGGCTCATGAGCTATCAGGACGCCCACCTCTACCGGATCGGCGTCAACTACCGCGACCTCAAGGTCAACCGTCCCCAGGCGCCGGTCCGCAACTACATGCGCGACGGCCAGTTCGGCGGGATCCTGGACGAGGGCACGGGGCACCCGAACTACTACCCGAACTCGGTCGAGGGCGCCCCGCGCCCGGACCCGTCCTACGCCGAGCCCGCGTGGCACCTCGGCGACGTCACCGTCGAGCGGTACAACTCGCGCGAGGACCACGACGACTACAGCCAGGCCGCGGCGCTCTATCACCTGATGGACGAGGCCGCCAAGGACCGGCTCGCGCAGAGCCTGGCCGGCGCGCTCGCCGGCGTGACCCGGCAGGAGATCGTCGACCGCCAGCTGGCCCACTTCGACACCGTCGACGCCGACTACGGCCGGCGCGTCCGTGAGGCCGTCGCTGCGGCGCGGAGCGGGGGCGGCGACGGCCAGTCGGTCGACGCCGCGATGGCCGTCCGCGACGCCGTCCCCGAGGGCGAGGGCCAGCGCGACTAGCCTGCCCCGCCTCGTGCTCTCGTGCGCCCCGGCGGCTTCGGCTGTCGGGGCGCCGTCTGTATTCCCCCTGCGATGACCGACCCGATCGACCCCTCGACCGTCGACCACCACGAGATCGCCCGGCGCGGCGACGCCGAGGTGCTGGCCGTCTTCCTCGACGCCGGCCTCGACCCCGACCTCCGCGACGCCCAGGGCTACTCGCTCTTGATGATCGCGGCGTACAACGACCAGGCGCCGACGACGGCGCTCCTGCTCGCGCGCGGCGCCGACCCCGACGAGCCCGACCGCTCGGGCAACACGCCGCTCATGGGGATGGCCTTCAAGGGCCACCTCGACCGCGCCCGCCAGCTTCTCGAGGCCGGCGCTGACCCGGACGCCCAGAACCCGGCCGGCGCGACGGCCCTGCACTTTGCCGCCATGTTCCGGCAGTCGGACTTTGCCGACCTCCTGCTCGCGCACGGCGCCGACGCGGCCCGCCGCGACGCCCAGGGGATGACGCCGGCCGACCTCGCGGCCGCGCACGGCCACGCCGACCTCGCCGCGCGCCTCCGCCCGGCCTGACCGGTCAGCCTGTCTCGATGTGCGAGGTACGGGCGGGGGCCGGCATCGGCGGCGGGCCGTCCGGCGTCTTCTCGACGACCTCGTAGAGGTCCGGCCGGCGGTCGGTCCACGGGCGGACGGTCCCGACGAGCCGGTTGCGGCGCGTGAGCTCGAGGTCGAGGTCGGCCACGACGATGGCCTCGATGTTCGGCTCGCACTCGGCGGCCACGCCGTCGCGCGCGAACGGGAAGTCGGACGGGGTGAAGACGCCGCTCTGGGCGTAGTTCACGTCCATGTTGTCGACGTCGGGGATCAGCCCGGTCACGCCGGCCGTGACCACGTACATCTGGTTCTCGATGGCCCGCGCCTGGGCGCAGAGCCGGACGCGGAGGTAGCCCTGGCGGTTGTCGGTGCAGAACGGGACGAACAGGATCTGCGCGCCCTTCGCCGCCGCGATCCGGGCGACCTCGGGGAACTCGACGTCGTAGCAGATCGAGACGGCGACGCGCCCGCGGTCGGTGTCGAACACGCGGACCTCCGAGCCGGGCCGGACGCCCCACCACCGCCGCTCGTTGGGCGTGATGTGGAGCTTCTCCTGCTTCTCGATCGACCCGTCGCGCCGGAACAGATAGGCCACGTTGTAGATGCCGTCCTCCTCCTCGGTGTAGGTGCTCCCGCCGACGATGTTGATGTTGTGGCGGACGGCGAGGTCGTGGAAGAGGTCGAGGTAGTCGCCGGCGAGGGCGGCCAGCTGGCGGACGGCCTCGCCGCGCCGGACCGGCGGGAGGTACGACAGGAGCTGGAGCGTAAAGATCTCCGGGAAGAGCACGAAGTCGGCCCGGTAGCCGGCTGCGGCGTCGACGAAGAACCCGACCTGCTTGGCGAACTCGTCGAACGACGCGATCGTCCGGACGGGGTACTGGACGGCGCAGACGCGGACGGGGAACGTGCTCCGCGTGCGCTCGGCGGGGTCGGGCGTGTAGTGGAGGTTGACCCACTCCATCATCACGCCGTACCCGCGCGACTCGGCGTCGTCGGGGAGGTACCCCGCCACGACCCGCTTGATGGCGAACCCATTCGCGAGTTGGAACGTGAGGACGGGCTCGACGAGGTCGCGCGCGACGACGCCCTCGACGTATTCCTGAGCGGTCATCGCGTCGGCCACGCGGTGGTACCCGGGGAGCCGCCCGCCGATCACCATCCGCTTGAGGTTGAGCCGCCGGCACAGCGCCTTGCGCTCCTCGTAGAGCCGCCGCCCGATGCGCATCCCCCGGAACGCCGGGTCGACGACGACCTCGATGCCGTAGAGCGAGTCGCCCTCGGGGTCGTGGTTCTCGATGAGGTCCTCGCCGGCCACATCCGCGTAGACGTGGCCCGCGCCGTACTCGTCGATGTCGACGACCAAGCTGAACGACGAGGCGACGAGCCGGCCGTCGGCCTCGACGCCGATCTGGCCGTCGGGGAAGCGGCCGACGATGGCCGCCAGTTCGGCGTGTGTCCACGTCTCCATGCCGGGAAAGCACAGGCCGTGGAGCCGCAGGATCGCCGCGTGGTCGTCGGGCGTGAGGGGCCGGACCTGCAGGGAGGTCTGGAAGTCGTCGAGGTCGATCTCGGGCACGGGCGGGGGTGGGGCGCGGAGGCCGGTCGAACCCGCGGCGGTCGGCGGGGTGCCCCGGGCGCGGCGTCTCCACGGAGGGCCGGGGCGGCTCGGCCAGCACGGTAGGTTCGGCCCATGGCCTTGCACACGACCGGCTCTTCGAACGGCGCCCCGCCCCCGAACCGGCGTGGCCGCTCGGCCGTCGCCGACCTCACGTTTCAGGAGCGGCTCGGCGCGCTCAAGAACGTCCCGCCGCTGTTCCGTCTGGTCTGGCAGACGAGCCCCGCGCTGTTCACGGCCAACCTGACCCTGCGCGCGCTCCGGTCCGTGCTGCCGGTGTCGATGCTCTACGTCGGCAAGCTGATCGTCGACGAGGTGGTCCGACTGGCAGGCGCGCTCGACGCAGGCGGCGCCGTCGCGGCCGACGGGCTGGCGGCGTGGGCGGGCCCGCTGGAAACGCTCGCGTGGCTGCTGGCGGCCGAGCTCGGGCTGGCGCTCTTGTCCGACCTGCTCGCGCGCGGGACCTCGCTGTGCGACTCGCTCCTGGGCGACCTGTTCACGAACGAGACGAGCGTCCGGCTCATGAAGCACGCGGCCGCGCTCGACTTGGCGCACTTCGAGAACGCCGATTTTTATGACCACCTCGAGCGCGCGCGGCGCCAGACGACCGGCCGGATCGTCCTCTTGAGCCAGATCTTCGGCCAGGCCCAGGACGCCGTCACCGTCGTCACGCTCGCGATCGGGCTCGCGGCGTACGCGCCGTGGCTGCTGCTGCTGCTGGTCATCGCGCTGATCCCGTCCTTCCTGGGCGAGGCCCATTTCAACGCTCAGAGCTACTCGCTGACGTACTCGTGGACCGCCGAGCGCCGCGAGCTCGACTATCTCCGCTACGTCGGCGCGTCCGACGAGACGGCCAAGGAGGTCAAGGTGTTCGGGCTCAACGACTACCTCGCCGAGCGCTACCGACGGCTGGCGGACGCCTACTACCTCGCGAACCGATCGCTGGCGGTCCGGCGCGCGTCGTGGGGCGCGGCGCTCGCGGCCATCGGAAGCCTGGGCTACTACGTCGCCTTCGCCGCCATCGTGTACCGCACGGCGACGGGCGCGCCGGGCTTCACGATTGGCACGCTGACGTTCCTGGCGGGCGCCTTCAGCCGGGCCCGCGGTCTCCTCCAGGGGATGCTGTCGGCGTTCTCGACCGTGAGCGGACAGGCGCTGTACTTGGCCGACCTGTTCTCGTTTTTCGAGATCGAACCCGACATCGTCTCGGCGGATGGCGCCGTCGAGGTCCCCGAGCCGATCCGCGTCGGGTTCGAGTTCCAGAACGTCGGCTTCCGGTACCCCGGCTCCGAGGCCTGGGCCGTGCGCGGGTTGTCGTTCACGCTCCGTGCCGGCGAGGCGCTGGCGCTCGTCGGCGAGAACGGGGCGGGCAAGACGACGCTCGTCAAGCTGCTCGCGCGCCTGTACGACCCCGACGAGGGCCGCATCTTGTTGGACGGACGGGACCTGAGGGAGTACGACCTCGCGAGCCTGCGCTCGGCCGTCGGCGTCATCTTCCAGGACTTCGTGCGCTACCACCTCACGGCGGCCGAGAACATCGCGGTCGGGCGGATTGAGGCGCGCGAGGACCGGCCCCGCATCGAGGCCGCCGCCGAGCGATCGCTGGCGGACTCGGTCGTGGCCGAGATGGCGGACGGCTACGAGCAGGTGCTGGGGCGCCGGTTCAAGACGGGCACCGAGCTCTCGGGTGGCCAGTGGCAGAAAGTGGCGCTCGGCCGGGCCTACATGCGCGAGGCGCAGCTCCTGATCCTAGACGAGCCCACGGCCGCGCTCGACGCCCGCGCCGAGTTCGAGGTCTTCGAGCGCTTCAAGGACCTCACCGAAGGCAAGACGGCCGTGCTCATCTCGCACCGGTTCTCGACCGTCCGCATGGCCGACCGCATCCTCGTCCTCGGGGACGGTCGGCTCGAGGAGATCGGCACGCACGAGGAGCTGCTCGCGGCGGGGCGGCGCTACGCCGAGCTGTTCGAGCTCCAGGCGCAGGGGTACCGATAAGGTCCCGGCGTAGGGGTCACGGGCTCGCGCCAGCAGGCTCGCGGCGATCTCCGACCGATCCTCCCCTCCCGGACGGGAGGGGCCGGGGGAGGGCGACAGGCACAGCGCCAGCAGACCGGCTTGCGCCATCAGTGAAGACACCCTCACCCTGTCCCTCTCCCGAGGGGAGAGGGGACGCCGTAGGTGGCGGGGTGCCTGGGACTCCGCCAGCCTCGCCAGTCCCTTGCCCCTTGGCGCGGACTCGGAACCGGGGCGGGCATCGGGGATACCGCCGCCATGACTGAACATGTGCACGTGGCCGTCGTCGGGGCCGGCTTCGGCGGGATCGCGGCGGCCGCCCGACTGATCGCCGACGGCGTCGACTCCCTCATCGTCTTGGAACGGGGTGACGCCATCGGCGGCGTCTGGCGCGACAACATCTACCCCGGCGCGGCGTGCGACGTCGAGTCGAACCTCTACGAGCTCGCGGCGGCGCCGAACGGCGACTGGTCGCGACGATTCGCGCCCCAGCCCGAGATCCAGGCCTACCTCGAACAGACCGCCGAGACGCTCGGCGTGACGCCGCACCTCCGCCTGGGCACGACCGTCGAGCGCGCCGAGTGGGACGCCGACGCGCTCCAGTGGCGCATCGAAACCGACCGGGGCGCGTGGACGGCCGACGTCCTCGTCGCGGCGCCAGGCGGGCTCGCCGAGCCCCGGATGCCCGACATCCCGGGCCTGGACACGTTCGAGGGCGAGACGATGCACACCTCGCGCTGGCGCGACGACGTGGAATTGGAGGGGAAACGGGTGGGCGTCGTCGGCACGGGCGCGTCGGCCGCCCAAGTGGTGCCGCCCGTGCAGCGCGTCGCGCGCGAGCTGGTGCTCTTTCAGCGGACCGCGCCCTGGGTGATCCCCCGCCGCGACAAACCCATCGCCGACCGCACGCGGCGCCGGATGGCCGAGGCCGGGTGGATGAAGCGGGCCGTGCGGGGCGCCCTCTACGTCCGCCACGAGGCGCTGGGGCTGGCGTTCCGGCACCCTCGCATCGCCGCCTTTGCCGAGGCCGTGCTGGCGCGGCGGCACCTCCGCAAGCAGGTCGCCGACCCCGCGCTCCGGGCCGTCCTCACGCCCGACTTCCGGCTCGGCTGCAAGCGGCTCCTGCTCTCCGACGACTACTACCCCGCGCTCGCGGCCGACAACGCGACCGTCGTCGACGGCGCGCTCGTCGAGGTGCTCGAGCGCTCGGGCGTCGGCGCCGACGGGGTCGAGCGGCCACTCGACGTGCTTGTTTTCGCGACGGGCTTCCACGTCCACGACTACCCGTTCGGCGGCCTCGTCGTGGGGCGCGAGGGGCGGACGCTGGCCGAGACCTGGAGGCCGAGCCCCGTCGCCCACGTCGGGACGACCGTTGCGGGCTTCCCCAACTTTTTCCTGATCCAGGGCCCCAACACCGGCCTCGGCCACTCGTCGGTGATCCTCACGGCCGAGGCCCAGGTCGAGCACGTCGCGAATGCGCTGGCGGCGATGCGCACGAACGGGCTGGCGGCGGTCGAGCCGACGGCCGAGGCGCAAGCCGAGTGGGTCGAGGAGGTGGACCGGCTGGGCGAGGGCACGGTGTGGACCGCCGGCGGCTGCGAGTCGTGGTACCTCGACGAGACCGGCCGCAACGCGGCCATCTGGCCTGGGTCGGTGCCCGCTTTCCGCCGCCGCGTCGCCCCGTTCGATCCGGCGGACTATACGTTGACCCCCGCCCATTCCGAGCCCGTCCATGTCCCGGCCTGACGCCCCGTCCCCCGCCGAGCGCGCCCGTGGCGCTGGCGCCCGCGCACTGCAATGGCTCCCCGAGCCGGCCCTGCGCGCCCTCGCGGGCCCGCCCGACACGGTCGACGGCCAGACGTTCGACGCGGGCATCCAGGCGATCCTCCGCCTCAACCCGCGCGACGGCGACGAGGCGACGACGGTCCGCACCGACCCGCAGGCGGCACGCGCACGCTTCCACCGCGAGATCGTCGCCATCCGGGGCACGCCCACCGCCGTCGGGTCCGTCGAGGACCTGACCGTCGACGGCGCCGACGGCCGGCTGGCGGCGCGGCTGTATCGGCCAGCGGGCCTCACGCGACCGCCACTCACCGTCTACTTCCACGGCGGCGGGTTCGTCGAGGGCGACCTCGACACGACCGACGAGCTGTGCCGCGTGCTGTGCCGCCAGGCCGGCCACGCCGTCTTGAGCATCGACTACCGGCTGGCGCCCGAGCACCCCTTCCCCGCCGCTGCCGACGACGCGATCGCCGCGTTCCGGTGGGCCCAGGGCGAGGGGTTGGCGGGGACGGTCGCCGTGGCGGGCGACAGCGCGGGCGGAAACCTGGCGGCGGTCGTCGCCCAGCAGTGTGCCGACGACGCGCCGCCCGTCGCCCAACTCCTGATCTACCCGGCGACCGACACGCCGACGTGGCGGCCCTCGCGCGACTTGTTCGACGGCTACCTCTTGCCCGACGCCTTGCGCGCCGCCTTTTTCGAAACCTACGCCGACGGCGCCGACCCGACGGACCCGCGCCTGTCGCCGATGTACGGCCGCCTCGCCGGGCTCGCGCCCGCGCTCGTGGTCACCGCCGGGTTCGACGTGCTCCGCGACGAGGGTGAGGCGTACGCGCGTGCGCTCCGCGCTGCCGGCACGCCGACCGACCTCTACCGCCAGCCCAGCCTCCCGCACGGGTTCGCCCAGCTGACGCCCATCAACCGCGCCTCGCGCCGGGCGACCGTGGCGCTCGCGCGGCACTGGCGCCAGTTCGTGGCCGGACTGTGACGCGCCTCGACCTCTCGACGGCCGTCGCCGTCGTGACGGGCGCCGCCTCGGGCATCGGCCGGGCGACGGCGCTCGCGCTCGCCGCGCGCGGGGCCGCGCTGGCGCTGGTCGACCGCGACGCCCCTGCGCTGGCGGAGGCCGCGAGCGGAGCGCGAGCGCTGGGGGTGGAGGTGTCAGAGCACGTCGTGGACGTGTCGGACACCGACGCCGTCGCCGCGCTACCGCAAGCCGTGGTCGCCGCGCACGGGCGCGCGAGCGTTCTGGTGAACGCGGCGGGCGTGGCGCTCGTCGGCCGGTTCGAGGAGCTGGCGATGGGCGAGATCCGCGACCTGTTCGAGGTCAATTTTTTTGGTCTCGTGGGGCTGACGCATGCGTTTCTGCCGGTCCTCCAGCGCGAGCCGGATGCCCAGATCGTGAACGTGTCGAGCCTGTTCGGGATCGTCGCGCCCGCCGAGCAGACCGCGTACGCGGCGTCCAAGTTTGCCGTCCGCGGCTTTTCCGAGTCGCTGCGCCACGAGCTGGCGGGGACGGGCGTCGGCGTGACCGTCGTCCACCCAGGCGGCGTCGCGACGAACATCTCGAAGCGGGCCCGGATCGCGGCGGGCGCGGACGCCGAGTCGGCGGCCCGCGTCAACGGCCGGTTCGAGCGGGCCTTCCTGACGACGCCGCCCGAGACGGTCGGCCGGGCGATTGCGGACGCCGTCGAACGGCGCAAGCCCCGGCTGCTGGTGGCGAAGGGCGCGCGAGCGGGGGCCCTCCTTCAGCGGCTGATGCCGGTGGGCTACTGGCGCCTGCTGGCGCCGGGCTTCGAGCGGCTGCGGCGGTAGGCACGCCCGCGCGGCCGGGGCCCGTTCCGCCCCGGCGTAGGTTCTCCCCCCACCCAATTCTTTCCCCGATGTCTCCGATTCTGTCCGGGCGCACCACCCTCCCCCTGTTGCTCGGCCTCCTGCTGGCGACCGCCGCCTGCGACTCCGGCGAAACGGTCGCCGAGGCCAACAGTCGGGTCGTCGTGTCGTACGTCGGCACGCTTGCGGACGGGACGGTGTTCGACCAGAACCCGAGAGCCACGTTCACCCTCGACTCCAGCCTGATCTCAGGCTTCCGCAACGCGGTCATTGGGATGTCGACCGGCGAGACACGGACGTTCGACATCCCACCGGAGGACGCCTATGGCGCGGCCGGGAGACCCCCCGCGATTCCGCCGGACGCCACGTTGACGTTCCAGGTCACCCTCCTCGACATCCTCTAAACCGACCTCCACGCATGCGCCTGCCCTTCCTCGCCTTGCTGGCGGCCCTCGCGGGCTGCTCGGCCGCCCCGCCCGCCGACGCCCCCGACATGACGCCTCAGACGGATAACCTTTTGCTGGCGGAGTACGCCGGCCCCTACGGCGGCGTCCCGGCGTTCGACCGGATGGACCTCGACCTGCTCGAGCCCGCCATCGAGGCCGGCATGGCCGCGCACCTCGCCGAGATCGACGCCATCGCCGGCAACCCGGCCGCGCCGACGTTCCAGAACACGATCGTCGCGATGGAGGCGGCCGGCAAGCCGCTCGACAACGCATTCACGTACTACGGCATCTGGAGCTCGAACCTGTCCTCGCCGGAGTTCCGCGAGATCCAGGGGCGGCTGGCGCCCAAGCTCTCCGAGTACGGCACGGCCATCACCCAGAACGCCGCCCTCTTCGACCGCGTCCGCGCCGTCTACGACGCGCGCGCGACGCTGGGGCTGGCGCCCGACGAGGTCCGGCTCGTGGAGCTGGTCTACGACGGGTTCGCCCGCAACGGCGCCACGCTGACGGGCGCCGCCAAGGAGCGCTACGCGGCCATCGACAAGCGGCTCGCGGAGCTGTACACCGACTTCGGCAACCACGTGCTCGCCGACGAGGAGGGCTACGTGACGTACCTCGACGACAGCCAGCTCTCGGGCCTGAGCGACTCGTACATCGCGGCAGCGGCGGCCGCCGCTGAGGAGCGGGGCCGGCCCGGCGCGTACGCCGTCACCAACTCGCGGTCGTCGATGGACCCGTTCCTGACGTACTCCGACGAGCGCGACTTGCGCGAGACGGTCTGGCGGACGTACTACAGCCGCGGCGACAACGGCGACGAGAACGACAACAACGCGATCATCGCCGAGATCCTCCAGCTCCGCGACGAGCGCGTGGGCCTGCTCGGCTACGACGACTATGCGACGTGGCGCTTGGAAGACCGGATGGCCAAGACGCCCGAGCGCGCCATGGACCTGATGCTCAACGTCTGGCCCGCCGCCATCGCCCGCGTCGCCGAGGAGGTGGCCGACATGCAGGCCGTCGCGGATGCTCGGGGCGACGGCATCACGATCGAGACCTGGGACTACCGCTACTACGCCGAAAAGGTGCGGCTCGACCGCTACGCCCTCGACTCCGACGAGGTCAAGCAGTACCTCCAGCTCGACAACCTCGTCCCGGCGATGTTCTACGTGGCCGGCGAGCTGTTCGGGTTCGAGTTCTCGCCGGTCGCGGAGGGCACCGTCCCCGTCTTCCACCCGGACGTGACGGTCTACGAGGTGACCGACCGCGAGTCGGGTGACTTCGTCGGCTTGTGGTACCTCGACCCGTTCGCGCGGCGCGGCAAGCGGTCGGGCGCCTGGGCGACCACGTACCGCAGCCACACCACGTTCGAGGGCCCGAAGACCGTGCTCGCGTCGAACAACTCGAACTTCGTCAAGGGCGCCCCGGGCGAGCCCGTCCTCATCTCGTTCGACGACGCCGAGACGCTCTTCCACGAGTTCGGCCACGCCCTGCACTTTCTGGCGTCGGACGTCACGTACCCGACGCTGAACGGTGGCGTCCGCGACTACACCGAGTTCCAGAGCCAGCTCCTGGAGCGCTGGTTGCTGACCGACCCTGTCATCGACACCTACCTCGTCCACGCCGAGACCGGCGAGCCGATGCCGGACGAGCTCGTCGCCAAGATCAAGCGGGCCGCGACGTTCAACCAGGGGTTCTCGACGGCCGAGTACCTCGCGTCCGCGCTCATCGACCTCAAGCTCCACACGCTCGACGACTACTCGGACCTCGACCCCGACGCCTTCGAGCGCGAGACGCTGGCGGAGCTCGGGATGCCGTCCGAGATCGTGATGCGCCACCGGACGCCCCACTTCGGGCACGTCTTCTCCGGCGAGGGCTACGCGACGGGCTACTACGGCTACCTCTGGGCCGACGTGCTCACGTCCGACGCCGCCGAGGCCTTTGCCGAGGCGCCCGGCGGGTTCTACGACCCCGAGGTCTCGGCCCGACTCGTGGAGTATCTCTTCGCGCCGCGCAATGCCATCGATCCCGCCGAGGCGTACCGCTTGTTCCGCGGCCGCGACGCGGGCATCGCCCCGCTCATGCGCGACCGCGGCTTCCCGATCCCCGAGGGCGTCGAGTAGCCTGCGATCGGTCGTCGGCGATCGGCCCCGTCCCCTGCCTGGGGGCGGGGCCGGTTTGTGAGGGCCTGCCACCGCACCGAGATGCGTGGACCCGCGAGCCAATGGGCGTTGTTCACGGCGCCCCTCTCCCCTCTCCGATGTCCCGCACCCTCGTCTTCGACGTCAACGAAACGCTGCTCGACCTGGGCGTGCTCGCGCCCCAGATCGAGGCGCTGACTGGGGGCCCCCAGGCCCGCTGGTTCCTCGAGCTCCAGCGCCTGTGGCTCGTCGCGACGGCGACCGACCACTACCAGGACTTCCCGACGCTGATCGGCCACGCCCTGCGGAGCGTCGCCGACGGCGAGGTCTCCGACGCCGACGTCGCGAGCGTCCTCGACGCTGTCGTTCGGCTGCCCGCGCACCCCGACGTGCCTCCCGCGCTGGCCCGGCTGGGGGACGCCGGCTACCGGCTGGCGGCGCTGACGAACGGGACGCTCGACGCGGCTCAGAAGCAGCTCGGCCACGCCGGCATCGCCGACCGCTTCGACGTGGTGATGTCGGCCGACGAGGTGCAGCGCTACAAGCCCGCGCCCGAGCCGTACCGGTTCGCGGCCCGCAAGCTGGACTCGGACCCTGGCGACCTCACGATGGTGGCCGCGCACGCGTGGGACATCGCGGGCGCGCACCGCGCGGGGATGCGGACGGCGTTCGTCGCCCGGCCCGGCAAGGCGCTCGTCCCCGGCTGGCCCGCGCCTGACCTCCAGGGCCCCGACCTCGGCGCCATCGCCAACGCCCTGCTCGGCTCAGCAGGCGCCTGAGATGCGGGCCGCGCGGATCGATGGCGGCGGGCGTCCGTGAGAGCCCTCCACCTCTTCTGCCTCTCATGCCCACCACGCCCCTCCCCCGCCAGCCCGCCCCCGACCTCACCGTCGACACGCTCGACGGCGACACGTGGCGGCTCGCCGACCAGTCGCCCGAGACGTTCACGCTCGTGATTGCCTACCGCGGGCTTCACTGCCCCGTCTGCAAGAGCTACCTCGAAACGCTCGCCGAGGTCCGCGGCGACTACGCCGAGCGCGGCGTCGACGTCATCGCCGTGAGCATGGACTCGGCCGCGCGGGCGCGGAAGGCGCGGATGGACTGGGCCGTCGAGGGCGTGCCCATCGGGTACGGGATGACCGAGGAGACGGCCCGCGCCTGGGGCCTGTACCTCAGCGACGGCATCAAGGACGGCGAGCCCGATCGGTTCAGCGAGCCCGGCTTCTTTCTCGTCCGCCCGGACGGGACGCTGTACTACGCGGCCGTCAACTCGGCGCCGTGGGGCCGCCCGCACCTGCCATCGTTCCTCAAGACGGTCGACTTCGTTGTCGAGAAGGACTACCCGGCGCGCGGCGAGGTGGGCGCAGCGGTCGCGGCGTAGGCCCCCGTCAGCGCCCGGCGCGTCGCTCCAACTCGGCGTGAGCCCGGGCGTAGCGAGCCCGAAGCGCGGGCGCGTCGACGCCCGTGTAGGCCGCTTCGAACCGGGCCTCCGACGCGTCGAGCACGCGCAAGAGGTCGACGGCGGCGGCCCGCGCGGCCTCGGCGTCGACGCTGCCGACGCTCCCGATCCAGACCGGCGCCGTGTGGGCGAACGGATACGCCGCCATCGTCGGCCAGCCCTGCGACGCGTCGCCGACGGCGCGGACGGCCACCCACCCGGCCTCGGGGAGGGCGAGGGTCCCGCGGTAGCTCCGCCGCCCGGGCTCGGCGAGCCCCTCTCGAACCTCGACGACGACGCCGTTGACGACGACTTCGACGCGGTCGACCGGCACCGCCGAGGCGAGGTCGAGGGTCCACTCCGCCTGGCCGCCTGCGATCACGCCGCCCGGCTCGGCGCCCGCGATGCGCACGTCCAGGAATGGGCCCGTGGTGACGACGCTGCGGCCCGCCTTCAGGCCGTCGATGTAGTCCTTGTACGTCGCCCCCGGCGCGGCGCGGACGACCGCGCGGGCGGTGCCCGGCGCCATCGTCCGGTAGAAGTTGCTCATCACGTCGCTCCCCGCCATCGGCACGACGACGCGGCCCAGGTTGAGGAGGCGGTACCACAGCTCCGACGTGCCGAGGTCGTCGGTCCAGAGGCAGACGACCTCAAGGCCGTCGAGGTCGCCCAAGACGCCGTCGGCCACGAGCGAGGCGGGGACGGCGGCGCCCGCGCCGGCGGCGAACGGGTCCCGGACGGAGACGGGGTGGACATACGTGCCGATGCCGCCTTCGGCGCGGGCGTGGGCGATGGCCGTCGCGTTCTCGCGGTCGTCGCGGGCGAAGACCTCGTAGCCCGGCCCCCAGATCCACGGGTGGAACAGCGTCTCGGTACCCACCAAGCCGACGTGCCCGAAAAAGTGAGACCGGACCTCCTGCCCGAACACGCGGTACGGCAGCGCGGCCGTCCGGTCGGTGCCCCAGAGCTCGTCGTCGATGTAGCGGTTGTGGAGGTTGGCCACGAGCGGCGTCGCCACGTCGAGGGCTTCGGCGGCCAGGAGCGGGTCGAGGTCGCCAGGGGCGAGGGCGAAGGGCCCGCCGTAGTTGAGGTGGAAGTGCTGGTCGCCCGTCAGCCAGCCGTCCCCGTCCCAGACGCGCTCCAGCGCCAGCGTCACGGCCGCGGCCTCCCCGTCACCGACCGTCACCGTGGCGCGTTCGACCGGCGTCGCGAGCCCCTGCACCGCCGCCACCGTCACCGTCCCGGCGGGCACCGTCACCGTCAGCGCCCCCGGCGACGGCGTGTAGACGACGCCGTTCTCACCATCGAACCAGGCCTGCCCGGCGTCGGGGAAGAGGGGGTGGCCGTTGCCGGTGGCGAGCGTCAGCCGGGCCGGCGCGGACGCCCCGTCGAGCGTCGTGCGGACGGTGACGGTCCCCGTCGGCACGCCCCAGTCCCACGCCGCGACGGCGACCTCTTCGGGCGTCCCGCCCTCGGTGGCGACGCGCATCACGCGGATCCGCTCGGCGGCGTCGGCCTGGGCATAGTAGACGTGGGCGCCGTCGGCGGAGAAGGCGGGGGCGAGGGGCGGGGCGGCGCCGGCCAGCAGCCGGAGCGCGGGCCCGGGGTCGGCCACAGCGGCAACGACCAACTCCCAGCCGTCGTCGAGGGGGAGGCCCAAGGCAAGCGTCCCGCCGTCGGGCGAGAGCGCGGGCCGCGTCTGGGACAGGATGCTGCCGTCGTAGAGGACGGCCTCATCGCCCGTCGCCAGCGTCCGCAGCCGAACCTGGTCGCCGCCCTGCTTGGCGAGGTAGACGACGTGGGCGCCGTCGGAGTGGGGCCGAGGGGCGAGCGCCAGCCCCCGCCCGTCGGTGACGACTGTGACGGCGCCCGTGGTGAGGTCGAGGCGGCGGAGACCGAGCCCGGCGTCGCCGGCCGCGGCGTAGAGCAACGCACCGCCGTCGGGCGTGAACGCAGGGTCGAGCTCCAGGCCGGGCGCCTGGGCCACGATCGTCTCCTGGCCCGTCGCCAGGTCGAGGACCACGATCCAGGTCTCGCGCGCGTCGTCGCGGACGAAGGCGAGGCGGTCGCCCGTCGGCGACCACGCCGGGCGCGCGTCGACGGCCGCGCTGCGGGTGACCCGCCGGGCGCGGCGCGTGTCGAGGTCGAGGAGCCACAGCCACCCGCGCGACGCGACCGCGACGGTCTGCCCGTCGGGCGAGGGCGCGGGGTCGGTGGGCCCGGCCGCCGAGGTCGGCAGGTCGAACCCCTCGAGGTAGACGTGGTGCGAGAAGCCGGGGACCTTCGGGTAGCGGTTCGTCCACTGCGCGCTGGCGGGTGCGGCGAGGGCCAGGAGCAGGCCGAAGAAGACGAGGCGCGACAGGATCCGAGGCATGGCGGCGGGCGGGTGGGGACCGCAAGATGCCTCGGCCCGGAGTCGGACACAACGCCCTCTCGCCCTCCCTCCATTGGCTCCGATGCGGGTCAGGCGTCCGGGTGCGCGTCCAAAAAAGCGAGGAACGCCTGGGCCGTCGGACGGGGCGCCTCCATCATCGGGAGGTGTCCGATGCCGTCCATCACGTCGACCGTCGCGTCGGCCACTCCGGCCGCGAGCGTGGCGGCGCCGGACGGGTGGAGCACGCGGTCGTCGGCCCCCCACGTGACGAGCATCGGCACCGCGAGCCCGGCCACCAGCTCTTCCGTCGTCAGGCCGAGCCCCATCTCCAGGCTCATGTCGCAGAAGACGCCCACGGTGCGGTCGTAGGCGGCGGCGCTCTCGGCGGCCAGCACGCGGAGCGCCGGGCGCGGGATGGCCGGCGGGCGGCGCATCGAGAAGGCAACGGAGGCGGCGTACTCGTCGGCGGTCCGGGCAAAGAGCGGGACGCCGTCGCCTGCGAACAGCCCCTCGATCATCTCCGACACCTGGTCGCCGTCGGCGCCGGCCGGCGCGAGCAGCCACAACGAGCGCAGGCGCTCGGGCGCGGCGTGCGCCAGCTCGGCCGCGATCCGCCCGCCCATCGACGAGCCCGCGAGGTGGACGCGGTCCAGCCCGAGCGCGTCCAAAAACGCGACGACGGTCTCGGCCTGCCCCGCCATCGACAGGTCGCCGGTGACGGCGCTCTCGCCGAAGCCGGGGAGGTCCGGGGCAACGACGCGGACCCGGTCGCGCACGAGCGCCGCGAGCCGGGCCCAGTGGTCCTTGCTGGCGCCGATGCCGTGGAGCGCGACAAGGACGGGGTGGTCGCCGCCGGTGTCGAGGTACACCACCTCGCGGCCGTCGGAGAGGGTGACCGCGCGGCGCTCCAGGCCCGCCGCGTCGCGGAGCTTGCGCCGCGCGCGGTCGACGGCGCGCGCGACGGGGTCGATCCGGCGGAGCAGCCCGCGCACTACGAGAGGCGGGCGCGGAGCGCGTCCGGCAGCGGCGTCGGCCGGCCGCTCGCGTAGTCGACCCAGACGAGCGTGGTGCCGGCGGTCGCGTAGACGGTCTCGTCGTCGCCGTCGACCCGGATCTCGGCGTCGACGCCGGCCGAGGTCCGCCCCGGCGGCCGCGCGGTCATGGTCACGACGACGGTCGCCGGGTAGTGGATGGGCCGCTTGAACTGGAGGTCGGCGGCAGCCAGGATGGGGCCCGAGGTCGGGGCGCCGGGCCAGTCGCCCGCGTCATCGGCCAGGCTGCGGAGCCACTCGATGCGGGCCTGCTCGAAGTAGGTCAGGTACGCCGCGTTGTTGACGTGGCCGAGCGCGTCCTGGTCGCCCCAGCGGACCGGGATGCGGGCGGTAAAGAGGGGGTCAGGCATCGGGTCGGAGCAGAGACCGCCTCACGACGGCCCGGCGTCGGCGTTCCAGGCAGGCTCCGTTCGCGGTCGCCCGCCTCGTGGCCGCGGTCGGGCCCGCCGCCTACGCGGACATCCCCCACCCCTGCGGGGCCCCCCTTCGAAGGGGGACGCGGAGCGGAGCGACGCCGGGGGGATGTCGGGCCGAGCGCGAGGACCGGCCGAGTCGGCCCTGCGCCGGGGCTCCCCACCTCAGGGCCGTGACAGATGGGGTCGGGACGTACCGATTGGCTAGCGCGCCCGAGCGACGAGCGCGATCCCACCGAGCGTGATGGCCCCGGCGACCGCCAGCCGCAGCGTCACCGGCTCGCCGACGAGGGCGAGCCCACCGAGCGCCGCCAGCACGGGCACGCTGAGTTGGACCGTCGCGGCGGTCGCGGCACGGAGGGCGGGGAGCACGCGGTACCACAGCGCGTAGCCCAGCCCGGAGGTCAGCGCGCCGGAGGCGACGGCGTACGCCAGCCCCGGCCCGTCCGCGGCGAGTGTGCCCGGGCCTAGCAACGCCCACACCCCCGCCCCGACGAGCGCGAGGGGGACGGCGCGGGCGAAGTTGCCGGCCGTGTCGGCCGTCGGCGCGGCCGAGCCCCGGCCCCGCAGCGAATACGCCCCCCACGCGGCGCCCGAGGCGGCCATCGCGAGCGCAGGCGCCAGCGGCGGCGCCGTGAGCCCCGGCGCGACGAGCGCGACGAGCCCGCCGAACGCGAGCGCAATCCCGAGCCACGCCGGACCGCTCGGCCGCTCCCCCCGGGCGACGCCCCACCCGATCATCGTGAGCTGGACGGCCCCGAACAGCACGAGCGCCCCGGCGCCGGTCGGCAGCCGGAGGTACGCGATCGAGAAGAAGCCGGCGTACGCCACCAGCGCGGCGGCCGAGCCCCAGCTCCCGCCCACCCGCTCGCGCCGCACGCCGACGAGCGCCAGCAGCGCGAGCGCCCCGGCGGCCACGCGGACGGCGGTGAACACGCCCGCGTCGATGTCGGTCGTGGTCAGCGCCAGCCGGGCGAGCACGGAGTTGGCCGCGAACGCAGCCATCGTCAGCGCGGTCAGCGCGAGGGCGGAGAATTGGGGCACGGCCGGACAAGGTCGCCCCCGACGCCGGGCCGGGCTATCCTCCCGCCCTCCCCCCTGCCCCACCATGCGCCGCCTCGCCCTGCTGTCTCTCGTCCTCGTGTTCGCTGCCTGCGAAAGCGAGGACCCCGCCACCGACGCCGCGGGCGACGGCATCGCCACCGCGAACAGCACCGTCGTGGTGGACTACGAGGGGCGGCTCGAGGACGGGACCGTGTTCGACGGCGGCGAGGGCGTCGAATTCCCGCTCGACCGGGTCGTGCCGGGCTTCCAGGAGGGCATCGCCGGGATGCGCGTCGGCGAGTCGAAGACGATCGTGATGCCGCCCGAGATGGGCTACGGCGAGCAGGGCGTCCCCGGCGTCATCCCGCCGAACGCGACGCTGACCTTCGACGTGACGCTGCGCGAGATCCTGCGGTAAGCGCCTCGCTCCCACCGGCCCGCTAGCGCGGGTCCTCGGGCCGCTACGCCAGGTTGTGGTAGACCGTCTGCACGTCCTCGTCGGCCTCGATCTTGGCGATCAGCTCCAGCACCTCGTCGGCGGCCTCGTCGGGCAGCTCCGACGTCGTGGCCGGGACGTAGTCGACGCCGGCCGAGATGGGTTCGAGGCCCCGGGCCTCCAGCGCCTTCTGCATCTGGCCGAAGTCGGGGAACGCGCACCGCACCACGAGCACGTCGCGGCCGTCCTCGGCGATGCCGTCGGTCAGCTCTTCGAGCCCCTCGTCGATGAGTTCGAGCTCGAGGTCGTCGCGGTCGGGGACGGTCTCGGGGTCGAGCTGGAAGGCGCCGGCCTTGGTGAACTGAAACGCGACGCTGCCGCTCTGGCCCAGATTCCCGCCGCCGCGCGAGAGCACGGCCCGGAGGTTGGCGACCGTCCGGTTGACGTTGTCGGTCGCCGCGGCGACCAGGATCGGGACGCCGTGCGGGCCGTACCCCTCGTAGAGCACCTCGTCGTAGCTGGCGGTGTCCTTGCCGAGCGCGCGCTTGATGGCGGCCTCCACCTTGTCCTTGGGCATGTTGACGCCCTTGGCGTTCTGCATGGCCCGCCGCAGCGTCGGGTTCATGTCCGGATCGGGCCCGCCGGCCTTGACGGCGATCACGATCTCCTTGCCGACGCGCGTGAACTGCTTCGCCATGCGGTCGTAGCGCGCGAACATGGTGTGCTTGCGCTTTTCGAACATCCGGCCCATGCGTCTCTCGGTCTGGTGAGGGCCGGAAGCTAGCCGCGGGCGCCGAGCTCAGGCGGGCTCGCCGAGCGCCGCATCGGCGGCAATCAGGGTGGCGATCTCGTCGGGCGGGAGCGGGCGGGCGAAGAGGTAACCCTGGCCCCAGTCGCAGCCCATCTCGACGAGCGCGGCGCGCTGCTCGGCCGTCTCGATGCCCTCGGCGACGATCTCGGTCCCCAACGTCCGCGCGAAGCCGATCACGGTGCGGACCATCTCGCGCGCGGCCTCGTCCTCGTCCATCCGCTGCACGAACGCGCGGTCGATCTTGACGGTGTCGACGGGCAGGGCGTGGATCACGCTGAGCGACGAGTAGCCGGTCCCGAAGTCGTCCATGGCGAACCGGACGCCCTCGGCGTGGAGCGCCTCGAGCACGGCGGCCGCGCGGCGGGGGTCGTCGACGAGCAGGCTCTCGGTGATCTCGATGACGAGCCGGCCGGCGCGGTCGGGGCCCTGCAGGAGCATCGCCTGGACGTGCTCGGCGAAGAGCGGCTCGTGGAGGTCGCGGGCCGAGCAGTTGACCGACAGCAACAGGTCGAGCGGCCGGCCGGCTTGGGCGTCCCAGCGCTCGAGCTGGCGGAGCCCCTCGGCCATCACCCAGCGGTCGACCTCGCCGATGCGGCCGGTCTCCTCGGCGATCGAGATGAAGGTGTCGGGGTAGAGCATCCCGAGCTCGGGGTGCTGCCAGCGGACGAGCGCCTCGACGCCGTGGAGGCGGCCGGTCGCGATGTCGACGACGGGCTGGTAAGCGACGCGGAGCTCGCCGCGCTCGACGGCGCGGTCGAGGTCGGCCTCGAGGCGCAGGCGGCGGTCGGCGGCCTCGCGCATGGCGGGCGAGAACAGGGCCCAGCTGGCGGTCGGGTCGGCCTTGGCGGCGTACGCGGCGAGGTCGGCCTCGCGGAGCACCTCGCCCGACCTGGCGTGGTCGGGGCGTCCGATGGCGACGCCGATGGAGGCCGAGACGGGGCGGCGCGTGCCGTCGAGGTCGAACGGCGTCCGGAGCGTCCGCTCGACGCGCTCGGCGGCGGCCCGGGCGCCCTCGGCCGAGGCGACCTCAGCGACGATGACGGCGAACTCGTCGCCGCCGATCCGGGCGACGGTGTCGCAGTCCCGGGTGACCAGCCGCAAGCGGTCGGCGAGTTGGATCAGCAGCTCGTCGCCGGCGGCGTGGCCGAGCGTGTCGTTGACGGCCTTGAAGCGGTCGAGGTCGATGTAGAGGACGGCGTAGTCGCCCTCGGGGCCGGCGCTCTCGACGAGCGCGTCGAGGCGCAACGTGAAGAGGGCGCGGTTGGCCAGGCCCGTGAGCGGGTCGTGGTGGGCGCGGCGCTGGAGGTCGTCCTCGGTCGCGAGCTGCTTGGTGATGTCGCGCGAGGAGACCTGGAGCCGGGCGATCGCGCCGCTGGCGTCGAGGATGGTCTCGGTGAGCGACTCGAGCCAGATGTACTCGCCGTCCTTGCGGCGCATCCGGTAGCGGATGACGGTGTCGCTGGCGCGGCCGTCCAGGAGCAGCTCGTGGCTCTCCGTCCGGATGCGGTCGACGTCGTCGGGGTGGAACAGCTCGTAGGGGTCGCGGCCGACGAGCTCGCGGGGCCAGTACCCCAGGATGTCGGTGACGGACGGGCTCAGCCACTCGTAGCGCCCGTCTGGCTCGTGGTGGGCCACCAAGTCGGTGAGGTGCTCGGCGAGCAGGCGGTAGCGGGCCTCGGCGCGGTCGCGGGCGACCGGCGCGGAGAGCAGGCGGCACGTCCCTCGGCGGAGCCAGACGTAGCCGCCTGTGAGCAGGAGCGCCGAGAGCCAGGAGGTGAGGGCCAGCCCGTACAGGAAGGCGTCGGCGCCGGCGGCGAGGGCGTGGGGGTCGGCCCCGATGGCCGCGGTCGTGTGGGTCCGGTCCAAGACACACCCGTAGATAAAGGCGACGCCGGCGAACGCCAGCGAGTACGCCAGCGGGATCGTCGGGAGGCGAACGGTGCGCCCCCCGACGACGCCGGCGACGTGGCGGGGCAGCGAGCCCACGTGGACGGCGTCCTTGACAGCGCCGCCGGCGAGCCCCCACAGCGCGGTGGCGATGAGGAAGTACGGGACGGCGACACCGAGGATGTGCCACGCATGGATGCTCATTCCTACACGACGCGAGGGGTGAGCCCTCAGTATCGATGCTGAGGCCGACGGGTTAACCGATGAGCGCGACGTTAGCGGTCGTCGTTCCGGATGCGGCTCGCGGGCGGCGGCCCGGCGGCGGCACGCCCCGGCGCTGGCGCTCGCCTAGAACGGGCGGGCGGGACCGGGACCGCACCCGTCCGGACACGGCGCATCCACCTGCGTTCCCTACGTTTGACATCGCCCGCCCACCGTCCTCAGGTCCCGCCATGCCCGCTGCGCTGCGCTCCCTGTCCACCTCGTGCGTCGTCGCCGGCGGCGGGCCGGCGGGGATGCTGGCGGGTGTGCTGCTGGCGCGGGCGGGCGTGCCCGTCGTCGTCCTCGAAAAGCACGGCGACTTTCTGCGCGACTTCCGGGGCGACACGGTGCACCCCTCGACGCTGCAGGTGATGGCGGACCTGGGCGTGCTCGATGCCTTTCTGGATCGCCCGCACCAGCGGCTCGACCGGCTGTGGGGCGAGATCGGCGAGACGACTGTCCGCGTAGCCGACTTCCGGCACCTTCCGACGGCCGCGCGCTTTCTGGCGCTCATGCCGCAGTGGGAGTTCCTGGACTTCGTGGCGGGCCTGGGCCGGCGCTACCCCACGTTCGAGGTGCGGATGAAGGCCGACGTGACGGATCTCGTGTGGGACGCCGACGGCCGCGCGGTCGGCGTCCGGGCCACGACGCCCGACGGGCCGCTCGTGGTCGAGGCGGACCTCGTGATCGGGGCGGATGGCCGGCGCTCGACGGTCCGCGACCGCGCCGGGCTGGCGGTCGAGGACCTGGGGGCCCCGATGGACGTGCTGTGGATGCGGCTGGGGCGCCGACCCGACGACCCGCAGCCCCCGCTCGGCCGGATCCAGCGCGGCTCGATGTTCATCGCGCTCCCCCGCGACGGGTACTACCAGTGTGGGTACGTGGTGCCAAAGGGGGCGGCCGAGGACATCCGGGCGGCCGGGCTCGACGCCTTCCGCACCGCCATCGGCGAGGCCGCTCCGCTCTTGCGCGACCGGACCGACGCCCTCGCCACCTGGGACGACGTCAAGCTGCTGACCGTCGCCGTCGACCGGCTGACGCGGTGGGCGCGGCCCGGGCTGCTGTGCATCGGCGACGCCGCGCACGCGATGTCGCCCGTCGGCGGCGTGGGCATCAACGTGGCGCTGCAGGACGCCGTGGCAGCGGCGAACCTGCTCCACGGGCCGCTGGCGCGGGGCACGCCGACGCTGGCGGAGCTGGACCGGGTGCAGGCGCGGCGCGCGTTCGCGGTCCGCATGACGCAGCGGGTGCAGGTGGCGCTCCAGAACCGGGTGATCGGGCCGACGCTGGCGGGGGCGGGCCCGCTCCGGGTGCCGTGGCCGGCGCGTGTGCTGAGCGCGGTGCCGTGGCTGCAGCGGCTGCCGGCGCGGTTCGTCGGGATGGGGCCGCGGATGGAGCGGGTCGCCAGCCCGGACGCGTTTGCGTGAGGGGCTCTAAACAGGCGAACGCCCACCCCCCGAGAAAGGGGGTGGGCGCTCTTTCCGGTCGGCCATGGCGGTGGCCGGGTCCGGTCGGGGGCTGGCGGGGCCGAAGCGGGCCGCCAGCGGGTCGGTCAGCCTCGTACGCCGAGGCGGGGGCTCAGGTCCCGGCGGAGTAGTCCGTCGCGTAGACGACCTGCTCCTCGGTGAGCGAGTCGATCTCGAGGCCCATCGTCTCCAGCTTCACGCGGGCGATCTGCTGGTCGAGCTCCTCGGGCAGGTCGAGGACCGTCTTGGGCATCTCCTCGCCGGCCTCCTTGGACTGGATGAGGGCCAGGTGCGCCTGGAACTGGTTGGCGAAGCTCATGTCCATGACCTCCGAGGGGTGGCCCTCGGCGGCGGCGAGGTTGACGAGCCGGCCGTCGGCGAGCACGTAGACCTTCTTGCCGTTGTCGAGGGTGTACTCGCGGTTGTCGTCGCGGATCATCCGGGTGTCTTGGGAGATCTCGGCGAGCTCCTTGAGGTTGAGCTCGACGTCGTAGTGGCCCGTGTTGCAGACGATGGCGCCCTCCTTCATCGAGGCGAAGTGCTCGCCGCGGATGATGTCCTTCATGCCGGTCGCGGTCACGAAGATGTCGCCGACCTTGGCGGCCTCCTCCATCGTCATCACGCGCATCCCGTCGAGCGTCGCCTTGAGGGCGGCCGTCGGCTTGATCTCGGTGACGATGACGTTGGCGCCCATGCCCTTGGCCCGCATTGCCACGCCGCGGCCGCAGTGGCCGTAGCCGGCGACGACGAAGTTCTTGCCGGCGATCAGGACCGACGAGCCGCGCAGGATGCCGTCCAACGTCGACTGGCCCGTCCCGTAGACATTGTCGAAGTCCCACTTCGTCTCAGCGTCGTTGACGGCGTAGACGGGGTAGCCCAGCTTGCCGTCGGCGGCCATCGCGCGAAGGCGGTGGACGCCCGTCGTGGTCTCCTCCGAGCCGCCGATGATGGCGTCGAGCTTCTCGGGGAAGGCCGAGTGGACGCGGAAGATGAGGTCGGCGCCGTCGTCGAGCGTCGTGTCGGGCGTCTTGTCGATCGAGCGGTCGATGGACCAGTAGAAGCCGTCGGTGTCCTGGCCGTACCAGGCGTAGATCTCAATGCCGTCCTCGTCGCCGTTCGGGCCCATCGCGAGCGCGGCGGCCACGGAGTCGTTCGTCGAGAGCGGGTTGCAGCCGCTCCAGGCCACTTCGGCGCCGCACGCCTTGAGCGTCTCGCAGAGCACGGCGGTCTCCTTGGTGACGTGCAAGCAGCCCGTGATCTTGTAGCCGGCGAACGGCTTGGACTGGCTGTACTCCTCGCGGAGCTTCATGAGCACCGGCATGCGGCTCTCGGCCCACTCGATGCGCATCCGGCCCTCGGCCGCGAGCGAGAGGTCGGCGACTTTGTACTGTCCTTCCTTGTGATCCATGGCGTTGGGGGGGTTGAGCCGGCAAGCCCGGCGAGGGTTTCATCTCAGACTGAAATTTAGGGCGCGAGGTCCCGCATCGTCCGCTAGGTCTATGCAAAGTCGTCGCCGGTGCCGTGTGGAGAGAACGGGCACGGAGTGCCAAGACGCGCCCGGACTCCGCCTCCGATGCGCTACCAACGGGCGCGCCACGAATCTCATACCGCTCTGAATCCACAATGGTCGTGGTGATTCGAGATCAGGTGACCACGGGAGTGACGCCCCGGGGGGGCGCCGCGTACCTTCCCGGAGATCGCCCACGACCCTCACATGCCGATGTCCCCCGCCCGCCTGCCCGCCTGCCCGCCTTGCCGGCGGTCCGGTGGGCGCAACTCGGGCACGCTGTGCGCGAGCTGGCCGACCCGCTGCGGCACCCGTCGACCGGGGCGTGGCTGGTGGCCGCCGGGGAGTCAGTCCGCCAGGCGGTCGGGGCGGCGGCGGTGACGGTGTTCGGCCCCGACGACGCGATCCACCCGGCCGCGTCGTCGCACCCGTCGTGGGCGGTCGCGGCGTTCGACGGCCACGCCGCCGCGCTGGCGGCGGCCGGGTGCCCGGCCCGCGCCCTGCGGGCCGGCGTCGCCACGCGGCGCGAGGTCTACGGGCCGGCCTTCGAGGCGCTGGCCGCGAGCCCGTACGTCCGGGAGTTCCTGCCCTCGATCGGAGCGCACGACGCGATGACGGTGGCCGCCGGGAGTGCCGACGCGGCGGTCCGCGTGGTGCTCAACGCCGACGACCCCGGGCGCCCGTTCGAACCCGAGGACGTCGCGGTGGCCCGGCTGCTCCAGCCGGCGCTCGCGGCCGGGCTGCTCACCGACCGGGCGCGGCGCGCGCCGACCTCGCCGCGCTCGCCGACGCGGCGGGGACATACTGCGTGGTGTTCGACGAGCGGGGCCACCGGCTCCACCTCTCGTCGGCCCTCGACGATGTGCTGGCGACCGAGCGGCGGCGCGACGCGCTGCTGACGCGCGCGGGCGACCTGGCGCGGCGGGCAGCGGGGCAGCCCCCCTTCCAGGGGTCGCGGGGCCCATACACGCTGGCGGCCTCGCCGGCTCAGCTCGATGGCCGGCCGGCGACCGTCGTCGCCGTGGGCGTGCCGGCGCGCGGCGCGCGGCTCACCCCACGCCAACAGGAGGTGGCCGAGCACCTCGCCCGGCGCCGCTCCAACCGCGAGATCGCGGCGGCCCTCGGGGTCAGCCCCCACACCGCCCGGCGCCACACCGAGGCGGTCCTCCGGGTGCTGGGGCTGACGGACCGCCGCGCCGTCGCCGACGCGCTCGGCCGCGCCGAGTAACCCCTGCCGGACCGCGCGCCGATCGACGGGGGGGCGGGCGGCGCCCTCAGTCGGCGGTTCGGCGGGCCGCGATCTCGGCCTCGACGGCGGCGGCCGCGCGCTCGGCACGGGCGGCCTCCGCCGGCCGGCCGGCCGCCGCGAGCACGTCGCGAAGGGTCCGGAACTGGAGGACGCGGTCGCCGAGCCAGGTCGTCGCGGAGTCGTACGGGACGGCGACGGAGGCCCGCGCCTCGGCCTCGGCCTCGGCGAGCCGCCCGAGGTCGAGGAGGACAAGGGCGCGCAAGCGGTACGCGCGGTTCCGCACGACGACCTCGGTGTCGGACAGCGTCTCGACCGTGCGGACGACCTCGGCGGTCAGCGTGTCGGCGGCGCCGAGCCGCCGGGCCTGGCGGAGCACGCGGGCCAGCTGGATCTGGGCGCCCAACGTCCGCGCGTGGGTCGGGGCGTGGACGGCCCGGGTCTCGTCATATGACGCTCGCGCGACGCGCTCGGCGCCCGCCAGGTCGCCCCCAGCCGCGAGCAGGTGGCTCAGCGCGTTGCGGCGGGCCGTGATGGCGGGGTGCGCCCGCGGGTACACGGCCTCGCCCCGGGCCACGGCCGCCCGGAGCGCGGCGACGGCCTCGTCGTGGCGGCCCGCCCGCCCCAAAAAGTCGCTCAGCAGGTGGAGGAAGGCGCCGTCGTCGTCGGGGCTCCCGGCCGCGGCCCGCTGGGCGGCCTGGGCGTCGGCGACAGCCTCGGGGTGGCGGCCGAGGCAGGCGTAGGCGGCGGCCCGGCCCGCCAGCGCGTCGGCCCGCGCGGCGGCGCCGTGGCTTCGGGCGACGGCCTCGCCGAGCGCGGCCAGCGAACGCTCGCAGTGCCCCGCGGCGGTCTCGAGGTAGCCGACGTACGTGAGGGCTTGCGCGAGCACCCCGTCGGCGTCCCCGGCGCGTCGGGCGAGCGCCTCGGCGGCCCGGTATTGCGCCAGGCCCCGGGTCGGCTGGCCCACCCCCTCATACAAGCGCCCGAGTCGGAAGGTGAGGGCGGCCTTGAGGCGGGGGGCGTCGGCGTACTGGCCGCGGAGCCGGCGCGCGGCCCGGTCGATGAGGGCGACGGCCCGGAGCGTGTCCGGCCGGATCTCGTCGACGCCGGTCGCCCCGAACAGGTCGGTCAGGAGGTCGGCCGTGGCCTGGGCCTCGACGCGGGCGGCCTCGGCGGCGGTCCGGAGCTGCCGCTCGCGCACGCCGAACGCGGCCAGCAGCAGCAGCCCGAGCGCCCCGGCCACGCTCGCGGCCCGGTGCCGCCGGACGAACCGGACCGCGTGGTACCGGGCCGTCTGGCGCCGGGCCCGGACGGGCCGGCCGTCGCGGTACCGCCGGAGGTCCTCGGCGAGCGCGTCGACCGTCGCGTAGCGGTCGTCGGGCGCCTTCGCCAGCGCCTTCATCGCGATCGTGTCGAGGTCGCCCCGGAGCGCCCGCCCCCCGACGGCCGAGGGCGGCGGCGGGACTTCGTCGCACACGGCCCGGACCGCTTGGCGGAGCCCGCCGTCGATGGCGTACGGCCGGGCGCCCGCCAGCGGCTCGTAGAGCAGCACGCCGAGCGCGTAGACGTCCGTGGCGACCGTGACTGGCTGGCCGAGCACCTGCTCCGGGGCGGCGTACTCGGGCGTCATCAGCCGGTGGCCGGTGGTCGTCAGCGCCCCGTCGTCGCCGTCGCCGAGCACCTTCGCGATCCCGAAGTCGAGCAGCTTGACCTGCGCCCCGGACCCCGCCCCCGAGACCAGGATGTTCGACGGCTTGAGGTCGCGGTGGACGACGAGCCGGCGGTGGGCATAGGCGACCGCGTCGCAGACCTGGAGGATCAGCCGGAGCCGCTCGGCGAGCGGCACGCCCCGCGCGTAGTCCGTGACCGGGACGCCCTCGACGGCCTCCATCACCACGTACGGCGTCTCGGCGCCGGCCACGCCGGTCTCGGCCGACCCCGCGTCGAGGAACCGGGCGATGTGGGGGTGATCGAGCCGCCCCAGCACCCGGCGCTCGGCGAGGAAGCGGCCCACCAGGTCCGGCCCCGCGAGCGTGCCGTGGACGAGCTTCAGCGCCACGCGTGTGCCGACGTCGTCGCGGTCGGCCAGGAACACGCGGCCCTGCCCGCCGCGCCCGATCTCGCGGACGAGCCGGTACGGCCCGATGCGGACGCCCGCGAGGTCGGCGTCGTCGGGGGCGGGGCCGCCCCACGGGGCCGGGGCATCGAGAAAGGCGGGGACGGCGTCGGCGGCGGCGAGCAGTCCGGCCAGATCGGCGCGGAGCTCGGGGTCCGGCAGGGCCGCGAGAACGGCCGCGCGGCCGGCGGCGTCGCGCTCGAGCGCGTCGTCGAGAAGGGCCTGGAGCGTGGCCCAGCGGTCGGCGGCCGAGCCGCTCACGACGCCAGCTCGCGGGCCAACCAGATCCGGGCCATCTTCCAATCCCGGTTGACGGTCGGCGTCGAGACGCCCAGCACCTCGGCCGTCTCCTCGATGGAGAGCCCGCCGAAAAACCGGACCTCGACGACCGACGCCTGGCGAGCGTCGAGCGCGGCGAGCCGGTCGAGGGCGGCGTGCAGGTCCAAGAGGTACGCGTCGGTGGGGGGCGCGCCGTGGAGGTCGTCCATGAGCGTGACGACGGCCTGCCCGCCCCCGCGCTTGCCGGCCCCCCGCCGCCGGGCGTCGCCGACGAGCACCTGGCGCATGGCCCGGGCGGCGACGCGCAGAAAGTGCCGGCGCCCGTCCCACTCGACGCCGTCGGTGCGGACGAGCCGGAAGTAGGCCTCGTGGACGAGGTCGGTGGTCGCGAGCGTCTGGCCGCGCCGTCCTCGGCGGATGGTCCGCGCCAGCCGCTGGAGCTCGTCGTAGACGATCGGGAGGACGTCGTCGAGCGCTTCGGGGCGCCCGTCGCTGGCTTCCTGCAACAGGCGGGTCACGGGTCCGGCCGGGTCGGTCACGGGGCGCACGGTCGGGGATCGGGGTGGGCGAAACCTAATCGCATCAGGCACACCGACTTCTGCAATCTCGCAGGCCCGTGATACGGCCGTCGCCGGTTTCGCCTACAGGTGGCAAGCCCCCCCTCCACTCTGCCCCCCTTGCCATGCGCGCCTTGCTCCTCCTCGCTGTCGCCCTCGCCACGTCGGCCTCGGCGCAGCCCATCAACGACGACCTCTGGACGTCCGAGCCGATCTTCGGGACGGCACCCTCGTCCTACACCGGGACCACGGTCGGCGCCAGCCGCGCCATCACCGAGTTGGCCTCGTCCTGCAACGGCGGCGACAACTCGGTGTGGTGGATCTTCGCGACCTCCGACACGGGGACGGTCACGATCGACCTCGCGGGCTCCGACTTCGACACCGTCGTCGACGTGTTCCGGCAGACGCCCCTGGGCGGGACGCTCATCGACTGCAACGACGACGGCGCTAGCGGGACCACGTCCACGCTGACCGTCCCCGTGGAGGTCAACGCGCAGTACTTCGTCCGCGTGAGCGGGTACCTGGGCGCCGAGGGCGCCGTCGCGATGACGGTCGACGCCTCCGCCAGCGTCCTCAACTACCCCCCGGACGACGCGTTCATGGCCGACGGCAACCTGACGATCCAGCCGGGCTACGTCCACCTCGGCACGAACGTGAATGCGACGTTCGATCCCGGCGAGCCCCTGGCCGACTGCGCGTTCGGCGGGGCGCCCGGCGAGAACTCCGTCTGGCGATACTACCCCCACGGCCCGGCCGGTACCCTGACCATCCACACCGGCGGGTCGGGCTTCGACACCATCCTGGCCGTCTACGACGAGACCGGCGCGATGGTAGCGTGCAACGACCAGGCGGGCGACCTCCTCCCCACGGGCGGTGCCGATGGCGAGTCGTACGTCGAATTCGAGACAGCGCCCGGAGTCGCCTACTTCGTCCAGGTGGTGGGGTGGCGGTCCGACGCGACCTCACCGGCCGCCGAGGGCCGGATCCAGTACTCCGTCTCGTTCGCGCCGCCGGTGGCCGCCGAGGACGGCCCAGACGACGCGCTGACGTTCGCGGCGCCGATGCCGAACCCGACGGCCGGGGCGGTCCGGCTGGCGGCCACGCTGGCGGCCCCCGGCGCGGCTCGCGTCGAGGTGTTCGACGCGCTCGGCCGCAGTGTCGCCGTGGTCCATGACGGGCCCGTCCCCTCGGGCACGACGACGTGGACGTGGGCCGTCAGCGGCCAGCCGGCCGGGGTCTACGCGGTCCGCCTCACGGGCGAGGGTCGCACGGCGACTCGGACGGTCACGGTGGTCCGCTAGCTCACGCGCCCGGGCCCTCCGCGCGGCCGGTCTCCTCGGGGGCCGGCCGCGCGTCCGTTCAGGGCGCGTCGGGGAATCGTGCGATCACCCGACGGGAGGATGGGCGACCGGCCGTATCTCTAAAAAGCCCTTCCCCAGTGCTCACGCCCATGGCCTACCGCATTCCCTGGTTCTACTTCGGCGACACCAACTGCCTGATCGAAGGGCGCCGCCCCGCGGATAGCGCCAAGCTCGCCTCGGCCTACGCGGCGCTCGACTTCCCGGCGGCCCAGGCCTGGTCGCCGACGGACCCGCCCGCCGAGCCGGCCGCGATCTCGGCCTACATGCAGGCCATCATGGACCTGCCCGACATCCAGAGCCGCCCCGCCGGCCCGCCGGACTTCCAGTGGCGCAAGGGCCCGCTCCGGCGGCTGGCGGTCCGTGGCGCCACCATCTCGCCGTCGGAGCTCGAGCGGGAGTACATCTTGACCCCGGACACGCTCTACCTCCCGTGGCCCTTTTTCCCGGGCGTCGCCTCGTGGACCCCACCGAGCGGCGCGGCGGCCACCATGGTCTCGCTCGACGGCTCGGCGATCGCGGGCGACCACATCTGCCTCGCCGCCACGCTCAACGCGGTGGACTTTCTCGTGGAGTGCCCCCACAGCCACCCCGCGATCCTCGACGTCGACCCGGGCAAGGTCGAGCAGGCGATTCGCGACGCGGCCAAGACCCTCGGCTACGAGTACAACATCGGGACCTTCTCGGCCATCAAGCGGCCGGGGCTCCCGATCTACGAGACCCGCTTCGTCGTGGACGGGACCTCGTTGAAGATCGAGGTCGGGACGCACCAGCCGGTGGCGGCCGAGGGCGGCGGCACGACCATCTTGATTCCGGAATGGCCCTGTGGCGCCTTCTCAGGTCAACAGCGCCCCTGCTGAACCGGGTCGCCGATCACGACGGCTGGGACGGCACGTCGGCGCCCCGAGCGGCCGGCCTCCTGGGGAGGCCGGCCGGTTTGCGTCGAGCCCGGGTCGGAATCCCTCGCCGGATCGGCCGGCGCCGGCCGACCCGGGGAGCGGGTCTATTCTTGGGCCCCGGGCTCACCTCCGCCCATGCCCCCATCGCTCCGGGCGGGGCTGGCGCTCCTCCTGGCCGCGCTCGCGGTCGGGGGCGCCGCCCAGCCGCGACCGCTCTCGTTCCGCTCGCTGACGACCGCCCAAGGCCTGGGGGGCGACCTCGTACTCGCCGTCGCCCGCGACGCCGAGGGGTTCGTCTGGGTGGGGACCTCGAACGGAGTGAGCCGCTACGATGGCGTGCGCGTCCAGACCTGGGATGACGCCGTGGGCCAGACCGACCGCTACGTCCGGTCGCTCGGCGTGGCCCCCGACGGCGCCGTCTGGGCCGGGGGCGACGCCGGCCTCGCCCGCCTCGCCCCTGGCGCGGAGCGGTTCGCGCCGGTCCCCGGCCCGGCCACCCGGGCGATGGCGCCCACGCGCGGGGCGCTTTTTGCGGGGTCCGCCAGCGGCGTGCTCCGCCTCGACGCGCGGGGCGTGCGCCGCCTCGGGCTGGCGCGCGACACCGTCCGCGCGCTGACAGCGCTGCCCGGCGGCGGCGTCGTCGCGGCGACGAGCCGGGGGCTGGCGCGGCTGGCGCCCACCGGGGCGCGCCACGGCACGCCGCGCGCCGACCGAGGGGTGACGGCGCTCGCAGTCGTCGACGGGGCGCTGTGGGCGGGGCGCCGCGCCGGCACGCTCGGGCGGCTCGACCCCGAGACGCTCGCCCCCCGCGGCCCGCGCCTCGACGCCGGGGCTGAGATCGCGGCCATCGAGCCTTCGGAGGCCCGGCCCGGCTGGGCCTACGTCGGCACGCGCGGCGGCGGCCTCCTCGCCCTCGACCCCGAGGGCCGGCTTTGGCCGCTCGACTCCGGCGGCGCGCTCGACCACGCCGACATCTTGACGGTCCGCGAGCTCGACGAGGTGCTCTGGGTGGGCACCATCAACGGGCTGTTCTTCGCCGACGTGACGCCGCCCCGGTTCCGGTCGGTTGGCGCGGCGCCGGGTGGGCTCGCCATCCCCGACGTGCTCTCGGTCCACGCCTCGCGCCGGACGCCCGGCATGGCCTGGGTGGGGACGATCCGGGGCGGGCTCCACCGCTACGACCTCGCCTCGGGCACGGCCCAGCGTTGGTTCGAGGCTCCCACCCACCCCCTCTCGGTCACGTTCGACATCCACGAGGCCGGCGACGTGCTTTGGCTGGCGGGTCTCGAGCCGACGCTGTTCCGGTTCGAGCCGGCGACCGGCGCGCTCCGTGCGATCCCGCTGGCGGCCGACGGCGACGGCGTCACGCGGGACATCGTGCCGAGCGCGGCGCGGCCGGGCCACGCCTGGGTGGTCACGAGCGAGGCCGGGACGCACCTCGTGGACCTCAACGCCGAGGCCGTCGTCGACGCCGGCCCCGCCGTCCGCGCGCTCGGGGCGACGTGGACGGTCGCCGAGGACCCGTGGGTGCGGGGGACCCTGCTGGCAGCGACCGAGGAGGCCGGGCTGCGGCGCCTCGCCATCGGCGGGGCCCGCTCGCAGCGCGTGGGCGACTGCACGGCCGGCCCCGTCGTGTCCGTGGTCCCGACGGCGACCGCCGTCTGGGCCGGCGGCGAGCCGGGGTGGCTGGCCCGAGTCGACCGCGCGACGGGCGCCTGTCGGCTGTGGACCGACGCCGACGGCCTCCCCGGCGGCGGCGTGGGCGGGCTCTTCCCCGAGGGCGACCACCTGTGGCTCAGCACGAACGGCGGGCTGGCGCGGTTCGACCCCGCCGCGAATGTGTTCACGACCTTCTCCGAGACCGACGGACTCCCGCCGGGCGCGCTTTACTACCACGCCCGCGACCGTTCGCCCGACGGCCGGATCTGGATCGGCGGCGCGGGCGGGTTCACCGCCTTCGCCCCCCGCGCCATCCCGGTCGACGCCGAGCCCGCGCGCGTCCGCCTGACACGCGTGCTCGTCGACGGCGAGCCCGTGCCCCTCGCCGACGCCGCCGACGGCCTGGTGCTCCCCTACAACCGCAACGACCTGGCCGTCGAGTACGCCGCGCTCGACCTCCGCCAGCCCGAGAAGAACCGCTACCGGGTCCGCCTGGGCCCCGACGGCGAGTGGGAGCCGGCGGCGGCCCAGATCCGGTACCCGCTGCTGCCCGTGGGCCGGTACACGCTCGAAGTCGCCGCGTCGAACCGCGACGGCTACTGGGGCGAGCCGGCGGCGCTGGCGGTCCGGGTGCGGCCGCCGTTCTGGCGGGCGCTGTGGTTCTGGGCCGTCGTGGGGCTGGCGGCCGGGGGCGCCGCGTTCGGGGCCCACCGCTACCGGGTCGACCAGCTGCTGCGCGTCGAGCGCACGCGACGGCGGATCGCCGACGACCTCCACGACGACATTGGGAGCAAGATCTCGAGCGTCGCGCTCCGGCTCGACGCGCTCAGGCGGTCGCCGCACCTCCCGCCCGAGGAGCAGGCCCGCGTCGGGCGGCTCGGCGCGACGACCCGCGCCGTCGTCTCCGACCTCCGCGACACGGTCTGGCTGGTCGACGCCGGCCACGACGACCTGGCGTCGCTCGCCGACCGGATCGAGCAGTTCGCCAACCAGACGCTGGGGGGCGGGGCCGTCACGCGCGGGGCCATCCCCACCGTGCCCCTCCCGATGGGTCCGCGCCGCGACCTGTACTTCCTGTTTACCGAGGCGCTCCACAACGCCGTCCGCCACGCCGACGCCGAGCACGTCACCGTCGAGGTCGCCTGCGACGACGACGCCTTCTCCGTCGCCGTCGAGGACGACGGGCGCGGGTTCGAGGCCGCCATCGGCGACGGGCGCGGCATGACGACGATGCGCCGCCGCGCCGACGCGCTCGGCGGCACGCTCGCCGTGGACTCGGCGCCCGGCCGGGGCACGCGCGTGACCTTCCGGTTGCCCCTCACATCTCGTGTGTTGAGACGAGGCGCCGAGACGCGCTAGGCGCCGACGTTTTCCGAGACCTCTCCTTCTGCTCCATGCCGCCCCTCCCCGACCTCCGCCACGTCCGCGTCTGGATCGTCGAGGACGACGTCGACTTCCGGGACGCCTTCGAGGACGTCGTCGGGCCGCAGGTCTCGCTCGAAGGCGTGTTCGGGAGCGTCGAGGCCGCCATCGCCCGGCTCGACGTGGCGCCCCACGCCGCGCCCGACGTGATGATGCTCGACGTCAACCTCCCGGGCCTGACCGGCATCGAGGGGCTCGGCGCGCTCAAGTCGCGCGCGCCCTCCACGTTCGTGGTGATGCTGACCATCCGCGACGACGCCGCGACCATCGCCCAGGCCCTCGGCGCCGGGGCCTCGGGCTACGTGCTCAAGGGGGCCCCGCCGGACCTGCTGCTGGCGGCCATCGACCAGGCCTCGCGCGGGGGGATGCTGATGGAGCCCGCCGTCGCCCGCGCCGTGCTCTCGCAGTTCGAGGCCCGCCCGCCCACGCCCGACTACGGGCTCACCGACCGCGAGCGCGACGTGCTCCGCGAGATGGTGGCCGGCGGGACGCAGCGCGAGATCGCCGACCGCTTGTTTGTCAGCCCCAGCACCGTCAACACGCACGTGCAGCACGTGTACGAAAAGCTCCACGTCCATTCGGGCAGCGCCGCCGTCGCCAAGGCCATCCGCGAGCGGCTGCTGGAGGGATAACGCCCCGCCGATGTCCGCCGGCGGGAATCGTGTGATCACCCGAGGCCGCCGGTGCGCCCCGACGCGCACCTTCGGGGACCGGTCTGCCCCCCAGCCAGGGGACGCGACCGGGACACCCCCGTCCGGCCCCGGTCTCCGTGGTGGGAGAGCCGCCGGACGATTCGCGGCCGCCTTCTCGTGTGGGGAGGCGGCCGCCGGGCGGTCTAGGCGGCCGCTTGCGCGAGCGCCTCGGCGAGGTCGGTCCGCTCCCAGGGACTCCGTCGTGGACGTGCTGCGGCAGCCGGTCGAGCCTGCGCCCTCCCCGGCCGACCCTCCAGCGGGAGGCCCAGCTGCCGTTTGGCCAAGCGCTGTTATTCTCTGGGTCGAGCAGGCGAACCCCCACGATGCCAAGACCCTCCCTCGCCCCCTGGCTCACAGGGCTGGCATTGCTAGGAGCACTCGGGGCCGCCGCATATCGATCGCCCCCACCGCCCCCACCACCCCAGGCCCTGTCCTCGGTGGGCCCGAGCAATCCCGACACCACGCTCCGCCCGTCGTTCCGAGTCCGTGAGTGGACGCTCGACGATGGACTCCCGACGCCCGTCCAGGCCGTCGCCCAGACAGCTGACGGCTACCTCTGGATGACCACGGCTGGAGGGCTCGTGCGATTCGACGGCGCGCAGTTTGTGGTCTTCACACCGGACACGACCCCCATCTTCCATAGCGTCGAGTTCGTCGGGCTCGCCGTCACCTCGTCGGGCGACCTCTGGGTCGGGAGCCAGGACCGGTGGGCCTACCGCCTCCGCGACGGCGAGTGGACGGCGTACTCGCTCGCCGAGGCCTACGGCGACGCGCACTGGGTCCAGGGGTTCGTCGAGGACGGCGACGGCACGTTCTGGGCCGTCAGCACCGGCCCGTACCTCGCCCGCTTCGACGAGGCCGGGGGCGGGTTCGTCCGGGAGACCGACCGGCTCCGGACGATCTGGCCGCCGGTCGCCGTCGACGACGACGGTGTGCTGTGGGCGATGCTCGAGGCCGGGGAGATACGCGACGCGCCCCCCAGTCTCGTGGGCGGGGCCGTCGTGGTCCGCCGGGAGGGAGGCCGGTTCGTCTCGCCGCGCGACGGCCGGTCCGGCGGATTCTCGCCCACCCAGTACGGGCCCCTCTTCCATCGCCCCGCCGGCGCCTCCGTCCCCGAGGCAGTGGCCGCCGCCGCCCGGGGTGCCCGCTCGCGCGTCGACCTGACCGACGCGGCCGGCCGGCTGCTCACGTGGATCTGGCACGACGACGAGACCGAACGGGTCATGCTCGTGGACCGCCAGCGTCGGGCGTGGGTCCAGCTCGCCGACGGCGAGGGCGCGAACCGTCTGGCCGTCGTCCGCGACGGCCAGACGCTCGCGACCATCGCCCCGGCTGGGGCGACCTGGATCCAGCAGGTGTTCGAGGACCGCCAGGGCTCGATCTGGGCCCATTCATCAGGGACCGGCCTGTTTCAGATCACGGAGGAGCCGTTCGAACGCGTCACGCTGGACGAGGGGCTCCCGCGCTACGCCGCGCGCGCGGCCCCGGCCGCTGACGGAGGCGTCATCGTGAGCACGGCCTCGGGCGACGGCGAGACCCGCGTGGCGACCGTTCACAGGGGCGCGGTCACGACCGACACGTACCGGATCGAGGCCCGACCGGACGCCCTCCACGGGTACGTGACCGACGGGCACGCCGAGGTCGGCCACGTGGTCGAGGACGCGCGCGCGCGGCGGTGGGGGGCCGCCAACCACGCGCTCCTCCGCCTCCTCGACGGGCGGGCCGAGGTCGTCGACGACGGGCGGGCCGAGGTCGTCGACGACGGGGCCGCGGGCGTGATCCGGGTCCTCTACCCCGACCCCGCCGACGCCGACGTCCTCTGGGTCGGCGACGCCCGCGGCCTGGCCCGGCGGTTCGACGCGCGGACCGGGACGGTGACCGACTCGGTGGCGTTCGACGTCGACTGGCGTCAGGCCGTGACGGCGTTCCACCGGGCCGGCGACGGCCGACTCTGGGTCGCCACGGACCGTGGGCTCGCCGTCGTTGGCGACGACGGGCGGGCCAGGATGCGGCCCGACGAGGTGCTCCAGGGCCGCGCTGTTCGCGACCTCGCCGACGGCCCCGATGGGGCGCTATGGGCCGCGACCGACCGCGGGCTCGTCCGCATCCGAGCCGGCGAGGCCCGGTGGCTCCGCCCGGAGGCAGGCGCCCCATCGGGCCCGCTCCAGGCGGTGCTCCTCGACGGCTCCGGCGCGCTCTGGCTCAGTGGCCGCCGCGCCCTCCACCGTCTCCTCCTCGCCGACGCCAACGCCGTCCTCGACGGCGACCGCGAGCGCGTCCACACCGTCACGCTCCTCCCGTCCCAGGGCCACCTCGGCGC
Organism: Rubrivirga halophila; assembly: GCF_046845755.1. Classification (GTDB taxonomy): domain Bacteria; phylum Bacteroidota; class Rhodothermia; order Rhodothermales; family Rubricoccaceae; genus Rubrivirga. The sequence continues at coordinate 3,537,624 of NZ_CP177357.1, forward strand.
GTCGAACCGGCTGTGGGGGGCAGCGCAAGCCGCGGACGGGAGCCTGTGGATCCCGTCGTACAAGGGGGTCACGCGGATCGACCCCGGGCGCTACGCCCGACGGCACGCCCGGCCCCTCCCCGTGACCATCGAGACGGTCACACCGGAGGGCGGCGCCCCGACCACGCTCGCCGAGCCCGTGCGGCTCCCCGTCGGCGCCCGGGCGATCGAGGTGTCGTACACCGCCGCCGGCTTTGTCGAGCCCGGCCTCATCCAGTTCCGGACGTTCCTCGAGGGCTACGACGACGGGTGGGTCGACCAGGGGCCCGCCCGACGCGTGGCCTACGGCCGCCTCACGCCAGGCCGCTACACCCTCCACGTCCAGGCCATGAACGCGGGGGGCATCTGGAGCGGGCCTGTGGCCGCGCCGGCCATCGTCGTCCCCTCGCGGCTTTGGGAGACGCCGTGGTTCCGGGGTCTCGTCGCGCTCGTGCTGCTCAGCGCCGTCGGGCTCGCCGTCCGCCGACGCGAGCGGACCCTCGTCGAGCGTGCTCGGGCGCTCGACGAGGTCGTCGCCGAGCGGACGGCCGCGCTGGAGTCGGAGAAGCGGACAGTGGCCCGGATGGCGGGGGAACTCTTGACGTTGAACGAAGCCAAGAGCCGGCTCTTCGCCAACGTCAGCCACGAGTTCCGGACGCCGCTCCAGCTCGTCCTCGGGCCGCTCGCCGATCTCGGCGAGGGCCGGCATGGCCCGCTCACTGCCGACGCCCTCGCCCAGGTCGGGGTCGCTGAGCGGAACGGGAAACGGCTCCTCGCACTCGTCGAGCAGCTCCTCGCCCTGGCCCGCTTCGACGCCGGGTCGGTGGCCCTCGCGCCCACCCGCATCGACGCCGCCGCCTTCGCGGCGCGCACGGCCGAGGCGTTCCGCCCCCTCGCCGAGCGCGAGGGGGTCTCGCTCGAGACGGACCTGGCCCCCGTCGAGGGGACGTTCGACCCCAGCAAGGTCGAGACGGCGCTGGCGAACCTGCTCGCGAACGCGATCTCGTTCACGCCGGAGGGAGGGGCGGTGCGGGTCGGGCTGGCCAGCGCTCCAGGGGGGGGCGTCGTTTTCTCGGTGTCGGACACGGGGCCGGGCCTCACGCCGGACCACGCGGCGCGCGTGTTCGACCGGTTCTATCAGGCGGACGGGGCCTCGACGCGGCGTCGGGCGGGGACGGGGATCGGGCTGGCCCTGGTGCTGGAGATCGCCAACGCCCACGGCGGGACGGCGGACGTCGAGAGCCGGCCGGGCGAGGGCGCCACGTTCACGCTTTCGCTCCCGGCGGCCGAGGCGGCCGGCCCCGCGCGGGCGCCGGTCCCGTCGGGGCTGACGGAGCTGCTGGCGGCCTCGGGCACCGGACGGCACCGCTGCCCCCCGGCCCCCGCCCCGTCGGCCGACGACACGCCGCGCGTGCTCGTCGTCGACGACAACGCGGACCTCCGCGACCTCGTCCGGGGCCACCTCGAGGACCGCTACGCGGTGATCGAGGCGGCCGACGGACACCAGGCCCTCGAGCGCGCCCGCGCCCACGCGCCCGACGTGGTCGTGAGCGACGTGATGATGCCGGGGCTCGACGGGCTCGGGCTGCTCCGCGCGCTCCGGGCCGATCCCGAGACGGACTTCGTGCCGGTCTTGCTCCTAACCGCCCGCGCCACCGTCGAGGACACCGTCGAGGGCCTGGGCCTGGGCGCCGACGACTACCTCGCCAAGCCCTTCGCCCCGGCCGAGCTCCGCGCCCGCGTGGACGCCCTCGTGGCCGGCCGGCAGCGGCTCCGAGATGGGGGGCCTGACGCTCGCCCGCCCGGCCCGGCCACCGGCGACCCCGTCACGGTCCGGCCGGAGGCGACCGCGGCGCAGCAAGCGCTCGTGGCGCGCCTTGTCCAGGCGGTCGACGCCCGACTCGGCGACGAGACGCTCTCGGTCGACGCGCTCGCCCAGGCCGTGGGCGTGAGCCGGGCCACGCTGTACCGGCAGCTCGACGGCGCCGTCGACGGGTCGCCGGCCGACCTGATCTGGGAGGTCCGGCTGTCGCGGGCGGCGGCGCTGCTGGCCGTGGGGGCCGGGGGGGTCGGGGAGGTGGCGTACGCCGTCGGGTTCAAGAGCGTGGCCCACTTCTCCAACCGGTTCGACGCGCACTTCGGCCTGCGGCCCTCGGCGTACGCCGCCAGCGCGCCCCTGTAGGGCCTCGGCGACCCCATTGAGACGCTCGGGCAACGCTTTGAGACGGTGGGGCAACTGCAGAACGGGGCTAGGCGGGTTGTTTAAACCCCGTTTCTACCACCCCTTACGCTCATGCGCAAGCTCACAACCCTCGCCCTCGTGGCCCTTATCGCCGCGCCGGCCGCGGTCGCCGGCCCCGCGGATCCGCCCGACGTCCGGGAGGCCGTCCTCGCCGCCCTCCCCGCCGACGTCCCCAACCCCCTCGCGCTCGCCGCGCTGATCGCCCCGACGGTCTCCGAGCAGGCCAGCGTCGCCCCCGCGGGCGCCTCCGTCGGTGACGAGTTCGGGATCTCGATGGAGTACGACGGCACCCGCCTCATCGTCGGCGCCCGCCGGGCCGACAACGGGAGGGGCCGCGCGTACGTCTACGGCCGCGACCTCGCCGGGAACTGGACCGTCGAGTTCGAGCTCGCCCCCTCCGACGGGCAGCCCGCGGCTGGCAGCGACCCAGGCGCTCTGTTCGGGCAGTCCGTCGACATCGAGGGCGACTTCGCCATCGTCGGCGCGGTCCTGCACGACGTCGGGTCGGCGAACAATGGGAAGGCGTACTTCTTCGACCTCTCGACGTGCGTGTCCCCGTGCACAGAGACGGCGGCCCTCTCCCCGTCCCCGACCTCGCAGCGATTCGGCCAGGACGTCGCCATCTCCGGGAATCGCCTCGTCGTCACAGAGTACTGGGCGGGGCCGGACCGGCGAGGGGCGGCCTACGTGTACGACATAACGTCCACCGGACTCACGCTCTCCAAAACCTTGAAAGGCTTGGGCGGGGCGGGTGAGAAGTTCGGCTGGTCGGTCGACATGGAGGGCCAGTTCATCGCCGTGGGCGCCCCCCGCATCGGCGAGGGCGTCTATCCCGACGGGGACGGGTCCCTCTACTACTACAACCTCGCGCAATGCCCATACGGCCCCAACGCCTGGTGCGCGATTATGGCTTGGGAGCAAGTCCACGACCCGGCCTACGACGACCACCTCGGGTCGGCCGTCGCCATGCGGGGCTCCCGGGTCGTCGTCGGGGCGCAGGGTGCCGGCGGCACGGGCCAGGCGTTCGTGTTCCAGAAGATGGGGAACACGCTCCCACTTCTGGCTTCGCTCTCGCCGTCCGACGGCGCTCCCGGCGACCGGTTCGGCCGCGAGGGCGTCGCGATTGTCGGCGACCGCGTCGTCGTCGGGGCGTTCCTCCACAGCGACGGGGGGACGAACTCCGGCGCGGCCTATGCCTATGACCTCGCGACGTGCGGGGCCTCGTGCACGGAGGAGGCCAAGCTCCAGGCCGCCGGCGCGCCGGCGGGGAACGAGCTGGGGTACCAGGTCGCCATCGACGCGGCGAACAACGTCGCGCTCGTCTCGGCGCTCCAGCGCCCAGGCGTCCCGAGCGGCACAGCCGGCTCGACCGGCCGGGTCTACGAGTTCAGCCTCGTGTTCGTCCAGGACGCGGACGGCGACGGCGTCGACGACGACGCCGACAACTGCCCGGCCGTGGCCAACCCCGACCAGGCCGACGCCGACGGCGACGGCACCGGCGACGCCTGCGACCCCGACGACGACAACGACGGCGTCGACGACGGCGCCGACGCGTGCGCCGCGACGGTGATCCCGGAGAGCGTCCCCACGCGCGGCCTCCGGCCCAACCGGTTCGCCCTCGTCGACGGGGACTACCAGTTCGACACCGTCGTGCGCGGGCGGGGCAACGGGCCCGGCCGGAGCTACACGACGGCCGACACGCGCGGCTGCTCGTGCGAGCAGATCATCGACGAGCTCGACCTCGGCAACGGCCACGAGAAGCACGGCTGCTCCATCGGCGTGATGGACCGGTGGGTCGAGAGCGCCGGGCCGGAGGCGGCCGCGCCGAGCTCAGCGCTCGCGCTGACTGACGCCCTCGCCCTCCACGGCGTGGCCCCGAACCCCTCGTGGGGCGGCGCCCGCATCACGTTCAGCGTGTCCGAAAGTGCGGCCGTCCGCCTCGAGATCGTGGACCTTCTGGGCCGGACCGTCCGGACGCTGGCGGACGGGACGTTCCAGGCCGGGCATCACGTGGCCACGCTCGAGGCGGGGTCGCTCGCGACGGGCGTCTACGTCCTGCGGATGGAGGCCACGGGCCCCGACGGCCCGTTCCTGCGCACCGAACGGTTCACCATCCTCCGGTAGCGACTGGCGTCCGGCGGCCCCTCGGCAATGGGGGGCTGCCGTCCGGTGCGCGGCCGCCTTCTCGTGTGGGAAGGCGGCCGCGCGCGTCTACGCCGCCTCGGCGGTGCGGGCCGCCTCGGTGAGCGCGTCGACGAGGTCGGTCCGCTCCCACGGGAAGGCGTCGCGGCCAAAGTGGCCGTACGCCGCCGTGTCGCGGTAGCGCGGGCGGACCGAGGCGTCGGCGTCGATCAGCCCGAACCGCTCGATGATGGCGGCCGGGCGGAGGTCGACCGTCGCCGTCACGATCGCCGCGAGGCGCTCGTCGGTCAGGCCCTCGCGGGCCGTCCCGTTCGTCTCGACGCGGATCGAGACGGGCTGGGCGACGCCGATGGCGTATGCGACCTGAACGAGGGCCTCGTCGCACAGCCCGGCCGCGACGAGGTTCTTGGCCACGTGGCGCGTGGCGTAGGCCGCGCTGCGGTCCACCTTCGAGGGGTCCTTGCCCGAGAACGCGCCGCCGCCGTGGGCGCCCTTCCCGCCGTACGTGTCGACGATGATCTTGCGGCCCGTCAGCCCGGTGTCGCCGTGGGGCCCGCCGATGACGAACGTGCCCGTCGGGTTGACGTGGAGGACGAGGTCGTCGTCGACGAGCGCGGCGGGCAAGACGTGCGGGAGCACGTGCTCGCGGACGTCGGCCTTGATCTGGGCGAGCGTCGCGAGGTCGTCGTCGGGGTCGATGTCCTGGTGCTGGGTCGAGAGCACGACGGTGTGGACGCGGGCGGGCGTCCGGCCGTCCTCGGCGTACTCGATGGTCACCTGGCTCTTCGCGTCCGGCCGGAGGTACGTCATGTGCTCGCCGGCCTTCCGGATCTCGGCGAGCCGCTTGACGAGCCGGTGCGAGAGCATGAGCGCCAGCGGCATCAGCGTGGCCTCGTCCTCGCGCGTGGCGTAGCCGAACATCATGCCCTGGTCGCCGGCGCCCTGGTCGGCGTGGAGCCCCGCCCCGTCGTCGACGCCCTGGGCGATGTCGGCGGACTGCTCGTGGATGGAGACGAGCACGCCGCAGCTCCGGGCGTCGAACTGGAGGAGCGGGTCGGTGTAGCCGATCTCCTCGATGGTCCGGCGGACGACCTCCTGGACGTCGACGTAGGTGTCGCTCGTGACCTCGCCCGAGACCACGACCAGGCCCGTCGTGCAGAGCGTCTCGATGGCGCACCGGCTGCGGGGGTCGCCTGCGAGGAAGGCGTCCAGGAGCGCGTCCGAGATCTGGTCCGAGACCTTGTCGGGGTGGCCCTCCGAGACGGACTCGGAGGTAAACAGCATGGCCATGCGGGTGCGGGGAGACGGGCGCGCAAGGTAGAGGCCCGCCCCCGCCCCGGGCCACCGCCGAGACGGCCGCCCGGCGGTCTTCGAGAGGTCGTCGCGCGTGGCCGGCGCCCGGGCCCGCGCCGCGGCGTGTAAGGACCGGCGCAGAGATGGCGTCGGTCCCCCCCGGGCGCGTTGCCCGGGCTATCGAGCGGCCGTAGCTTGCAGGCCCTCTTCTACAACCCACCCCGACCGTCCCATGGCTGCCGAGTCCACCGAACAGCGCATCAAGGAGATCATCGTCGAGAAGCTCGGCGTCGATATGGCCGACATCACGCGCGAGGCCTCGTTCACGAACGACCTCGGCGCCGACTCCCTCGACACCGTCGAGCTCATCATGGAGTTCGAGAAGGAGTTCGACACGACCATCCCCGACGAGGACGCCGAGCAGATCCAGACCGTCGGCGACGCCATCGATTACGTCGACAAGAAGCGGGCCGAGGGCTAGACCCCCCGCCCCACCGTACAGGCCCCGGCGGCGCGCCCCACGCGCCGTCGGGTTTTTTAGACCGAGCCGCGACCGCGCCCCCCCATGTCGTTCTCTGACCGCCGAGTCGTCGTCACCGGACTGGGCGCGCTGACGCCCATCGGCAACACCGTCCCCGAGTACTGGGACGCCATGATGGCCGGCCGCAGTGGCGCCGCGCCCATCACCCACTTCGACGCGTCCGACTACCCCACGCAGTTCGCCTGCGAGGTCAAGGGCTTTGTCGCGACGGACTTTCTCGACCGCAAGGAGGCCAACCGGCTCGACCCGTTCGCCCAGTTCGCGATCGTCGCCGCCGACGAGGCCCTCGCGGACGCCGGCCTCGACGCCGAGACCCTCGACGAGCGGCTCCGCGCGCGGACCGGCGTCATCATGGGGTCCGGGATCGGCGGGATGAAGCTGTTCCAGGACCAGGTCGTGACGTTCGCCGAGCACGGCCCCCGCCGGCTCAGCCCGTTCTTCGTGCCGATGATGATCATCGACATGGCGCCCGGCCTGATCTCGATGCGGCACCAACTCCACGGGCCCAACTACGCGACCGTCTCGGCGTGTGCGACGGCCAACAACGCCATCGGCGACGCCTGGATGGTCATCAAGGCCGGCCTCGCGGACGTGATGATCGCCGGCGGGACCGACGCCTCGATCACCAAGATCGGCGTCGGCGGGTTTGGCAACATGAAGGCGCTCTCGACGCGCAACGACGACCCCGAGGGCGCCAGCCGCCCCTTCGACGCCGACCGCGACGGGTTCGTGATGGGCGAGGGCGCCGGCGCGCTCGTGCTCGAGGACTACGACCACGCCGTCGCGCGTGGGGCCCGGATCTACGCCGAGGTCGCCGGCCTGGGCATGAGCGCCGACGCCCACCACATCTCGGCGCCCCACCCCGAGGGGCTCGGCGCCAAGCTGGCCATGGAGCAGGCGCTCGAGACGGCCGGCGTCGCGCCCGACGCCGTCGACTACCTCAACATGCACGGGACCTCGACGCCGCTCGGCGACGTGGCCGAGACGAAGGCCATCAAGGCCGTCTTCGGCGAGCACGCCTACGACATGAACCTGTCGTCGACCAAGTCGATGACGGGCCACCTGCTGGGCGCGGCCGGCGCCATCGAGGCGATCGCGAGCATCCTGGCGATGACGCACGGCCGCATCCCGCCGACCATCAACTTCGAGACGCCGGACCCGGCCTGCGACCTCAACTACACGTTCAACGCGCCCCAGGACCGCGAGGTCAAGGTGGCGCTCTCGAACGCGTTCGGCTTCGGCGGCCACAACACGTGCGTCGTGTTCACGGCCGTCGACGAGGCGTAGCGCGAGGTTCTACTGCGGTCGTGCCCTGAATGATCGAAGCGTACCGGCTCGTTACCGCAAGCGATGTCTCGGGGCGAGATGGTCTCGGCCTCGAACTCTGGGACGACTCCGAGATGATCGCGGAGGTCTTTCGCACCGACGCGACCGGCGTCCTTTCGGCCTCGGCATATCGGACCGACCTTCCGCTCGTGCTCGTGGAGGAGTTCCTCGACGCCGCCCGTCACCGGCTGGCAGTTGAGTCTGAGGACTTGGGCTCTCGGGCCTCCAACACCACGCGATAGAGCGGCCCTCCGTTCGGGCGCGTGTGTCCAACGCTGACGCTACCCACCGGCTGTCGCGAGCCGGGTGTCCTCTTCCTGCCCGGCCCCGTCACGGACTGGTGCGATCGTACCAGACCGACCGGCGGCGGGCCCCGTAGGGTGCGGCATGACCGTCCGCGTTCTCGCCCTCGCCGCCCTCACGCTCGCGGGCTGCGCCAGCACCCGCCCCGAGACGCCCGCGCGCGACCTCGTCGTGCTCGTCCACGGCATGGGGCGGACGCCGCTGTCGATGGCGCCGCTGGCGATCGCGCTCCAGCGCGCCGGGTACCGCGTGCTCAACGTCGGCTACGACAGCCAGCGGCCGGGCGTCGCCGAGATCGGGGCGGCGCTGGGCGACCGCGTCGCGCGCGAGCTGGCGGCCGAGCCCGCACCGCGCGTCCACTACGTGGGCCACAGCCTGGGGACGGTCGTCATCCGGTGGCACCTGCTCCACGACCCGCCGCCCGGGGCGAGCAGGGTGGTGATGCTGGCGCCGCCGAACCAGGGCGCCGCCTCCGCCGACCGGTTCGCGGCGCTGGTCGGGTGGGCGCTCCCGCCGATCCGCGAGCTGGGCGCGAGCGGCGGGACGGCCGCCGAGCTGGGGCCGCTGCCCGACGTGGCCGTCGCCGTCGTCGCGGGCGACCGGGACGGCAAGGTGGCCGTCGCCGAGACCTGCCTCGACGGCGCCCAGCACCGGGTCGTGCCGTCGGGCCACACGGCGCTGATGTGGCGGCCCCGCGTGCTCCGCCTGGTCCGCGGCTTCCTCGACACGGGCGAGCTGGCGGGCGCCTCGGACGCCGCGTGCACCGACGAGGCGGGCTAAGCCCCGCGACTTGACGGCCCCTCCTTCTGCACACGGATACATTGGATACACATCTATCTCTCCCTATGCGCGCGCCCCTCCTGCTGCTCGCGCTCGTGCTGGCGTCGTGCTCCGGAGACACGCCACTCGGGCCCGACCCACTCCCTCCGCCAGCGGCGCCGCCGCCCGTCTTCGCGTCGGCGCCGATCCCGCCGGTCTACCCGGTCCCGAGCCCGGCCCAGCTCCGGTTCCAGCGGATGGAGACCAACGTCTTCATCCACTTCGGCATCAACACGTTCACCAACACCGAGTGGGGCGACGGGACCGACGACCCGGCCCTGTTCAACCCGACGGCGCTCGATGCGACCCAGTGGCTCCGCATCTTCAAGGAGACCGGATTCAACGGGGTGCTTCTGGTGGCCAAGCACGTCGACGGGTTCCACCTGTGGCCCACCCCCTTGTCCGACTACACGGTGGCGCAGAGCCCGTGGCGCGGCGGCGACGGCGACCTCGTCCGCGAAGTCGCGGAGGCGACCCGGGCCGCCGGGCTCGAGCTCGGGCTGTACCTGGCGCCGTGGGACCGTCGCCACCCCGACTGGGGGACGCCGCGCTACAACGACTACTTCGTGGCCGCCATCAAGGACATCATGGGCTGGGACAACACGGGCATCGGCTCGCTGTACCAGGTCTGGTTCGACTACGGGCACGACCAGACGATCGTGACGCCGGAGCAGCTCGAGACCTACGACCGCTTCCGGTGGATCCGAGAGGTCCGCCTGCACCAGCCCGGCGCCGTCATCGCGCCGGAGTGGGACGCCTTTTTTCCCGGCAACGAGGACGGCGTCGCGCCCGAGACGAACTGGTCGGTGCGGGACGACTTCAACCTGTGGGCGCCCTTCGAGTGCGACGTGACGCTCCGCTCCGTGCGGAGCTGGTACTGGCACCCCCAGGACGACCCCAAGCCGCTCGACGACCTCGTCGAGATCTACTTCACGTCGGTCGGGCGCGGGTGCGTGCTCACGCTGGCCGTGGCGCCGGACCAGCGAGGGCTCATCGACCCTGAGGACGAGGACCGCCTCCGCGAGTGGCGGGCGGCCCTCGACGCCATGTTCGACGACGACCTCGCCCGGCACGCGGCGGTGACGGCCTCGAGCGTCCGGCCGGGCTCCGACGGCTGGGCGGCCGGCGCTGCCGTCGACGGCGACCCGGACTCGTTCTGGGCGGCCGAGGCCGACACGGGGTGGATCGAGGTCGACCTCGGGGCGCCGCAGACCGCCAACGTGCTCGAACTCGCCGAGCCGATCCGCTACGGCCAGCGGATCGGCGCGTTCCGGCTGGAGGCCTGGGACGGCACGCGGTGGCAGACGGTCGCCGAGGCGACGACGGTCAACTACAAACGGCTGCTCCGTTTCCCGCCCGTCACGGCCCGGCGCTGGCGGGTCGTGGTGGACGAGGCGCGGGCCGCCCCCGCCCTCAGCCAGGTGGGTCTGTACGACGCCTCCGCGTGGGCGCCCGTGTGGGCCGCTCGCGGGAGCCGGTAGGCCTCCCTATCCGCCCGTCTCGGCCCGCCACAGCACGTCGACGACGTGGTCGACGCCGCGGCCGAGGTGGCGGCGGAAGGTGCTAAAGGGGAGGTCGAGCCGCTCGGCGGCGACGGCCTGGGTAGGCGCCGGGTGGAGGTACGTGAGGTCGAGCGCGCGGAAGTAGGGCCGCTCGCGGACGCCGTCGGCCAGCTGGCGGGCTGCCTCCGACAGCAGCGTCTGGAGCGCCTCGACGGGGTCGCCGCCCCGCTCGCGGACCACGCGGGCCTGCGCGAGCGGGCTCTCCGCCAGCCGGTGCGGCCGGGCGTACGCCCGGAGCGCGTCGCGGACGGCCTCGGCAAAGTCGTCCTTCGACAGCACCACGACGGCCTCGCGGGCCGGCGGCGGCGGCGGCTCGGCGGGCGACCGGGCCGCGAGCGCGTCGAGCCAGGCGTCGGGCGGCGCGGCGCGCCAGTCCTTGCCGAACGCCGCCGCCCCCCCGTCCGCCTCGGCCTCCGGCCACCGCGCCAGCCCGGCGATCGCGAAGACGGGCTCCCACAGGTCCGGCTGGGTCGTCAGCAGGACCGACGCCGCCAACCGAGGCGTGGTGAGGTAGCACTCGACGGTCCGCGCGAAGACCAAGCCCTGCACGGCCGAGACGCCCTGCCCGGCGTCGGCGTCGAGCCACGACCGGAACAGCAGGCCCCGCTCGTCGGCGCGGAGCTGAGGGCGGACGGCGGTGCAGGCCGCCGCGGCCACCGGGTCCGCCGCGCACTCGTCGTCGGAGAGCTCGTCGAGCGGCAGCGTGAGCAGGAACCCGGCGGGCACGCCGCGGAGCGTGCGGAAAACCACGGCCGCCTCGGGACGGGCCGCGAGCCAGCCCCCGACGGCCTCGGCCTCGGCCTCGCCGTGGTGACGCGCGACCATCGCGCGGAGGGCGACCGCGTCGCCGTCGCGGAGCGCCGTGGCCCCGTCGATGGCCGCGTCGGCCCAGGCCGTGCGCAGGCTCTGCAGAAGCGGGCCCGCGATCGGGTGGTGGCGGTAGAGGTGGAGAAAGTCGCCCAGGATGATGCGCCGGGCGTCCTCGGTCGGCGCGCGGCGGAGCGCGTCGGCATACACGCGCCGGGCGCGGGCCGCGAGCGCCGCGTGGCGGGCCGGGTCGCGCCAGCCGACATCCGCCTCGACCGTCTCGCGGACCACGTCGTGCAGGCGGACGCCCCCGGCGTCGGAGGTCGAGAAGGTGAGGTCGCGGAGCCACGCGAAGTGCGCCTCGGCGTCGGTTGCGGCGTCGTCGAGGAGCGACTCCAACACGGGGACGGTCACCGAGCGGACGACGGCGGCGGCCTCCAGCGCTGCCCGGTGCGCCGGCGTCGGGACGGCCTCGACGAACCGCGTGAGCAGGTCCGCGAGCAGGTCCGGCGCCTGGGCGGGGTCGAACGGGCCGGCGTCCGGCTGGCGGGCCTGCTCGGCGGCGAGCGCGAGGGCGAGCGGGTGGCCGTGGGTGAACGCGAGCACGGGCCCGTGCGCGGCCTCGGGGACCCCCCGCGCCGTGAGGTAGTCGCCCGCCTCGTCGGCGTCCAGGTTGCGGAGCCGGAAGGTGGCCGCGGCGCCCGCGTAGTCGGCGTGCCACTCCGGCGCGGGCCGGTCGCGCCCGGCGATCACGACCATGTCGCCGGCGCCCAGGCTGGGCACGAACGCGCGGCGGAGCCACGCGTCGAGCGCGGCGATCCGCTCGAACGTGTCGACCAAGAGGACGCGCGGCCCGTCGCCCGCCGCCGCCAGCGCCGCCTCGGCCGCGCGCGCGAACGCCGCCGGCGACGGGTCGACGTCGCGCCCGTCGACGCGGGCGACGCCGCGGCCGGCCGCCGCCGCCAGCCGCGCCGCCTCGTCGAGCAGCGCCGACTTGCCGATCCCGCCCGGCCCGTAGACGTGGGCCACGACGAACGCGGGGTCGTCGGACCCGAACGCCTCCGCCAGCCGGGCCTGCTCGGCCGCGCGCCCCACGAACTGATCGCGGCGACGGGCGCTCAGTCGGTCGGCCAAGGTCGGGGTCATGGAATTCCTGATACTCTGCAATGACGAAACGGTGATTGGCTCGGCGTTATAGGACACCCTGACGCCACGGTCAGGGGCTCTCCTACACAAGTGAGCACTGGATGAGCAACCTATGGACTTCTCCTCGGCTACGGCATCCCCCTTTCTTGGAGATCCATCCACTCCCCCCTCCCCCCTCTTCGACATGAGCCCCTTACGTACCCTTTTGGCGGGTGCAGCCACGGCAGGTTTGATCCTGACCGCCGGCCTGCTCGCCCCGCCCACGTCCGACGCCTCCAGCCACCGCGAGGCCCCGCTGATCGCCGACGACCCGCTCGCCGACAACACCGACGTCTACGCCTACCGCGACCCCAACGATGACGAGAGCGTCATCATCGTCGCCAACTACATCCCGCTCTCGCACCCCGAGGGCGGCCCGAACTACAACCACTTCGGCGAGAACGTCCGGTACGAGATCCACGTCAAGAACCAGACGTCGGCCGGCGCCCTCGGCTCGGCGACCGACGACATCACCTACCGGTTCACGTTCGAGCGCGTCAACGAGGACCCGTCGACGTTCTTCAACATCCGCCTCGGTGCGGAGAACATCAACACGAGCTACACGCTCGAGCGGAGCACCGACGGCGGCGCCTCCTTCCAGACGATCGTGACCGACGGCGCCACGCCGCCTGCCAACATCGGCCCGCGCTCGATCGAGTCCGGCGCCGGCCTCGGCACCAGCTACGACGCCCTCGTCTCGTCCGCCATCACCACGGCCTCGACCGGTGAGACCGTCTTCGCCGGCCCGCGCGACGACCCCTTCTTCGTCGACCTCGGCGGCGTCTTCGACTTGGGCGGCATCCGCCAGACGTACTGCGAGGACATGTCCAACCCGGACTGCGCCCGCGACGCCGTCGCCGGCTACAACACGCACGCCCTCGTGCTGAAGGTGCCGATCTCGACGCTCCAGAAGGACGGGATGGACGCGGCCGACGCCGACAACATCTTGGACCCGAACTACGTCATCGGCGTCTGGGCCTCGGCTTCGCGCCCCCAGGTGACCACGCTCTCGAACGACGGCTCCGCGCCGACGGCGAGCGGCCCCTACGTCCAGGTCTCCCGTCTCGGCATGCCGCTGACGAACGAGGCCATCATCCCGATCGGTGAGAAGGACCGGTGGAACTACATCTCGCCGTACGACGCCGAGGAGCAGGACTTCATCGAGTACTTCGCCAACCCCGAGCTCGGCCTGTACATGGGCAACGGCGCCTTCGGCCCGGCCGTCCCCGGCTTGTCGGAGGACCTCGTGATCCAGCAGAACTCGCTCGCGGGCGTCTTCGGCGACCTCGACGGCGACGGTAGCGAAGGGTTCAACTTCAACACCAACTTCCCGGGCGCCGTCGAGGACTCCGACGGCGTCTACGACATCGTCGAGGCCATCGTGGCCGGCGACGTCGACGCCTCGTTCGTGGCCGGCACCGCCTTCGACGACTCGGTCGCGCCGCTGCGCCCGCTCGGCGACGACTCCGTGACGGCGCTCGCCGGCAACGACCAGCCGCGTCTCGTGGACATCTTCCCCATCTTCTACTTCGGCGTGCCCAACCTCGCGCCGTACCAGCTGGTGACCGGGAAGACCGACGGCAACCCCCTCACCGAGGGCAAGCCATTCATCCACAACTTCCTCCCGATCACCCAGACGCCCGACGGCGGCCTGTGGGGCGGCGACATGCTCCGCCTCAACATGGCCACCCCGACGACGGACCGGTCCTCGGACGAGTTCGACGACTGGGCCCGTCTCGGCCTGATCCGCGCGGCGGCCATCGGCCTCACCGTGCCGGACTTCGCCAACACGGACCTCGAGTTCATCCCCCACATGGACGGCTTCCCGAACGGGCGCCGCCTGCAGGATGACGTGACCGGCATCGAGCTCCAGGCCGTTGGTGGCCTCGTGCTTACGGCCGTCGGCCTCCTGGAGGACGACTACACCGGCGCCGACTACTCGGGCGCGCTGATCACCAACCGGGTGCTCCAGGAGCTCGACTTCACGGCCGGCCCGGTCAAGAACGACGTCGAGTTCATGGACGCCTTCCCGTACCTCGCGACGCCGTTCCGCGGCTACGACTACGTGCGTGACCAGATGGCCGACGCCCCGGACGCCACGTTCGGCACCTCGGGCCGGATCGGCGTGGGCGCCCCGCAGGGGATGCTCCTCAACCAGAGCTTCCCGAACCCGTCCGCCGGTTCGTCGACGGTCCGGTTCCAGCTCGCCCGTCCGGGCGCCGTGCGGATCGACGTCTACGACGTCCAGGGCCGCCGCGTCCAGACGATCGCCGACCGCCAGTTCCAGCCGGGCGCCCACGACCTCCCGTGGGACGCCTCGTCGCTGGCGGCCGGGACGTACCTGTACCGCCTGATGGTCGACGGCGAGCTCGTCGCCACCAAGCGGGCCACGGTCGTCCGCTAGCGCAGTAGGTCTTCGCCGGCGCCCGCGCCGGCCGACCCGTGGGGGGGCGGAGCTTCGCGCTCCGCCCCCCTATGTTGTTTATCCAGCTTCCGAGACTCCTCCCTCATGTCCTCCCGTACCGCCCTCTTTCTCGCCATCGGCCTGGTGATCGTCGCCGTCGGCGTCGTCGCCTACCAGTGGTCGTCCCGGCCCGAGCCCGCGCTCCCCGACGACCACGCCCAGATCGCCCCCGGCGACACCTTCGACGACGCCGCGACGGCCGTCGACTACTACCGCGCCCTGCTCCGCCGCGAGCCCGAGTCCGTCGACGCCCGCATCCGGCTCGCGCACGCGCTCCTCCAGCTCGGGACCGAGCGCGGGACGCAGGCCGAGACCATCCCCGAGGCACGCGAGCTGCTCGCCGAGGCCGTCGCGCGCGACCCCGAGACCCTCTACGGCCGGTCGCTCCAGGCCTCGCTGTTCAACGTGCTCCACCGCTTCGAGGACGCCCGCGACGTCTCGCGCGGCATCCTGGCCGACTACCCGGTCAACGCCTACGCCATGGGCACGCTCGTCGACGCGCTCGTCGAGCTCGGCGAGTACGACCAGGCCGTCGAGGCGTCGGACAACCTGCTGGCGCTCAAGCCCGGCCTGCCCGCGTACTCGCGCGCGAGCTACCTCCGCGAGCTCCACGGCGACACCGACGGCGCCATCGCCGCGATGCGCCTGGCGGCCGACGCCGCCGTCGGCGGCCGCCCCGAGCGCGCCTGGGCGCTCCACCACCTCGCCGGCCTCTACCTCGGCGACGCCAAGCCGGACACGGCGGCGTTCATCTACACCGGCATCCTGGACGAGAAGCCCGACTTCGCCCCCGCCCTCGCCGGCCTCGGCCACGTGGCGCTCGTCAAGGGCGACGCCGACGAGGCCGTCCGCCTGCTGGAAGAGGCCCGCGCGCTCCAGCCGCTCGAGATGATCGACGAGCTGCTGGTCGAGGCGCACCTCGCCGCCGGCAACGAGCGCGCCGCCGAGGCCGCCGCCCAGCGCGTCCACGCCGCCCTGCTGACGGCCCGCGGCTTCGGCGAAGTCGTCGACATGGAGGAGGCCGACTTCCTGGCCGACCGCGACGAGGACCTCGAGCGCGTGCTCCGGCTCGCGCGCGAGCAGCAGGCCCGGCGCCCCGGCCACCTCCACGCAAACGAGACGTTGGCGTGGGCCCTTTACAAAACCGGCGACGCCGCCGCGGGCATCCCCTACATCGAGCGCGCCATGCGCCTCGACACGGGCGACGCGATGGTCCACTACCGCGCCGCGCGGATCTACGACGCCGCCGGCGACGCGGCCGAAGCCGCCCGCCACCTCCGCGCCGCCCTCGACGGCGGGCTCGCGGTCGAGAGCCCCAGCACGGCCGCCGAGGCCCGCACGCTCATGGCCTCGCTCGATGGCGGGACCTCCGTCCGCGCCACCAGCGCAGCCCGATAGCCATGGCCCGCCCCATCCCTGCGACCCGCCCCGCCCGCGCCCTCCGCGCGGCGCTGGTGGGGTTCGTGGTGGTGGGGTACGGGCTCGCGCTCGGGGCGACGGCCCCGGGGCAGGGTTTGGCGATTCTCCCCCACCTCCTCCTCGACCACCACGGCCACGCCCTCGTCGCGCCGACCCTGGTGGACGAGCCACGAGCGGACACGGTGATCCCGACGCTCCGGCCCGAGTCCCACGCGCACGACGCGAGGCACCACACGCACCGACAGGGCGGCGAGGCCCACACGCACGACGGCGTGCCCGAGACCGCCCCCCGTGAGACGTGGCGGACGCTCCGCGCGACCGCGCCGCCAAGCGCGGCGGGATGGCACGCCCACGGCGACGACGTCCACAGGCACATCTCGTCGGAGCCCGACGCGGGGCCCGAGGCCGTGATCGCGGTCGCCCTTGACGACCACCGGCCGGCGATGGCGCCCGCCCTCCCACCGGCGGCCGCCACACCCGCCGACCTCGGCGCCCCCACGACGACCATGGTCTCCCACCAGATGTCGGTCGAGACGCCCCCGCCGATCGGGCAGGGCTGAGCCCCGTCCGCTTGCGAGCGGAGGGGACGAACCGGCCGGAGCGAGGTGCTCCGGCCCCGACGCCGGGCGACACGCCCGGCGTCTCCCCTGTGCCCGGCGCCCCGGGCACCTGCCCCTTCTTTGCCCCCTCTCTCGACCGATGCCCCTCTCTCGTCGCCGCCACGCGCGGCTCCTCGCCCTCGTCTGTCTCCTGCCCGCGAGCGCCCTCGCCCAGGCCGTCGGCTCCGTCACCGGCGTCGTGCTCGATGCCGACACCGGCGCGCCGCTGGCGGCCGCCAACGTCGTGCTCCCCGCCCTCGACCGCGGCGCCGTCGCCGACGCGGACGGCCTGTTCCGCCTCGACGCCGTCCCCGCCGGCGCCCGTACGCTCCGCGCCTCGTCCGTCGGCTACCGCGACGCCGAGCAACGCGTCACCGTCGAGGCCGGCGCGACGACGCGCGCCGTGCTCGTGCTTTCGCCCGCCGACGCCGGGCTGGGCGAGGTCGTGGTCGAGGGCCGCGCTGTGAACCTCGTCGGGACGGCCGGGAGCGCCTCCCAAGGACTCGTCGGCCGGGCCCAGCTCGCGCAGCGACCGCTGCTCCGCGTCGGCGAGGTGCTCGAGACCATCCCCGGCGCGATCGTGACCCAGCACAGCGGCTCGGGCAAGGCGAACCAGTTTTTCCTGCGCGGCTTCAACCTCGACCACGGCACCGACTTCGCCGCCTCCGTCGAGGGCGTCCCGCTCAACCTGCCGACGCACGCGCACGGGCAGGGCTACCTCGACCTCAACTTCCTGATCCCGGAGCTGGTCGACGAGGTGGCCTTCGCCAAGGGCCCGCAGGGCGCCTCCGGCGGCAACTTCTCGACGGCCGGCCGCGCCGACATCCGCCTCAAGCGCCGCCTCGACGCGCCGCTCGTCCAGGCCGAGGCGGGCTCGGACGAGACCGCCGCCGCCCTCCTCGCCGGCTCCACCCCGGTCGGCGACGGGACGCTCCTGGTCGCCGCGCGCGGCCAGGTCACCGACGGCCCCTGGGTCAACCCCGAGAACGGGACGCTCGCCAGCGGCATCGCCCGCTACTCCACCGGCACCGACCGCAACGGCCTCTCCCTCACGGCGCTCGCCTACCACAACGACTGGGACGCGACCGACCAGATCGCCGCCCGTGCCGTGCCCGACCTCTACGACCGCCTCGACACCGTCGACCCGACCGTCGGCGGCACCACGAGCCGCGCCACGCTCGTCGGCCGCTGGGCGCGCACTTCGCCGACGGGGACCGCGACTCGGGCGACGGCCTACGCGGCCACCTACAGCCTCAACCTGTTCTCCAACTTCACCTACTTCCTCGACGACCCCGTCCGCGGCGACCAGTTCGAGCAGGAGGACCGCCGCGTCTACGGCGGCGCCGACCTCGCCCACGACTGGCGGATCGCCGGCCTCGGGCGGAGCAGCCGGATCACCGTCGGCGCCGGCCTCCGCCACGACCAGATCGGGGGCGTCGGGCTCTTCCGCACGGACGCCCGCGAGCGGATCGGCACCGTCCGCGACGACGCCGTCGCCGAGACGAATGGCAGCGTCTACGGCGAGGTCGAGACGCGCTGGACCGAGGCCGTCCGCACCACGCTCGGCGTGCGCGTCGACGCCTTCCGGTTCGACGTCGCCAGCGACCGGGCCGCCAACTCGGGCACCCGGACGGCGGCGCTCGCCAGCCCCAAGGCCGGCGTCGTGCTCGGGCCGTGGGCCGACACGGAGCTGTACCTCAACGCGGGCCTGGGCTACCACAGCAACGACGCGCGCGGCACCGTCATCACCGTCGACCCCGCCTCGGGCGCGGCCGTGGACCCCGTCGACCCGCTGGTGCGCACGCGCGCCGCCGAGGTCGGCCTCCGCACGGCCGCCGTGGACGGGCTCCAGTCGACTGTCTCGCTGTGGGCCATCGGGCTCGACTCCGAGCTCGTCTTCGTCGGCGACGCGGGCGGGACGGAGGCCAGCGACGCCAGCCGCCACGTCGGCGTCGAGTGGGCCAACTACCTCGTCGCGACCGACTGGCTCCAGCTCGCCCTCGACGTGGCCCTCACCCGCTCGCGCTTTCTCGACGTGCCTGAGGGCGAGGACCGGATCGAGAACTCGCTCGGCCGCGTGGTCACGGGCGGCGTCTATCTCGGCCGCCCCGACGGCTGGATGGCGAGCCTCCAGGTCCGCCACCTCGGCCCGCGCCCGCTCACCGCCGACGGCGCCGTCACGGCGGCGGCCTCCACCCTCCTCGGCGCCAAGGTCGGCGCCCGCGTCGGCCGCGTCGCGCTCTCGGCCGACGTGCTCAACCTGCTCGACTCGGAGGCCGCCGACGTGAGCTACTTCTACGCCTCCCGGCTGCCCGGCGAGCCGGCGGCCGGCGTCGACGACCTCCACGCCCACCCGGTCCCGCCGCGGAGCGTCCGCCTGACGGCCGCCGTGCGCCTGTAGCCCGGCGCCCATCGACGGGTCCGACAACGCCCTCCTCCCTCCCCCTCATGCACACCCTCCTCTCCCCTCGCCTCCACGGCGTCGTCGACTACGTCGCCGTGGCGCTGTTCGCGCTGGCACCCTCGCTCCTGGGCCTCGACGGGCTCGCGGCCACGCTCAGCTACGCGCTCGCCGTCATCCACCTGCTGATGACGCTGGCGACCGCGTTCCCGCTCGGCGTCGCCGCGCTCGTGCCGTTCCGGCTGCACGGGACCGTCGAGCTGGCCGTCGGCGCGGCCTTGGTGCTCGCGGGGTTTTTCGCCTTCGACGGCGCCGCCCAAGGGTTCTTCGTTGCGATGGGGGCCGTGATCCTGGCCGTCTGGGCCGCGACGGCCTACGACGGCGAGGGCGCCTGACACGACGGCCCGGAGGCG
This sequence comes from Rubrivirga halophila, assembly GCF_046845755.1. GTDB lineage: Bacteria > Bacteroidota > Rhodothermia > Rhodothermales > Rubricoccaceae > Rubrivirga. The sequence continues at coordinate 3,557,158 of NZ_CP177357.1, forward strand.
TCGGCGTCCGCTACGCCGGGGCCTCGGGCCGCTCGCCCACGCGCGCCAGGATCACGTGCCGCGCCGGATGCGCCCACGCCCACTCGCGGAAGGCGTCGATGCGGTCGAGGTCGTCGGCGCCGATCTGCTCGCGCAGCCGGCCCGTCCGGTGCCGCTCCGCGTCGGCGTCCTCGAGCGCGCGTTGCCACGCGTCGCTGACGATGGCCGGGAGCTGGTCCAGCAAGCCGGACTCGACCGTCGCCTCCCACTCGCTCCCATCGAACCAGACGCCGTGGCACGAGCCGCAGCGGTCGAGCCAGAAGCTGGCGGGGTCGCCGACCCGGTAGCGGCTCATGATGTGGCCGTCGTCGGGGCACCGCTTGGGCGCCTTCACGTCGCCGACGGCGTCGGCCGGGGGGATCGGCGCGTCCGCGCGCGCGGCCGAGTCGTGCCCCTCGCGCCAGGCGGCGTAGAGGTCGGACGGCAGAAAGCGGCCGTGCCCGGCCGGGCACCGGAAGCCCTGCAGGTCGGGGCCCTCGTCGTCGACCAGAAGGGTGGCGGGGACGAGGGCGTCGGCGCAAAGCGGACAGGTCATCGCGAGCGGGAAGGGACGGGCGCGCAACGTACCCCTCCGACCCCCCGAAGAGATCAGGCTGTCCCTCGTCTGCGACTACCGGAAGACCACGTCGTCCACGACGACTCCGCCCAGGTGCTCGTTCATCCGGTCGCGCCAGGCCTCGCGCTGGAACTGGAGCTGGTGCCGCCACGCCGCCGAGCGGACCTTGACGTGGAGCACCCCGTGCCGCATCCAGATCTGCTCGGACTGCTTGGCGATGTCCTCGCCCACGACCGCCGGCCACGCCTCGACCGCCCGCGCCGCGTCCAGCCGCTCGCGGTAGCCGTACCGCTCGACGAGGTCGGACAGGACGGCGCCGAGGCGCTGGGGCTGGTTGGTCGAGGCCATGCCGCAAGCTAGGCTCGCGGCGCTCGCGCTGGATGAAGGCCCGGCCCGAGCGCGCCCTACCCGCGCGTCGCGAGGTGCCACAGGAAGCCCAGCTCGTCGCTCGACGTGAGGGCGAGCGCCACGAACCCGGCCACCGCCAGCAGGAACGGCAGCCCGTACCCGACCAGCACGGCACGCGTCGGCGGCGCGTACGTCACGGCCTGCAGGTCCCACATCATCCGGTACCCGGCCACGACCTCGATCAGCACGCCCAGGCCCAAGAACGTCGGCGCCAAGAGCGTCGCCAGCCCGGCGTCGATGCTGCCCAGCAGGAGCGAGACCACCATCAGCGGGAGCCACGCCCACCGCGGCCACACCGCCAGCGACAGCGCCTGCGCCGGGCGGATCCGGCGGCGCCCGGAGATCACGAACAGCCAGATCACGTTGAGCAGCAGCCACGCGCCGTACGCCACCGCCAGCAGCGTCACCAGCAGCATCGGCCGGCCCAGCAGCCCCGTCAGCCGCGCCTGCCCGTCGAGCGTCCACGACGCCGTCGCGGCCACGAGCGCGTCCGTGCGGCCGAGCGCGCGGAGCGCCGACGTCCCCACCACGCCCGCCGACGCGGCCAGCGCGACGACCAGCCCCGTGGTCTCGAACGCCGACAGGTCGAACCCGCGCTGGACCGCCTCGCGGTACAGGTCGCGGCGGCCGAAGTAGCGCGGCGCCAGCGAGGCCAGCCGCGGCGCGCCGGCGTAGAACCCGCCCAGGCCCAGCACCAGCAGCCACCCGATCACCAGCAGCGGCGACGCCCGGCGCTCCTGCCGCGCCCCGCTCCCCGCGTCGAACGCGAACACGCGCTGGCGACCGGTCCAGAACCCCGACGCCACGTCGAACGACGGGCGCGGCGCGTCGTCGTCGCCGAGCAGCCCGAACCGCGTGCCGGTCACCTCCGCCCGCTGGTCGCGCTCGACCACGTCCGCCGCGGCGTCGCGCCAGCGGTACACGAACGCGGCGACCGGCGGCCGGTCCAGCGTCATCAGCGCCGCGAACGCGTCCTCCAGCGCGCGCGCCTGCGCCGCCTCCGTGCCGACCGTGCGCCACCCGCCCGCCTGCCCCGGCCGCACGCCCGTCCCGAACGACGCCAGCCCGACCGGCGTGTCGCGCGCCGCCCGCCACCGCCGCAGCGTCTCGACCGGGTCCGCGTCGCGCGCGTCGAGCAGCACGATGTCGGCCGCCTGCGCCGCCCGGTCGTCGCGCGGGAAGCGGCTCACGTAGTACGTCTGCGTCCCCGGAGCCCCGCGCTCGTGCGCCAGCTCCGTCAGCGCCTGGAGGTAGGCCCGCGCCCGAGGGTCGCTCGTGTCGCTCGATCTCACCAGCCCGAAGTGCCGCGCCGCCCGGTACGGCCGCGCCCGGTCCAGCGCGCCCGCCAGCAGGGCCCCCGCCTCCGTTGTCCGGCCCACGAGGAACGCCGCCGGCAGCCCCTCGACGGGCAGGTCCTGCCACAGCGACATCCCCAACAGGCTCGCGGCCTCCAAGACTGTCGTGTCCTCGACCAGGTCGGTCCGCACCTGGCGCACGCCCGCCCGGTACATCGCCACCAGATCGGCAATCGCCGCCTCTGTCTCGGCGGGCGCCGTCCACACCACGCCCGCGAGCGCGCGGTCGACCGGCGCGAACGGCACGCGGCGCGCCGTCGAGTCCGCGAGCGCGGCGCGGACGGGCGCCAGCGGCCCGCTGTCGACCGCGACGCGAGCGGTCGTGTCGGCGGCGACGGAGTCGGCCGGGGCCGGGGTCTGGGCGGCGAGCGGCGCGGCGGCGAGCGCCAGCGCGGCGAGCAGGAACGGCAGGCGGGACAACGGCAGAGAGGCGACGGTGGGGGCGTACGCGCGCCGGCCCGCCGCGTTCGCCCCCGCGCCATTCCCCCTCGGCGTCCGGCGGAGGGGGGATCCGGCACGGCCTCTACATTTGGGGGACCGGACCCCGATGGCCACCTCGCCCGTGGTCGCAAGGACGGGTCCCCGCGTTCCGGACACCCTCATGCCTCCCGACCCCGACGCGCCCACGCTGACCCGCCGGGGGACGTGGGCCGCGGGCGTCGACCCGTGGGCCGTCGGCGCGACGTGGCTGCTGGTCCTCCTCGCGCTCACCTCCCTTGAATCCCAGGGCCCCGGGCTCGCGAGCCTGGTCGGGGGCGGGCTGCTCGGGGCCGTCCTCGTCGGGACCGGATTCGTGGCGGCGGCGCGCACCCGGCGGCTCGCCCCACGGAGCCCCGCACAGCGGACCCGCCTCGCGGCCGGCGCCCTCCTGCTGGGCGTCGCGGTCGGCGCGATGAACTTGGGGGCCAACGTGGCGATGGGCGCCTCCGCCCCGGAGATCCAGGCCCTGCTCCGCGCGCACCTGGCCGACCCACCGTCCTGGGCCCGACTCGCGGCGGTCGCCGTCGTCGAGGAGGTCGCGTTCCGCCTCGTCCTGATGAGCGTCGTCGCCTGGGGCGTCTCGCGTCTCACGCGCCGGCCCCGCACCGTCTTCCTGGCTGCGCTGGCCGTCTCGGCGCTCCTGTTCGCCGGGGCCCATCTCCTGGGGAGGCCGATGCCGCCCGCCCCAGCGATGGCCGCCCTGTACACATCGGGGGTCCTCCTCAAGAGCGGCCTCGCGGGCCTCGTCCTCGGCGGAGTGTTCTGGCGCTGGGGCCTCCCCTACGCGATGCTGTGCCACCTCGCGGCGAACGGGCTCCACACGCTGCTGGAGCCCGTGCTGTTCGCCTGACTCACCCCGCCTCGGCCCCGACGCGGCCCGGCCTGGCTGGCGGCCTCCCGGGCGCGCCGTTCCCCTCCTAGACAACGCAACGCACTCCGGACCCTGCGCAGGCGGGGGCCCCAGCCAGAAGGGACGAGGCGTGGTGGATCACTCAGCGTGCGGACATCAAGGCTAGGCCCCCCACCCTCGCCGACGGCATTCGGGGCCTCACGCCTGCCGCCGTCGCCCAGGGCCTGGCCGCCGTCGAAGCCGCCCGCGCCGCCGAGCACGCCCAGGTGAAGGAGACCGGCGAGGCCCAGCGCGCCACCGTCACGCGCGACGCCGCCGCCCGCGCCGTGCGCGTCCACGCCGGCGAGCTCGCCACCGTCGCCAAAGTCGCCCTCGCCGATGCCCCCCAGCTCCGCGAAGTCCTCGGCCTCCGCGAGCGCTAGCCCCCGCGCAGTGTTGGTCCGGCGCAACGAACATCGGGCCGGGCCGTAGCCGCCGCCCCACCCCCCGCTGTGCTCATGGACGTCAACCGAGAGGCCCCCGCCATCGCTGCCGCCGAGGCCTACATCGACGCGCCGCCGTCCGTGGTGTGGTCGGTTCAGAGCAATCTCCGCGAGTGGCCTGCATGGAACTCGGATGTCGCCTCGCTGGACGTCGACGGCCCGCTCGCACCCGGGACCGAGTTCAAGTGGACGTCGGGTGGGACGCCGATCCGCTCGACGATCCAGGAGGTCGAGCGGGAGCGGCGGATCGGCTGGACGGGCCGGGCCCCGCTCGGCATCCGCGCCGTCCACACATGGACGTTCACGCCGGAGGGGGATGGGACGCGCGTTCGGACGGAGGAGTCGTTCGAGGGTCTCCTCGTGCGGCTCTTCGTGGGCCCGATGCAGAAGATGCTCGACGGAGCCCTCGGGAGAAGTTTGTCGGCCTTGAAGACAGAAGCCGAGCGGCGCTCGGAGCGTGGCGCGGCCTAACTCGCCGCTGTCGGCCGGCACCGGGCGTCCACGCGCTAGGATCGTCCAGACCCCCCGCTCGGACACGCGCACGGTGCGCCAACCCTGGACCGCTGGCATAGCGCGTCCAAGCTGTCCCCCTTGCCAAGGGGGACAGCCTGAGCGCCCTTGAGCGAAGCGATGGGCGCCCAGGCGGGGGGTCTGCCGAGCACCGCCCGTCGCCTGCGCCGTTCTCAGCGAGCGCCCTCCCGCCCGCCCGCTCGCGCCACTCCCCCACCGTCCCGCCCGGACACGAGGAGGCCCCGCCGGGCGGAGAACCGGCGGGGCCTCAGGACAGCCCTGGCGAAGCTGTCCGGGGGGAGTCTCGTGAGCCCCTCGACCCGAGGGTAGGGGCGCACCTGTGACAGGGGTCGGTCAGCGCGGGCCGCGCCCGGGAACGTTCGCCCGGGCGCCCCGCACTAGTCCATCATGCGGCGCAGGAAGGCCGGCACGTCCGTGTCGTCCTTGTTGATCCGCTCGCGGCGCGGCACGTCGGACGTCGGCAGCGGGCGGATGTTGGCCGGCCGGGCCGCCGAGCCCGGCGCCTGCTCCGTCCGCGCCGTCGTCTCCGACTCGTCGCGCACGCGCTCGGCGGGGCGCTCCGGGTGCGGCGTGCCCCGGCGCTCGAACGCCGGCTGGTCGAGCGACTTCAGGTTGTCCTCGCCCTTGTAGTGCGGCGAGCCGTGGCTGTGGCCCAGGATCACGCTCGGCCGCTCCATCACGGCCTCGGCGTCCGCCGGGCGGCCGTCGTTGTCGAAGCCCGTCGCGATGACCGTCACGCGGAGCGCGTCGCCGAGCTCCTCGTCGATGACGGTGCCGAAGATGACCTCGGCGTCGTCGCCGGCCTCCTCCTGGATCACGCCCGTCGCCTGCGTCGCCTCGCGCACGCCCAGGTTGATCCCGGCCGTGATGTTGACGAGCACGTTGCGGGCGCCGCGGATCGAGATCCCGTCCAGGAGCGGCGACGAGATGGCCTCCTTGGCCGCGCGCTCGGCGCGCTTCTCGCCCGTCGCCACGGCCGACGACATCAGCGCCGTGCCGCCGTCGAGCATCGTCGTCCGGATGTCGGCAAAGTCGAGGTTGATCAGGCCGTGGACCGTGATGAGCTCCGAGATCCCGCGCGTGGCGTTGTACAGCACGTCGTCGGCCATCTCGAACGCCTCGACGAGCGTCGTGTCGTCGTCGGCCACGTCGAGCAGCCGCTCGTTCGGGATGATGATCAGCGTGTCGACCACCTCCTTGAGCTGCTCGATCCCCTGCTCGGCCATCTTGGACCGCTTGCGGCCCTCGGCGTTGAACGGCTTCGTGACGACGGCCACGGTCAGGATGCCCATCTTCTTGGCCAGCGCCGCCACGACGGGCGCCGCGCCCGTGCCCGTGCCGCCGCCCATGCCGGCCGCCACGAACACCATGTCGCAGCCGTCGAGCGCCGCCTCGATCTCGCGCTGGCTCTCGGTCGCCGCTGAGGCGCCGACGCTCGGCCGGGCGCCGGCCCCGAGCCCCTTGGTGAGGTCGCGGCCGACCTGGATCTTGCTCGGCGCCTGGTTGGCCGTGAGCGCCTGCGCGTCCGTGTTGATCGCCACGAACTCGACGCCGCGGATGCCCTTCAAGAGCATGTTGTTGACGGCGTTGCCGCCGCCGCCGCCCACACCCACCACGCGGATGAGGGCCGTGTCTTGCGCGTCGTCGTCGAAGGAGAATCGGGTGCTGAAGTCGTCCATGATAGATGCCCTAGGGGGCGTGTGTGTCGCCAGTGTGTGTTGCGGTGGCGAGACGACCGGTAAACTACCGGCTCCGCCGCCTCGCCGCGGGAGTGTTTAGAGTTCGTCGAACCAGCTGCGCATGCGGCTGGCGATCTTGTTGACCAGGTTGTCGGGGTCCGAGTCGAACCCGTCGCCGGTGGCCAGGGCCGGGCTCATCTCGCCCTTCTCGACCTCGGTCGCCAGCAGCGACGCCCCGCGCCCGGCGCCCGTGCGCAGGCCGTGGAGCACGAGCCCGACGCCCGTCGCGTACTTCGGGTCGTCGACCTCCTCGACCAGGCCGCCCGCCAGCCCGAGCGGCCGGCCCACGCGGGCCTCCAGGCCGAGGATCTCGGACGCCAGCTCGGCCGTGCCCGGGATCAACGCGCCGCCGCCCGTCAGCACCACGCCCGCCGACAGGTGCCGCCCGTAGCCGGACCGCTTGATCTCGATGGCCACGAACTCCAGGATCTCCTCCAGCCGCGGCTGGATGATCTGCGCCAGCGTCGACTGCCCGATGCTCTTGTCCGGGCGCCCGCCGATGCCGGGGATCTGGATCTCCTGGTCCTCGGTGACGAGGTCGACGAGCGCCACGCCGTACTCGCGTTTCAGGCGCTCGGCCTGGTCGTGCAGGATGCCGAGGCCCTTCCGGAGGTCGTCGGTCACCTTGTTGCCGGCGACCGCCACGACCGCCGTGTGGCGGATCGTCTTGTCCTCGAAGATGGCGATGTCGGTCGTCCCGCCGCCGATGTCGACGAGCACGACGCCGACCTCCTTCTCGTCGTCGTGGAGCACGGCGTGGGACGACGCCAGCGGCTCCAGCACGATGTCGTCGACGGCGTACCCGCCCTTCTCGATGCAGCGGTACACGTTCTTCGCCGCCGAGACCAGACCCGTGATGATGTGGACGTTCGCCTCCAGCCGCACGCCGCTCATGCCGATCGGGTCGGCCACGCCGTCCTGCCCGTCGACGATAAACTCCTGCGGGAGCACGTGCAAGATCTCGCGGTCCGCCGGCATCGCCACGTGGCGCGTGTCCTCGAGCAGCCGCCGCACGTCGTCGCGGTCGATCTCGCCGCCGGCGACCGTGATCACGCCCCGGCTCTGGAAGCTCTGGATGTGGTCGCCCGCGATCCCGACGACGACGGACTGCGTCCGGATGCCGGCCGTCCGCTCGGCCTCGCCGATCGCCTTCTGCACCGCGTCGACCGTCTTGTCGATGTTGACGACGACGCCGCGGTTCAGGCCCTCGGACTCGGCCACCCCCATGCCGCGGACGTGGATCCGCCCCAGCTCGTCGGCTGAGGCGACGACGGCGCAGATCTTGGTGGTCCCGATGTCGACACCGACGACGACGCGGTCGCCGGAGAGTTCGTTTGTGTTCATGGCGGTGGGGGTGGGGAGGGTTAGCTGGTGGTCGGAGTGGAGGCGGTCGAGTCGGCGGCGGGGCCCTGCTCGCGCGTCACGACCTGGCCGCGGAACCGGAGGTCGACGCGCTCGAAGCGGACGTCGGGCCGGGGCAGGACGGCCTGGTCCCAGAAGGCGCGCAGGCGCTGGAGCTGGCTGGCGTGGTCGGCGTGGCCCAGGCGGACCGGGAGCGAGCCGTGGCCCTCGACGGGCGTGGTCCACAGCGTGACCGTCCGGCCCCAGTCGATCTCGGAGACGAGCGCCTGGGTCGGCGCGTCGGCGGCGGCGAGCGCCGCCAGCAGGGAGCGCAGGCCGGCGCTCTCGACGGGCTGGGTCGGGTGGTAGGCGGGCGCGCCGCGCACGACGGGCACGTCGTACAGCGCGGGCGTCGCGGCGGCGACGGGCATCGCGTAGCCCTCGGCATCGAGAAAGTGGCCCGGCCGGCCGGCCCCGTCGAGCACGAGCGCGACGGGCGTCCGCTCGCGGACGCCGATCCGCAGCGTCCCCGTCGGGAGGCGGCGGACGGTCGCGGCGCGGACCCACGGGTGCCGCTGCACGCGGTCGGCGATGAGGGCGGGCTCGAGGGCAAAGAGCGCGACCGAGTCGGCCTCGACGGCCGCCAGCCCCGACACCTCGGCCTCGGGGGCGTGGACCGCGCCCACGACGGCGACGCGCTCCAGCGGCAGCGTCCGCTGCCACACCCACGCCGCGCCGAGCGCGAGCGCGAGCACGCCGATCCCCAGCCCCCGGAGGAGCCGGCGGCGGCGGGCGAGGCGTTGGGCCTGGGTGCGGGTCGCCATTATGAAGCGGGGCTGGCGTCGGTGGGCCCGCCGAGCGACGCCAGGAAGGCGTCGCCGTAGCGGTAGATGTCGCCGGCGCCCATCGTGACGACGAGGTCGCCGGGGTGGACGATGCCGCCGAGGTAGTCCGAGATCGCCGCCTTGTCCTCGACGTAGTGCACGTCGCGGTGGCCGAATTGGCGCGCGAGGTCGGCCACCATCTCGCCGGTGACCCCCTCGATGGGCGTCTCGCGCGCCGGGAAGATGTCGGTCAGCACGAGCACGTCGGCGTCGTAGAAGGCCCGGGCAAAGTCCTCGGCGAGGTCGCGCGTGCGGCTGTAGAGGTGGGGCTGGAAGACGGCCACGATGCGGCGGTCCGGCCACCCCCGCGCGGCGGCCATCAGCGTCGCCTCGACCTCGGTCGGGTGGTGCGCGTAGTCGTCGACGACGAGCACGGTCCCGGAGGCGCCGTCGAGGTCGGCGATGGCGGCCTCGCCCTTGACCTGGAAGCGGCGGTCGACGCCCTGGTACTGGCCGAGCCCGGACGAGATGGTCGGGAAGTCGACGCCCAGCTCGAGCCCGACGGCGACGGCCGCCAGCGCGTTGCGGACGTTGTGCAGGCCCGGCGCATGGAGGGTGATCCCGCCCAGCCGCTCGGACCCCTCGTAGACGTCGAACTGCGTCGTCGCAGCGACTTGTTCGATGTTCTCGGCGCGCAGCGACGCCTGCCGGCTCGTGCCGTACGTCCGGACAGGCCGGTGGATCTGGCCGAGCACGGACCGCACGTTCTCGTCGTCGAGGCACAGGATGGCCGCGCCGAAGAACGGGACGGAGTTGGCGAACTGGACGAACGCCTGCTTGATGTCGTCGAGGTCCTCGTAGATGTCGAGGTGGTCGGCCTCGATGTTGGTCACGACGGCGACGATCGGCGCCAGCCGCAGGAACGTCCGGTCGTACTCGTCGGCCTCGACGACGATGACCTCGCCGCCGCCCGCGACGGCGTTCGAGCCGAACACGGCCACCTTGCCGCCGACGATGATCGTCGGGTCGAGCTCGGCGTGCTGGGCGACGAGCCCGACCATCGTCGTCGTGGTCGTCTTGCCGTGCGTGCCCGCGATGCCGACGCCGCGCTTGGCGCGCATCAGCTCGCCCAGCATCTCGGACCGCTTGATGATGGGGATCAGCCGGCGCCGCGCCTCGGCCGTCTCGGGGTTCTCGGCGGGGTCCCGGACGGCCGAGGAGTACACGACCACGTCCGCGTTCTCGACGTGCTCGGCCGCGTGGCCCTCGTGGATCACGGCGCCCAGCTCTTCCAGCCGCGCCGTCACGTCGCTCTTTTTGAGGTCGGAGCCCGAAAGCTGGAAGCCGCGGTTGATGAGCACCTCGGCGATCGACGACATGCCGATCCCGCCGATCCCCACCATGTGGATCCGCCGGACCGTGCCCATCTCGCCGAGTCGTCGGGTCTGCGTCACGGTGCGGTGCGGGCTTCGGCCAGGGCCACGACGGCCTCGGCGATGGTAGCGGCGGCGTCGGGCCGGGCGATGGCGAGGGCGGCGTCCGCCATCTGGCGGCGGCGGTCGGCGTCGCGCAAGAGGGTCGGGATGGTGGCGTCGAACTGGCGGTCGAGGTCGGGCTCGCGGAGCAACACGGCCGCGCCGGCCTCGCTCAGCGCGAGCGCATTCTTGGTCTGGTGGTCGGCCGTCACGTTCGGGCTCGGCACGAGCACGGACGGCGTGCCGGTGACGGCGAGCTCCGAGCAGGTGATGGCGCCCGAGCGGCAGACCGCGAGGTCGGCGGCGGCGTACGCCAAGTCCATCCGGTCGAGGTACGGGACCAGGCGGAGGCGCGGGTGGTCCGGGACGGCCTCGCGAAGCGTGTCGTAGTAGCGCTTGCCGGCCGCCCAGATCACGAACGCGCGCTCGTCCGCAAGCACGCGGTCGAGGTTGAGCTTGAGGGCCCCGTTGATGGGCCCGGCGCCGAGCGAGCCGCCCATCGCCAGCAGCACGTGCGCGTCGGCGGGGATGTCCCAGTGCGCCCGTGCGTCGGCGGCGTCGACGTCCACCAAGTCCTGGCGGACCGGGTTGCCGGAGATCGACGTCTCGGCGCCCTCGAAGTAAGGGACGGCGGCCTCGAACGCCAGGAAGACCTCGGACGCGCGGCCCGCCAGCAGCTTGTTGGTGGCCCCGGCGTACGCGTTCTGCTCCTGGAGCACGAGCGGGCGCCCGCGGAGCGAGCCGGCCAGCCCGACCGGCCCGCTCGCGTACCCGCCCGTGCCGACGACCACGTCGGGGTCGAAGGCGCCGACCAGCCGCCAGCTTTCCCACAGCCCCTTGACCAGCTTGAACGGAAACGCCAGGTTCTTGGCGATCGCGCCTGCGGACAGGCTCCGCTGGAAGCCGCTCACCGTGACGGCGCGGATCGGGTAGCCCGCCTTGGGGACGGCCTCCCACTCCATCCGGTCGCGCGTGCCCGCGAACGCGATCGCCGCCTCGGGCCGGAGCGTGCGGACGGCGTCGGCGATCGCGATCGCCGGGTAGACGTGCCCGCCCGTCCCGCCGCACGCGAACAGCACGCGGGGCGTCCCCGAGGGGAGGCTGGCGGGAGTCGTGGAGGGGGTGTCGGTCACGGGGAGGCGGAGGAGGTCGGTCGTGCGTGGAGCTCGGTAGGGACACGCCGGCGGTGTGTCCGTCCGAAGGGGTCAATCAGAGGAGGTGGCGTGGCGGGAGACGTTGAGCAACACGCCGACCATGGCGCCGGTCGCCAGCATCGAGGTGCCGCCGTAGCTGACGAACGGCATCGCCAGCCCGGTCACCGGGAGCAGCCCGCACGTCACCATCGCGTTGACGAAGCCGCCGAGCACGACGGCCGTCGTCAGGCCCGTCGCCAAGAACAGGCCGAGGGGGTCGGGGGCGCCACGAGCGACGCGAAGGTATCCACGTCCCAAAATCCATACAAATACGAAAAGCACAACAAGCGCTCCGATCAGCCCATACTCCTCGGCGATGATGGCCAGGATGAAGTCGTTGTAGGGCGCCGGCAGGAAGTCGCGCTGGACGCTCTTGCCCGGCCCGACGCCCGTCAGCCCGCCCATCGCGATCGCGATCCGCGCCTGGTCGGCCTGGTAGTTCTCGTCCTGGCCGGTGATGGCCACGGACTCGTTGTTGGAGGCGAACATCTCGATGCCCGTCCACGCCTCCAGCCGCGCCGCCCGCTGCGGGCTCGAGGCCAGGAAGCCGACCGCGAGGACGGCGCCGACCAGCCCGACCGCCACCATGTGGAGCACCCGGACGCGGCCGACGAACAGCATCACGCCCATCGTCGCCGACAGCACGGCGGCCGTCGACAGGTCCTCCATCCCGATCAACAGGACGGTCGGGGCGATCCAGACCAGGAGCGGGACGAAGCCGCGCGCAAAGTCCGAGATGTAGTCCTGCTTGCGCGAGAGCAGCACGGCCACGTGGAGGATCAGCGCCACCTTGGCGAGGTCTGAGGGCTGGAACGAGATCGGGCCCAGCTCGAGCCAGCGCTGCGCGCCGTTCGTGACCGCCCCGAGCGCCTGGACGGCGACGAGCAGCCCCAGCGACAGCACGAGCCCGATCTTCGACAGCTTCGCCAGCCACCGGTAGTTGACCAGCGACAGCGCGCCGGCCACGCCGAGCGCCAGCCCGACCCGGAGGAGGTGCCGGAACAGGAACGCCTCGGTGTCGCCGCCCGACTTCGTCTCGGCCAGGAACGACACGGCCGAGTACACGGCCAGCGTCCCGGCCGCGCTGAGCGCGAGGACGGCCCAGATCACGGCCCGGTCGGCCGGGCGGCGAGGCAGGGTAGCGGTGGCGGTGGACATTGCGTGATGCGTAAGGAGTGATGCGTGAGGGTGCTCGTGACGAGTCACGGATCACGCATCACGAATCAGAGAGCGTGAACGAGGCGCTTGAAGGTGTCGCCGCGGTCCTCGTAGTTGTCGAACATGTCGAACGAGGCGCAGGCGGGGCTGAGCAGGACGGTGTCGCCGGGCTCGGCCATGAGCTGGGCGTACTGGATGGCCTCCTCCATGGAGTCGGCACGCGCGGTCTTGTCGGTGTGCGGGCCCAGCTCGGCCTCGACGGCCTCGGCGCCCTCGCCGATGGCCACGATGCCCTTGACCTTCTCGGCGACGAGCCGCTGGAGCGGGCCGTAGTCGTTGCCCTTGTCGCGGCCGCCCGCGATCAGGACCACGTTCGCGCCGTCGTGGGCGGGGAAGCTCTCGAGCGCGTACCAGACCGCGTTGACGTTCGTCGCCTTCGAGTCGTTGACGAACGTGACGCCGCCGACCGTCCGGACGGTCTCGAGCCGGTGCGGGACGCCCTCGAACGACGTCAGGCTCTCGCGCACGACGTCGCTCCGGATCTCCATCGCGCGCGCGACGATCGCCGAGGCGAGCGAGTTGTACAGGTTGTGACGCCCTCGGAGCGCCAGGTCGGTGGTGGACATGAGGTCCTCTTCGGAAGGGGGGGACGCGCCGGGGGAGCCGGCGCCGGGGAGGGCCAGGACGATGCGGCCGTCGCGGACGAAGGCACCGGGCGCGAGCTCCTGCTCGATCGAGAAGCCGATCGGGGTGAGCTCGCGCTCGGCGGCGAGGGCGCGGACGTGCTCGCGGACGAGCGGGTCGTCGTGGTTGTAGACCAGCCAGTCGCCCGGCTGCAGGTTGTCGAACAGGCGGAACTTGGCGGCCGCGTACCGCTCGAGCTCGCCGTTGTAGCGGTCGAGGTGGTCGGGCGTGACGTTGAGCAGCACGGCGACCGTCGGCCGGAACGTGGCGACGTGGTCGAGCTGGAAGCTGGAGACCTCGAGGACCGCCGCCGTGTCGGCGTCGAGGTCGTCGACGTAGTCGGAAAAGGCGTAGCCGATGTTGCCGGCGACGACGTGAGCACGGCCCGCCGTCTCGAAGACGTGGGCGACGAGCGTCGTCGTGGTCGTCTTGCCGTTCGAGCCGGTGACGGCGACGATCGGCGCCTGGCAGAACCAGCTGGCGACCTCGATCTCGGAGTAGACGGGCACCTTCTGGCGGAGCGCGGTCTGGACGAGGTTCGTCGTGCTCGGCACGCCGGGGCTGACGGCGAGCCAGTCGGCGTCGAGCGCGCGGGCCGTGTGGCCGCCGAACTCGGACGCGACGCCGTCGCGCTCCAGCGCTTCGGCCACGCCGGGCTCGGCGGCGCCGTGGTCGGAGAGGAACACGTCGGCGCCGTGGCGCTGGAGCAGGCGGGCGACCGACAGGCCCGACCGCGCGCCGCCGACGACGGTCACGCGCGCGCCGTCCACGGCCGCGCGCAGCGCGTCCGCCGAGGCGGGCGCGTCGGGCCGGACGGGCGGGAGATGGAGCTCGCTCACCGTCATCGGACCCGGAACAGGAACATGGCCAGGATCGACAGCAGCGCCGTCACGATCCAGAACCGGATCACGATCTTCGACTCGTGGACGCCGAGCGCCTCGTAGTGGTGGTGCAGCGGCGCCATCCGGAAGACGCGCCGGCCCTCGCCGTACTTCTTCTTGGTGTACTTGAACCAGAGGGTCTGGATGATCACCGAGAGCGTCTCGGCGAAAAAGATGGCCCCGATGACCGGGAGGTAGAGCTCCTTCTTGATCAGGATCGCGAGCGTGCCGATCCCGGCGCCGAGCGCGAGGGAGCCGGTGTCGCCCATGAAGACCTGGGCCGGATACCCGTTGTACCACAGGAACCCGAAGCACGCCGCCGCCAGCGCCGCGCCGAAGATGACGAGCTCGCCCGTGCCCGGCAGGTACACGTCGTTGACGAACTCGGCCAGGTTGACATTCCCCGTCACGTACGTCATCCCGACGATCGCCAGCATGGCGAAGGCGGCCGTCCCGGCCGTCAGCCCGTCGAGCCCGTCGGTCAGGTTGACCGCGTTCGAGACGCCCGTCAGGATGAACGTCACGACGGGGATGTAGATGAGCCAGCCGAGCTCGAACCCGACGAGTGGCGACAGGAAGTCGTAGTCGAACCCGCCGTCGGGGATGAACGGGAGCGAGGTGAACGTGTCGGAGATGCCCTCGTCGGGCAGCACGAACACGATGAGCAGCGCCACGATGACGCCGAGCGAGAGCTGGCCCGCCAGCTTGATCTTGGGTGCGATCCCCTCCTTGTCCTGCTTGACCGTCTTGATGTAGTCGTCGGCAAAGCCGAAGGCGCCCATCCACAGCGTGGCGACCAGCGCGATCCACACGTAGAGGTTGGTCAGATCGCCCCACGCGAGCACGCCGACGGCGAGCGCCAGCAGCAGGATGATGCCGCCCATCGTGGGCGTGCCCGCCTTGTGGGCGTGGCTGACGGCGCCGGCGTCCTCGCCCTCGCGGATGGTCTCGCCGATCTGGCGGGACCGCAGCGCGCGGATGATCTTTTTGCCGGCGAACAGCGCCACGAGCAGGGCCGTCCCGGCGGCGAGCCCGGCGCGGACGGTCAGGAACTGGAAGACCTGGAAGCCGGGGGGCTGGTAGGTCTGTTCGATCCACTGGAAGAGATGGTAGAGCACTTAGGCGGCCTCGCGGTGGGTGAGGGCGTCGCGCAGGGCGACGCGGTCGTCGAAGTCGCGGCGCTCGGTGCCGACGATCTGGTACGTTTCGTGCCCCTTGCCGGCGACCACGATCACGTCGCCCGGGGCGGCGTGCGTGGCGGCAAAGGCGATGGCGTCGGCGCGGTCGGCGATGCGCTCGGCGAGCGAAGCGTCGGGGAGGCCGGCCGCGAGGTCGTCGAGGATGGCCTCGGGGTCCTCCGTGCGCGGGTTGTCGCTCGTCAGCACCACGCGGTCGGCGCGCCGAGCCCCGACGGCGGCCATCTGGGGACGCTTGCCGCGGTCGCGGTCGCCGCCGGCGCCGAAGACGGCCCACAGCTGGTTGCCGGCCGGCACGATCTCGCGCGCGGTCGCCAGCACGTTGTCGAGCGCGTCGGGCGTGTGCGCGTAGTCGACGACGCCGAGCACGCCGCTTGCGCGGACGGTCTCGAAGCGGCCGGGCACGCCGGGCGCGTCGGCGAGCGCGTCGAGCACGGCCGCGCGGTCGAAGCCGAGCGCGACGCCGACGGCGTACGTGGCGGCCAGGTTGAGCGCGTTGAACCGCCCCGCCAGCCGGTACCGGCGCTCGTCGCCATCGAGGCGGAGCGTGAGCCCGTCGACGGCGTTCGCGAGGACCTCCACGCGGACATCGGCGTCGGGCGCGGTGCCGAAGGTGACGACGCGCGCGGCCGTGTCGGCGGTCATCGCCGCCGAAGCCGGGTCGTCGGCGTTGACCACGGCGACGGCGCCGGGCCCGAGGTCGTCGAACAGACGCTTTTTGGCGTCGCGGTACTCGGCGAAGCTGGCGTGGTAGTCGAGGTGGTCCTGCGTCAGGTTCGTAAAGACGGCCACGTCGAAGGCCAGCCCGCCAACGCGGTGGAGTGCGAGCCCGTGGCTCGACACCTCGAGCGCGGCGTGCGTGCAGCCGCCCTCGGCACAGGCGCGCAGAAAGCGCTGCAAATCGGGCGCCTCGGGCGTCGTGAACGCCGTCGCGTAGCGGTCTCGGCCGATCCGGTTCTCGACCGTGCCGACGAGGCCGGCCGTCGCGCCGAGCTCGGTCAACAGGTGGTGCAAGACGAACGTCGTCGTCGTCTTGCCATTCGTTCCCGTCACCCCCACGAGGGAGAGCGCGTCGCCGGGTCGTCCGAAGACGTGCCCCGCAACCTCCGCCAGCGCGGCTCTCGTGTCCGTCGTCGGAACGAAAGCCGCGCCGGGGAGGCGCTCACCCTTCCCCAAGGGTACCGGGGTCGACGGCCGACGGCCCAGCCACTCGTCCGAGACGAGGGCCGCCGTGGCGCCGCGCGCGAGCGCGTCGTCGACGAAGTCGTGGCCGTCGCGGCCCTCCAAGGTGTCCGGAGAGACGGCGGCGAAGAGGGTGTGCTCGCCCGCCCGGCGGCTGTCGATCGTCACGTCGGACACCATCGCGTCGGATGGGCCGGAGATGGCGCCCGCCAGCAGGCCGCGCGCGATCAGCGCGTCGGCGAGTGCCGACACGGCAACGGGCGCCGTGTGGACCGGAGGCAGGGTGTCGTGGAGCGCGCTCATCGGGCCTGTGCGGTGAGCGCGACCGAGCCGGGCAGCGGGCCGCCGGCGGCGACGGACTGACGGCGGATGACGCCGCGCCCGGAGACGCGGGGCTCGACGCCGAGCGAGCGGAGCCACGCGACGGCCTGGCGCACGCTCCGACCACGGAGGTCGGGCATCACGCCGACCGGCGCGTCGTCGGCGTCATCGAGGCGGACCGCTGTGCGGAGCGCGAGCGAGTCGCCCCTCGTCTGGCGGCTGGCGACGGCGCGCCACGGCTGGTCGTCGTCGAACCGGACGCGCAGGCCCTCGGCGCGGACGCGATGCGCGGCGAGCGTGGCCGGGATCCCGGACACGTCGGGCACGAGCCCGCCCCGGCGCTCGGCCAGGATGCCGGACGGCGCGACGCGCTCGGCGATCGTCGGGAAGGTGCCGATCCAGCGGCGCGCCGTGGCGCCGAAGATGGGCGCGGCGACGGTCCCGCCGCCGTAGCCGTTCTGCGGGCGGTCGAGCACGATCGCCAGGACGACCTCGGGGTCTTCAGCGGGGAACATGCCGACGAACGAGGAGCGGTACGAGTCGGAGTAGCCGCCGGCGGAGGCGCGCCGGGCGGTGCCCGTCTTGCCCGCCACGCGGAGCCCGGCGACGGCCGCGCGCGTGCCGGTCCCGCCCTCGGCGATCACGCCCTCGAAGGCGGGCAGTAGACGCGCAGCGGTCTCGGCGTGGAAGGCGCGGCGGACCGAGTCCTGGCGGGCGCGCCACGTGGTCCGGCCGGTCGTCGGGTCGCGGCGCTCGGCGACGACGTAGGGGCGCACGAGCAAGCCGCCGTTCGCCAGCGCCGAGTACGCGACGGCCAGCTGGAGCGGCGTCACCTCGACGGCGTAGCCGCGGCTGATGGACGTGAGCGTCGTCCCATCCCAGTCCTCGGGGCGCGCGAGCGAGCCGGCGACCTCGCCGGGCAGGTCGACAAATGTGGGCTGGCCGAAGCCGAGGTCGCGCGCGGCCTGGTACATCGGGCCCTGGCCCATCCGCTCGGCGGCCTCGGCCATCGCGATGTTCGACGACTTGGCGATCGCCTCGGCGAACGTGATCCGCCCGTAGCCGCGCGCGTCCTGGACGGTCCGGCCGTGGATGACGCGCCAGCCCTCACCCGTGTCGAAGACATCGCCCACGTCGACGGCCCCGCTCTCGAGCGCCGCCACGGCGGTGACGAGCTTGAACGTCGAGCCCGGCTCGATGCGGTCGACGACGGCGTGGTTGCGGCGCGTGCCGACGGCGTAGTCGCCGGCCCGGTTGGGGTCATACGTCGGGACGTTCGCCATGGCGAGGACGGCGCCCGTCGTGGGGTCGAGGGCGACGGCCGTGCCCCACGTCGCGCCCGCCTCGGCGACGCCACGCGCGAGCTCCTCCTCGAGAATGGCCTGACGCACCAAGTCGATCGTCAGCACCACGTTGTCGCCGTGGCGGGGCTCCACGCGCGTCCCGCCGACGACGGCCTTCAGGGCGCCGCGCGCGTTCCGCTGGACGGCCTGGCGGCCGGGCGTCCCCTGCAGCGCCTCGTCGAGCGCCAGCTCCAGCCCGGCGACGCCGCGGAGGTCGCTCGTGACGTGGCCGAGCACATGGGCGGCGCGCGCGCCGTAGTTGTAGCGGCGCTGGTAGGTCGCGTCGACGAGCAGGCCGCGGAAGTCGCCGGCGTCGAGGGCCTCCTTGCCCGGTTCGTCGAGGTCGCGGACGAGCACGACGTACTGGCGGCTGGCGCGGTCGCGGACGGTCGCGCGGAAGTGCGCCGCGCCCCGACCGGTGACCCGGCCGAGCGTGGCGTACAGCTCGTCGGCGCGCGCGTCGAAGCCGGCGACGGTCGGGTCGGCGGCGACCACGAACCGCGCCGTGTTGACGGCGAGCGCCCGGCCCCGGCGGTCCAGGATGGCCCCGCGCTGGGCGGCCAGCTCGATCACGCTCTCCGACTGCCGCGCGCCCTGGGCACGAAGCTCCTCGCCCTCGTCGAAGTGGATCCGCACGAGCTGCACCGCGACGAGCACAGGCAGCACGAGGAGGGCCACGAAGACGACGTAGAGCCGGCTGAGAATGGAGTCGCGAGCGGGAATGACGAGTGAGGAGTAAAGGGTGATGAGTGATGAGCGGGGAGTCGGATGGCGGTCGGGGACGGGCGGACAGCCCATCACCCCTTACCCGTCACTCATCACCCAGCTTGATCGTGGGGCCGTAGGCGGCGCCCTCCTCGAGGCCGAGCGAGGCGGCGCGGGCCAGGACGGAGCGCGGGCCGATCATGCGGTCCACGTCGCCCTGCAGGCGCTGGTGCGTCAGGCGGAGCCGCTCGTTGGCGCGGCGGGCGTCCTGGAGGTCGTCGAGCGTGGCACGCGTGGCGTAGGCGTGGCCGAGGAACAGCGTGAGCACGGCGCAGACCGCGAGCGTGAGGAGCCCGAACCGCAGGCTGGGGACGGCGTCGAGCGGCCGCGCGCGCCGCGCCTTCTTGGCGGCCACCTTGGTCGCCTTTTTGGCCCCGGCCGTCGCGCGCTTGGCGGACTTGGCCAGGCTCGACGGCTTGGTCTCGGGGAGGTCGGCCCACGACGGCATCGACGTGCCGCTGCCCCGCCGCGCCTTCCGGGCGGACTGGCGCGACGACGGCGTGCGCCGGTCGGCCGTCTTCGACGAGTTCGGAGTCGCAGTGGGCATGGGCAAAAAGGGCGAGGCCCGGAGGCGAGGGCGGCGAGGCCGGACAGGCCGCGCGCACCGCTCACGCCTCCGGGCGTCGCTCGGGGATGTGGGGGGACTGCTTTTCGGCGACGCGGAGCCGAGCGCTCCGAGACCGAGGGTTCGCCTCGGTCTCGGAGGCTCCGGCCACCACGGCCCGGCGCGTTACGGCGCGCCACGGCGTGATCGGGTTGCCGAAATGATCTTTCTCGACCTGGCTCGTGAACCGGCCGGTCTTGAGGAACTGCTTGGCCCGGCGGTCCTCCAGGCTGTGGTACGACATGACCGCCAGCCGCCCGCCGAGCGCGAGCACGTCGAGCGACGCCGGGAGCGCGCGCTCCAGCACGTCCAGCTCGCCGTTGACGGCGATCCGCAGGGCCTGGAACACGCGCGCCAGCGACTTGAGCTCGTCGCGGTTGGGGACCGCGCTTCGGACGGCGTCGGCCAGCTCGGCCGTCGTCGTCGGCGCGGCGGCCTTGATGCTCCGGGCGATGGCGCGCGAGCGGCGCTCCTCGCCGTACGCATAGATGACGTCGGCCAGGTCGTCGTCGCCGAGGCGGGCGACGAGCTCGGCGGCGGTTTCGCCATGAGCGGCCATCCGCATGTCGAGCGGGCCGTCCTGCCCGTACGCGAAGCCGCGGGGCGCCGCGTCGAGCTGGCGGCTGCTGACGCCGAGGTCGAGGAGCACGCCGATCGCCGGGCGGCCGTGCATCGGGCCGAGGCCAGCGTCTGCGAGGAGGCGGGCGATGTCGGCGAAGTTGCCCTCGAGGGCGACGAACCGGCCGGCCGCCTCGGCGTCGGCCAGGCGGGCGCGGGCGGTCGCCAGCGCCTCGGGGTCCTGGTCGATCCCGACGACGAGGGCGTCGGAGCCGAGCGCGTCGAGCAAGGCCGCCGCGTGGCCGCCGCCACCGAGCGTGCCGTCGACGTAGAGGCCGGCGGGGTCGGTGATCAAGAGGTCCAGCGTCTCGGCCGCCAGGACCGGGGCGTGGTAGGCCGTCGCGTAGTGGAGCGCATCCAGCCCGCCGCCTCCCTGCGCGCTCGCCGCGCCCACGTCGGAGCCGAGGCCGACGCCGAGGGCGTCGGCGCGGTCGGCGCGGCGTGGGCGGCGGGAGCGGGGCATAGGGAGGGCGGCGGTCATGGACGCGGGTGGGATCTCCGGGGGGTTAGATCCCGCCCATCACTCGCTCGGCGAGCGTCTCGTAGGACTCGGTCTGGTCGTTGAGGTGGGCCTCGAACACGGCGGGGTCCCAGACCTCGATGCGGTCGAGCGCGCCGATCGCGAGCGCCTTGGTGCCGGGCTGGAGGCCGGCGAACTCGACGAGCGGCTTGGGCAGCGCGATGCGGCCCTGGCTGTCCATCGTCAGCTCCTCGGCCCAGCGGAAGATGGTCCGCACGAAGGCGCGGGCCTCGGGGTCGAACTGGTTGAGCTGGCCGACGGCGGTCTCGATCTCCTCCCACGCGTCGAGCGGGTAGAGGAAGACGCAGTTCTCCAACCCCCTCGTCGCCACGAACGTCTCCTTGGCGGCCGGGCTCAGCGACCGGCGCATCTTGGCCGGGACGGGCATGCGGCCCTTCCCGTCGATTGAGTTCTCCGCTTGTCCTTTAAAGCCGGCCATGGCCGGTTGGGGGTGTGAGGCAGGGGAGCCGCCAGGCCGTGAGGACGATTCCCCACTTTTCCCCACTGCTCCCCCAAAGTACCCCACCCCCTCAAAAAAGCCCGAAATGGCCGCTTCTTGTGGATAAGTACCCCCTCTACCCCCCCTGTCCCTGGGGGCAAGCCCCACCATAATGCCAAAAGTGAAAATTCGTTCACCCCACAGGACACTCGGGTGAAAATGGTTTCACCTATCTTAATCCCCTCGGGACACTCCTGACCCCTCATATGCGTGATCGCCTCACAGAGCGCCAGAATCAAGTCTTCGAGTTCGTCCGCGACTTCGCGCGGCGCAAGGGTAAGCCCCCGACGATCAAGGAGATCGGGCAAGGGATCGGTATTCGTTCGACCAACGGTGTGCACAAGATGCTCGTCGTGCTGGAGACGAAGGGCTACATCCGGCGTACGCCGCACGAGGCGCGGGGCCTGGAGATCGTCGGCGAGCCCGGGTATGGGGGCGACGATCTGCCGAGCGTATTGATGCTCAAGCTCAAGGAGGGCGTCGGGCGCCGGGCCCGGCTGATGACGTCGGAGACGGCGGACCACCCCCTCCCCCGCTCGCGCCGCCCGCTCGTGGTCGACCCGTCGATGCTGCCGGACGACGTAGACCTCGACGACTGCCTGGGCATCACGGTCGGCGACGACGGGATGAACGGGGCGGGCGTCCGCAAGGGCGACCTCGTCGTGGTCGAGGAGGCCGACTGGCGGGACGTGCCGAGCGGCGCGCTGGCGGCGGTCTTGTTCTACGACCGCGTCGTCGTGCGGCGCTTCGAGTTCGTCAACGACCGGCTGCACTTCCGGGCGGCGGACCGGACGTACAGCGACGAGTCGGTCCGCCCGGACAACCCGGAGTTCTTCGTGATCGGCAAGGCGCTGGCGATGATGAGGCCCCTCGGGTGATGAGTGTGGGCCCTTCGATTGGGGACGCCAGCGCGTCGGCCCCGGTCCGAGCCGGGTAAGCGGGAACGCCTGGGCGAGCGGACCGCACGCCGAGCCGCCCGCTCATCACTCATCACCCTGTGCCCATTACCCCGCGAGTGCGGCGAGCATCCAGGCGCAGCCGAGGGCGGCGTAGATGCCGAGGACGTAGCCCGAGACGGCCATCAGCAACCCGACCGGCGCCATCGCCGGGAGGTAGACGCCGGCGACGATCGGCGCCGAGGCCGCGCCGCCGACGTTCGCCATCGAGCCCGTCGCGACGAAGAAGAGCGGCGCGCGCAAGAGCTTGGCCGCCAGGAACAGGATCCCGATGTGGACCGCGAGCCAGACGACGCCCATCAGCATGTAGGCCGGCGCGTCGAGGACGGCGCCGAGGTCAGCGTGGGCCCCAATGGAGGTGAGCAGCAGGTAGAGCGCCGCGAAGCCGATCTGGCTGGCGCCGTCGGGCTCGAGCTTGCGCATCGGCGTGAACGAGAGCGCGAGCCCGATGGTCACGGCGATCAAGATGGCCCAGGTGCCACCCGAGATGATGGTCGGGTCGCCGAGCGTGGGCAGGGCGCCGCCCAGGATGCGGGACAGCACGGCGGCGCCGAACCCGAGCCCGACGATGATACCGATCGTGGCCGTCGTGGACGGGCGCCGGGTCGTGTCCATCTCCTGGAGCGTCGCGTTGACGCGGTCCATGGCGGCGGTGTCGGCGTTGACCCACCTGTTGAACTTGTCCTGGTAGCCGGACAGGAAGAGCAAGATGGCCATCCAGCCGTAGCCGACGACCGTGTCGACGACGATGATGGGCGCGAGGCCGGCGTCGCTGAGGCCGACGGACTCTTTGAGCGCGAGCATGTTGGCGGTCCCGCCGATCCAGCTGCCCGCGAGCGCCGCCATGCCCTGCCACGTTTCGGGGTCGCCGATAAACTGCCCGACGGTGAGGTAGGCGATCGGCCCGCCGATCACGATGCCGAGCGTGCCGATAAGCATCATGGCGAGCGCCAGCTTGCCCAGGCTCAGGATCGCCGGCACGTCGATGGTGATCATCAGCAGGAACAGGGCGAACGGGAGCAGCACGTAGCTGAACCAGTCGTAGGCCTCGTTGGCGCTCGGCGTGACGCCGAACGTGGTGAGCAGCATGGGCACGAAATAGGCCCAGATGACCGGCGGGATCACGCTGAAGAGCCGGTCGAGGGCGGGCACGCGGGAGAGCGCGAACACGGCGGCCAAGACGGACGCCAGCAGGGCGGCGACCTGGGTGGGCTCGGTGATGAGGGCGGCGGTCGGGTCCATGCGGGCGTCGGGGAGTGCGGCGCGAAGATAGACGGGCCTGCCCCGGGCGGTCGCCGGGGCGAGGCGCGAGGGCGTCAGGTCAGCCCAGCGCCAGCCGGTCGTCGCACAAGGCGTCCAGCAAGTCGGCGCGGTGGCTGGACAAGACGACGAGGCCGCCGCCGTCGCGAAAGGCCGCCAGCAGGGACACGGCCGCCTCGGTCGCGGCGGTGTCGAGGGCGCGGAACGGCTCGTCGAGGAGGAGGACGGCAGGCGCGCCAGCGAAGGCGACCGCGAGCTGGGCTTTGCGCGTCATGCCGGCCGAGTACGTCTGCGTCGGGGCGCCGCGGCGCTCGTCGAGGTCGAGGGCGTCGAAGAGCGCGGCGTGGCGGGCGGGGGCGCCGTCGTCCCAGGCGCCGCGCTCGCGCGCGACCCACTCGGCGGTCTCGACGGCGGTGAGGTAGCCGGGCAGGTCGGGCTGGTCGTGGACGACGCCGATCGACGCGAGCGCGGCGTGGGGGCGGCGGTGAATGTCGAGACTGCCGTAGCGGACCGTCCCGCTCGTCGGCGGGCTCATGGCGGAGAGCACGCGCAAGAGGGTCGACTTGCCGGAGCCGTTGGGGCCGACGAGCCCGGTCGCGGTGCCGGGGCGGAAGGTGTGCGTCACGTCCGCGAGGACGACGGGGCCAAAGACGTACTGCTTGGTGACGGCGTCGACCACCAGCTCGCGCTGGCGACCGGGGGCGACGGTGAGCAGGGGGGCGAGACTAGGCGACGGCACGGCGGAAGCGGAGGTGCGAGGCGACGGTCACGAGACCCGCGCTGAGGACGGCGATGGCGATGTCAACGGATGCCCACACGCCGACGTACGCGAACGACACGTCGTCGGTGAGCCAGACCATCGCCAGCAGGACGACGACGAGAGGGACGAGCCAGCGGGCGTTCATCAAGGCTCGAACGGCGGTCCACTTCCCAATTCCGCCCAGCCGCCAGACACGAGCAGGCGGCGCCACGTCCGGCCCGACCGCGAGTGCGATGGCGCCGTTGAGGCCGAGCACGGTGAGCGCGAGCGTGGCCGCCTCGACGCCCGGCCCGGCGTCGGCGAGGTGGACAATCGCGACGATCGCGAGGGCGACGGCGGCGACGCGGCCGAGCGGGAAGCGGCGGTCGAGGGCGACGAGCCCGGCCCAGACGGCGGGCCGCAGCGACGGGGGCGCCCAGTAGACGGCGTCGTAGGCGACCGGCTCGCGGCCGTCGCCGTTCTCGACCTGGCGGAAGGCGTCGGCCCAGACGCCGTGCGAGGCCCAGAAGGCGCGGTCGAAGGCACCGCGCTGGCGGGCAACGAGGACGAGCGCCAGCCCAGCGAGCGCGGCTGGGGCGCCGAGCGCCGCCCAGCCGGTCCCGAGAGCGCGGCCGGCGATGGACAGGACGGAGCCGACTAGAAAGACCTCGCCGGTGAGCAGGAGGCCGGGCACGAGGGCGTCGGGCACGACGAAGACCCCGCGGGTCGCCGGAATCGTGCGCTGCATCGCCTGGTACCAGACGCCGGCCTCTCCCCTCTCCCACGCCTCGACGCGCTCACCCAAACGGCTTGCGCGGGCAAAGGCGTACAGGCCGAGCGCGACGACGCCGACCATGCCCTCGATCGCCAGCAGGGCGTCGCCCCCCGCCAGCACGAGGGCCGGGACCGCGAGCACGAGCGGGACCGGCAGCCAGCGGCCGAGCTGGAGCGCGAGCAGTCGGGCGCCGTCGGGGTTGCCGAGCTGCAGCCGGCGCGCGTGCGGCGACGGGTACAGCGCGTGCTGGGCGCCGATGGCGAGTGCGGCCGAGACCAGGATCCCGACGTAGCGGACGAGCCGGGCGCGCTCGGCCGCGTCCGCGCCGTCCGACGCGAGAAACGCGAGTGCGGCGGCGACGAGGGCAGCCGCGAGCGTGGCGACCGCGCGGCGTCGGCGAGTGGCGACCCCGACGTATCCGTCCAGAACGTTCATCGGAAGGTGCCCAGGTAGACGGTGCCCTCGGGGAAGCCGGCGCGGGCGTCGGCGGCCAGACGGCCGGCGAAGGGCTCAGGGTAGAGCGTCAAACGATCCAGCTCATCGAAGGGGACGAGGCGGAGGTCGCGGAGGAGTTGGTCGTCGTCGGCCAGCTCGGGGTCGGAGCCCAGGCGCGCACCCGCGAGGTCGGCGGCGGTGTGGCAGGCGAGGTAGAACGAGACGGCGTGGAGCGGCGGGCGGATAAAGTCGAGCACGTAGCGGATGGGGCCGACGGTGACGTCGAGGCCGGTCTCTTCTTTGACCTCGCGCCGGACGGCCTCAGCGAGGGACTCGCCGACCTCAACGCCGCCGCCGGGCGGGGTCCAGAACGGGCGGTCCTCCCAGATCCCCCGGTGCTCGGCCAAAAGCACGGCCGTCGGCGCCGTGGCGTCGTCGAACACGAGCGCGCCGACGCGGACGCGGACGCGGTCGGCCAAGCGGGCGGGGATGTCGGGCATGAGAGGAGAAGAGGAAACGAGGGACAGAGGAGAAGAGGACGGCGGGAGACTGGCGATCACGCCCATGCGCATCGCCTCGTCTCCTCTTCTCGTCCCCTCCTCGTCTCTTCTACTCCTCCGCCAGCACGCGAGCGGTCGCCCGGCGGACGCGGCGCGTGCGCGTGGGGCCCTTCGGCTCCGTCAGCAAGCCCGCGCCGCGGGCGTGCGCCACGGCCGCCCCGACGAACTCCACGAAGAGCGGGTGCGGCTCGCTGACGCGCGAGCGGTACTCGGGGTGGAACTGGACGCCCACGAACCACGGGTGCGTCGGGCCCTCGGCGGCGCCGTCGCCGGCCGGCGGGCGGGGCAGCTCGATGATCTCGACCAGGTCGCGGTCGGGGTTGAGGCCGGAGAACACCAGGCCCGCCTCGCGCAGGCGGTACCGGAGGTCGTTGTTGACCTCGTAGCGGTGGCGGTGCCGCTCCTTGACGGCGTCGGTGCCGTAGATCTCGCGCGCGAGCGTGCCATCCGTGAGGGCGCAGTCGTAGGCGCCGAGCCGCATGGTGCCGCCCTTGTCGGTGACCGTCTTCTGCTCGGCCATCATGGCGATGACCGGGTGCGGCGTGTCGGGCTCGAACTCGGTCGAGTGGGCGTCCTCCAGCCCGGCGACGGTCCGGGCGAACTCGATCGTCGCGATCTGCATGCCGAGGCAGATGCCGAAAAAGGGGACGCCGCTCTCGCGCGCCCAGCGGACCGCCTCGATCTTGCCGTCGATGCCGCGGTCGCCGAAGCCGGGGGCCACGAGCACGCCGGCCACGCCCGCCAACGTCTCTTCGACGTTCGCCTCGGTCACGTCGTCGGACAGGACGGCGCGGACGTCGACCTCGACGCCGTTCCGGGCGCCCGCGAGTAAGAAGCTCTCGGAGATCGACTTGTAGGCGTCCTGGTGCTCGACGTACTTGCCGACGAGTGCGATCGTGACCTTGTCCCCGGGGTTCTTGAGGCGGCGCAGAAAGTCGACCCACGACTCGAGGTCGGCCGTGGGGTCGACGGCAAGGGCGTCGGTCAGGCCCAGGCGTTCCAGGACGACTTCGTCGAAGCGCTGCTCGCGGAGCAGGAGCGGGACCTCGTAGATCGACTCGGCGTCGCGGCTCTCGACCACGGCCTCGGGCCCGACGTTGCAGAACAGGGCGATCTTTTTGCGGACATCGGCCGGGAGCGGGTGCTCCGTCCGGCAGACGAGCAGGTCGGGCTGCAGGCCGTAGCTCTGCAACGTCTTGACCGAGTGCTGGGTGGGCTTGGTCTTGAGCTCGCCGGCGGCGGCGAGGTACGGGACGAGCGTGAGGTGGATGAGCGCCGTGTTGGCGCGGCCCTCTTCGAGCGCGAGCTGGCGGATGGCCTCCAAATAAGGCAGGCTCTCGATGTCGCCGGCCGTCCCGCCGATCTCGGTCAGGATGACGTCGTAGTCGCCGGACTCCGCGAGCCGCCGCATCCAGCCCTTGATCTCGTCGATCACGTGGGGGACGACCTGGACGGTCTTGCCGAGGTAGGCGCCGGCGCGCTCCTTGGCGATCACGCCCGAGTAGACGCGGCCCGTCGTCACGTTGTTGGCCTGCGACATCGGGATGCCGAGGTACCGCTCGTAGTGGCCCAGGTCGAGGTCGGTCTCGGCGCCGTCGTCGGTGACATAGACCTCGCCGTGCTCGAACGGGTTCATGGTCCCCGCGTCGACGTTGATGTAGGGGTCGAACTTCTGGATCGTGACGCGCAGGCCGCGCGCTTCCAACAGCCGGCCGAGGCTGGCGGAGACGATCCCCTTGCCCAGCGACGACGTCACGCCGCCGGTCACGAAGATGAACTTGACGGCGGAGTCGGCGGGCATCGGACGGGGGGGAATGCTCGCCGAGCAAGCTACGGGCGGGCGGTCCGGGCGCCGCGCCGCCGACGAGGTTTCACGCGGCGCGCCAGCTCGTCTGCCTCGGCGCCGAGGCGCGGGGGTGGCCACCGACGTGACCTGAACGTCGAGCGTTTTGCGGAAGGAGAGATGACGTCCCCACCCACTCCCCTTCCCCCATGACTCCCTCCCTCCCTCGCACCGTGCTCGTTTTCATGGCCGCTGGCCTCTTCGCCGCCTCCGCTCAGGCCCAGTCGGATGGGAAAGGCCCCTACGGGCTCCAACACGCCGAGATCAAGGTCACCTACACAGAGAACGTGAGGGGCCCCGCCACGGTCGAGCTCACGTCGGAGGAGCCCATCGAAGGCGACCTCGTGCTGCTCACGTTCTCGGACGGGCGTCGGGACCACGAGGTCCGCCTCCAGCGCTCCCGTGACGGCTCGTTCGCCGGGCGCGCCGAGCTCCCGGCCGCGACCGACCTCCGGTCGCTCCGCCTCGGCACCGGCGACGACATCGGCCGAGACTCGTTCCTGATGCCCCAGGTCGAGGAAACCCGCGACGGCACGCTCATCGGGACCCGCGAGGGCGAGGGCTGGAAGATCGGCATCGAGATTAACAGATCCGGCAGCGGCACCATCATCACGATCTACTGGCCGTGGTAGGCCAGCCCAGTTTCGACCCGACGTTCAGACCGAACCGAGCCGCTGGCGATGCGTGTCGCCAGCGGCTCGGTCGTGTGTGCCCGCCTCGACGTCGAGGCGGGCGGGGCGGCTACTCGCCGCTTGCGGCGGGCAGCAGCGTCACCCGGACGACCTGCTCGGGGTCGAGGACCAAGCGGGCGGTGTGGGCGATGTCGTCCATGGTCAGGACGGCGGCGAGGTCGGGCTCGTCGATGGCGTCCTGGGGGTCGGTGTCGCGCTTTGCGGCCTCGGCCAGGATGCTGAGCCAGTAGCGGTTCTCCTGGAGACTCGTCTCCATGCCGCGCCGCTGCTGCTCCTGGAAGGCGGCGAGGTGCTCGGGGGCGGCTTGGCCCGCGCGGACGGCCTCGACCTGCTCGAAGACGGCGGCCACCAGCTCGTCGACGCGCTCGGGGTCCGTGCCGAACGTGATCTGGACCTGGACCTGGTCGTTGTCCTGGTCGATGCTAGGCCGGACGCTGACGCCGTAGACGCCGCCGCGGTCCTCGCGGAGCTCCTCGCGGAGCGCCTTCGAGAGCACATCCGCGACGGCGGCGACGCGGACGCGGTCCTCGCGGTCGTCGGCGTCCATCGTCCCGTGGAACACGACGGCGACCTGGGCCTGGGGCTCGACGCCCGCGCGGACGGTCTTCTCGACGACGCCCGGCGGGGGCGTCATCACGACCTCCCGAGCCTCCTCGTCGCGCCCGCCGCCGGGCAGGCTGGCGAGGTAGGTCTCGACGAACGGGCGGACGGCCTCGGGCTCGAAGGCGCCGACGAGCACGAAGGTGAAGTCGGAGACGTCCGCAAAGCGCTCCTGGTAGAACGCGAAGGCCTGGTCGAGGTCGGCGCGGTCGAGGTCGGCGAGGTACTGGCTCAGCGTGCGCGAGCGGGGGTGGTAGCCGTTGAGGGTCTGGCTGAGCGTGTCGCTGAAGGCGACGCGGGGCGTGGTGACCTGGTTGGCGAGGAAGCCGCGCGTCTGGGCCTGCGATGCCTGGAACGCCGCCTCGTCGCGGCGCGGGGCGGTCACGTAGAGGTGGACGAGCTGGAAGAGCGTCTCGAGGTCGGCCGGCGCGGCGCGGCCCGAGAACCCCTCGGTGTCGCTGCCGATCGTCGGGCGGACCTGGACGATCTGGCCCGTCAGCTTCTTGCCGAGGGCGACCTGGTCGAAGGCGCCGACGCCGGCCTGGCCGACGTAGCCGGCGGCGCCGCCCGCAATCGCGACCTCGTCGTCGTCGAGGAGGGACGAGCCGCCGGGGCTGGTGGCCTGGAGCCACACCTCGTCGGCCTTGAAGGTGGTCGGCTTCAGGATGACGTGCGCGCCGTTCGACAGCGTCCACGTGGTCGTGCCGAGCTCGTCGTCGGTGTCCTCGTCGGTGATGGTGCCCGGCGTGGGCATCTCAGCCACGAGCGGGCCCTCGACGGTGTTGTCTTGGTAGGCGTCGAGGTCGGCGTCGGCGACGGCCGCGAGCACGGCGGCGAGGTCGGCCTCGGTCGGCAGGACCAGGTCGTCGCGCTCGGGGGCGTTGACGGCGACGACGCGGTTCTCGCGCGAGACGAGCACATTCGCGACGGCGCTCACTTCCTCAGCAGTGATCGTCGGGAGGAGGCGTTGGGCGAGCGCGAGGTCGGTCTCGGGCGACAGCACGGGCTGGTCGCGCAGGAACGACTGGACGTAGGCGCCGGCGAGGTTGCGGCTGGGCTGGTTGTCGGCCTCGGCGACGGCGGACTCGGCGCTTCGGAGCGTCTCGGCCTTCTGGCGGTCGAGCTCGCCCTCCGTCACGCCGAAGCGGCGGAGGCGCTCGGCCTCGGTCGCCAGCACCTCGACGGCATCAGCGACGCGGTCGTCGGCGACGAGCGCGAGGAGCGACGCGCCGCCGAGCGTGCGCAGGCCGCTGCCGTTGGAGGCGAACGCGAGCGCGAACGGGGCGCCGGGCTCCTGGCGGATCTCGTCGAGGCGGCTCCGGAAGATGGAGAAGAAGAGGTCCTCGACGAGCGAGCGCCGGGCGTCGGCGGCGGTGCGGACGCGCGTGACGGGCCGCTTGAACGAGACGCGGACAATCGTTTGCGGGGCCTCGGGGTCGCTGGCGAGCGCGAACCGGGTCTCGTCGTGGAACGGCACCTCGAAGACGGTCCGCTCGGGCGCGTCGGCGGGCGTGTCGAGGTCGGCGAAGCGGTCGCGGATCATGGCCTCGACGGCGTCCGCGTCGACGTCGCCGACGACGATGACGGCCATGAGGTCGGGGCGGTACCAGTCGCGGTAGTAGCGGCGGAGGGCCTCCGGGGGCGCCCCCTCGATGATCTCGGGGAGCCCGATCGGCAGGCGCTCGGCGTACTGCGAGCCGGCGTAGAAGATGGGGAACTGGATGCGGTTCATGCGCTCATTCGCGCCCTGCCCGCGCCGCCACTCTTCGAGGACGACGCCGCGCTCGCGCTCGATGGCTTGGTCGTCGAGGGTGACGCTGCCCGCCCACTCGCGGAGGACGTCGAGGCCGGTCGAGAAGATCTGGGCCGAGTCGGTCGGGACCTGGAGCATGTAGACCGTCTCGTCGAACGAGGTGTAGGCGTTGAGGTCGGGCCCGAAGCGGGTGCCGACGGACTCGAGGTAGCGGACGAGCTCGGGCTCGTCGAACCGCTCGGTCCCGTTGAAGGCCATGTGCTCGACGAAGTGGGCCAGCCCGCGCTGGTCGTCGGCCTCCAGGATGGACCCGGCGTCGACCGCCAGCCGCAGCTCGGCGCGGCCCTCGGGCTCGGTGTTGGCGCGGACGTAGTAGCGCAGCCCGTTCGCCAGCTCGCCCTGCCGGACGGCGGGGTCGAACGGGAGCGCCATGTCGGCGGTCTGGGCGTGCGGGGCGACCGCCAGCAGCGCGAGCGCGAGCGGAAGGAGGCGAAGGAGACGGATCATCGGGGCCAGGGAGTTTGACGGCACATCATGGGCGCGACTGCGCACCAGAGAATAGGTACGAGTCGGGTCGTAGGCAGGGCAATCGGGCCGGACCCGGCCCGTGTGCCTTGCGCCCGGCGGGGTCCCGGGCTATCTCCCTGAACCTCCACGACCTGTCGCGATGCGCCTCTCCCCTCTCCTTCTGCTGGCGCTCCTGGCCGCGCCACTCGCCGCCCAGCCCGCCGCCCCCTGCATCGCCCCCGAGGCCGACGGCCTCGACTTCTGGGTCGGCACCTGGGATCTGGAATGGGACACGCCGACCGGCACGGCCTCGGGCACGAACGTCATCACCCGCGAACACAGCGGCTGCGTCGTCCGCGAGCGGTTCACGGGCGCGGGCGGCTACGCCGGCGAGAGCGTATCGGTGCGCACGCCGGCCGGCTGGCGCCAGACGTGGGTCGACAACCGCGCGGGCTACCTCACCTTCGAGGGCGAGACCAACCACAGCGGCCGCGTGACGGCGATGCGCCAGCCGCCGTTCGAGAACGTCCAGGGCCAGACTCAGCACAACCGGATGGTCTGGCAAGACGTGACCGCCGACGCGCTCGTCTGGCGCTGGCAGGCCTCGACGGACGGCGGCGAGACGTGGACCGACAACTGGGTCATCCGCTACACGCGCGCCGACGATGGGCCGTAGCGGATCGCGGGCTACCGCGCCGCAAGCGCGGCCTCGACCGCCTCGGCGGGGAGGAGCACGACGCGGATCTGGCTCGGGTCGTCCGAGGGGGCGACCGTGACGCCCTCGGCCTGCAGCGTCGCGAGCAGCTCGTCCGGGCTCAGCTCGTACGCTGCCCCGCTCACGAAGTCGACGGCGAAGCCCAGCAGGCCGAAGCTGAACACGTTGCCGACGACGGCAGGGACGAAGTCGAGGTCGCGCTCGAGGCGGAACACCACGGGCTCGTAGCCCTCGAGGGCGAGCTCAACGTGGTGGTGCTCGTCGCGCTTGAGGTCCAGGATGACCGGGGTCTCCCCCGCCTCGTAGCCGTTGACCGTGACGCGAGCGCCGGACGGATCGGTGTCGACCAAGACGTCCTGGCGGCTGCCCTGGATGATGGTGGCGCAGCCGGAGGTGGCGACGAGGAGGGCGACGAGCGCCAAGCGGGCGAAGGCGGGCATGAGCGTGTGCGTGTGAGCGCGGAAGGTACTCAGTTGCCGCACGTCTACGCCTGTGGGTAACGCGTCAGCCTGGTCGCCGGGAGGTCACCAGCAGGCCCGTGCCCGTCGGGTTGTCGGCGCGCACGTCGAGGGCGTTGAGCGCCAGCCCGACCGGGCCGGCGGGGAGATAGTAGGCGGCCACGAGTGGCGTCAGCCACCGACTGGCGGAGAGCATCTGGATGGGCCACTTGACGAGCAACCGCCACCCGGCTGAGCCCGCTCGGCCGTACGCGTAGGCGGTCTCCGTCACCTCCATCCCCGCCGTCTCCAGCTTTTCGACCAGTTCATCGAGCGGATACCCGTCGCGGACGTGCTCGCCGATAAAGCTCTCCTCTCCCTCTTCGGTGACCCCGCTTCCGCCCTGGTCGCTGGGCGTGTTGACGATGAACACGCCCCCCGGCTTGAGGGCCGCGAGCACGTGCCGAAAGACCGCGCGGTCGTCTTCGATGTGCTCCATCACGTCGACCGACAGCGCGAGGTCGAAGGCGTCGGAATACGCCAGCGGCTGTGTGAGGTCGGCGGCCTCGAACGCGACGCGGCTTGCGTACGGCGTCTGCGCCATGAACGCCCGGGCGCGCGCGAGGTACTCGTCCTTGATGTCGAGCGCCGTGACGGTCACGTTCGGGAACGAGCGGACGAGCCAGTAGGCGTACTGCCCGAAGCCGGTCCCGGCGTCGAGCACGCGGACCGGGCGGTCGCCGCAGGCCTCGACGTGGCGGCGGAGCGCGCGGCGGACGTACCACGAGCGCAGGAAGACGGTATCGAGGACGCGGTAGAAGGCCCGGGTGCGCGTGGGCGTGGCCCAGAAGAAGCGGCCGAGGCGGTCTTTGACGGGGTCGTAATCCAAAACGGTGCGGAAGACTGGCGCAGGGTACGGACGGCGGAGGGCAGGCCGGGTAGCTTCCGGCCCACCACGCCCGTCTGATGTCCGTTCCCGACCGCCCTTCGGCCCCGATGGTCCACGTGATCGCGGGCGCGATGACGGCCGCGCAAGCCCGGGACGCCGTCACCGTCGGGATCGACGAGGCCGCCCGCCGCGGCGCGCCGCTGCTGCTCGACATCCGCGAGGCCACCATCGCGGCGTTCGCGTACCGCGACGCCTTCGCGATCGCCCGGGCCTTCGCGGACGCGGCCGACGGCTACCCGCACCGCGTCGCCGTGCTGGACCACTACGACGACGCGTTCCTCGTCACCCAGTTTTTCGAGGCCTCGACCGCCGTCCGCGGGCTCGACGTCAAGGCGTTCGTGGACGAGGGGGACGCCCGCGGCTGGCTCTCGGGCCGGGAGTTGTCGCCCGCCGCCTAGCCGGCCAGTCCCTCGACGGCCTCGGCGACGCGGTCCCACGAGAACCGCTCGCGCTGCCGGGCCACGCCCGGCGCCAGACGCTCCGTCAGCCCCTCATCCGCGAACCGGACGAGCGCCGCCGCCAGCGCCGGCGCGTCGTCGGGTGGGACGACGAGCCCGGCCACGCCGTCGGGCACGACCTCCGCCAGTCCGCCCACATCGGTCGTGACAACGGGCCGCTCGAAGTGGAACGCCACCTGCGCGACGCCGCTCTGGGTCGCCGAGAGGTACGGCTGCACGACGGCATCCGCGGCGCTGACGTACAGGCCCACGCGGTCGTCGGGGATGTACGCAGCGTCGAGGCGGACGCCCCCGGCTTCCCCGCCGAGCGCGGCGATCTGGGCGCGCACGGCGTCCTCGTCGGCGTAGAACTCGCCGGCGACGACGAGCTGCGCGTCGGGCACGGCGGCGCGGACGGCGGGCCACGCGTCGAGCAGCACGTGCAGGCCCTTGTACCGGCGGATGAAGCCGAAGAACAAGAACGTCGGCGCGTCGGGGGCGAGCGCGAGCGCGGCGCGCGCCTGGGCCTTCGGCGTGGCGGTGCCGAACACGTCGTAGACCGGGTGCTCGACCTGCCGGACGGGTGCGTCGATGCCGAGCCGGTCGAGGTCACCGCG
Organism: Rubrivirga halophila; assembly: GCF_046845755.1. Taxonomy (GTDB): domain Bacteria; phylum Bacteroidota; class Rhodothermia; order Rhodothermales; family Rubricoccaceae; genus Rubrivirga. The sequence goes on from NZ_CP177357.1 coordinate 3,591,477, forward strand.
GACCTGGTCGCTCATCACCACCAACCCGTCGCAAGCGCCGAGCGCGTAGCGCGTCAACACGTGGTCACCCGGTCGCCGTTCGTGCGGGAGCGCGTTGTGGACGACCGCGAGCACGGTCACCCCTCGCGTGCGCAAGCGCCGCGCGATCGTGCCGAACGCCGGGCCGAAGAACGGCATCCAGTGCATGAACACGGCCACCTCGGCGCCATGGTCGGCGACCTCACGCGCGGTGCGCACCCACGACAGCGGGCCCAGGCTGTCGATGAGGCGCGCCGGGGGGTCGGCGGGGGGGGCGCTGGCGTCGAGCTGCGTCGTGCCCGGAAAGAGGCGCTCGGGGTATTGGCGCGAGAACGTGATCTGGGCCACGTCGTGCCCGCGCTGCGCGAGCGTGCGCGCCAGCGAGGCCTGGAAGTGGGCGATGCCGCCGCGATACGGCCACGCCGGGCCGAGGAGGGAGATGCGCGCCATGCCGCAAGATGGCACCCCGCCGGACGCGCGGCGCGGCGTGGGGCACTCTCCGCCGAAGGCGCACCGTCGTGCCCTGGCCTGTCGGCTCCCTTTGCGTACGCTCCCGCCTCCCAATCCCGCCACGCATGCGCACGCTCTGTCTCGCTCTCGTCGCCCTGCTCGGGCCTGCCGCCGCGGCCCAGCAGTCGACGGTGCACACCCCCTATGTTACGCCCTACCTCCCGCTCTCGGCCGAGGCACAGGCCGTGGCCGAAGCGGGCGCCTTCGGGCCAACGGCCGACCCGCTGCGGATGCTCGACAACCCGGCCGTGCTGGCAGACTTTGCGGGTGGCGTCTCGGTCTCGGGTGAGCTCACGCCCCGCTGGCTCGGCTTCGAAGACATCTCGACGGCCGGATTCGCGGTCGCCGGTGGTATCCGAGGCACCCTTGCGGGCCGCCCCGCATCGATCGGCGTCGGGCTCGCCGCCGGCGCGTTCTCCTTGCCCCCGTTCGTCCTCACCGACGTGCAGGGCATCGAGCTCGGCGTCTTCGACCCCGGCCTGGACCGGACGCTGGCGCTTGGCGTCGGTGGCGCCGTCGACGGGCCGGTCCGCGTCCGGGCGGGCGCGAGCCTGCGGCGCCTGACCTCGGGAGCCCAGCTCGGCACCATCGGCGACGACGACCGCGCGCGCGCCACGGCCGCCGATCTCGGCGTGGACGTGACGCTGCCCCTCGGCCGCTGGCTCCAGCCGGCCCCCGGTGCTGACGGCACCCGCTTCGATGTGGAGCTGACGGCGGGCTACGCGTTGCGCGGCCTGGGCTTGGCCGACTCGGCTCCGACCTACGACCCCGACCTCGTGTTCGGCATCAGGCCGTCGGCCACCGTCCAGCGCACGCCCGCGGCGGGGATCCGGCTCCTCACCGCCGTCGAGCTGAACGCCGGGACGCCCCGCGCTTTCCGCGTCGTCGGCTTGGAAGTCCTCACGGGCGCGGAGGACCCCGGCGCCGAGTTGTTCGGCCTGTCGGCGGCAAACGTCCTCCTGGGCGCTGGCGACGAGAGCGATCAGGTGTTGACACGGCAAGCCGGCCGCCTGTCGCTCGGGGAGACCGTGACGCTGTCGCTCGGCGCCATGCGTGGCGCGAGCTTCGTCTCGCGCGAGTCGAGCGGCGCCACACTCAGCATCGGCGGCGCGCTTCGCGGTGTGGGGAGACTCCGCAACGACAACGCGCTCATCGCCCTCGGCACGCGATACGACCTCCGCTACACGTATGCCCGGTACACGTTCGGCGAGAACTCGTTCGATGCGTCGGCCGCGCACGGCCTGGTGCTGCGCGTCCGCCCCTAGCTCGCGACGGCGCTATGCCTCGGCCGCTTCTCGAATAGGGATGGCCGGCGCGAGCTCCGCGCGGACGTCGGTGCGGTCGGGCCGCTCCATCTCGGGCCGCACAATCATCTCCCCGAGGAGTCCCGCCAGGAACGACTGGGCCCCGAGCAGGATCAGCATCACGCCGAACAGCAGGAGGGGCCGGTCGCCAATAGCCTCCCCAAAGACCAGCTTCTCGACCGTGAGGTACGCCAGCATGGCGAAACCCGCCAGGAAGCCGAGCGTCCCGAGCCCGCCGAAAAACGTCATCGGGCGGCGCGCGAACCGGGTCAGGAAGAGGACCGTGATGAGGTCGAGGAAGCCACGAAGGTAGCGCTCGAACCCGAACTTGGTCGTCCCGTGCAGGCGGGGCCGGTGGTTGACGACCTGCTCCTCGATGCGGTCGTAGCCCTCCCACTTTGCCAGCAGGGGGATGTAGCGGTGGAGCTCGCCGTACACGCGGACGCTCTCGACGACCTCGCGGCGGTACGCCTTGATGCCCGAGTTGAAGTCGTGGAGCGGGATGCCCGACATCCAGCGCGTGACGCGGTTGAAGAACTTCGACGGCAGCCGCTTTTCCCACGGGTCGTTCCGCTTCTGCTTCCACCCGCTCACGAGGTCCGCGCCGGCGTCTAGGCGGGCGACCATGACGGGAAGCTCGGCGGGGTCGTCCTGTAGGTCGGCGTCGAGCGTGGCCACGCAGCGGCCGGTCGCGCGGCGGAAGCCGGCCGCGAGCGCGGCGCTCTTGCCGTAGTTGCGCCGGAACCGAACGCCTGCGAACCGCGCGTCCTCGCCGTGTAGCCGCTCGACGACGGCCCACGACTCGTCGTCCGAGCCGTCGTCTACGAGCCAAACCTCGAACGTCAACCCGGCACCGTCGAGCGCCGCGCGGATCTCGTCCGCCAGCGCGGGCAGGCTCTCGGCCTCGCTGTAGACCGGGACGACGACGGAGAGGTCGGGACGCATGCGGTGAGGGATGGACGGACACGGGATGGAGGGATGGGGCCAACGCGTGCGCATCCCTCATCCCTCCCCATCCCGCATCCCTCTAGGTATCGATCGTCGCGTACTTGGCGTTGCGCTCGATAAACTTGCGGCGCGGCTCGACGGCGTCGCCCATCAGTGTCGAGAACGTCTTGTCGGCGGCCGCGGCGTCGTCGATGGTGACGAGCTGGAGCATGCGGAAGTCGGGGTCCATGGTCGTCGACCACAGCTGCTCGGGGTTCATCTCACCGAGCCCCTTGTAGCGCTGCACGCCGACGCCGGCCGCTCCGCCCATCTCGGCGATGGCCGTCGCCAGCTGGTCGTCGTTCCAGCAGTACACCTCCTTCTTGCCCTTCTTGGCGCGATACAGCGGCGGGAGCGCGATGTAGATGTAGCCGGCTTCCAGGAGCGGCCGGAGATAGCGGTAGATGAACGTCAGCAGCAGCGTCCGAATGTGGGCGCCGTCGACATCCGCGTCGGTCATCAGGACGACCTTGTGGTAGCGGAGCTTGTCGTCGTTGAACTCGTCGGCGCCCGCGGCGATCTGGACGCCGAGCGCGGTGACCATGTTTTTGATCTCCTCGTTGTCCAGGATCTTGTCGAGCCGGGCCTTCTCGACGTTGAGGATCTTGCCACGAAGGGGCAGGATCGCCTGGAAGTGGCGGTCGCGGGCCTGCTTGGCCGAGCCGCCGGCCGAGTCGCCCTCGACGAGGTAGAGCTCCGACTCGCTCGGGTCCTTGCTGGCGCAGTCGGCCAGCTTGCCCGGCAGGCCGCCGCCGCCGAACGCGCTCTTGCGCTGGACGAGTTCGCGGGCACGCCGCGCCGCCGTCCGCGCCTGGGCGCTCAGGATCACCTTCTGGACGATCGTCTTGGCCTCACGCGGGTGGTCCTCGAGCCACTCGCCGAGCTTCTGGCGGACCAGGCTCTCGACCGCGCCTAGCACGTCGCCGTTGCCCAGCTTGGTCTTGGTCTGGCCCTCGAACTGCGGCTCGGCCACCTTGACCGAGAGGACGGCCGTGAGCCCCTCGCGAAAGTCGTCGCCGCTGAGGTTGACCTTGGCCTTTTTGAGCAGGTCGTTTTTGTCGGCGTAGGCCTTGAGCGTGCCCGTGAGCGCGCGGCGGAAGCCCGAGACGTGGGTGCCGCCCTCGTGCGTGTTGATGTTGTTGACGAACGAGAGGACGTTCTCCTGGTAGCCCGTGTTGTAGCGCATCGCGAGCGAGACGGGCACCTCGGCGTCCTCGTCCTCGATCGCGATCCCGCCCTCGAACAGGCCCTCGCGCGTCTCGTCGAGGTACTCCACGAACTCCGACAGCCCGCCCTCGGAGTGGTACGTCTCGACGCCGAGCGCCTCGTCCTCCTCGCGCTCGTCGGTCAGCGTGATCGTGATGCCCTTGTTGAGGTACGCCAGCTCGCGCATGCGCGCCGCGAGCGTGTCGAAGCGGTAGACGCGGTCGAAGAAGATGCCCGTGTCGGGCTTGAAGCGGACCGTCGTGCCGGTCTCCTCGCCGTCCTTCATGTCGCGCAGCCGCGTCAGCTCCTCGACCGTGTCGCCCTTCTCGAACGCCATCGCGAACACCCCGCCGTCGCGGCGGACGGTCACCTCGAGCCGGTCCGAGAGCGCGTTCACACAGCTCACGCCGACGCCGTGCAGGCCGCCCGACACCTTGTAGGTGTCCTTGTCGAACTTGCCGCCCGCGTGCAAGACGGTCATCACGACCTCGACGGCCGGCTTGCCCTCGCCCTCGTGCATCGCGACCGGGATCCCGCGCCCGTCGTCGCTGACCGAGATCGAGTTGTCGTCGTGGATGATCACCTCGATGTGATCGCAATAGCCTGCCAGCGCCTCGTCGATCGAGTTGTCGACGACCTCGTAGACCAGGTGGTGCAGCCCGCGCACGCCGACGTCGCCGATGTACATCGCGGGGCGCTTGCGGACGGCCTCCAGCCCTTCGAGCACCTGGATGTTGCTCGCGCCGTAGTCGCCGCGCGAGGGTGCGCCGTCGCCGCCCGCGTCGGGGGTCGGCAGGGCGTTGGCGGGAGGGGTCGGGGTGGCGCCGTCGGGCGTGGCCGCGTTCTCGTAGGGGCGGTCGGTTCCGTTCGTGTCGGACATCAAGCGGGGGGTCGGGGGGCGGCCTCGGGTGGCCGGATCTGTCGCTGCGTCAATCGGCCCAAAATACGGCCGAACGGCATCATTTGCTCGGATTTCCTGGCCCTCCACCAACGCCTCACGGGTGGCGCTATTCCCCCTCCGGTGGGCGGTTTCGCTCGTCCTCCACGGGCCCGTCGAGCGGCGCGGCGGGCATGGCTACCAGACCCCGCAGCGACTCGTGCTCGGGCGTGTCGAAGCCGTCCAAGCCGAGCCGGACCGTCGAGACGTCGCGGCGCAGGCGGAAGGTCCGGAACAGGCGGTCCCACCACGAGAACAGCGAGCCGTAGTTGGAGTCGGTCTCGGGCTGCCAGCGGCTGTGGTGGATCTTGTGCATCGCCGGCGTCGGGATCACGAGCCGGAGCGCACGGTCGAGGCGCTCGGGCAGCCCGACGTTCGCGTGGTGGAGTTGGACGACGACGAACATCACCGTCTCGTACGCGACGAGCTCCCACGCGTACACGCCCAGCCCGGCGATCACGCCGATACGCAGCGCCGACGACAGCACGATCTCGCCCGTGTGGAAGCGGCTGGCGGTCGTCACGTCCATCTGCGCGTCCGAGTGGTGGACGCGGTGCAAGCGCCACAGGAACGGCACGCGGTGGTTCAGGCGGTGCCACGTGTACATCCACAGGTCGAGCAGCAGCACGGCGCCCACGAGGTGCGCCCAGGCCGGGATCTCGACCGCGTTCAGCAACCCGAACGACCGAGCATCCGCCCACTCGGCGGCGGCCACCCACAGCCCGGCAAACCCGACGGCGACGATCAGCCCGTTGACGGCGCCGAGCGCCAGATTCCGGACCCCGTGGCGCGACCGCGAGCGCTCACGGAAGGCGTCGAAAAAGGGGTGCGCCGTCTCGGCCAGCAGCAGCGCCGCCAGGACGGCGACGGCGACGGCGGGCTGGAGCTGGCGGAGGGCGTCGAGGTCCACTAGGCGAGCCCGGCGAGCCGGTCGGTGAGGCGGGCGACGGCCGCGGCGAACGCGCCGAGCCCGCGCGCCGGGTCGTCGGCGAGCGCCCGGTCTCGGGCCGCGCGCGCCTGCTGGCGGACCGCCTCCACGAGCGCGGCGTCGACGGCCGGGTACAGGCTCAGCAGCTTCTGGTGGGCGACCGCGAGCGTCCGGCCCACGTCGTCGAGCAGGATTCGGTCTTCAAAGGCCTGGGCGATCGCGGCCGGGCCGCTCGGCGCGCCGACGGCGGCGCGGAGCCGCAGGCGAACGGTCTGCTCCGCCAGCCCGTCCGCGAGCGCGCCGAGATCGGCGCGGGCGGCGTCCTCGGGCTCCTGCGCCGAGGCGTCGCGCCCGGCCCGGCGGTCGCCGATCTGGATCGCCGCGCCGAGCGCCGCGCGTGCGGACGCCAGCAGGGCGATGGCGGGGAGGGCATTCATCGGGTGCGAGGGACAGGGCACGCGGCACGTCCGGGTTCAGAGAGCCGCCCCATGAGGTGGCTCCCGGACCCGGCACCCCGTACTGCGTACCGTTTAGACGTTGAGGTAGCGCAGGAAGGCCGCGGCGCGCGCTTCGAGGTCGTCCTCAGCCTCGTCGAAGACAGCCACGACGCGGTAGTCGTAATGGTCCATGAGGTGGCGGACGCGCGCCGTGTCGGACACGTTGAGCTTGAGCGTGACCCGGACGCGGCTGGCGCCGGGGTCGTCCTCGGTCGAGACCGACAGGATGCGGACGCCGTTCTGCTCGATGAGCTGCACGACCTGGCCGAGCGAGAAGTCCGTCCGCGCCATGTCGAGCACGACGATCGCGCCGGGCTCCTCGGTCGCCAGCATGTGCGCGAGCTGGCCGAACACGTCCTGGCGGACCACGAGGCCGGCGTAGGCGCCCTCCTCGTTGAGGACGGGCAGCACGCTCAGACCGTGCTGGCGGAGCAGGTGCGCCGCATCGAACACGTGCGTGTCGAGCGTGATGGACACCGGCTCGGCGGCCATCATCGCGCCCAGCGGGGCGGTCGGGTCGGGGTGCTCGCGCAGGGCCGCCTCGGTGGCGATCGATTCGAGCGCACCCGTGGGGTCGAGCACCGGGAGGTGCGCGACGTGGGCGTCGGCGAGGTCCATCAGCGCATCCGCGACGGAGTCCGTCGTCTGGAGCGGCTCGATGGCGCTCAGGAGGGTGGCAACAGTCATGGCAGTGGGGGGACGGCCGGGGGACAAGCTAGTGGCCTGGCGACAACTGAACGGGCAAACGGCGTACCGCGTCTCGCGAACGGTGCACACGACGCGACCATTCACCCGGTCTCCCGGCCCGTTCAGGAGATTCCCGCCCCGGCGTGTCAGTCTGTCGGGTCCGGGGTGCCCTCGCCGGACACGGCGCCGCCGCCCGACGGGTTGTCGGTGCCGGCCCAGCGCAAGTTGCCGTACTGCTCCAGCATCCGGTCGAGGTCGGGCGCGTTCTTGGTCGAGGCCCGGTACTTCAGGCGCGTCACCGGGACGAGCGCGGCGTCGGAGGCATAGGCGTCGTCGGCAAACCCGAACGTCTCGTCGATCACCTCGGCCACGCCGTGGATGTGGGACCGCGCCTTGGGGTCCGAGACCGGCAGCAGCGCCGTCCGCGTCACGTAGTCCGACTCCACGAGGTCGAGCGTCCGCTGGCGCAACGTGTCGAGCCCGATCCCGCGCGCGGCCGAGATAAACACGGCATTGTCGTAGGTGCCTTCGAGCTGGTCGAGGAGCCCGGTGTCGTCGAGCGCATCGACCTTGTTGAACACCATCAGCGTCGGCTTGTCCTGGGCCTCCAGCTCCGCCAGCGTCTCGTTGACGACCCGGATGTGGTCCTCGGCGTTGGGGTGCGTCACGTCGACGACGTGGAGCAGCAGGTCGGCCTCGCGGACCTCGTCGAGCGTGCTCTTGAAGCTCTCGACGAGCGCGTGGGGCAGCTTGCGGATAAAGCCGACCGTGTCGGCGAGCAGGATGCCCTTGTTGGTGTCGAGGTCGATCTGGCGCGTCGTGGCGTCGAGCGTGGCGAAGAGGCGGTCCTCGGCGAACACCTCGGTGTTGTCGGCGAGCGCGTTCATGAGCGTGCTCTTGCCGGCGTTCGTGTAGCCGACGAGCGCCACGCGCGTCTGGTCGCCGCGGCCCTTGCGCTGGGTCGTCCGCTGGCGGTCGATCTTGTCGAGGTGGTCTTTCAAGACCGAGATCCGGCGGCCGATCAGGCGGCGGTCCGTCTCGATCTGCGTCTCGCCCGGCCCGCGCATCCCGATGCCGCCCTTCTGGCGCTCGAGGTGCGTCCAGGCCCGCGTCAGGCGGCTGCGGAGGTACGTCAGCTGCGCCAGCTCCACCTGCGCCTTGGCCTGCGCCGAGCGCGCCCGGCTGGCGAAGATGTCCAGGATGAGGCCGCTCCGGTCGACCAGCTTGACGTTGTTCTTCTCGGCCTCCATCATCTTCTCCAGGTTGCGGACCTGGACCGGCGAGAGGTCGTCGTCGAACACGACCAAGTCGGCCGAGTGTTTTTCGACCGTCTTGCGGAGCTGCTCGACCTTGCCCTTGCCGATAAACGTCGCGCCATGGACGCGGGGCAGGTTCTGAGTCACGCGCGCGGCCGTGTCGGCGCCGGCGGTGTCGGTCAGGAGCTCGAGTT